>NZ_LSIF01000099.1 GCF_001556105.1 Pseudoxanthomonas mexicana | reverse complement strand
CCCGCACGCGGGGGAGAAGAGGAAAGGCACATCGCCCCCTCTCCCCTGCCTGCGGGGGAGAGGGTTGGGGTGAGGGGGCAGGAAGCCATCAATGGCCTTCGGAGCCCCATACGCAGGGCGCGGAGGGCCATCGATGGAGCTCGGAAAGCCATCGATCGGGCTCGGAAAGCCATCGATCGGGCTCGGAAAACCATCGATGGAGCCCGGAGCGCCATGAATGGAGCTCTGGACACCGTCGATGGAGCAAAAAGGCCCATCGATGGGGCTCCGAAGGCCATGTCGATGGAGCTCAGAGGGCCATCGATGGGGCTTTTTTCTCGATCGATGGCCCGTGGAGCTCGATCGATGACGCGTTTTGCTCCATCGATGGCCCTCGGTTGCTCGACCGATGGGATTCCGAGCTCCATCGATGGGGCTCCGAGCTCGATCATCGGGATTCCGAGCTCGATCTCCCCCGGATCGGTCACGCCTCGCGCGAGCGCCGGTACGGATTGAACAGCTGCAACAGCCACGGCTTCTGCGCCAGCACCAGACTGACGCCCACGCGATCCTCGGCCGGCAGGGTGGCATCGCGGGCCAGCAGGGCGTCGAACTCGCGCGCCACCTCCTCCAGCCGCTGGCGCAGCTGCTTGATGCCGTCGACGCTGAGGCTGCCGCTGAGCAGCAGCAGTGCGTCCTGTTCGCCATCGAAGGGATCGGCGAAGTAATCGGTCAGCAGCGTGTGGCGGAAGTAGCGCTCCATCGGCCCGTCGGCGCGCCAGCGGAAGTTGCGCGCCGTCAGCGCGCGGCCGCGGTTGCCCGGCATCAGTTCGATGATCTCCAGCCGATCCAGCTTCACCAGCAGCCCGGTCCACTGCGCCGGGGTGAAGCCGAAGTGCCCCATCACGTCGTCCTGCCGCCAGCGGTTGAGGGTGAGGAACAGCGCGAGCAGCAGCGTCGGTTCGTCGACCAGCGCCTGTTCCTGCGCTTCGCTCAGCAGCGCCATCGCCTTGCGCCCACGCGAGGCCTCGGCGCTCAGTTCGGCCAAGCCAACGTCGAGCACCTCGCAGATCTGTTCCAGCCGCTGCAGGCTCATCGCGCGGCGCGAGAACATGCGCTTGACCGCCGCTTCGCTCATGCGGATGCGTGTGGCGAGTTCCCGATAGGTCAGGTTCTGCGCGCGCAGGCAGCGCTTCAGGGCATCGATCAGGTCGACGGAGACGGCCATCGGTAGCGGATTCCTATACCCGTTGTTGCGCCGGAGCTTACCTCGTCGATGCCGGTTGAACACCGCCGCCGGCCGCGCCCATGGTGCGGCCGACCCCGGAGACCGTGCCATGACCCACCTGCTCGCCCGCTCGCTGACCCTTGCCCTGGCCACCGCGCTGTCCGGCGGCCTCACCCTCCCGGCGCAGGCCGCGCCGCAGTCCGATGGCGCCAGCCGGCTGTCGCAGGCCAGCCTGGAGGCCTCCATCGAAGTCCCGGTCGCGGTGATCCACGCACTCGGCCACGGCGCCTCGGCCGTGGTCACCGGCGTGGCGGTCGTCGCCGGCAGCGTGGCGGTGACCGTGTCCGTCGCGGCGGCGGGCGTGGTGGCCGGCGCTTCGTTCGTGGTCTACCTGAGTGCGGAAGCGATCAAGCGGCTGGGCATCGCGATAGGCACGGCGATCAGCGTCGCGGCGGTGTCGACCGGCTGGATCCTCAGTGCGGCCGGCGAGGCGTTGTGCTTCATCGCCAACGACGCCGCACGTCCGCATATCCACAGCCATCGCTACGGCGGTTGAGCGCGATGCGCGCGCTCGCGGTGCTGTGTCTCGTCATCGCCCTCGTGTTGCCAGGGACGGCACGCGGGGGCGATGCCTGCAAGCAGATGGAGATGCCGCCGTACAAGGTGGCCGAGGCCGCGCGCACGGCGTTGCTGGCAGCGCAGCAACTGGATGAGGTGGACGCGCCGGTCGCGCTGATCGCACGCGTCGGCACCGACCTGTCCAAGCAGGGCCTGGTCTACAGCCATGCCGGCTTCGCGGTGCGCGACCACGCGCACGGGCGCTGGACCGTGGTGCACCTGCTCAACGAATGCGGCAGCGATCGCTCGGGCCTGTATGCACAGGGGCTGGTGAACTTCTTCTCCGACGATCTGGTGAACCAGGACCTGCGCATCGTGTGGTTTCCGCCGGACGCCGCCGATCGGCTGGCCGCGCGCTTGCAGCAGATGCCGCGCCACAGCCTGCACCACCCGCGCTACAACCTGATCGCGCGTCCGGGCAGCGAGGACTACCAGAACTCCACCGCGTGGATCGTGGAAGTGATGGCCGCCGCCCTCGCCGACCGCGGCATCTACGACCGTCGCAGCGCGTACGCATTCGCGCGCGGCGACGGCTTCGTGCCCGACACCGTGCACATCGCCTATTCCAAGCGCGTGCTCGGCGGCCTGTTCTCCGCCAACACCGACTTCACCGATCACTCTGTCGCCACACGACTTGGCGGCGACTATCCCGTCGTCACTGTCCGCGCGATCTTCCGGTGGCTGGAACGCGGCGGGTATGTGCGCGAGCAGCGGGAGTGGCGGAGTGGTGTGCGGCAGCGGGTTATGGGGCCGGCATGAGGCGGCGACATGCTTGAGCTCGCAGAGTTTTTGCAGTTGCACGCGATGTTCGCCATCCCCGTGGTGACGATTGGCGTGCCGTCCTACCTGCTCCTCGGGCGAGGTGTACGCGGACATGCCTGGGATGGCTTGCAGCTTGTGATGCCTGGTGGCCTCTGGCTGCTGCTGGTGGTGCTCGCGGACGGCGACAAATCGCTGTCGAATCTGTTGGAGCTGCCCCTGCTGGGGGTGGTCACCGGCATGCTCTTCTCACTGCGGGTCGCCCTGTCGCGCCGGCTGCCCTCACGCAGCAATACGTGGTCCTTCATCGCGCTGTTGGGGAGCAGCGCTATGGCCATCGTCCTTTGGGCGTGCATACCGCGGCTTCCCATGTGAACCCTTCCTTCCGGAGCGTCCCATGTTCCTGACCCTGCTCGCCGTCACCCTGCTGCTGTCCGCCGCCGTGGCCTGGGGCGTCACGTGGATGTTCTCGAAACCGATTGAGCGCATCCTCACCCGCATCATCGCCGACGACATCAGCAAGGCGTGGCTGCGCTACATGCAGTTCGCCACGCTCGTGGTCGGCGTGTCGTCCGGCGTGCGCATCCACGAGCTGGAGCGGTACATCACCGCGCCGCAGTGGATGGAGAAGGACAAGGCGGAGATCATCGCGCTGACCACCGAGCGCTGGGTGCTGGAGGTCTACCGCACCGTCATCGAGACGCTGCAGGGCATCGCCTGGATGCTGCTGGCGTTCTTCGCGGTGGCACTGCTGGCGTACGTGATCGTGCGATTGTCGGAGTTGAAGCGGGAGGTGTCTGCTGCGTCTTAGGGTGAGCCTTGGTCCGCCAGCCTGGGAGTTCCCTAACCGCATGCGGTGGGCCAAGGCCCACCCTACTAGCGTGTTTCACGCCTTCCAGCGGCGCCACAGATCCGCGCCCGCCGACACCACCAGCATCAAAGCCAGCACCATCACCAAGAGCCAGCACCACAGGATGTGCAGCATCACGTAGCCGGGCGCGTGGACGACGTACATGCTCGACACGAATGCCCACGGGAGCATCGGCAACAGGGCGAGCAGTGCGCGTAGCCACAGCGCGCCGGGACGCTTGAGTGCGATGACGGCCGCCATGACGGCGGCTTCCAGCAGGATGATGGCGAGCATGGTCAGCGGGCCTGCCGGCGCCCATTCCCAGACCGCGCGCTGCGCGCCGTCGTGGAAGAAGTAGTAACGGGCATCCAGGCTGACGTACATCGTTGCCGCGACCATCAACGCCGTCGCCACCCAAAGGCCGCAGAGCGACAGCATGCGCGGATTGTGAACCATGCGGGACGCCCGCGCGATCCGTCAGGTCGGGATCAATGTCGAGATAACGTGTTCGAGGTAGGTCTCGAATTCTTCCGAAGTCATGCGCGGCTGCTGCAGCTGCAGCGACAGCTGCAGGAAGCCCACGTAGGCCGCATAGGCCAGGCGCGCACGGTGCGTGGCGTCGGTGCGTTGCAGGCCCGCCTGGCGGAACATCGCCACCAGATAGTCGAGCCGGCGCTGGGAGATGCGGTCGATCACCGGCTGCACGGCGGGATGATCCAGCGCCTTCAGCAGCTCGCTATAGATGATGTGCGGTTTGACCTCGTGCCCGACCAGCTGGAACAGCGCGCGCAGGCGCTCACGCGGATCGGCGACCTTTTCCAGGCTGCCGAAGATGTTCTCCTGCTCACCGGCTTCCCAACGCTCCAGCGCGGCCTGCAGCAACGCGTCGCGCGATGGGAAATGCCAGTAGAAGCTGCCCTTGGTGACCCCCAGCCGCCGCGCCAGCGGTTCCACCGCCACCGCTGACACCCCCTGCTCCGCGATCAGGTCGAGCGCGGCCTGCGCCCAGTCATCGGCGCTCAGGCGCGCGTTGCGGGCGGGGGCAGTGGCGGGCGTTTCAGGGCTGGGTGTGCTCATGGTCCGCATTTAACCATACGCCGCGGTGTGTAGCGGTATGTATGTTGCGGCGCACAACAAATAAAGACAAATCAATCGGTTGCATGTGAAACCCGAATACCAAACCGATTGACTGCTCTAAATGCGACAGCCCATACTAGCCCGTATGGTGACACCCGCCTCTCCCGTCCTTACGCCCTCCTCCTGCATCAATGACGCAGGAGCGAATCGCGTGATTCGCGGCCAGGGGAATTCGTCGCTCTCGATCCGCCATTACGCCTCGCCCGGTGCGCTGCAGGCACACCCTGCGTTGATCTATGCGCATGGCTTCGGCCAGACCGCCGGCGCCTGGAACCGCACCGGCGAATGGATGGCGGCGCAGGGTTATGGCGGCCTGGCCTACGACGCCCGCGGCCATGGCGGCTCCGACCGCAACGCCGCCGCTCTGCCCTATACCGGCGACCAGTTCGCCGACGATCTGATCGTGGTGGCCGGCGAACAGCCCGAGCCGCCCGTGCTGGTGGGCGCCTCGATGGGCGGGCTGTTCGGGCTGATCGCGGAAGCGCGCTGGCCGGGCCTGTTCCGCGCGATGGTGCTGGTCGACATCACCCCGCGCTGGGAGCCTGCCGGCCTGCAGCGCATCCTCGCCTTCATGACCGCGTTTCCGGACGGTTTCGACTCGCTGGAGCATGCCGCCGACAGCATCGCCGCCTACCAGCCGCAGCGCCGCACGCGCAAATCGGCCGACGACCTGCGCGAGCTGCTGCGCGAAGGCAGCGACGGGCGCTGGCGCTGGCACTGGGATCCACGCCTGGTGGACGAACTGGCGCGCGACAGTGCGCAGCACCAGGACGCGATCGCCGACGCCGCGCGCCAGGTGCAGTGCCCGGTGCTGCTGATCAGCGGCGGCCGCAGCGACCTGGTCTCCGAGAAGACCGTCGACGAGTTCAAACTGCTGGTGCCGCACGCGCGCCACGTGCACCTGCCGCAGGCCACGCACATGGTGGCCGGCGACGACAACGACGCCTTTACCGCCACCGTGCTGGAATACCTGGCAGGCCTGTCGGCCGCGCCCGGTAATGCCGAATCCGATGTAACCGAATCCGTGTCCGGAGCAACAACGCCATGAGCATCGTCATCCCCTTCCTCGCCTTCCTGCTGGCGGGCGCATTCGCCGCCTACCACCGGATCCGGCTCGCCTACTGGGCGGCGATCACCGCCAGCCTGCTGGTCGCGTGCTGGCTGCTGGGCGCCAACCCCACCGCCACCATCGTCGCGGCGCTGGTCGTGGTGGCGATCGCGCTGCCGCTGCTGATCCCGGCGATCCGCAAGCCGCTGATCACCGCGCCGGCGCTGGGCTTCCTGCGCCGCGCGCTGCCGCCGCTGTCGCAGACCGAGCGCATCGCGCTGGAAACGGGCTCGGTCGGTTTCGAAGGCGACCTGTTCACCGGCGACCCGGACTGGAACAAGCTGCTGGCCTATCCCAAGCCGCAGCTTTCCGCCGAAGAGCAGGCCTTCCTCGACGGCCCGGTGGAAGATCTCTGCAGGATGATCAACGACTGGGAAATCACCCACGTCCACGCCGACCTGCCGCCGGAGCTGTGGGACTACATCAAGAAGAACAGGTTTTTCGGCATGATCATCCCGAAGCAGTACGGCGGCCTGGGCTTCTCCGCGCTGGCGCACCACAAGGTGATCCAGAAGATCGCTTCGGTCAGCAGTGTGGTCAGCTCCACCGTCGGCGTACCGAACTCGCTCGGCCCGGGTGAGCTGCTCAACCTTTACGGCACGCAGGAACAGAAGGATCACTACCTGCCGCGCCTGGCGATCGGCCAGGAAGTGCCCTGCTTCGGCCTGACCGGTCCGTTCGCCGGCTCGGATGCGACCTCGATCCCCGACTACGGCATCGTCTGCAAGGGCGAGTGGAACGGCGCCAACGTGCTAGGCATCCGCCTGACCTTCGACAAGCGCTACATCACGCTGGCACCGGTCGCCACGATCATCGGCCTGGCATTCCGCATGTACGACCCGGACGGGCTGATCGGCGACACGCGCGACATCGGCATCACGCTGGCGCTGCTGCCGCGCGATACCGACGGCGTCGAAGTCGGTCGCCGCCACTTCCCGCTCAACTCGCCGTTCCAGAACGGCCCGGTGCGCGGCAAGGACGTGTTCATCCCGCTCAGCCAGCTGATCGGCGGCGTGGAGATGGCCGGCAAGGGCTGGAACATGCTCAACGAGTGCCTCGCCGTGGGCCGCTCGATCACCCTGCCCTCCACCGCCAGCGGCGGTGCCAAGGCCGGCGCGCGCGTCACCGGCGCGTATGCGCGCATCCGCAAGCAGTTCGGTCTGTCGGTCGGCCGCTTCGAAGGTGTGGAAGAGGCCCTGGCCCGCATCGGCGGCAAGGCCTACGCGATCAGTGCGCTGTCGCAGGCCACCGCAGCGGCCGTGGACCGTGGCGACGTGCCGTCGGTACCGTCGGCCATCGCCAAGTACCACTGCACGAACATGGGCCGCGACGTCGCCAAGGACGTCATGGATATCGTCGGCGGCAAGGGCATCATCCTGGGCCCGCGCAACTTCGCCGGCCGCGCATGGCAGGCCTCGCCGATCGCCATCACGGTGGAAGGCGCGAACATCATGACGCGCAGCCTGCTGATCTTCGGCCAGGGTTCGATCCTGTGCCATCCGTACATCATCAAGGAAATGCGCGCGGCGCAGGACCCGGACACCAAGGCCGGCATCGCCATGCTGGACGCGGTGCTGTACCCGCACATCGGCAATGCGATCTCCAATGCCGTGCGTTCGTTCTGGTTCGGCATCACCGGTTCGAAGATCGGCGCGGCACCGGGCGATGCGTACACCAAGAAGTTCTTCCGCAAGCTCGACCGCTACGCCGCCAACCTGGCGCTGCTGACCGACGTCTCGCTGGGCGCGCTGGGCGGCAAGCTGAAGTTCAAGGAATCGCTGTCGGGTCGCCTCGGCGACGTGCTGAGCCATCTGTACATGATGAGCGCGGTGCTGAAGCGCCATCACGACGAGGGCACGCCGGAAGCCGACAAGCCGCTGCTGGCCTGGGCCTTCCACAACAGTGCGTACGAGATCGAACTGGCGCTGTCGCAGGCGCTGCGCAACTTCCCGATCAAGCCGCTGGGCTGGCTGCTGTGGCCGGTGGTGTTCCCGTTCGGCCGTCGTGCCGTGGCCCCGGGCGACCGCCTGAGCCATCGCGTCGCCATGCTGTTGATGGCACCGAACGAAGCGCGCGACCGCCTGGGTCACGGCGTGTTCCTGACCCCGTGCGAGAACAACCCCGGCGGCCGCATCGACAGCTATCTGGCTACCGCCGTCGCGGCCGAGCCGGTCGAACGCAAGTTCCTGAAGGCGCTGAAGACCAAGGACATCGAGGCGCTGGATTACAGCGCGCAGCTGGACGAAGGCGTGCGCGAGGGCTGGATCACCGCCGACGAGCGCAAGCTGCTGGAAGAACTGCGTGCGATCACGCTGGATACGATCACGGTGGACGACTTCGAGACCCACGAACTGCGCGCGGCCAGCTTCTACGACCTGCCGCAGCACAAGCGCCAGCCGCGCGAAGCGGCCTGACGCACCACCACGGCAACGATCACGACGGCGGGCATGTCCCGCCGTCGTCGCGACAGGAGTTCCGATGAGCGCCGACGTCCTGACGATCTACCGAAGCCTGAGCCGCAAGCCGTTCGGCCACTGGCTGTTCTCGCGCCTGATCTGCTTCAAGGCGCCGTACTTCGGCAGCATCGGCCCACGCATGCTGCGGTTGGAGCCCGGCCGCGGCGAAGCGACCATCCGGCATCGCCGGTCAGTCACCAACCACCTGGGCACCGTGCACGCGATCGCCCTGTGCAACCTGGCCGAGTTCGTCGGAGGCCTGACCACCGACGTCAGCATCCCGCGCTCGATGCGCTGGATTCCCAAGGGCATGACGGTGGAATACCTGAAGAAGGCCGTGGGCACGATGCACGCGGTCGCCACGCCGGCCTTCGAGCCACGCGAATCAGCGGAAGGCTACGACCTGCCGATGGACGTGGTGGTCAGCAACGCACAGAGCGAGCCGGTGTTCCGCGCCCGCATCGGCATGTGGGTGTCGCCGCGTCCGCGGAAGGACGGCTGACATGCTGGCCGCCGCGGCCACGCTGATGATCCTGCTTGGCCTGGCGCACTCGGTCCTCGGCGAGCGCTACCTGCTCATCCGCCTGTTCCGCCGGCCCGATCTGCCGAAGCTGTTCGGAGGCACCGCGTTCACCACGCGGACGCTGCGCTTCGCCTGGCACCTGACCACGGTGATCGCATGGGGACTGGCGGCGGTCGTCCTGCAGTTGGAAGGCTTGCCGGATGCCGGTGGACGCCGCATCGCGCTCATCCTTGCCATCACCCTCGGCGTCTCCGGCCTGCTGCCGCTGGTCATCACGCGTGGGCGTCACTTGTCGTGGCTGGTGTTGTTCGCCTCGGGCGGACTACTGCTGGCGTGGGCGATGCGCTGAGCATCGCCCGCCTACGCGCTCAGCGCGCGACGGCACCCATCATCGATACGAACAGCACCGCCGCCAGCGCGGCGATCGCCGGCACGCCCTGCACGAAGAAGATGCGCTTGTTGACGCTCCACGCGCCGTACAGCGCCGCCACGATCACGCACAGCAGGAAGAAGACGACGACGTTCCACTGCGCGGTGAGCAGGCCCCAGATCAGACCGGCGGCGAGGAAGCCGTTGTAGAGGCCCTGGTTGGCCGCGAGTACACGGGTGGTCTCGGCCTTCTCCGGCGTATTGCGGAACGTCTTGAGGCCCAGTGGCCTGGTCCACAGGAACATCTCCAGGACCAGGAAGTAGGCGTGCAGCAGCGCCACCAGCACCACCAGTCCCGTCGCGATCAGATCCATCCACTTCCTCCCGTCATGTGGCGGGCAGCATAGCCGCTGTACCTGTCGGCGTCTTCAGGCCTTCGCGGCACCAGACGGCGCGTCGTCAACGGCGCGCTCGGACGGCAGCTTCGATTCTTCGCGCAGCAGGCGCCAGGCGCTGAACGTCATGGCGCTGGCGACCAGCAGGCCGGCGCCAAACACCACGTTCGACCCGAACGCCGACAGGAACTTGTGCAGCCAGACGAAGCTGAGGTCGCCGCCTCGATAGATCACGGTATCGATCGCGGCACCGGCCTTGTAGCGCCACTCGCGACCGACCCGGGTATAGATCGTCTCGCGCGCCGGCTTGGCCAGCGAGAATTCGCCGGCACGGGTGACCACCTGCACGATGGCGATCATCATGGGCAGCGGCGACGCGGCCAGGATCGAGAAGCCGATGATGATCGCGCAGCCCGGGATCAACAGGGCCGGCGCGATACCGAAGCGGGACAACAGCACGCGGGTCAGCAGCAGTTGCACGATCAGCGTCAGCGAATTGACCGCCAGGTCCAGCGTGGCGAAGTAGTCGGCGCGAGCCTCGGCCGAGGTGAACATCGTGCGTGCGATGGCGTTCTGTTCGTTGTAGAGCAACGTGCCGACGCCGACACCCATCACCACCATGGCGGCCAGCCAGCGCAGCAGCGGCTCGCGTGCGATCAGCTTCAGCCCCGCCAGGATGTCGCCCCCCATCGGGATCTCGCCGCTGGTCTGGCGCCGTTCGGCCTCGCGTGCGACCGCCCACGTCCGCAGCCTGAAGATGCACAGCACGCAGACCGAAAACAGGAAGGCCGACACCAGCATCATGTTCGGGATGCCCACGCGCACGACCAGCGACTTGGTCAGTGCGGGCCCGAGGAATGCGCCCATGGTGCCGGCCGCGCCGATGTAGCCGTAGTAGCGACGCGCCTCCACATTGGTGAAGACATCCGCCATGAAACTCCAGAACACGGCCACCGCGAACAGGTTAAACACCGTGATCCACAGGATGAAGGCCAGCCCGCGACCGGCGATGCCGCTGTCGAACATGGCGTAGAACACCAGCAGCGTGGCGATGAAGAAGCCATAGATCACCGGCAGGAAGACCCGGCGCGGGAAGCGGCTCACCAGCCAGCCATACACCGGCTGCAGCACCAGCATGATCAGGAACACGGCGCTGAAGATGAACTGCAGCGTGAACTCGCCGAGCGCGACACCGCGGTTCGCGAAGAACGCGATCAACGCCGGCGGGAACACGGCTTCGATATCGCTGGACGCCGCCATCGCCTCGCGCACCGGCCGCAGCACGTAGTAGCCACTCAGCAGGCAGAAGAAGTAGACGAACGCCCACAGCAGCGGCGGGGATTCCGTCATCGCCGCACGGAATCGGCCGAAGCGGGTGGTCGCGGGGGAAGACGGGTCCATGGGGCGCGGCCTGCGATCGCATCATCGACGCGGGCAGCGCCCGCCTGTGGCGCGCAAGGTATCCGATGCACTGCAACATCGCCAGCGTTTCCGCTGCGATCGGCCGGCGAAATCCTGCCGCGGCGACATCCTGCGCCGCGCACCGCAACCGGCCGAGCATTTGCTCTATCCCCCGCCGCTAGGTTCGGCGGACTTCGCAACAGGGCAGCATGTGTACGACTACATCATCGTGGGCGCCGGTTCCGCCGGCTGTGTCCTGGCCCACCGCCTGAGCGAAGACCCCGCCTGCCGCGTGCTGCTGCTGGAAGCCGGTCCACGCGACTGGCATCCCTTCATCCACATGCCCGCCGGGCTGGCCAAGCTGGTCGGTCAGAAGGGCGTGAACTGGAACTACGACACCGCCCCCGAGCCGCATCTCGACCACCGTCGCCTGTGGTGGCCGCGCGGCAAGGTGCTCGGCGGTTCCAGTTCGATCAATGCGATGTGCTACATCCGCGGCGTGCCGCAGGACTACGACGACTGGGCGAATGCCGGCGCCGAGGGCTGGGACTGGGCCAGCGCGCTGCCCTACTTCCGCCGCTCGGAACGCAATGCGCGCGGGGCGGACGCACTGCATGGCGGCGACGGTCCGCTCCATGTCGCCGACCTGCGCTACACCAACCCGCTGTCCGCCGCCTTCATCGACGCAGGCACGCAAGCCGGCTTCGTCCGCAACGACGACTTCAACGGTCCCACGCAGGCCGGCTTCGGGCTGTACCAGGTGACGCAGAAGGACGGCGCCCGCTGCTCGTCGGCCGTGGCGTACCTGGATCCCGCGCGCGACCGCCAGAACCTCGACATCGTCACCGGCGCGCTGGTCCGCCGCGTGTTGCTGGAGAAGGGTCGTGCGATCGGCGTGGCGTACGCGCGCGGCGGGCACGAGGTGATCGCGCGCTGCGCCGGCGAAGTGCTGCTGAGCGGCGGCGCGATCAACTCGCCGCAACTGCTGATGCTGTCCGGCATCGGCCCGTCCGCGCATCTGGAGCAGACCGGCATCAGTGTGCGGCACGCGCTGACGGGCGTCGGCCGCAACCTGCAGGACCACCTCGACATCTGCACCCTGCAGCACAGCACCCAGCGCGTCACCTACGATCGCACCAGCGAACTGAAGACCGCCTTCGACTATTTCCTGCGCGGTCACCGTGGCCCGGGCAGCAGCAACATCGCCGAGGCCGGGGCGTTCGTGCGTTCGTCGCTGGCACCGGACGACCGGCCCGACATCCAGATGCACTTCGTGCCGGCCATGCTCGACGACCATGGCCGCAACCGCCTGCCTGGCGACGGCTACACCGCGCATGCCTGCTTCCTGCGGCCGCGCAGCCGGGGACGCATCCTGTTGGCCAGCGCGGATCCGCGCACCGATGCGCGCATCGAGGCGAACTACCTGAGCGACCCGGAGGGCTTCGATCTGAAGATGATGGTCGAGTGCGCCAAGCTGTCGCGCGAACTGTTCGCCCAGCCGGCGTTCGACGCCTACCGCGGTGCGCCGATCCATCCCGCCCGCACCGATCTCTCGGATACCGAGCTGGTCGCCTTCATCCGCGCCAAGGCGGAAACCGTCTACCACCCGGTCGGTACGTGCCGCATCGGCAGCGACGAGGACGCCGTGGTCGATCCGCAACTGCGCGTGCGCGGCGTCGACGGCTTGCGAGTCATCGACGCGTCGGTGATGCCGTCGCTGATCGGCGGCAACACCAACGCCCCCACCATCATGATCGCCGAGCGCGCCTCGGACCTGATCCGCGGCGTTCCACCGCTCGGCGGCCACGCGCACGCCACGGCGGCGACGCCAGCCTTCGCCACCGCAGGCTGACGCGCGGAGCGCCGATCGTCCCTGCATCGCCACCCCGCGGGTGGCGATGCCGTCGCGCAACTGCGTTCAGGCAATCCACCTGAATACGCCCCAGCGTCGCTCCCGGCGCCGGCACCTCGCGACACAAGGCGCGCAGCGCGCGCTCCGGCGCGGAATTTGCATGCTCCTGTGCGAATGCATTCCTGAACGCATTCCACGCGATCACGGACCGATGAACGAGGCATACGTCCCGCGAAATGGGACGTACGCCACACCCGTAATCAGCAACAGGATGAACAACATGGGCACGGAACTTCTCCCTGTTTGTGCAATGGAAAAAAGCGGCGTTATGATCGCCCGACGGCACGAACTCACGCAGGCGTCACGCACGATGAAACACAAGAAGAGCCGCCGATCGCTGCATGTCTTCCGGATCGGTCTGGTCGGCCTGCTGCTGCCCTTGACGCTCTCGTCGACGGCGCAGACGCCACTGCGGTGGACCACGGCCAAGCAAAGCGCAGAGGCGATCGCAAGCGCCAGTGCGGCGCCCTACGTGTCGCCGACGCAGCCGCGCCCTTACCGCACGTCGCTGGCCGAGCAGAACATGCAGCCGCTCGCGGCCGGTTTCGATGTGCGTTCGTTCGAGACCATGGCCGAGCACCTCACCGTGGGCCAGCGCGTGCCTGGGTTGGCGATGGCCATCGTCCACAACGGCCGCGTGCTCAGCGCACGCGGGTATGGCGTTACCGACGTGGTCAATCCGCAGCAGGTCGATTCGCACACCGTGTTCCGCCTGGCCTCGCTGTCGAAGGCCTTTGCCAGCACGCTGACTGGCCTGATGGTGCAGGACGGCTCGCTGCGCTGGGACAGCAAGGTCAACCAGTTCGTCCCCGGCTTCCAGTTGAGCGACGCCAACGCGACCTCGCATGTGACCGTGGCCGACGTGCTGAGCCACAGCGTCGGCCTGCAGGCGCACAACGCCTTCGACCGCGACATCGAAGCCAACGCCGAGTACTACGACGTCGCCCGCAAGCTCGCCTATGCACCGCTGAAGTGCGCGCCCGGCGAGTGCTATGCGTACCAGAACGTCGCCTTCAGCCTGATCGGCGACGTGGTGTTCGCCGCGACCGGCACCTTCTACGACCAGGCCGTGGATCGCCGCATCTTCAAGCCGCTGGGCATGAACGACGCGAGCATGGGCCTGGCGGGCATCCAGGGCAGCACGCGCTGGGCGAGGCCGCACGTGCGCAGCCGCAACGGCTGGGTATCGCTGACGCCCAAGCCGACCTACTACCGCCTTCCGCCCGCTGCGGGCGTCAACGCCAGCGCCAGTGATCTGGCGCAGTGGCTGATCGCGCAGACGGGCCACCGCCCCGACGTGCTGCCGGCACCGCTGCTGGCCACGCTGCATTCCCCGGTGGTGACCACGCCGGGCGAGATGCGCGGCGGCTGGCGTCGCGAACGCATCCATTCCGCCAGCTACGCCCTGGGTTGGCGCGTGTTCGATTACGCGGGCCAGCAGGTCGTCTTCCACGCCGGTGCGGTGCAGGGCTATCGCGGGCTGGTCGCGCTGGTGCCCGGACAGGATTTCGGCGTGGCGCTGGTCTGGAACAGCGACAGTTCGCTGCCCTCGGGTCTGCTGCCGACCATCCTTGATCGCGCGATGGGCCTGCCGGGCCAGCCGTGGGTCGAAACGCCGGCCGACTACGATCTGCTGCTGGCGGAGTCGCCGGACGGTACGCCGGTCGACGGCAGGAAAGACAGCGGCACGTCGTCGCAACGCGGTACCGCATCGCCGCACTAGGCCAACGACCGTGCGGCGGCGATGTCGATCCGCCGCACGCTGCCCGACTCAGGACGTCGCCTCCTGTTCGAGCAGCGCCTTGAGCTTGGCCAGGCCTTTCTCGTAGTCCGCGCCGATCATCTTGTCGAACAGCAGACCCAGCCAGCGCTTGAACGGGTTCATGCCGTGGTCGCTGTCGAACGCCCAGGTCACACGTGTCCCTGCGCCCTCCGGGGCCAGCACGTAGGTGCCCTGTGCCTGGCTGCCATCGAAGTCCAGCGCCACCGCGACGCGCCGATGCGGTTCACTGGCCGTGATCTCCTGGCTGCCGCTGCCGACGGCGCGGTTGCCGACCCAGCGCATGCGCGCGCCGACGCCGCTGGCAGGCCCTTCGAATGTGTAGGTCGCCTGCGGGTCATACTCCGCCCACGGCGACCAGGTATTGAAGCGCTCGAACGAGTCGAGCGTGGCGAACACCTGCCCGGGACTGCGCTCGATGACGACGCTGCGCTCCACATGGGTCGTCGACGGCAGCAGCAACCCGCCCGCGATGAAGACTACGCCCAGCACGGCGATCGCCGCCAGCACCCACCTGATGAACTTCATGCGCAGCCTCCTCGGCATTCGGGAGACGGCAGCCTAGCCGTTCGCCCATAAAAAAACTCTCCCCCCGCTGGGCACAGGGAGAGAGTTCATGGTGTTACGGATAACCGGGGTGGGCTTAGATCAGCGGAGCCGGGGTGGCCGGCAGCGCGACGGGGGCCGCTTTCTTCTTGGACTTCTTGGCAGGCTTCTTGGCGGCCTTCTTCGCGGCCTTCTTGGCCGGCTTCTTGGCTACTTTCTTGGCAGCCTTCTTCGCGGTCTTCTTGGCGGCCTTCTTGGCAACCTTCTTGGCCGGCTTCTTGGCTACTTTCTTGGTGGCCTTCTTCGCGGTCTTCTTGGCGGCCTTCTTGGCCGGCTTCTTGGCTACTTTCTTGGCGGCCTTCTTGGCGACCTTCTTCACTGCCTTCTTGGCCTTGGCGACCTTCTTGGCGACCTTCTTGGCAGCCTTCTTCACTGCCTTCTTCACGGTCTTCTTAGCCGATGCCTTCTTGGTGGCCTTCTTGGCAGCCTTCTTGGCGGCCGGTTTCTTCTTCGCAGCTTTCTTCGTTGCCATGTGATGGCTCCTCGTCAATGAACTATGGATGGTTACGTCTGGTTACAGCACATCTGCCCGGAGGCAGGCCCAGCTGCAAGAAACGCCGCGGGAGTCGGACCCGTCGGCAGCCGTCGTCGCGACACGCGCGGCGATGCGGATTCCCCAGGGTGCCAGGCGTGCGAAACCCGGCCCCCTACAAATACGAAAACACCCGCGTCGGCTGGCGACACGGGTGCGTTGAAGGAGGGGTGATACGTTTTTCCGGGGGAAGCGAGTCCTGCGTCCACCGCAATCCGGGTGCGGACGATGGGCTGTGTTGTCTTTCGCGCTGTCGTGTTGATTCGACTCACTCGCTTCCGCAGCACGCGCTGCTTGGGGCGAAACCTAATCACGGTTTTTCAAGGTGTCAACACCTTCGCGCAACTTTTTTTTCCTCGGCCGGCATGCCTGGGCGGCGCCGGAAAGCGGATGCGACGCCGGCACCGCATCGCGACCGGAAGCACCAGATGCACTCGATGGACACCCGCCCGAAAAAAACATCGGTAAAACGCGCTTTTTTTTCTTGGCGACTTCGCTTGAGCGCGTCGGGCGCGATGACGACATCGACGCGTCCCGACCGCCGATGCCTGTTCGAACGGCTTGAACGCCGGCTAAAAAAAACTTTCCGACGAGGCTTCCGATTTCGCGTTGCACAAGCCGGATTGCGCCGAACTGCGCAAACATTTTTCCTTCCGGCGACGACGATGTCGCCACCTTCGGCACCCGTTGCATCGACATCCAACGCCATCGCGCGCCATCGACGACGCGCTTCCGATCACCTTTCGCGGCCATCGGGATCGTGCGGCACCCGCGCGCCGTTCGTCGGTCGGAACGCAGGCATCCACCGGCATGCATCTCGCCGGCGACGACTGGCTCATCGGTACCGATGCATCCGCCGCCCGACGCGCGCCCTCCAGAAACGGAACGGGGAACCGGCAACAGCGAGGATCTCCGCCGTTGCCGATTCCCCGCAGGGGGACTGCCCGTGGACAGACCTCAGTGATCGTCGTCTTCGATCAGCTCGGCGTAGTCGTCGGGTGACAGCAGCTCGTTGAGCTGGTCCGGCTCCTCGACCTCCAGCACGAAGATCCAGCCGTCGCCGTAGGCGTCTTCGTTGATGGTCTCGGGCTTGTCGGCCAGCGCGGCGTTGACCTCGAGCACCTTGCCCGTCACCGGGCTGTACACGTCGGACGCCGCCTTGACGGACTCCACCACGGCGCTGGCGTTGCCGGCCTCGATGCGATCGCCCACGTTCGGAAGTTCGACATACACCAGGTCGCCGAGCAGGCCTTGCGCGTGATCGGAGATGCCAACGGTGACGCGGCCGTCGCTCTCGACGCGGGCCCACTCGTGGGACTTCAGGAATTTCAGATCGCCGGGGATCTCACTCATGGGCTACTCCGGATCGGTGCGATAGGTCGGGAAGGAGACGATAGTTTAGCGGAGGATCGAGTGGGGAAAGGGAACCTGCCCCGGTTCATTCAAGCACGCCTGGCTGGGCTTCGCCTTCGCGTACGAAGGGAAACTTCACCACGCGCACCGGCACTTCCTTGCCGCGGATGTCCACGCGCACGCCGCCGTCGGCGCCCAGCGGGATGTCACCGGCAGGCACGCGCGCGAAGGCGATGGCCTTGCCGAGCGTCGGCGAGAAGGTCCCGGACAGGATCTCGCCCGCGCCGCGCGCGGTGAGCACCTTCTGGCCGTGGCGCAGCACGCCCTTCTCGTCCATCACCAGCCCGATCATCTGCCGCGGTGCGCCGGATGCCTTCTGCGCTTCCAGCGTGGCGCGGCCGGTGAACGCGCGTCCCTCGTCCAGCGACACCGTCCAGGCGAGCGCCGCTTCGTACGGCGACACCGTGTCGTCCATGTCCTGACCGTAGAGGTTCATGCCGGCCTCCAGGCGCAAGGTATCGCGCGCACCGAGGCCGGCCGGCTTGACACCCGCCTCGAGCAGCGCGTTCCAGAACGCCACGGCCTGCGTCTGCGGCAGCACGATCTCGTAGCCGTCCTCGCCGGTGTAGCCGGTGCGGGCGACGAACAGCGGCACGCCGCCGGTGCTGGTGGCGTCGGCGGCGGCGAAGCGGGTCAGCTTGCCGACCTTCGCGCGATCCTCCTCACGCAGCAGGCCGTGCACGCGCTCGCGCGCGGTCGGGCCCTGCACGGCGACCATGGCGAAGTCGGGACGCTCGGTGACCTGCACCTCAAATGCGGCCGCCTGCGCAGTGATCCATGCCAGGTCCTTCTCGCGGGTGGCGGCATTCACCACCAGGCGGAAGAAGTCCTCGGCCAGGAAATAGATGATCAGGTCGTCGATCACGCCACCCTGCTCGTTGAGCATGGCGGTGTACAGCGCCTTGCCCGGCTTCTGCAGCTTGTCCACCGAGTTGGCGACCAGCTGGCGCAGGAACTCGCGGCTGAGATCGCCGCGCAGGTCGACCACGGTCATGTGGCTGACGTCGAACATGCCGGCGTCGCGACGCACCTGGTGGTGCTCCTCGATCTGCGACCCGTAGTGGATCGGCATGTCCCAGCCGCCGAAGTCGACCATCTTGGCGCCGAGCGCGCGATGGGTGTCATTGAGGATGGTCTTCTGGGTCATGGCGGCTTCCGGAACGGACAAAGAAGCGCATTATCCCAGAACGCACCAGCGCGGTGCGGTGCCGTTACAGGCCGTAGTAGGCCTCGTTGATGCAGTCCACGGTGCGCGCATCCAGCACGTCGAACCGGGCATCCGGCAGTCGCAGGCGACCCGCCCATGCGACATCCTTCACCCACTCGGTCGTGGTGCCGTGCTGGCGCACGAGCGCGGCCACGCGCGCATCGTCCTGCCCGTTCACCCGGCAGGTACCGAACTGAAGGTAATAGTCGGATCGTCCGGCCGGATACGGCTGCGCGTCGGTGATGCGCCACTGCGCGCGGGGACCGTCGCGACCTGCCAACTGTCCCGCCACCACGAAGCGCGGCACCGGCTCGCCGGCCGGATCCGCGGCGGGCGTCGCCAGAACGCCCACCGAGTAATCGCACACGTGCGCGGCGTCGGTGGAGCCGGTAACGCAACTGCCACCCAGTTCATCCAGTCCGCCCGGGTATGGCGGCATCACGCGGCCGATCAGGTCCGTCGTGGTCACCGACACCGGCGCCAACAGGGCCATCGACCACGCAAGCACCGTCGCACCCACTTACGCCTCCTGCACCTTCAGCGTCATGCCGTTCACCGCGACCACCCGCACGCGAGTACCCGCCGGCAGTTCGGGACCTTCCACCACCCAGAACGCGTCGTCGATCTTGACCCGGCCGCGCCCACCGGCAATCGGCTGGTCGAGCATGGCCACGGTGTCCACCAGTTGCTCGGCGCGGCGGTTGAGCAGCGGCTTGTCGCTCTGGCGGCCCTTGCCGCGGAACCACGTGCGGTAGACCGCAACGGCAATCAGCGCGAGCACCGAGAACAGCACCGCCTGCGCCAACCAGCCCAGTCCCGGCGCCACCAGCACGATGACGGCCATCGCAACCGCGGCGAAACCGAACCACAGCATGAAGGCGCCCGGCGCCATCGCTTCGGCCGCGAACAGCACCAGCGCCGCGACCGCCCAGAACGCGAACTTGAAACTCATGTCAGCCTCCCGGCACGCGTGGCGGACGCGGCGGCGCGGCCGCCTGCTGCTTGTCCAGCGCCCCCTTGGCCAGTTCGGCGATGCCGGCGATCGAGCCGATGATGCCCGTGGCTTCCATCGGCATCAGCACGAACTTCTGGTTCGGCGCCGTGGCCAGTTCCTTGAAGGCTTCCACGTACTTCTGCGCGATGAAGTAGTTGATCGCCTGCACGTCGCCCTGCGCGATCGCGTTGGACACCAGCTCGGTCGCCTTGGCCTCGGCCTCGGCCAGGCGTTCGCGCGCTTCGGCTTCGCGGTAGGCGGCTTCGCGCTTGCCTTCCGCTTCCAGGATCGCGCTCTGCTTGTCGCCTTCGGCGCGCAGGATCTCGGACTGGCGCGCACCTTCCGCTTCCAGGATCGACGCGCGCTTGTCGCGCTCGGCCTTCATCTGCCGGGCCATCGCGTCCACCAGGTCACGCGGCGGCTGGATGTCCTTGATCTCGATGCGGTTGACCTTCACGCCCCACGGGCTGGTCGCGTGGTCGACCACGCCCAGCAGCTTGGCGTTGATGGTCTCGCGCTGGCTCAGCGATTCGTCCAGGTCCATCGAACCGATCACGGTGCGGATGTTGGTCTGCACCAGGGCGATCATCGCCTGGTCCAGGCTGGACACCTCATAGGCGGCCTTGGCTGCGTCGAGCACCTGGAAGAACACCACGCCGTCGACCTTCACCACCGCGTTGTCCTTGGTGATGACGTCCTGAGAGGGCACCTCGAACACCTGCTCCATCATGTTGACCTTGCGGCCGATGCTCTGCATGTACGGGATCAGGAAGTGCAAGCCCGGCGACATGGTGTGGGTGTACTTGCCGAAGTGCTCCACGGTGAACTCGTAGCCTTGCGGGACGACGCGGACGCCCTTGAAGAAGGTCACCACGATGAACAACACCACCGCCGCGACCACGAGTGTCGAAATACCGAAATCCATGCTGACCCCCTCCCCATGTTGTTGGTCCGATTATAGGCACGGGGCCGATGGCTGCCGACGGGAACTTCACCGGCACTGCGACGGTATTGCCTTCGGCGGCATCCCTTACCTCCGAACCCACGAAGAACGTCCCCGCTTGAACCGATCGCAGTTCGCCATCGAGGTCCCCGACAGCCTGGTCGCCCGAGCGCGCGGCGGCTGCAGGGCGTCGTTCGAACAGATCTACCGCCGATTCGAACGCCCGGTGTTCACCCTGGCACTGCGCATCTGCGGCGACCGCGAGGAGGCCGGCGACGTGTTGCAGGACACCATGCTGAAACTGTTCCACCACCTGCCGGACTACCGCGCCGATTGCCCGTTCTGGGGCTGGCTGCGCCAGATCGCGGTCAACGAGGCGCTGCTGCGGCTACGACGGCAGAGGCGGCTGGTGAGCGAAATCACGGTGGATGAGGACGACCTGCCGGAAGACCGCGGGCTGCCGCCGTGGGCCGCGGCCGATGCCGCCCTGCTGCAACGCGCACTCGACGGGCTGCCGTCCGCCACCCGCAGCGTCCTGTGGCTCTACCACGCCGAGGGCTATACCCATGACGAGATCGCCGCGCTGATGCAGCGCACGCCCAGCTTCTCCAAGTCGCAGCTTTCGCGCGGCACCCGCCGGTTGCGGGCGCTGCTGCAGATCGAGGAACCCGTCCATGCCTGATTCCCTTACCCGCGAACCGATGCCACGCGATTGGGCGGATGCCTTCGCAGCGCTGCCGTGCGAGCCGTCGCCGGCAGGCAGTTGGCAGCGCCTCGCCGATGCACTGCCTCCGGTCCGGACTGCCGCACGCCCGTCGCGCTGGCGCCGGCCGGCAATGACGCTCGCCGCATCGGTGTTGTTGGCCTTCGTCGTGCCGCTGATGTCGTGGCGCGCGCTCCATCATGCGCCCCCCACCGGTCAAGGCACCTGGCACATTGCTGCGACACCGCCAACGTCGGCGTCGCAGGCCGCCGTGGATGCGCCAGCGCCGACGCAAACGGAGGCGGCGCCCCTCGCGCCACCTCCGTCCCCCGATACGCGCTCGATCGCAGCGCGGGTGCAGGACCGGGCCTTCCCAGCGGCCCATGCGACGACACCGTCGGTGCAACCCGCGCGGCTCGATGCGCTTTACAACGAGTCCGCCCGGCTTGAAGCCGTGCTGGCCCAGTTGCCCGACACGGGTGCCAGCAATGTCGCCACCCTCGCCGTCGCGGCGGACCTGCAGGACCAGGTAGCGCATATCGACCTGGCGCTGTCCCAGTCGGCACTTCCGATCGATACCCGCGCCGCCCTGTGGGAAGAACGCGTCGACACCCTGCGCCAGCTCACCGGGGTGGAAACCACCCAGCGCTGGAGCGTGGCGTACCACGACAGCGCCCGGGCACCCGACACCGCCATCTACTGACCACGCCTACGTCACGAGGATCACCATGAAGACGATTGCCATCACCCGCGCCCTGCTCACCCTGGCCCTCGCCACCGCATGGCCGGTGTGGGCGCAGCAGGACGATGCCGCTGCGCGCCAGAAGGAACTCGAGGCCGCACGCGCAGACCTCCAGCGTGCGGCCAAGCGCCTCGCTGAACTTGCTCCACAAAGCGGCGCCCACGCCCCCATCAAGATCGATCGCATCCTGCTGCAGCGACCACGCCTGGGCGTGCTGCTCGCCGGCGACGAGGGCATCGGCGTTCGCATCACCGGCGTGACGCCCGACAGCGGTGCGTCGAAGGCCGGACTCAAGGCCGGCGACCGGCTGGTCCGCGTCTCGGGCCAGCCCGTCAGCGGCGCCACGGGCGAAGCACGCGTCGAACACGCCCGCACATTGCTGGCCGGCCTGAAAGCCGACGCGGCGGTCCGGATTACCTACCAACGTGATGGCAAGGCGCACGACGTCGATGTCACGCCGTCATCCGCGTCATCGCACACGGCATCCGCAGGACAGGGACCCCGCACGTTCTTCTTCCGCAGCGGTGAAGGCGGCACCCCGTGGCCGGAGGGCACGCCGCTCCCGACCGGTGACATCGACATGGTCATCTCGCCCGACGTGCAACGCGAACTCCGCCAGCTCGGCAAGTTGGGCGATTGCAAGGGCGAGGACTGCAAGCTGCCCGCGCTCGCCGAGGCGTTCCGCTGGAGCAATCTCAATCTGGCGTCCGTCGATGCCGCGCTGGGTCGCTACTTCGGCACCGATGCCGGCGTGCTGGTGCTATCCGTCGGGGAAGAACTGCCAGGCCTCCAGGCGGGCGACGTCATCCGCACGATCGAAGGCGGCGCGGTGACCTCCCCGCGTGACGTCATGCAGGCGCTGCGCGGCAAGCCGGAGAACGCCACGCTCGCGGTGGAGTATTTGCGCGACCGCAAGACACGCACGAGCACGGTCACGGTGCCGAAAGCGGCAGGCCTGCGGCTACCGGTGGCGTCACGCGTGATCGTGAAGCCTCGCGTGGCCGTGACACCGGGCAGCGCGCCCACGGTCGTCGAACGCCGGCGCGTGATGATCGTGGACCAGGACGGCAACGTGCAGACGTTCGACGAAGGCAGTTCCGACCTGGTGCCGCCGCCGGCTCCCCCTGCCCCGCCCGCGCCTCCGGCCGGCAAGGGCGGCGCGCTGCTCTGATACGTACTAATAGATAGAGAGACCCGTGGTATCCCCTGCCCCCGCACCCGCGGGGGTCTTTTTACAAAGGCGGCACATCCCTGTGCCGGAGAGAAACTCAGTGCGCGGCCTGCGTGTTACCCGCGCGCTCGACCGGTGCGGGCTCCACCCAGTCGGCGAACACCTTCGCGATCTCGGCATCCGCCACCGGCTTGCCTTCCTGCACGTCACCCGCCTGGGTGAACAGCGGGATGATCATCGCCATGCCGTCGACCTTGGTCTTCAGCCGCACGCCCGGCGCCTTGGACAGGAAGCCGCCCCAGTGCCCACGCACCTTGGCCCAGTAGCCGGCGGTGGCCTGCCAGTAATCGCGTGCGGGCTTGAAGTCGACCTCGGTGGTCTTGAGGTAGTCGTTGAAGCCGAACTCGCGCGCCAGTTCCACCTGGGTGCCGTCGGGCTTGCGCAGCACCTTGGTATTGAACTGCTCGTGGGTCCAGCCATTCGGCGTCAGCGTGTGGCGGTTCACCACCGACAGCGCGTTGTAATCGGTCCGCCGGGTGTACTCGCGGCGCGGCAACGGCCGCCAGCTCAGGTCGCTGGTCCAGGTGGCCACGCCGTTGGTGTAGTCCCAGCGGCCGGTGCCGCAGTAGCGCGGCGCATCGCTGACTTCGTAGACGCACTGCGTCCATGCGCCGCGGGTGGCATCGGCCGGGATCGTCCGCACGTGCCAGGTCTGGTCGGCGGTGAACTCGAAGCGCGTCGGCGCTTCGTAGAACCAGTCCTGCCGCCAATGCTTGGTGACGTGGCCGCTCTTCGCGTCCACCAGGATGTGCTGCAGCACGATGCGCGTGGGCGTGTCCTCGACCACGATCACCGTCTCGTCACCGCCACTGCGCATCGCCGACTGGCGCTCGTAACCGGGTTGCAGCAGCACGGTTTCGTCGAACGCGAAGTCGACCGTGTAGTCGCCCTGCATCGCCAGGATGGACTGGCGGTCACGGACGGTGTCGGCTGCGGCGGAGGCGGCACAGAACAGCGTGCTCAGTGAGAGCGCGATGGCGACCGGTGTTTTCATGGTGGCTTTCCTTGGTTATTTCAGTCTGATCAACGGCACGACAGTGGTGTCCGCTTCTTGATGTTCGTAATCGGCCTGCAGTTGCATCGCGTGCAGGCTGGACTGGGCACAACAGCAGTCCTCGAGTGACCCTTCCAGATCCGCACCCTCTGCCTGCGCAATACGGCGCGCCGTGGTGGCACCCAGCGTCGACATGAAGGGCAGGCTGGCGGCCAACACCGGCGGCGCCGCGATCTGCGGTACCGCATGCAATTGCAGGGCACACGCGCGCCATTCACCGCCCAGCAGGCGCCCGGCGAGGCGACGCCAGAGACGATCGCTCAGTCCTGCCCCACCGGCGTCCTGCCCGGACGGCAACGACGACAGCAGACGGTCCCACGCGACGAAATCGCTCTCCGGCAGCAGGCAGAGACGCCAGCAACAGCGTCCCTGCGCGTCGTAGAACAGCAGGCGTTCGTCCAGACCCTCGCTTTCGACGCCGATGTGGGCCTCCACTCGCACCGCCTGCTGCCAGCCGGCGAGTTCACTGCCTTGCTGGCTGCGATACAGGCACAGCACCGGACCGAGTGCCGCCAGCTGCGCCGCCGCGGGAAACGCCGCGGCCGTCATGCCGGTGACGATCGACCCAGGCAGCGCGCGCGTCGCCATGGCCTACCAGCTCACCGAGAGGCTGGCCGACAGCGTGCGGCCGGGACGCGTGTAGCGGTCCAGCACGGTGCTGTTCTCGGCGACGCCGTTGACGTCTGCCCAGTCCGTATACGTCTTGTCGGTCAGGTTGAGCAGGCCCAGGTTGACCTTGGCGCCAGGTGCGAACTCCCAGTGCGCATAGAGATCAAGCACGCCGTAGCCCGCAGGCTGGTAGTACTCCACTCGAACAGGAATGGTCTGCAACGGCGCCAGTCGATCCTTCTTCCGGGCGAAGGAACTGACCAGCTCCGTGCCCCACGTTCCCCTGTCATACGCCAGACCGAGCGTGGCACGCAACGGATCAATGGAGTACAGCGGCTCGTCGTCGGTCTTGTTGTCGCCGCGCGAATGCGCCACCGAGCCACGCAGCGACAGGCCTTCCAACCCATCGCTGAGCGCACCGAAATCCACGCCCGCCTTGAACTCCACGCCGTAGATGCGCGCGTCGGAGACATTCTGCGACTGGAAGATCATCAGCGGCGTCTGCGGCGGTGCACTGACCAGTACCTGCGACTCGATGAAATCCTTGTAACTGTTGTAGTAGCCGGTCAGGCCCGCATACACCGCTGCGTTGCTGAAACGAACGCCCAGTTCGTACCCGCTACTGGTCTCGGGCTTCAGGTCGGGGTTGGCGATCACCGTGTAACCGCCCTGCAGGTTGGTGAAGCCAACGTTGACGTCGCCGTACGGCGGCGAGCGGAAGCCGCGTGCATAGTTGCCGAACAGCGACCAGTTTTCGTTGAAGCGCCATACGGCGCCCAGCTTCGGCGATACCGCCGTGTCGGTCATGCCCTCGACCGCCACGCCCGGGTTGTCCTCGGCGAAGATGTTGTCGAGGGTCGGATCCAGCTTGTAGTAGTCCACGCGCACAGCCGGTATCACGCTGAGCTTGCCGTCGGCAAGCGTCATTTCGTCCTGCAGGTAGGCACCGATCTTGGTGGTTTCGCTGATCGGGAAGTCGCGCACCGGGAAGCGATCCTGGCCGACGAGATTGCTGACCATGCCGGTGGTCAGGTTGGTGGACGTGCCGTCGCGCTTTTCCTTGCTGTCCGTCACCGACGCATCCAGACCATAGGTCACGTCATGTTCCACCGCGCCCGTCGAGAAGGCTTTGTGGAGCGTGGCCTGCAGGCCATAGGTGCGCTGATCGAAGTTGTGCAGATTGTTGCGCACCGTGTTGTTGCCACGGCGTTCGACGGTGCGTTGGGTCGATTCGCTGTCCTGGCGGTAGACCTGCCAACGCAGGCTGTCGGCGAACGCCGATTCGACCGCGTCGACCTCATGCTCTAGCGACACACGGGCACGCGTCTGATGGTCCCTGCCATCCTGCGACAAGATGCTCAGGCTGCTGGGGGAAGGCACCAGTGGAAGGTTGCTCAGGCCGGTAATCGTGCTGTAGTCCTCGTTCGCATCGACGGTCAGCCGGAAGCGCTGGTTGGCGCTCGGCGCGAACACCAGCTTGCTCAACAGGCTGCGGCCATTACGGCTTTGCGGATTCGGCGTGGTGCGCGAGGTGTTGGGACTGTCGTTCTCGCCCTGATTCTCGGTTTCCCTGCCCTGCCGGTGGCTGGCTGCCACCAGGCCGCTCCAGCGCTCGCCACCGAACGCGGCAGTGGCGCCGGCGAACAGACCCTGCCAGTCGCCTTCGTAGCCGAACTTCAATCCGAAGTAGGCATCCTTGCCGTCTTTCAGATAATCGGAAGGATCCTTGGTGACGAAGGCGACGACGCCGCCGAGTGCATCCGAGCCATAAAGCGAACTGGCCGGACCGCGCACGATCTCGACGCGCTTCAACGTGTCGAGATCGACGAAATTGCGGTTGGCGCTGAGGTAGCTGCCGAACGAGAACGCATCGGATACCGGCACGCCGTCGGTCTGGATCAGGACGCGGTTCGCCTCCAGGCCACGGATGCGGAAGCCACCCAGCGTACTGAAACGTCCACTGCCGGAGGTAACCGAGACACCGGGCTCGTAACGCACCAGGTCCTTGATGTCGCGCACCAGTTGGTCGTCGAGCTGTTCGCGCTCGATGACATCGACGGTGTTGGGCACATCGGACACGGCGCGCTCGGTGCGCGTGGCAGTGACTTGGATGCGCTCGAATTCGCGCGTGGATGCATCGTTCGCTGAAGACGAAGCGGTATCGGCGGGTGTGGCGGCGTATGCATGGCCGGCAAGGGCCATCCACACGGCCGCGGTGAGCAGCGTGGGGCGGATCATGGCTACAGCTTTCCTGTGGCTTGGAGTTAACCCGGAAGGCTGGCGGCCGGAGGATCCTTGGCTGGCGCCCGGAGGAGGGAGTCGGTGATCGCCGGCACCCGTGGCCGGCGATATGCCTCGCCGCAGACGGCGGAGCGGGTCGTTACTTCGTCAGGATCAGCTTGTCGTTGCTGGTGTGGCGCAGGCGATAGACACGGTCGCCATGGCGGATCAACACCTCGCGCTGTCCTTTGAGCAGCGTGTCGCTGTCGAGGGCATCCTCGTCGCGGGCCGCAACGGCCGGCAGGGAAAGGCGCTCGCGCAGCGTCGGCGTGTCGGCCAGGGGCAATGCAGTGACGTTCGAGATCATCGGAGGGCTCCAGGGAGGAACGTAATTGATGATAATGATTCTTATTTGCGAGTCAACACCCTCGCGACATATCCGGACGACCTGTCAAATGAGAATGGCTCCGCCGTCCCACTGTTCACGTCCGTACAATGCGCGCACTTTCCTCCTCCGGGGAGTAGCCCACCCGTCCTGACGGGTTCTGCGCGTCAACACACTTGGTCGCCGACCATGGTGCGCAGGACGAAGCAATCCGCTTCGCCGGGCAAGACCGAAGGCAGGCGTCGCGCTTACCCGGGCCGGGCAGTGCGTCGTTTGCCTTCGCGCTCGACGCGAATGCCTGGCCCCGGAGCTGTTGATGCAATCGCTGCACGCCCTGCTGGTGTCCACCGGTACCGTCACCCTGGCCGAGATCGGCGACAAGACCCAGTTGCTGGCCCTGTTGCTGGCGGCGCGTTACCGCAAGCCCTGGCCGATCGCCTGGGGCATCCTGGCGGCCACGCTGGTGAACCACGCCATCTCCGCCTGGCTGGGCGCGGAACTGACCGAATGGCTGTCCCCTGAGGTACTCCGCTGGCTGGTCGCCGGCAGCTTCCTGGCCGTGGCCCTGTGGACGCTGAAGCCCGACACCCTGGACGAGAACGAAAAACTGCCGGCCCATGGCGCCTTCGTCGCTACCGCCATCGCGTTCTTCCTGGCCGAAATCGGCGACAAGACCCAGGTCGCCACCGTCTTGCTCGCCACCAGGTACGAGCCGCTGTGGCAGGTGATCGCAGGCACCACGATCGGCATGCTGCTGGCCAACGTGCCAGTGGTCTGGCTGGGTCATCGGTTTGCCGACAAGTTGCCACTGACGCTGGCCCGTAGCCTGGCCGCCGTGGTGTTCCTCGCCCTCGCGCTGTGGGTGGCCTGGCACGGGGTCGGCTGAACGGCCGGGACCGGGCCGGGCGCTGCTAGACTGCCCGGTCAGAACAACAGGCAAGGCTCGGGGGAATACATGCTGGATGTCTTGGGGCGGATCGGCTTCGGCCTGTTCGGTCTGGCGGTGCTGATCGGCATCGTCTGGCTGTTTTCCAACAACCGGAAGGCCATCGACTGGAAGCTGGTCGCCACGGGCATCACCCTGCAGATCGCCTTCGCTGCGCTGGTCTTGCTGGTCCCGGGCGGGCGCGAGGTGTTCGATTGGCTGGGCCACGGTTTCGTGAAGATCCTCAGCTTCGTCAACGCCGGTTCGAATTTCATCTTCGGCGGCCTGATGAACATCGAGACCTACGGCTTCATCTTCGCGTTCCAAGTGCTCCCCACCATCATCTTCTTCGCCGCGCTGATGGGCGTGCTGTACCACCTGGGCGTGATGCAGTTCGTCGTGCGGATCATGGCGCTGGCGATCACCAAGGTGATGAAGGTGTCTGGCGCGGAAACCACCAGCGTCTGCGCCAGCGTCTTCATCGGCCAGACCGAGGCGCCGCTGACGGTGCGTCCGTACATCCCGCGGATGACCGAATCCGAGCTGATCACGATGATGATCGGCGGCATGGCGCACATCGCCGGCGGCGTGCTGGCGGCCTATGTCGGCATGCTCGGCGGCGGCGATCCGGAGCAGCAGGCGTTCTACGCCAAGCACCTGCTGGCCGCGTCGATCATGGCTGCGCCAGCCACGCTGGTCGTCGCCAAGCTGCTGATCCCGGAAACCGGCACGCCGTTGACCCGTGGCACGGTGAAGATGGAAGTCGAGAAGACCTCCAGCAACATCATCGACGCGGCCGCCGGTGGTGCCGGCGACGGCCTGCGACTGGCCCTGAACATCGGCGCGATGCTGCTGGCCTTCATCGCCCTGATCGCACTGCTGAACTGGCCACTGACGTGGATCGGTGAAGTGACCGGCCTGGCGGCCGCCATCGGCAAGCCGACCGATCTGTCCACCATCTTCGGCTACCTGCTGGCCCCGATCGCCTGGGTGATCGGCGTGCCGTGGCAGGACGCGACCACCGTCGGTTCGCTGATCGGCCAGAAGGTGGTGATCAACGAGTTCGTCGCCTACCTGCAACTCGCCGATATCGTCAACGGCAAGGTCGCCGGCGTGGCGCTGTCCGACGAAGGCAAGCTGATCGCCACGTACGCCCTGTGCGGCTTCGCGAACTTCAGCTCGATCGCGATCCAGATCGGCGGCATCGGCGGCTTGGCGCCCGAACGGCGCTCGGACCTGGCGCGCTTCGGCCTGCGCGCCGTGCTGGGCGGCACCATCGCCACGCTGATGACGGCCACCATCGCCGGCGTGCTGTCGCACTTCGGCTGATCCGGGCGGGGCGGCCGACGGCCGCCCTGCTCCCACTGCTTACGTTCCCCTCCCGTGACCGCGGTGCTGCCGTAGTCGGGACCTCAGGTATCACCGCATGAATACGCCATCTCCCCTCCTGTCCCGCGCCGTCGTCGTGGGCTCCTTCAACGTCGACCATGTGTGGCGCTGCGATGCCCTGCCCGTCGCAGGCGCGACCATCGCCGGCCGCTACGCGAGTGGACCCGGCGGCAAGGGCTTCAATCAGGCGATCGCCTCCGTGCGTGCCGGCGTGGCGACCACGTTCGTCTGCGCGCTGGGCGACGACGCCGGCGGCAGGTTGGCGCGTGATCTGGCGAAGGAGGATGGACTGGATCTGCGCGCGCAGGCCAGCGACGAGCCCACCGGCACCGCGGGCATCTACGTGGATGCGCACGGCCGCAACACCATCGTGATCGGCGCCGGCGCCAATGCCGCCCTGTCAACCGAGCATCTGGACTCGCAGGCCGACGCATTCGCCACGGCCGGTGTCGTGCTGGTCCAGCTGGAATCCCCGTCGGACACCGTGCTTGCCGTGCTGCAGGCCGCGCGCCAGCACGGCGCGACGACCGTCCTCAATCCGGCACCGGCCAACGCCGCGACGACCACCGAGCTGCTGGCCCACGCCGACATCATCACGCCGAATGAAACCGAATTCGCCGCCCTGCTCGGGCGTCATCTCGGCGAACGCATCATCGCCGATGACGTGGCCACGCTCGATGGCGTCACCCTGCACCAGCACTGCCGGCAACTGTTCCCGCACGGCACGGTCGTGGTGACGCTGGGTGCCACCGGCGTCTATGTGTCGCATCCCGAAGACGCCTTGCGCGGCGACGCCCGCCCGCACTACCGCGTCGCGGCCGAAGCCGCGAACGTGGTGGACACGACGGGCGCGGGCGATGCCTTCAACGGAGCGCTGGCGGCGTCGCTGGCGGAAGCCGCCCTGCCGGCGTTCACGGATCACGTGCGTTTCGCCAACCGCTACGCGGCACTATCGACCGAGCATGCAGGCGCCGCACTCGCGATGCCGTTGCGCGCGGATCTCATCGCCCGTTACGGCGAGTAAACGCGGCGGTTTCGCCATCCGCCTCCGCGGCGGATAATGCCGCCATGCAGATCGGCCGTTACCGCATCGACCCTGCGGTGATGCTGGCCCCCATGGCCGGCGTCACCGACAAGCCGTTCCGCTTGCTGTGCAAACGGCTGGGTGCGGGCCTCGCGGTGTCGGAAATGACGATCAGCGATCCGCGCTTCTGGAACACCGCCAAGTCGCTGCACCGCATGGACCACGAGGGCGAACCCAGCCCGATCAGCGTGCAGATCGCCGGCACCGAGCCGGAGCAACTGGCGAATGCGGCGCGCTACAACGCCGACCACGGCGCGCAGATCATCGACATCAACATGGGCTGCCCGGCGAAGAAGGTCTGCAACGCCTGGGCGGGCTCGGCGCTGATGCGCGACGAGGCGCTGGTGGGTCGCATCCTGGAAGCCGTGGTGAAGGCGGTGGACGTGCCGGTCACGCTGAAGATCCGCACGGGTTGGGATTGCGACCACCGCAACGGCCCGGAGATCGCGCGCATCGCGCAGGAAAGCGGCATCGCCTCGCTGGCGGTGCACGGCCGCACGCGCGACCAGCATTACACCGGCACCGCCGAATACGAGACCATCGCCGCGATCAAGGCCGCGCTGCGCATTCCGGTGGTCGCCAACGGCGACATCGATTCGCCGGACAAGGCGGCGCAGGTGCTGGCGAAGACCGGCGCGGACGCGGTGATGATTGGCCGTGCTGCGCAGGGCCGGCCGTGGATCTTCCGCGAAATCGCGCACTTCCTTGCCACCGGCGAGTACCTGCCACCGCCCACCGTGTCCGAAGTGCGCGACATCCTGCTGGCGCACCTGCATGCGCTCCATGCGTTCTATGGCGAACTGCAGGGCGTGCGCATCGCGCGCAAGCACCTGGGCTGGTACGCCAAGGACCGCCCGGAAAATCTCGCCTTCCGCGCCGTGGTCAACCGTGCCGAGAGTGCGGACGAACAGGTGCGACTGACCCGCGACTATTTCGATGCCCTGATCGCCGGCGTCACGCCGGTGTTGCCCGCCGCTGCCTGAGGCACCCGCCATGTCCGACACGAACGAAAGCCCCGCCTACCTCCACGGTTTTTCCTCGGTGGAGCAGGCGCGACTGATGAAGCAGGCCCGCCTGCTGGAAAGCACGCTCTTCAACCACATCGACTACACCGGTGCACGCCGGCTGCTGGAAGTCGGCAGCGGAGTGGGTGCACAGACCGAGATCCTGCTGCGCCGCTTTCCGGACGTGCATGTCAGCTGCGTCGACCTGAGTGAGGTGCAGCTGCAGGCGGCGAAGCAGAACCTCGCGACGATGCCATGGTGCCGCGACCGCTACAGCCTGCAGCAGGCTGACGCGAGCCGCCTGCCGTTCGGTGCGCGCGACTTCGACGCGGCCTTCCTGTGCTGGATCCTGGAGCATGTCCCCAGTCCCGCGCGCGTGCTCAGCGAAGTCCGTCGCGTGTTGGCGCCGGGCTCGCCGATCTACATCACCGAGGTGATGAACTCGTCGTTCCTGCTGCATCCCTACTCGCCGAACACCTGGCGCTACTGGATGGCGTTCAATGACTTCCAGTACGACAGCGGCGGCGATCCGTTCATCGGCGCCAAGCTGGGCAACCTGCTGTTGGCAGGCGGCTATCGCGACGTGGTGACCGAGATCAAGACGGTGCACTTCGACAACCGCGAGCCGGCACGCCGCAAGGACATGATCGCGTTCTGGGAAGAACTGCTGCTGTCGGCGGCCGATTCGCTGGTGGACGCTGGCCGGGTGACGCAGGACATCGTCGACGGCATGCGCCGCGAAATGCACGACGTGCAGAACGATCCCGACGCGGTCTTCTTCTACGCCTTCGTGCAGGCACGCGCCACGGTCTACTGAGCCGGGCCGGCCTGCGCCGGAGCCGCCTCCCGCGTGAGCGCGGGCGGCGTGGCGCTTCCGCCCAGCTTCGTGCGTATCGGCTCGGGCGAAGGATGCCGGACGCGATGCCACATCACCGACAGCAACCGTCGGACGCCGTCCCAACCGGCGATCGGCATCGACCACGGCGCCTGTACAGGCGCGATGGCCTGCCAACGCCCATCACGCTGCTCGGCGACCTGGAAGCGGAAGTTGTAGTCCGGCTCCATGCCCATCCGCAGGTCGGACAGGACCAACTGCCCGTGCTGCACCTGCGACCGCATGAAGCCGCGGTTGAACCACACCAGTCGCTGCACCGCGGGCACGTCGGCCGCTTCCCGCAGCGCCTGCACGTTGGACGGGTAGCCGCGGAACGAGAGCGGGCCGTCGTCCACCAGCACCGAACGCTCGGCTTCGACATAACCCGACGGCGTCATCGCCACCACGCGCCACAGCAGTGTATTGAACGGCATCGGCACGGAGAAGTACGGCGCGTCGCCCAGCCCCATCGACGCGAGCGACCGCTCGGCCTCGCGGTCCACCATCGACTTGGCCAGCAGCGACCAGCCGAGATAGGCCGTGCTCAGCACCAGGCCGATCGCCAATGCGCGTTGCGCCATAGCGCGTTCGCGCAGGCACCACGCGACGACGCAGGCCACCAGCAGCCACACGGTATACAGCGGATCGATGATGAACATGCTCGACCACATCGCCGGAGGCGGCGTCAGCGGCCACCACAGCTGCGTGCCGTAGACGGTGAAGGCGTCCAGCAGCGGATGGGTGATCAATGCCAACTGGATGGCCCAGAACCAGCGCGCCGGCGATGCCGCGACGCGCCCGTTGCCGAAGCGCTTGAACAGCCACCAGATCAGCCACCCCACCAGCGGCAGCACGAACAGCGAGTGGCTGAAGCTGCGGTGCACCGTCATCAGCGTGACCGGATCGTCCGAGACGAGCGCGATGGGCAGGCTGTCGAGGTCGGGCAACGTGCCCAGGGCCGCGCCGGCGAGCAGCGCGGCACGACGATGCCCGGCGGGGGCGATGGCGGCGGCGATGGCACCGCCGAGGACGATCTGGCTGAGGGAATCCATGCGCCGATCCTAGCAGCCGGCGGCGCCTTTCCTCACGCCGCGCGCGGCACGTCCTGCGGTACCTGCCGCACCGTCGGCGCCACCTCGGCGAGTACCTTGCCGGTGTGCGACAACAGGCACAGGGTGCCGTCGGCCTCTTCGCTGAGCGCGGTCAGGCTTTCCACCCAGTCGCCGTCGTTGGCGTAGACCAGACCCTCGCGTTGGAGCAGCGAGGCACGGTGGATATGGCCGCAGACGATGCCGTCCAGCCCTCGCCGGCGTGCATCGTCCAGCCCGGCCTGCACGAACCGCGCGATGTAGCGTTCGGCCGCATCGCTCTGGCGCTTGAGGTATTCGGCCAGCGACCAGTAGCGCAGGCCCAAGCGGCGGCGCAGCTGGTTGGTGAGGCGGTTGCCGGTCAGGATGCGGTAGTACAGCCAGTCGCCGAACTTTTCCTGCAGCCCGCCGAAATGGGTGATGCCGTCGTAGTCGTCGCCGTGGGTCACCAGCAGCCGGCGGCCGTCCAGCGTGGTGTGGATGGCCCGGCGGCGCACCTGCATGGCCGGCAGCATCAGCCCGCAGAAGCGGCGGACCGGTCGGTCGTGGTTGCCGGGCACGTAGATCAGTTCGGTGCCGTTCCGTACCAAGGCATGCAACGCCTCGATCACCCGGTGGTGGGCGGCATCCCACGAGGCCCGCCGCTGCGCCATCCACCACAGGTCGACGATGTCGCCGACCAGGTACAACCGCCGGCACTGCAAGCCTGCGAGGAAGTCGGCGAACTCCGCCGCATGGCAGTGCTTGGAACCCAGGTGGACATCGGAGACGAAGACCGCGCGCCGCATCGAGGGTGGCGCGGTCCGCGGGCTCATGCCGCAGCCTCCGCCGGACGCCAGGCATCGCCCAGGTAGCGCTCACGCTTTTTCGGCCGGATACGGTGCAGGTCCACCTCGATCAGCCCGTCGATGGAGTCGCTGAAATCCGGATCCACGCCGAACGCGAGGAACCGCGCCCCACCGGGTTCGCACAGGTCGGTGTATTGCTTGTAGAGCATCGGCACGGTCGCCCCCAGCGTGTCGAGGTTGGTCTTCAGCACGCGGAACGCCGTGTCGGCGTCCAGCGCGTCGAAGCAGGTCGGCGTGGCGGTGTAGCGGAATGGATGACGAGACCGCGCTTCGCCGGTCGCGTCGCCGTAGTAGTGCGCGTAGTACGCGACGATCTGTTCACGCGCATCCAGCGGCAGCGCCGCGCTCATCGACACGGCACCGAACAGATAGCGCACGCGCGGATGCCGCCGCAGGTAGGCGCCGATGCCCTGCCACAGGTAGTCGATGCTGCGGCTGCCCCAGTAATCGGGCACCACGAAGCTGCGCCCCAATTCCATGCCGGTCGCCAGGCGCGGCAGCGCATCGTCGGCATAGTCGAACAAGGAAGCGGTGTAGAGGCCCCTCAATCCCTGCGCCGCCAGCACCGGTGCGCCGCGGGCGATGCGGTAGGCCCCGGCGATCTTCCGCTGCGACGCGTCCCACAGCACGATATGCTCGTACCAGGTGTCGAAAGCGTCGACATCCATCCGCTTGCCGGTGCCCTCGCCTACCGCGCGGAACGTCAGCTCGCGCAGCCGGCCGATTTCGCGCAACAGCGGCGAACCGTCCGCCAGACGACCGACGCAAATGCGCTTGCCGTCGGTGGTTTCGCCCAGCACGTCCAGCGTATTGATGCAGGCATCCAGCAGCTCGGGGGCGAGCGCCTCCACCAGTGGTTCGGCGACGTCGCTGACGTCCGGCATCGCCGTACGCGCGTCGCGTCCCAGCGCGTACAACGATCTGCGCACGCGCTCGATCACCGCAGCGGCGTCATCCTCCACGTCCACGCGCAAGCACTGCCCGACATGCAACTGCAGCCGTCGCTGGCCACGCCTGAACATCTCGCGCGCCAGCAGCGCGGTGCCCGCAGGCTTGAACAGCGCCGATGCGCCGTAGAACAGGGGCGAGTTGCGCGCCTGCACCCGGATCGGCAGCACCGGCGCGCCGGTGGAACGCGCGAACCTCAGGAAACCGCGGCGCCAGCGCGTATCGCGCACGCCGCGCGGCCCCAGCCGGGAGACTTCGCCTGCCGGGAACACGATGACGCACTGCTCCGCTTCCAGCGCCTGCTCCACCGCACGCACGCTGTCCGCGCCCGGCTTGCCGCCCAGGATCCGCACCGGCAACAGCAGGTCGGCCAGCGGCGCGATCCCCATCAGGAAGTCGTTCGCCACGATCCGCACGTCGCGGCGCACGCGGCCGACCAGTTGCAGCAGCGCCAGCGCATCGAGTGCGCCGGACGGATGATTGGCGACGATCAGCACCCGCCCCTGGGCCGGAATGCGCCGCTCGCCATCGGCATGCACGGTTGACCGCAGGTTGAGGTGGTCGATGACGGCATCGACGAACGCCAGCCCGTGCAGATGGCCGTTGTCGGCGAGTAGGGCGTAGGCCTGGTCCAGCTTCGACCAGCGCCCCAGCGTGCGCAGCAAGGGGCGGGTCAACCGGGCGCGACGGCCCCGGAACCAGTGCGGATAACGTTCGGTGATCTGCTGTTCCAGCGGGCGCATGGGCAAGGGCTGGCGGCGGGGTGTCGCCGCGCAGCCTGCGCCAGGCCGGCGACAGCGCGGTTTCCGTTTTCTGGCAGTCCGGTGACAGGCGCGTTCGGCCCGCCCTTAACCCGCCGACAACCCTGAACGGCGCAGAATGCGCGCACTGCCCCCGGCGTGTATCATGCGCGCCCATCTTTCCATCCGAATCAAAGGATATAAGCCTGATGTCCAGCTACCTGTTCACCTCCGAATCGGTCTCCGAAGGCCATCCGGACAAGATCGCCGACCAGATTTCCGACGCCGTGCTGGACGCCATCCTGGCCCAGGACAAGCGCGCACGCGTGGCCTGCGAGACGCTGGTGAAGACGGGCGCCGCCATCGTCGCCGGCGAAGTCACCACCACCGCCTGGGTGGACATCGAGTCGCTGGCCCGCAAGGTCATCAACGACATCGGTTACGACAACTCGGACGTCGGCTTCGACGGCCACACCTGCGCCATCATCAACATGCTCGGCAAGCAGTCGCCCGACATCAACCAGGGCGTCGACCGCAAGAAGCCGGAAGAACAGGGCGCGGGCGACCAGGGCCTGATGTTCGGCTACGCCTGCAACGAGGCGCCGGAATTCATGCCCGCCCCGCTTTACTACAGCCACCGCCTGGTGGAACAGCAGGCCAAGGTGCGCAAGAAGGGCAAGCTGAAGTGGCTGCGCCCCGACGCCAAGTCGCAGGTCACCCTGCGCTATGAAGGCAACACCGTGCTCGGCCTCGACGCCGTGGTGCTGTCGACCCAGCACGATCCGGACATCAAGCAGAAGGACCTGATCGAGGCCGTGCGCGCCGAGATCCTGGTACCGGTGCTGCCGAAGAAGTGGCTGGACGCGCTGCCGAAGAACAAGGTGCACATCAACCCGACCGGCAAGTTCGTCATCGGCGGCCCGGTGGGCGACTGCGGCCTGACCGGCCGCAAGATCATCGTCGACAGCTACGGCGGCATGGCCCGCCACGGCGGTGGCGCGTTCTCGGGCAAGGATCCGTCGAAGGTCGACCGTTCGGCCGCCTACGCCGCGCGCTACGTGGCCAAGAACATCGTCGCTGCCGGCCTGGCCGACAAGTGCGAAGTGCAGGTCTCCTACGCCATCGGCGTGGCCGAGCCGACCTCGATCTCGGTCACCACGTTCGGCACCGGCAAGGTCGGCGACGACGTGATCGAGAAGCTGATCCGCAAGAACTTCGACCTGCGCCCGTACGGCATCACCCGCATGCTGGATCTGGAACACCCGATCTACCAGGCGACCGCGGCCTACGGTCACTTCGGCCGCAAGCCGAAGGAAATCTCCTACGTCGACGGCGCCGGCAAGAAGCACACCGCGACGGCTTTCTCCTGGGAGAAGACCGATCGCGCCGAGGCGCTGCGCAAGGACGCCAAGCTGAAGTAAGCCGCTTTTCTCCGCCCTCTTCCGCCTGCGGGAGAGGGTTGGGGCGAAGACAACGGGTCGCAGCGATGCGGCCCGTGTTTTTTTTGCGGATCGCACGCATGCTGCACTCCGCCGCACGGACACCGATCGACGCCATGAACGCCAACACGCCACCTCCGTACCCTGCCGACGAGTCGACGCGCGTGCGCGCCGCGCTCGAATGGCTCGAATCGATCGCCGCCGACCGCACCCTGCTCGACGGTTGCCCGGAGGACGAGCGCGCACGCCTGCACCGGGCGATCGCCGCGATCTACCTGCCCGACCCCAAGCTGCGCCGGCAGAAGTCCAAGCAGCGCGAACGCGAGCGCAACGTCGAAGCCATCCGTCGCGCCGAGGCCGTCCTGGACCAGACCGGCATCCGCGAACTGCGCCGGAAGCCGGTGTTCACCACGCCGAACTACTTCGCGCCCGCCCTGCCATCGCCCGATGTCGCGCCGCGCGAGTCGTCGGAACTGCTGCACTGCTACGTGTGCAAGCAGAAGTACACACTGATCCACCACTTCTACGACCAGATGTGCCCGGCCTGCGCGGACTTCAATTTCGCCAAGCGCACCGAGTTGGCCGACCTCACCGGGCGTGTCGCGCTGCTGACCGGCGGCCGGGTCAAGATCGGCTACCAGGCCGGCCTGAAACTGCTGCGCGCGGGCGCGCACCTCATCGTCACCACCCGGTTCCCGCGCGATTCCGCCGCACGCTACGCGCAGGAGCCGGATTTCGGCGACTGGAGCCATCGGCTGGAAGTATTCGGCCTGGACCTGCGCCACACGCCCAGTGTCGAGGCGTTCTGCCATGAACTGGTCGGCAAGCTGCCGCGGCTGGATTTCATCATCAACAACGCGTGCCAGACCGTGCGTCGTCCGCCGGAGTTCTACGCGCACATGATGGAGGCCGAAACCGCCGGGCTGCACGACACGCCGCAACACATCCGCAAGCTGCTGGGCAGCTACGAAGGCCTGCGCAGCTACACCATGCTGCCCGAGGCCAATCCAACGGCGGTGCAGGTCGCGATGGGCGGCATCGGCGATACCGCCGGGTTGAGCCGTTCCGCCGAACTGTCCCAGGTGCCGTTGCTGCCCGAGGAACTGCTGGGCCAGAAGCACCTGTTCCCCGAGGGACGCCTGGACCAGGACCTGCAGCAGGTCGACCTGCGCGGACGCAATTCCTGGCGCCTGCTGATGCACGAAGTGCCGTCGGTGGAACTGCTGGAGACGCAACTGGTCAACGCCATCGCGCCCTTCATCATCAATGCGCGCCTGAAGCCGCTGATGCTGCGCACGCCCGACCGCGACAAGCACATCGTCAACGTGTCCGCGGTCGAGGGCCAGTTCTACCGCAACTTCAAGACCACCAAGCACCCGCACACCAACATGGCCAAGGCCGCGCTCAACATGATGACGCGCACCGCGGCTGCCGATTACCACGGCGATGGCATCCACATGAACAGCGTCGACACCGGCTGGGTCACCGACGAGGATCCCATCGAGATCGCGACGCGGAAGGTCATCGAGGAGCGCTTCCACCCACCGCTGGATATCGTCGACGGTGCCGCACGCATCGTCGATCCGATCATCCACGGCCTCAACACCGGCGAGCACGTCTGGGGCCAGTTCCTGAAGGACTACAAGCCGACGGACTGGTGACCCCGACACCCCGGCCCTGGAGCACGCGCGCCCCCGTCAGAAGTGGCTGACCAACCGGTCCGGGATCGGGTAGCCTGCGCCCCTCACCTAGCGGACGTACGCCATGGAATCGCTGAAAAGCCACCAGCTGACGATGACCGTGCTGATGACGCCGGACATGGCCAACTTTTCCGGCAAGGTCCACGGCGGCGCGATCCTGAAGCTGCTCGACCAGGTGGCCTACGCCTGCGGCAGTCGCTACGCGGGCAAATACGTGGTCACCCTGTCGGTGGACCAGGTGATGTTCCGCCAGGCCATCAACGTGGGCGAACTGGTGACCTTCCTCGCCTCGGTGAACCATACCGGCACGTCGTCGATGGAAATCGGCATCAAGGTGGTCGCCGAGGACATCCGCAAGCAGAGCGTGCGCCATGCCAACAGCTGCTTCTTCACCATGGTGGCGGTGGACGATGACGGACGCCCCACACCGGTCCCGCGACTGGAGCCCGCCTCGCCGGACGAGGTCCGCCGGTTTGCCGCCGCGCGCCTGCGCCGCGAACTGCGCGAGGAAATGGAACAGCGGCACGCTGCGCTCCTGGGAAGCCGCGTCGACGCGAGCGACTGAATAGAGCCGCGCATCGGTGCTTGGCGGCTACAATGGCGGCATGTCCCTGATGCAATTCCAGCGGGTCGACTTCAGTGTCGGCGGGCCGCTTCTCCTCGAACACGTCGACCTGTCCATCGAACCCGGCGAGCGCGTCTGCATCGTCGGCCGCAACGGCATGGGCAAATCCACGCTGATGCGGCTGATGGCCGGCGAACTCAAACCCGATGACGGCGAAATCCGCGTGCAGAACGGCGTGATCGTCGCGCGCATGGCACAGGAAGTGCCGCAGGACACGCAGGGCACGGTGTTCGACGTGGTCGCCGAAGGCCTGGGCGACCTCGGTCATCTGCTCGCGCTGTACCACCATGCGCTGCACGACGGCGACATGGACGCGATGGGCGAGGCGCAGGCGCAGATCGAGGCACGCAACGGCTGGGACCTGGACCTGCGCGTACAGCAGGTGCTGACGCGACTGGAACTGCCCGAGGAAACCGACTTCGCGGCGCTGTCCGGCGGCATGAAGCGCCGCGTGCTGCTCGCGCAGGCGCTGGTGCGCAACCCCGACATCCTGCTGCTGGACGAACCGACCAACCACCTGGACATCGAGGCGATCGCCTGGCTGGAAGGCTTCCTGAAGTCCTTCGGCGGCAGCATCGTGTTCGTTACCCACGATCGCAGCTTCCTGCGCTCGCTGGCCACCCGCATCCTCGAGATCGACCGCGGCCAGCTGACCAGCTGGCCCGGCGACTACGACAACTACCTGCGCCGCCGCGAAGAGCGCCTGCACGCGGAGGCGCAGGAGAACGCGCGCTTCGACAAGCTGCTGGCGCAGGAGGAAGTCTGGATCCGCCAGGGCATCAAGGCACGCCGCACCCGCAACGAAGGCCGCGTGACCGCGCTGAAGGCGATGCGCCGCGAACGCGCGCAACGTCGCGACCTGTCCGGCAACGTCAGGATGGAGGCCGCCGCCGCGCAGTCGTCGGGCAAGAAGGTCATCGAGGCCAAGGACATCACCCAGGCCTACGACGGCCGCACGCTGCTGGACGACGTGTCGGCGACGATCATGCGCGGCGACCGCGTCGGCATCGTCGGGCCGAACGGCACCGGCAAGTCGACGTTACTGAAGATCCTGCTGGGCGAACTGGCGCCGCAGCAGGGCGAGGTCAAGCTGGGCACGGGGTTGCAGATCGCCTACTTCGACCAGCACCGCAGCCAGTTGGACGATACGCGCACGACGCTGGAAAACGTGGCCGAAGGCAGCGACTTCGTCGAGATCAACGGCAGCCGCAAGCATGTCATCGGCTACCTGCAGGACTTCCTGTTCTCGCCCGAGCGCGCCCGAGCGCCGATCACCCGCCTGTCCGGCGGCGAACGCAACCGCCTGCTGCTGGCCAAGCTGTTCGCGCAACCGTCCAACCTGCTGGTGATGGACGAACCGACCAACGACCTGGACGTGGAAACGCTGGAACTGCTGGAAGAACTGCTGCTCGATTACAAGGGCACGCTGCTGCTGGTCAGCCATGACCGCGACTTCCTCGACAACGTGGTCACCAGCACGCTGGTGCTGGAAGGCGAAGGCCGGCTGGGCGACTACGTCGGCGGCTATTCCGACTGGCTGCGCCAGCGCCGCGTGCCTGCCGCAGGCACGGGCGCGGCCTCGCCCGTCAAGCCTGCACTGTCCCAGCAACCCGAACCCGTTACGGCCAAGCGCAAGCTCAGTTTCAAGGAAGCGCGCGAACTGGAGCTGCTGCCTGCGCGCATCGAAACGCTGGAGGCCGATGTGGCCACGCGTACCCAGGCGATGAATACCCCGGCGTACTACCAGCAATCGCCCGCTGACCTGCAGCGCGCGAACGACGAACTGGCCGCGAAGCAGGCGGAACTGGACCGCGCCTACCAGCGCTGGTCGGAGCTGGATGGCTGAGGCGCGTCGCTCCCTTTAGGAGCGACGTCCGTCGCGACCGCGGAAGCTGGTCGCCATTGTCCATCCATCGACCTTCCGCGCCGGCGCCCGCATGCACTTGGCACTGTGCTATCCGCAGGTAAGCGGATGCCGTGCGGTCGCGACTGACGTCGCTCCTACAACAGCAGCGACTCACCCCGTGTTCTGCACGCCCTGCGACACACCGTTGATGCTGGCGACCAGCGCGTGCAGCAGCGCGTCGTCCTCGCGGTCGCTGTCGCGCCAGCGCTTCAGCAGGTCGGCCTGCATCACGCTGATCGGGTCGATATAGGGGTTGCGTAGCCGGATCGACAACGCCAGCCGCTGGTCATGCTGCAACAGCCACTCGTTGCCGTTGAGCGCCAGCACCCAGCGCAGCACGGAGGCATGTTCGTGCTGCACGCGCGGGAAAAATTCGTCGTGCAGGCCGCCGGACATCTTCGAGTACATCTCGGCGATGCTCAGGTCGCCCTTGGCCAGCACCATCGAGACGTCATCCAGGAAGGTCTTGAAGAACGGCCAGTCACGGGCCATTTCCTTCAGCGCGCCTTCGCCGTAGGCCTCCACCGCTGCCTGCAGACCAGCGCCGACGCCGTACCAGCCGGGAATCACCGCGCGTGCCTGGCTCCAGGCGAACACCCATGGAATCGCCCGCAGGTTGCCCAGCGCAGCGTCCTGCCCCAACCGGCGCGACGGGCGCGAACCCAGCGTCATCCGTTCGATCACGTCGATCGGCGTGGCGCTGCGGAAGTAGTCCATGAAGCGTGGCGACTGCACGAACGCGCGATAGGCCTTCGAGCTCTCCTGCGCCACCAGCGCCATGATCTCGCGCCAGCGCGCCTCGCGCGGTTCCGGTGGACGCGGCCGCACGCTGGACAGCAGAACCGCGCCGACCGCCTGCTCCAGCGAACGCAAGGCCAGCGCACGGATGCCGTATTTGCGGTGGATCACCTCACCCTGTTCGGTCACGCGCAGGCGGCCGTCGACGCTGCCGCGCGGCGCCGCCTCCAGCGCACGCGTGGTCTTGCCGCCACCGCGGATGATCGAGCCGCCGCGGCCATGGAAAAACGTCAGCCTGATGCCGAGTTCCTGCGCGGCATCGACCAGGTCCACCTGCGCGCGCTGTAGTCCCCAGCGCGACGCCGCGATGCCACCGTCCTTGCCGCTGTCGGAGTAGCCCAGCATCACCATCTGCACGTTGTCGCGTGCGGCGAGGTGGTCGCGATAGACCGGATCGGCCAGCAGGTCGCGCAGCACCTCGGTGCCATGGCCGAGGTCGTCGATGGTCTCGAACAGCGGCGCGATATCGAGCGGCACCTGGCCGACGTCATCGACCAGGCCACCACGTCGCGCCAATGCCAACACCGTCAGCACGTCGGCGCGGCTGTGCGCCATGCTGATGATGTAGGTGCCCAGCGCATCGGTGCCGTGCCGCGTGCGCGCATCTGCCAGTGCGCGGAAGACGGCATCGAGGCGCTCATTGCCTTCCTGGTCGGACGCGGGCAGCACGTCCTCGCCACTGGCGTAGGGACCCAGCAGCGCGGCACGTTCGACGGGATCACGCGCCTCCCAGTCGCCATCGCCCAGTGCAGTGGCGACCGCGCGCGCGTGCACGCTGGATTCCTGCCGCACGTCTAGGCGCGCCAGATGGAAGCCGAACGTGCGCACGCGCCAGGCCAACCGGCGGATCGCGAACCAGCCGGCATGGATGCCACGGTTGGCTTCCAGGCTGTGCAGGATCAGGTCGACGTCGCCGGCGAGTTCTTCCGGCGACGCGTAGGCCTCGGGCCTGTCTTCCAGCGTCGCCTGCAGGCGCGCGCGCATCAGGTCGTTGAGCAGGCGGTACGGCATGTCGCCGTGGCGCGGACGCGACTTCTTCACCGCGTCGGGCAGCAGCGCGCGGTACTCGTCCACACGCGCCAGCACCGCCGGCGACACGCCGATGACCGAGGTGGACTGGCTGAGCAGCGTGGTGAGCTGGCGCAACTCCTTCAGATAGCGCGTCAGGATCATGCGCCGCTGCGCATCCAGCGTGGCGCTGACCGTACCCGCATCCACATTCGGGTTGCCGTCCATGTCGCCACCGACCCAGGTGCCGAAGCGCAGTACCCGCGGCAGGTGCGCGGTGACCTGCGGCGCGGCGCCGTAGACGTCGGTGATCGCGTTTTCGAACGTCTCGTACAGCACCGGGATGACGCGGTAGAGCACTTCGATCAGGTAGAAGCCGACGTGTTCGCGCTCGTCCTCGACGCCCGGCCGCACCGGCGACGAATCGGACGTCTGCCACGCCGACGTCAGCGCCATCCGGAAGCGCGCAGTGTCGGTCGCGAGTTCGCCGGGCGTGCGCGTGCCGTCCAGCCCGTTGATCAGGCTGGCCACCATCAGTTGCTCCTTCTCCAGCAACGCGCGGCGCACCGCCTCGGTCGGATGCGCGGTGAACACCGGCTCCACGTCGATACGCGGCAGCCAGTCGGCCAGTTCGTCCAGCGTCACGCCCTGCGCCTTCAGCTTGGACAGCGTGTCGTGCAGCCCATCGGGCTGGGGCCGTGCGCTGCCGGCACGCTGGTAGTCGCGGCGGCGACGGATGCGGTGCACGCGCTCGGCGATGTTCACGACCTGGAAATAGGTACTGAAGGCGCGGATCAGCGCCTCCGCCTGTTCCGGCGCCTGCCCGTCCAGCTGGCCTGCCAGCGACTGCGGCGGCTCGCCGGCCTGGCGGCGAGCGATGGCCGTGGTGCGCACGCGCTCCACCTCATCCAGAAAGGCAGGGGACACCTGTTCGGCCAGCATGTCGCCGACCAGGGCACCCAGCCGGCGCACGTCTTCACGCAAGGGAACATCGGGCGGAGCGAATTCGAGACTGCGGGGGCTGTTCATGCGTGGCGCGTGGATCCCGTCGTTCGTTTGGCCTGTATTGGTATTGTCCCGGAAGACAACTGGTCTGCTGCAAGGCAGCAATCCGAAGCCTAACCGATCGCATGGAGACGTGCGCCATCGTTTCATCCGGAACAAGAGATATAATGGCCGCCCTTCGCCGAGGGGCGCTGCGACCGTGACATGTGCGGATCCTTCCGCAAGAGCCTGCACATCCCTGTGCGGACTCTCCACATAGTCCGGCCAGGCTCGGTGGAATGAACCTGCAACGGCGCCCGGCTAACCTGCGACCTTGATCGCACAGACCGGAGCAATGCCATGAACGCAGTACGCACGTTTTCGACCGAGGGCGACTACAAGGTCGCCGACATTTCGCTGGCCGACTGGGGCCGCAAGGAACTCGACATCGCCGAGCACGAGATGCCGGGCCTGATGTCGATCCGCCGCAAGCACGCCACCACCACGCCGCTGAAGGGCGTGCGCGTGACCGGCTCGCTGCACATGACCATCCAGACCGCCGTGCTGATCGAGACGCTGAAGGACATCGGCGCCGACGTGCGCTGGGCCTCGTGCAACATCTTCTCGACCCAGGACCACGCCGCCGCCGCGATCGCCGCGACCGGCACGCCGGTGTTCGCCTGGAAGGGCGAGTCGCTGGAGGAATACTGGGACTGCACGCTCGATGCGCTGTCGTTCCCCGACGGCAAGGGCGGCTTCCTCGGCCCGCAGCTCGTCGTCGACGACGGCGGCGACGTGACGCTGCTGATCCACAAGGGCTACGAGCTGGAACAGGGCGACGAAAGCTGGGTGAACTCGGCCTCGGGCAGCCACGAGGAACAGGTCATCAAGGACCTGCTCAAGCGCGTCGCCAAGGAACGTCCGGGCTACTGGACCAAGGTCGTCGCCGACTGGAAGGGCGTGTCGGAAGAAACCACCACCGGCGTGCACCGCCTCTACCAGCTTGCCGAACAGGGCAAGCTGCTGATCCCGGCGATCAACGTCAACGACTCGGTCACCAAGTCGAAGTTCGACAACCTGTACGGCTGCCGCGAGTCGCTGGCCGACGGCCTGAAGCGCGCGCTCGACGTGATGCTGGCCGGCAAGGTCGCCGTGGTCTGCGGCTACGGCGACGTCGGCAAGGGCTCGGCGGCGTCGCTGCGCGCCTACGGCGCCCGCGTCATCGTCACCGAGATCGACCCGATCTGCGCGCTGCAGGCGGCGATGGAAGGCTATGAAGTCACGACCGTCGAGGACACCCTCGGCCGCGCCGACATCTACGTCACCACCACCGGCAACAAGGACATCATCACCCTCGACCACATGAAGGCGATGAAGGACCAGGCCATCGTCTGCAACATCGGCCACTTCGACAACGAGATCCAGGTCGACGCGCTGTATGCCTCGGGCGCCACGCGCACCAACATCAAGCCGCAGGTCGACAAGTTCACCTTCGGCAACGGCAACGCGATCTTCCTGCTCGCCGAAGGCCGCCTGGTGAACCTGGGCTGCGCCACCGGCCACCCGAGCTTCGTCATGTCGAACTCGTTCTCGAACCAGACGCTCGCGCAGATCGACCTGTGGGCGAACAAGGATGCGTACGCGTCGAAGGTCTACATCCTGCCCAAGCAGCTCGACGAGGAAGTCGCGCGCCTGCACCTGGAGAAGATCGGCGTGAAGCTGACCACGCTGACCAAGGACCAGGCCGACTACCTGGGCGTGGCGGTCGCCGGCCCGTACAAGCCGGACCACTACCGCTACTGATCGACGCAGCGCACGGGGGCGGCGCCACGCCGCCCTCTCGATCCACGGCAGGCGCGGGGATGCGCCTGCCTTTCGGGGCTTCTCCATGCCGATCCCGGTTTCGTTCGAGTTCTACCCGCCCAAGACCGATGAGCAGCGCACGCAGCTCGACCGCACCGCGGACAAGCTGAAGGCGCATGCGCCCGAGTACGTGTCGTGCACGTTCGGCGCCGGCGGCTCCACCCTCAGCTACACCTCCGAGACGGTCCGCCATCTCAACCAGCACCACGGCTTCGACGCCGCACCGCACCTGTCGTGCGTGGGTGGCAGCCGCGAGGAAATCCGCGAACTGCTGCGGCTGTACCGCGCGCTGGGCTGCAAGCGCATCGTCGCGCTGCGCGGCGACCTGCCCTCGGGCATGGGTCATCCGGGCGACCTGCGCTATGCCTCGGAGCTGATCGAATTCATCCGTGCCGAGCACGGCGATACCTTCCATATCGAAGTCGGCGCCTATCCCGAGACGCACCCGCAGGCCGAGGACGCACTGACCGACCTGCGCCACTTCAAGGCCAAGGTCGACGCCGGTGCCCACGGGGCGATCACCCAGTATTTCTACAACGCGGATGCGTACTTCCACTTCGTCGATGCGGTACGCAAGCTCGGCGTCGAGATCCCGATCATCCCTGGCATCATGCCGATCTCGAATTTCACGCAGCTGCGCCGGTTCTCCGAGGCCTGCGGGGCCGAGATCCCGCGCTGGATCGGCAAGCGCATGCAGTCGCTGGGCGATGACGCCGACGCGATCCGCGATTTCGGTGCCGACGTGGTGGCGAACCTGTGCGAGCGCCTCATCGCGGGCGGTGCGCCTTCGCTGCATTTCTACACGCTCAACCTGGCCAAGCCCACCCAGACCGTGCTGTCGCGACTGGGCTGGTCCGCCTGAGTCGCCTGCCGGTCGTCCGACCGGCAGGTGAACGGCACCGCGATTCCGTGCGCACGTACCATGACCGGATGGGCGCGCCGCATTAGGCTGCGGCATGCGTTCCATTCCCCTCTTCGCCATCGCCTGCCTGCTTACGCACGCCGGCCTGCGCGCACCCCCGGCGCACGCGCAGCAGCAAGGTGTCCAGCGTTGCACCACGATGTCCGGCGACACGGTCTATACCGACAAACGCTGCGAGGATGTCGGCGCCATGGATCGCCTGCCTTCGTCCAGCAGCACGACCGCCACCGGCGCGCTGTATCGAGGCGGTTGTTCGCGCACGCTCAGTGACCTGGTGATGCAGGTGTCGTCAGCCATCCAGGCACAGGACGTGAACCGCCTCGCCGGCGTCTACCATTGGACGGGCACCTCGGATGCCGGCGCGCTCCGCATCCTCGACCGGCTGGACGTGGTGGTGCAGCGCCCGCTGATCGACATCGTGCCCATCCGGCCCGCGCCCGCCCCGCTACTCGACGGCGAAGGCACGGTGGTCGATGCGAACCAGGACGGCTACTACCCGCAGACCGCGAGCCAACGGCAGCGACCCGTCGGCCTGCGCGTGGTGCAGACGCTGAAGAACGGTGCGACGCCCGCTGACACGACCTTCGGTCTGCGCAGGGCTTACAACTGTTTCTGGATCAGCCTCTAACGCGGCGATGCGCGCTCAGGCACCCTGCGACGACCCGCCGGCCAGCGGCTCGTCAAACTCTGGCCCGCGCTCCGGCGAAAAACGCAGCGTGGCGACCACCCCCTTCGACTCACCGGGACGCACACCGACCTGCCAGCCGTAGAGCGTGCACAGGCGGCTCACGATCGACAGGCCGATGCCGCCGCCCTGCGAGTGACCAGCATGGGTGCCGCGATAACCCCGCTCGAACAGGCGCGCGGCATCCTCCTGGCTGAGACCGGGACCGGAGTCGATGACTTCCACCGCATCGGGCAGCAGGCGCACGACCACCTCGCCCTCCTTGGTGTACTTCACTGCGTTGCCGATCAGGTTGCCCAACGCAACCGAGAGTGCGGCTTCGGGCGAATCGACGATCACGCCACCCTCGCCTTCGATGCGCAGCACCAGTGGCTTGCCGCCCAGTGTGGCGCGATGCGCGTCCAGCAGCTGATCCACCACGCGCGCGACGTCGGTATTGCCATGGCCGCGCTCGTTGCGCGACAGCAGAAGCAGCGCGCTGATCAGGTCCGTGCATTGCTGCTCGGCACGCTGGATGCGCTGGATGCGGGTTCGCGTCTTCTCGTCCACATCGGGCCGCGACAACATCAACTCCACCGAACCGCGAATGATGGCCAGCGGCGTCCGAAGCTCATGGCTGACGTCCGCATTGAACTCGCGGTCGCGCTGGACCACTTCAGTAAGGCGACCCGAGTAGTCGTCGAGCGCCTTGGCCAGTTCACCGACTTCGTCCTGGGGGAAATGCGGCGCGAGCGGCCGGGGATTGCTGCTGCCACGATACGCACGCAGGCGGGCCGCCAGTTCGGAGACAGGACTCATCACGCGAGAGGCGGACCACCAGCCCACCACCAGCGAGAAAACCGTAAAGACCAGAATGGAACCGTAGACCGTCCGCTTGAACTGCACTTCCGCGCGTGCCGTCTGGCTCATGTCGTAAGCGATGAAGAACCAGACCTGCGGCGTCTTGCGCACCCCGAGCTTGTACAGCGACGGCCGGCCGTCGTCCCCCGGCGCGGTGATGCTGTGGATGCCGTCTGGCAGCGCATACCATTCGGGACGATTGATCCGGACGCTCTCGAACTTGTCCGGCAGGTAGTAGAACGCCTTGATCTGCTCAATGGGAGCACCGACGACCCGACCATCCGTCTGGATGAATCGGCGCCATGATTCGTCCAGGTTGCGGTTCATCACGTCTTCGACCAACTGATCCTCGACGCGCTGGCGCGCGACGATCGTCGCGTAGGCGAACAGGACCGTCAGGCCGAATCCAAGCAGGACGAACGACAGGATGATGCGGGTGCGCAGCCGCCGCCGGAAACGGCGGTGGCGGCGGGGTTTCGGCGACTCAGCTGCTGGCATCGGGCGCGGCGATGCGGTATCCGATGCCGTGGCGGGTCTGGATGTACGGGGAGTCGAACGGTTTGTCCACCACCGCGCGCAGGCCATGGATGTGTACGCGCAGGGAATCCGAATCCGGCAACTCCTCGCCCCAGACGCGCGTCTCCAGTTCCTGCCGCGTGACCACGGCAGGCGATGCTTCCATCAGTGCCTGCAGGATCTTCAGCGCCGTGGGATTGAGCTGCAGCAGCTTGCCCTGACGGCGGACTTCCAGCGTGTCCAGGTTGTATTCGAGTTCGCCCACTTCCAGCACCCGCGTCTGCACGCCCTTGCCGCGGCGCGACAAGGCATTGAGGCGGACTTCGACTTCCTGCAGCGCGAACGGCTTGATCAGGTAGTCGTCGGCACCGGAGTCGAAGCCTGCCAGCTTGTTGTCCAGCGAATCGCGTGCCGTCAGCATCAGCACCGGCGTCTGCTTGCGCGCCTCGTTGCGGAGCTTGCGGCAGACCTCCAGCCCATCCATGCCGGGCAGGTTGAGGTCGAGGACGATCGCATCGAACTCATGCACCACGGCCAGATGCAGGCCGGTCACGCCATCGGCGGCGAAGTCGACGGTGTGGCCCCGCTCCTCGAGGTAGTCGCCGAGGTTGGCGGCGATGTCGCTGTTGTCTTCGATGACCAGAATTCGCATCCCTGTTTCCTTCAACGCTGGGAAGAGTTGGCCGAGTCGCTCATCGTCTTCCGCGCCTGCTCGGCCTGACGGTCGCGCTGCAGCGCTGTCATGCATTGTGTGGTGACACGGTTGGAGCCGATCTGCTTCTCCCGACGGCAGACCAGCCGGCTGTCGTCGGCGGCCTGCGACAGGATGTTGTTGACCAGTTCCTGATCGTTGAACACGCGTACCTTCTGTGCTTCGCCCAACCCGGCGATATCGCCGGATTCGCTGAGCAGTGCCCCTATCCTGTCCAATGCCTCGGTCACCTGGACGCGATCCTTGGAGGTGAGCTCGCTGTAGGTTTCGCCATTGGCAAGATCGGTCTCGATCGCACGACGCTGCGCCTGGAAGGACTGATGGACATCCAAGGTCGCACGCTCGCCGCGCCCGTTGCTTCCCGAGCCGATACTCGCAACCGCCGTGGCAGATACCAGCAGCAGTGCCAGCGCGAACGTCCATGCGAACTTGTGCATCCATTACCTCTCGTGACGGGGGTTGTGATTCGGAAGAGTACCAGCCGTAATGCGGATTGCGGGGCTACGGTCGCCGGATGCGATTCTGGCACGCCGCATCAGGATGGCATCGGCCATAAGTCATCGACAAAAAAGCCCAGGCGGGTGGTCGCCCGCCTGGGCCAAACGATTGCCCCGATTACCGTAATCCTGTGCTTTCCAGAGGTATTCACCGGACGAACGCAGAGCTGCGGTCGAGCCAAGGCTACGCGGTTTTCGATTAAACCACCGTTAAAGGCGACGTTAATTTCGTGTGAAGTCAACGATGAAGGTCACCGCACCTTCGTGGGTGCCCCTATTCAGCGGCGGCGGCCAGATGGTCCACGATCCGCCCGGCCACATCGACGCCACAGACCCCCTCGATTCCCTCAAGTCCCGGGGTGGAATTGACCTCAAGTACCAGCGGGCCACGCTGGGCGCGGATCAGGTCAACCCCCGCCACGCCAAGTCCCAACACCCTGGCTGCCCGGATTGCCACCGCACGCTCCTGTTCCGTCGCCACGGCATGCAAGGCCGTGCCACCGCGATGCAGGTTGGAGCGGAAATCTCCTTCCGGCGCCTGACGGCGCATCGAGGCCACCACCTCGTCGCCGACCACGAAGCAACGCAGGTCGGCGCCTTCGGCCTCGCCGATGAACTCCTGCACCACGAAGCTGGCATAAAGGCCACGCAGGGCCTCGACTACACTGCGCGAGGCGGAGGGCTTCTCCGTCAGCATCACGCCGGCCCCCTGGGCGCCCTCGTTCAACTTGATGACGTGTGGAGGCGGACCGAGCATCGACAGCAGGTCGCTGGTGTCGTCCGGGTTGTCGCCGAAAACCGTCACCGGCAGGTCGATGCCCTGCGCCGCCAGCAACTGGTGCGCGCGCAACTTGTCGCGCGCCCGCAGGATGGCATCCGACGGGTTGGGGCTGTACGTCCCCATCAGCTCGAACTGGCGGAGCACGGCGGTGCCGTATCGGGTGATGGAGGCACCGATACGCGGGATGACCGCATCGTATCCCGCGAGCGACCGCCCCTTGTAATGCAGTTGGAAGCCCGTGGAGGCGATGCGCATGTAGCAACGCAGGGGATCCAGAACACGGACCGTGTGGCCGCGCTGGCGCGCTGCCTCCACCAGACGGCGGGTCGAATACAGCTTGCCGTTGCGCGACAGGATGGCGAGCTTCATGGGGAGTCGATCACGGAGGGCACGCACAGCATGCCATGCCCGGAAGCAGGAGCGATGACAAGGCAGGGGAAGGAAAGAAGCGAGATGGAGCGGGTGATGGGAATCGAACCCACGCTAGCAGCTTGGGAAGCTGCAGTTCTACCATTGAACTACACCCGCACGATGGCGCGAGTCTATGCCGCGGCGCGAGCCAAGGCAATGCGGCGCCGGCGTGCGGCACCGCATTGCCTGTCGTGCATCAGAAGCCGCCGCTCAAGGTCATGAAGGCGGTCGTGTTGGTGCCGCCCCCCTGGTTGACCGTGGTGTTCACGCCGAGGTTGGCATCGAACCCGAACAGCTTGGTGCGCGCGCCGAGCAACAGCGTGCCGTAGCTGTCATCGGTATCCAGGCCGGGGACCGCGTAGGGTGCCGTCCCGGGCAACGACAGCGACCGGGCAAAGACTTCTTTTGCCGGATCCTGGAACTCGCGATCGACCGTAAGGCGGGCGTACGGCGCCAGGTGATCGTTGATCGCGTAGCGGACCTGCCAGCCGGCGCTGCCGATCAGCGAATCGAAATCCTGGTCGGGGTACGCCAGCGCCGTCGAGTTGACGTTGCTCTCGCTGTAACCGTCCATCTCGATGGTCTGCGACACCGCGCTGACCACAGGGCCATGGCGGAACGCACCCTCGCCGAATTCATAGCCGGCGCTTGCACCGACCGTCAGGTTGGTGCCGTCCGGCGAGCCGCTGTGACGGCGCGTCACGCCTCCCAGTTGCACTTCGCGATCAACGCTGTACGAGAGCCAGGTGTAACTGACCTGTGCGTTGGCCCAGAACTGGTCACCGTACCAGCCAGCGAAGCCGCCCAGCGTCGTGTCCGACTCATCGAAGCTGCCGCTGCGCAAGCCGAAATCGTACTTCGCACGCCCATAGCCGGCGAAACCGCCGTAGACCCACGAGCCGCGCGACCAGTCCACGCCGAACGTGCCCATCGGGCCAACACCGTCGTACAGGTTGCCGCCGTCATAGCGCAGGAAATCACCGCGCACGTCACCCCACCAGCGCATGCCATCGGCTTCCGGCTTGCCGTTCACATGTGAGGCCACGCGGTCTGCGCGCGCACGGCCGTGAACGGATGCGGTGTACGGCAGCAAGGCGATCTGGCGCGGGCCCTCCAGCATCGACACGGCATACTGCGACAGGATGCCGTGGGCCTTCGACGAAGGATGCACGCCATCGGCAAACGCATAGATATCCTGCGCGTTGGGCGTCGCGTAGCTGAGCGGGCTGCAGGTCACCGAGGATGCCGTGATCTGCGGATTGCACGCGGTGCCGGTGACATTGCCGAAACCGTACTCCGCCGGACTGGCCACGATCTCGCGCAGCAGCGTGAAGGTATCCAGCGGGATCACGCGCAAACCGGCGGTGTTGAGGGCGCCGAACAGCGCGGTGTTGTACGTCGTGGCCAACTGCGTGCCGGTGGCCTGCGCGGTCGCGCCCCCTGCGCGGAACTGCGGCGTCACGCCGAGGTCGGGGATTGTCGGCACCAGGATGTAGCGGGCGCCGGCGTTCTGCAGCGTACCGATGATGCCGACCTGGGCAGTGACGGCCCCGCCGATCGTGGCCTGGGCCGGTGCGCCCCCGACCACGGCGAACAGGTCGTTCGCGCCGCCCCAGACGGTGTAAAGGGCATTCGGATCGGCACGCCCGCCATTGGCGGAGAGATAGCTGGTCAGCTGCGTCGTCATCGACGGGATCGGTCCCAGCGCACCCGACGTGTTGGTGCCCACGCGCGCGCCACCGACCGCGTAGTTGGTACCGCCCTGGTTGGCGCTGCCGGCACCGGTGCCGTAGTACTCGGCCAGATACTCGGACCACACCAGGCCGGGGTTGGTGGTGAAGCGGCCAAGAATGGCCCCGTTCGGGCCCACCGCCTGGATCAGCGCCGGGCGGAAATGGCCGGAGTCGGTCAGGCTGTCGCCGAAGAACACGGTCTGGGAATACGGGCTGTCGCCTGCCAGCACGGGGGTGGCCGCCACCGCCAGCGCGACAGCCAGCAGGGAGCGGACGGGCGAGAAGGAACGCTTCATGGGATCTCCGGGGCAAGGAATGGATGGGCTGCGCGCCGGCTCTGCCGTACGGCTGCGCATGGCGCGCATCGTTCCACCAAGCCCGTCGTCGCACACGCTGCAATGCGGCAAGCGGCCGCACCATCGGCGACAATGCCGACATGGATATCCAGTTGAATGGGCAGCCGCTGGCCCTGCCCGACCAGAGCACGATCGCCGCCCTCCTCCACCTGCAGGGTCTGGGCGAGCGTCGCGTGGCGATCGAGGTCAATGGCGAGATCATCCCGCGCGGGCAGCACGCGCAGCACCTGCTGCAGGCCGGCGACCGCGTCGAGATCGTGCACGCACTCGGCGGCGGCTGACCGTCCGAGTCGCCATCGGTGGGACGCACCGGCATCACATGGGCGATAATCGCCGCATGTCGAACACCGTCCCCCATGACCCGCTGGTGATCGCGGGCAAGACCTACCGTTCCCGCCTGCTGACCGGCACCGGCAAGTTCAAGGATTTCGAGGAAACCCGCCTGGCCACCGAGGCCGCGGGCGCCGAGATCGTCACCGTCGCCATCCGCCGCACCAACCTGGGCCAGTCGCCCAACGAGCCCAACCTGCTCGACGTGCTGCCGCCGGACAAGTACACGATCCTGCCCAACACCGCCGGCTGCTACACCGCCGCCGACGCCGTGCGCACCTGCCGGCTGGCGCGCGAACTGCTCGACGGCCACCCGCTGGTGAAGCTGGAAGTGCTGGGCGACGAGAAGACGCTCTACCCCGATGTCGTGCAGACGCTGGCCGCCGCCGAGACGCTGGTCGCCGACGGTTTCCAGGTGATGGTCTATACCAGCGACGATCCGATCCTGGCCCGTCGCCTGGAAGAAATCGGCTGCGTCGCGGTGATGCCGCTGGCCGCGCCAATCGGTTCCGGCCTGGGCGTGCAGAACAAGTACAACCTGCTGGAAATCATCGAGAACGCCAAGGTGCCCATACTGGTCGATGCCGGCGTCGGCACCGCGTCCGATGCCGCCATCGCCATGGAACTGGGCTGCGACGGCGTGCTGATGAATACGGCCATTGCCGGCGCGAAGCATCCCGTGCTGATGGCCAGTGCCATGAAGAAGGCGGTCGAAGCCGGCCGCGAAGCCTTCCTCGCCGGTCGCATCCCGCGCAAGCGCAACGCCTCGGCCTCCAGCCCGATCGATGGCCTGATCGGCTGATGACGGACCCGTTTTCCAGCCCCGGCGCCAAGACGCCGCCCAAGCCGTTCACGGCCAGCGAAGGTCGCCGCGAGGTCCGCAGTTTCGTGCTGAGGCAGGGCCGCTTCACCGACGCACAGCAGCGCGCGTTCGATACGCAGTGGCCACGCTTCGGGCTGGACTACACCGGCTCGCCGCGCGATTACGACGCAGTGTTCGGTCGCACCGCGCCGCGCGTGCTGGAGATCGGTTTCGGCAACGGTGAGGCGCTGCGCTTCGCTGCCAGGAACGACACGGCGCGCGACTACATCGGCCTGGAAGTGCATGCGCCCGGCGTCGGCCGCCTGCTCAACGCGCTGGCCGAAGACGGCAGCGACCACGTGCGCGTCTACCACCACGATGCGGTGGAAGTGCTGCAGCACGAGGTCGCCGATGGCTCGCTGGACGAAGTGCGCATCTACTTCCCGGACCCGTGGCACAAGAAGCGCCACAACAAGCGCCGGCTGGTGCAGCCCGAGTTCGCCGCGCTGATCGCGCGCAAGCTGCGCCCAGGTGGTCGCCTGCACGGCGCCACCGACTGGGAAGCCTATGCCGAACACATGTGGGACGTGCTGGACGCGACGCCGGGCCTGAGCAACCGTGCCGGCCCGCGCGGCAGCGTGCCGCGGCCCGAGTGGCGGCCGCAGACGCATTTCGAGACCCGTGGCCAGAAGCTCGGGCACGGGGTGTGGGATCTTCTGTACGACCGCGAGTAATACGGCAGTACGCAACAGGAAACCGACCGCGACATGGAAAACGCGCTGACGCTGACCAACGACATGAAGCTCGTCCTCGGGCTGGTCGGCTTCACGATGGCGATGTTCCTGTTCGAACGCATCCGCGCCGACCTGGTGGCGCTGGTCGTGCTGGTGGTGCTGGGCATCACCGGCCTGATCGCACCGGAGGAGATCTTCGGCGGCTTCTCCGGCAACGCGGTGATGAGCATCATCGCCACCATGATCCTCGGCGCCGGCCTGGACCGCACCGGTGCGCTGAACCGGTTGGCGTCGTGGCTGCTGCGCCGCGGCCATGGCATCGAGCAGCGCCTGCTGCTGATGACCACCGCCATCGCCAGCCTCAACTCCTCTTTCATGCAGAACCCGTCGGTGATGGCGCTGTTCATGCCGGTCGCCTCGCGCCTGTCCTCGCGCACCGGGCTGTCGATGCAGCGGCTGCTGCTGCCGATCGCCGCCGCCATCGTCATGGGCGGCGCGTTCACCATGGTCGGCAACTCGCCGCTGATCCTGCTCAACGACCTGCTGGTGTCGGCCAACAACAATCTGCCCTCCGGCATGGCGACGCTGGAACCGCTGCGCATGTTCGCGCCGTGGCCGATCGGCCTGGCGCTGGTGATCGCCTCGCTGGTGTACTTCCGCTTCTACGGCGACCGCAAGCTGAAGGACGAGACGCAGGACAGCGACGGCGCGGTGACACCGGCGCGCACCGAGAGCTACTTCGCCAACACCTACGGCATCGAGGGCGACGTGTTCGAGCTGGTGGTCAGCGCCGAGAGCCCGCTGGTGGGCATGTCGCTGGGCGAAGCCGAAGCGCTGCACGATGCGCCGCTGATGCTGGCCCTGCAGACCGGCAACGACACGCGGCTGGCGCCCCCGGCCGACATGCGCATCTGGGTCGGCAGCGTGCTGGGCGTGATGGGCGCGCGGCAGGAGATCAGCGATTTCGCGCAGAACCAGTTCCTGCGCATGTCCTCGCGGCTGCGCCACTTCGGCGACCTGTTCAATCCCAGCCGCGCCGGCATTTCCGAAGCCGTGGTGCCGCCGACGTCGAAGTTCATCGGCAAGACCGCGCGCGAGCTGCGCCTGCGCAAGCAGAACGGCATCAGCCTGCTGGCGATCAACCGCGACAAGAAGGTCATCCGCGAGAACGTCCGCGACGAGAAGCTGCGCGCCGGCGACATGCTGGTGTTCCACAGCATCTGGCAGGACCTCGGCCTGGCGGCGGAGAGCCGCGACTTCGTCGTGGTGACCGACTACCCGAAGGGCGAACAGCGGCCGCACAAGTTCAAGATCGCGATGACCATCTTCGCCATCACCATCATCATCGCGCTCACCTCCAAGCTGCCGGTCGCGCTGACGCTGATGACCGGCGTGGCCGGCATGCTGCTGACCGGCGTGCTGCGCATGGACGAGGCCTACGGCGCGATCAACTGGAAGACGGTGTTCCTGATGGCGGGCCTGATCCCGCTCGGCTGGGCGATGGACAGCAGCGGTGCGGCGGCGTGGGTTGCCGGGCACACGGTCGAACGCTTGCCGGACGGCATTCCCGTGTGGGTACTGGAGATCGCCATCGCCCTGCTGACCACCGCCTTCTCGCTGGTCATCAGCCATGTCGGCGCGACCATCGTGATGGTGCCGATGGCGATCAACCTGGCGCTGGCTGCGGGCGGCAATCCGACCGCCTTCGCGCTGATCGTGGCGCTGTCGGCGTCCAACAACCTGATGACCGCGTCGAATCCGGTGATCTCGATGATCGTCGGCCCCGCCAACTACACCTCACGCCAGTTGTGGCGTGTCGGCGGCCCGTTGTCGCTGGTCTACACCGTCGTCGTCGTGCTGGCGGTCAACGCGTTGTTCTGGTGGAACGGGCGCGCGGGATGACGGCACCTTCGCTGACGCTGTCCCTGCTCCCCGAACGCTACGCAGTGGCGCAACTGCCTGCCGACGCGTCGCTCCCGGGCTGGTGGCCCACGGCCGGCATGCGCCATGCCGGCTGGACCGACGACGAACTGTCGCTGGTCTGCGAAGAAGCGCAGGTGCCGGAGGACGTGCGCTGCCAGCGCGGCTGGCGCATGTTCAAGCTGCAAGGGCCGTTCGACTTCGCGCTGACCGGCATCCTCAAGGCGGTACTGGATCCGCTGGCAGCGGCCGGCGTGGGCATCTTCGCGATCTCCACGTTCGATACCGACTACGTGCTCGTGCAGGAACCGCAGCTCGACCTCGCCCTGCAGGCGTTGCGCAGGCACGGTCACCGGGTATCGGGCGACTAGCGCTCGTCAGCGTCGGCGCAGGATGATCCGCGCCAGCACCGCCCCGAAATGCAGCCAGATGGCGGCGAACACGCCCATCCGCGTGAACGGACCACGCTGCGAGGCCTCGAACGTGCGGAAGTAGCGCCACAGGCCGCGGTGCTTGTGCCATTCCACGAACACCGGGCGTGCGCGGCTGGAGACGCCGCGGAGGTGCAGGACGCGGATATCGTTCGCGACGGCGACCACAGCCCCTGCATCGCGTGCGCGGCGGCAAAGATCCATGTCCTCGGCATGCAGCCGGTAGCCTTCGTCGAATCCGCCGATCCCGTCGAAGAGCGCACGAGGCATCAGCATCAGCGCACCCGAGACGACATCCACCGGTTGCAGCGCCTGCCCATCATCGACTTGCACGCCGAGCCTGGATGCCGCGCCCGGCGCGCGCAGCATCTCGGCGAATACGGGATCGCGGCGCCTCGCGGCGGCATCACGCACGCCCTCCTCGTCCACCAGGTCCACACCCAGCAGCATGTCGCGACCGGCATCATGCGCATGCGAGCGGAGGCGCGCGAGCGTGTCCGCTTCCACCATCAGGTCCGGATTGACGAACGCCAGCCACGGCGCGAGCGTATCGCGCGCGCCCTGGTTGCAGCCGACGGCGAAACCCGGGTTGTCGGGATTGGCGATGAAGCGCACGCGGGCATCCTGCAACGCATGGCGCTGCACGATTTCCATGGTGTCGTCGGTCGAGGCGTTGTCGACCACGCGGATCTCGTGCACGCCGTGCGCCACGCGCAGCCGCATCAGGCAGTCGTCGATGCTCGATGCGCTTTCGTGGGTCACCACGACGGCCGCGATGCCGGCGGGCTCAACCGAAGAGGTCACGCTGGCGCTCCGGCGATCCCGCTTCGGTATACAGGTCGCCCAGCCGTTCGCGCGGCACGCGCAACGGGTCCTCCATCAGGAAATTGGCGAGCCGCGGCGTGAACGCCGGCCAGCGGGCATTGAGGCTATCCATGTCGCCATCGGACGGGCCGCCCTCGCCGCCACGCGCGACGAAGGCGGTTTCGCACAGCACGTTGCGCCAGCCGAGTCCGGCCAGGCGCAGCGACAGGTCGACCAGCGCGGCATACCACGAGCCGTAACTCGCGGCGTCGAGCCCGCCGACACGCTTGCGCGCATTGCCGCGCAAGGCGACGGCGTGCGCCACCGCCGCGGGAAGTTCGGGATGCAGTGGCGGCATGGCTGCGCAGGCGTGTGCGGTGCGCTCGGTATCCATCGGCGGCGGACTGACTTCGCCCAGCCGCGGCCACGCGGCGGCTTCGCCTGCATTGCACCATGGCGTGGCAGTGGCGATCGCGGCGTCGCGCGCGAAGCAGGCCGCCAGTTGCTGCAACCATCCCGGCAGCGGCTGTGCGTCGGGCGCCAGCACCACGACATCAGCGTCGCCACACGCCGCCAGCATCTGGTCGATGTGCGCGACTTCGCCCAGCATCCGCGGTCGCCGCGTGTAGTCGGCCTGCAGGGGCGTGCGCGCCAGCCAGCGCTCGATGATGGCCAGTCCGCGCGGCCCGGCCTGCGCGTCGTCGGCCAGCCACAGGCGGGTTCCGGCGGGCGTTCCCGCATCCAGCGCCGCAAGGCAGGCATCGAGTGCGTCGTCGTCGCTGCCGATCGGCAACAGGACGATGGGCAGCGACGATGCGGCGGGCGGCGTCACTTGGTGCGCGGCGCGTGCAAGGGTTCCAGCGCGCGGAACCGCTTGCCGTATTCGTCGGTCAGCTCGTTTGCTTCCTGCGGGTTGCGGACGATGGTCGGCGTGAGCAGCACGATGACTTCGCTGCGCTCGGAGCTGGTCGTCTTCTTGCCGAACAGGCCACCGATGATCGGGAGCCGACTCAGGCCGGGAATGCCCGCCGAGCCGTTCGTCGCGCTGTCGCTGATCAGGCCCGCCAGCATCACGGTATTACCCGCCTGCACCGCCGCTTCGGTCTTGAAGCGGCGGTTGTTGATGCGGACGTTGCCGTTCTCGTCCGGCACGTCGCCCGGCGTGCTGACTTCCTGCACGATTTCCATGAACACGACGCCATCCTTGGTTACGCGCGGGCGCACCTTGAGGATGATGCCGGTGTCGAGGTACTGCACCTGGCTGAAGGTGTTGTTGGTGCCGACTCCGGGATTGAAGGTCACCGACGAGATCGGGATGCGGCTGCCCACATTGAGCGTGGCTTCCGCGTTGTTGCGCACGAAGATCGACGGCGTCTGCAGCAGGCGCACATCGCTCACTTCGTCCAGCGCGGTGATGACGGCGGCCGCATCGTTCTTGACCAGCGTCCACACCGCACCCGCTCCGCTCACGCCGCCGATGCTACCGGCGAGCGTGCTCCATTTGCTGGGCCCGCCCGCACCCGGTGCGGCGAAAGGACCCAGCCCGTTGTCGGTCATCGCACGCTCAAGGAACCAGCTGACACCGTAGCTCAGGTCGCCGGTCAGCGATACTTCCGCGATCTGCGCTTCGATATGCACCTGCATCGGCATCACGTCGAGCTTGTCGACCACTTCGCGGATCGACTGCCAGGCGCTCGGGCTGGCGCGCACGAGCAGGGTATTCGTCTCCTCCACCGCGGCCACGCCCACGCGGTTGCCATCCACTTCCAGCGTCACGGCCCCATTGCCGCCATCGCGCTGGTTCAGCGACAGCGTCCCGCCGCCCAGCCCGCTACCGCTGCTCGATCCCCTGGTGCCACTGCTGCCACTGCCGCTGCCGAAATCGACCGAGCCGCCGCTGCTGTTCATGCCACCGTCGTTGATCTGCACCGGATCCGTGCCCGGCATCAGCGAGACGTTACCGGCACCACCGGTGGAGCGGCTGTCGCCGTTGGCATTGCTGCCCGACGAGCCGAACACTTCCGCAAGTCGCTGCGCGAGTTCGCGCGCCTTCACGTACTTCAGTTCGTACGAGAACAGCCGGCTGCCCTCGCCCGCGCCGTCGATACGTTCGAGCCACTGCTGGATCTGGTCCAGGTACGCGGCCTGCGGCGTGATGACCAGTACGGCGTTCGCACCTTCCAGCGGCATGAAGCGGAACATGCCGGCGCTGGGCGTCTTGCTGTCGTTGCCGAACACCTTTTCCAGATCGGCGACCACGCGCGTGGCGCGACCGGTCTGCAGCGGGAACACCCCCACCGACATGCCGGACAGCCAGTCCACGTCGAAGATCTCGACGGTACGCAGGTAGTTCTCCAGTTCGGTGCGCGTGCCCGCGAGCGTGATGACGTTGCGGGTGGCGTCGACGTTGACGATCGCATTCGGCCGCGCATACGGCTCCAGCACCTTCTTCATTTCGGTGGCGGAAATAAAGCGCAGCGGCACCACGCGCACTTCGTAGCCCCGCGCACTGGAGGCAGGACCGGTACGCGGCGCCACGCTGCCGGCAAGCGCCTGGTCGGCGGGGATGATGTTGTAGCGCCCGCCGCTGTAGACCAGTCGCGCATTGTTCCAGCCCAGCACCATCTCCAGCAGGTTCAGCGCCTCCGCCGGTGATACCGGCTTGGGCGTCCCCAGCGTCACGGTGCCCTGCACGCCGGGCGCGATGACGTAGTTCTGCCCCAGCATGTCGCCGAGGATGGCCTTGACCACGGCGTGCACGGACTCGCCTTCGAAATTGAACGTGGCCGGACCACCGGTCGCGCCGCCCAACGACGGCATCGGTGCCGCCGCCGCGCTGCGGTTGATCATCTGCCCGTTGCCGCGGCGGATCTGCGCCTGCGGACCAGAGACGGGGGCTTCACCGTCCTTCAGCGGCGTGGTCTGCGCATTGCCGGACGCCGCCTCACCCGAGGCGTCGCCAGCCGTGCGACGCACGTCCGGCAGCGGCGCACTGGCGCATCCGGCCAACAGGCCCAGGCAGAGGGAAAACAGGATCACACGTAACGTCATGCCGGCACTCTACTGTGTCTTGCCGGGCGTTGCCGGCGGCGTGGTGGGTTGCGCCTGCTGCTGCCGCAGCTGTGCGCGGCGCTGTTCGATGCGCTGGCGGATCTGTTCCATCTGGTCGTCGGCGGTCGCAAGGGGCACGGCCGTCCCGGATGCCGATGGCGACGTTGCCGGCAGCGGCGCGGGCGAGGGGAGAGCAGGCGCACCGGGCATGACGGCCGGTGGGCTGTTGCCGCCGGTGGTGCGCCCGCCCGGTGCGCCCGATGCGCCCGGTGGCAGGGCGACGGCGGCCGGCGGCGGCACAATCGGTGCGACGCCAGGCGCCCCCTGCAACAAGGCGGTGGGAGGCTGCCCGCCGGTACCGTCGAAGACACGCAGCTCCAGTTCGCGACGACCCTCCGGTCCATCGAAGACGGCGCGGCGCGGGCCCAGTTCCGTCAGCCGCCATCCCGGGAAACCGGCAGGCGATTCACCGACTTTCACGCGCAAGCCTTCACCGCCCTGCGAGGGCTGCACGATCGCCAACTCCAGTGCCGGGGTGATCAGCACGCTGGTGAGTACCAGGTCGAAAGCAGGCGCGGCGGCTTCATCGCCCGACAGGAAGAACGGCTTGGGGCGACGGTCTTCGGAGAACAGCGGGCGGGCGCCCACGTCCGCGTACTGGCTCAGTGCGCCGAGGCGCTCGGGGGTGCTGGGCGGCAGGCGCGGCAACGCCTGGATCAGGCCAGGATCGGCCGGCAGTGGCGTGATGCGGCTGCCCAGGCCGAACAGCGCCAGCAGCGCCGCGAGCACCGCCCATCCCGCCACGACGGCAAGCAGCCAGGTGCGCAGGCTCCAGGACTCAGCGCGCACGGGATGGCTCCTGCGGCGCGACCGGTGACGGTTTCAGGTAGCCATAGAGATCGAAATTCACGTCCAACCCACCAGCACCGCTTTCGTTCGCCTGGAAGGCGTAGCGCTGCGCGAGGATGTTGAGGTTCTCGACGAACAGCCGCGGGCTGCCGGATTCGATCTGGTGCAGCACCGATGCCAGTTCGGGCGCGCCGCAGCGCAGCCGTACCTGCACCACCACGCGCGGATAGACCTCGCGCCCGGCGACGGCCAGCGGCGACTGGTTGGCGATGGCGCAGCTGCGGTTGCCGGGACTGGCCTGTTTGACCACGGCTTCCAACTTCTGCAACAGACCGGCCGTCGCGAGTTCCACGGTGGCTTCCGGCAGAAACCCCGGCCGCTGCGCCTGCTGCGCCAGCGCGGTGGCCAGTTCACGCTGCACCTGCGGCGCCTGCTGCAACTGTGTACGGATGCGCAATTCACGCTCGCGCAGTTCGTCGACGCGCGTGCCCACGTCCTGCATCGGCACCGTCCACCAAGGGTGCACCAGCAGGAAATACCCCAGCAGCAGCGCTGCCAGTAGCAATGCCAGCGCCAGCCAGCGGTCGCGGTCAGTCACGGCCAGCGGCATCGGCGCCTCCTGCGGGAGCGGCGGCCGGGTCCTGCTTGCCCAGCAGCTCGGCGGTCAAGGTGAAGCGGTCCATGCGCGTGCGCGGATCCGGCTGCAAGGCGCCGCTCAATGCGGGGTTGCGCCACAACGGCGAGCGCTGCAGGCGCGCCACCAGGCCCGACGCTTCCGGACTGAACCCGATCAGCGTCAGGCGATCGCCTTCGATGGCGAGCTTCTCGAGATACGTGTTGTCGGGCAGGCGCCGGGTCACGTCATCCATGACTTCCAGGGCCGTCGGGCGCCGGGCGCTGGTCTGGCTCAGGACTGTCGTGCCCGTGACCAGGTCGGCGAGCTGCTGCCGCTGCGCAGCCACCTGTCGCGCGGCGTCGGCACGGCTGTCGACCTGCGATGCGAAGGCGTCGGCCGCTGCGCGCCGGTTGTCCAGCACCGCCCACGCCGCCAACACGAGCGTGATCCCCGCGACCGCGGCCAGTGCTACGTGCAGGCCACGCTGCGGTGCCTGCCGGGTCATCCGCGCCGCTTCGGGAAGCAGGTTCACGCCCAGCGGCGCGCCGCCCGCGTCTTCCACATCGCCGCCCGCCAGGCCATCCGCCAGGTCGCCCAGCCCGGACACGCCCGCGGCGAACGCGGCCGTCGGCACGGCGGCCAGTTCGACATCGAGCTGCCCGTCGGGGCGAACGCCGAGGACGCGCGCATCGAAGCGCGCCTCGTTGGCCGTGAAAGGCGTCTGCCGGTCGAGTTCGAACCTCAGCACATCGTGCAGGCGCTCCGCGGCGGCGGCCGGCAGCAGCAGGCGGCGGCGCAGCGCCATGCCGTCAGGGATCAACCACCAGCGTGGCAGGCCGGCCAGCCGGTTGCCCAGCAGTGCACGCAATTCGTCAGCGGTGATCGCAGCCGGCAATTGCGCGAGCCGATGCCGCTGCGTGCCTTCCAACCAGGACATCTCGATCCCGTCGTCCTGCCGCTGGAACAGCAGGCGGTCACCGGTCAGCCCCAGCAGCACGCGCCAGCGCACCGGCAACCAGGTCGCCAACGCCTGTCCCCACCACGCAAGAAAACTGCGTGGCCCGGGACCGAGGCGCGTCCGGAATCGCTGCAAGGTGTCGCGTACGCCGCTCATTGTGGTGACGCCCCCTCCTCCCAGCGCAACAAGGTATAGGCCGAACCCGGTATCGGGCTGGCACCCGCGCGCACCACTGTCCGCAGCGCCGCCTCGCGGCCATCGGCCAGCCGCGCACGGCTCTCGATACTATACGTGCCGCTGCCGGTGCCGACGAGTTGCGGATTACCGGCGGCGCCAACGGCGTTGCGCTGCGCCAGCCATGCCGTCGCATCCACGCCCATCGCCGCCAGCACCGGTCCCTGTGCATAGCTCGCATCCGGTTGCGCACGTCCCGAGTACAGGGTCAGGAAGGGCGCCATCCGCGCATAGAGGTCGGGCGTCATGCCGAGGACCTGTTCGACCTCCGCGATGGTTTCGAACGGTGCGTCCTTGGCACCGTAACCACGACCCGCCGCAGCATAGTCGCCATCTTCCGCGCCACCGACCGGCTGGCTTAGGTTGTCGGCATCGCGCCAGTCGACGATGGCCCCGGCGAGTGCATCGCTGATGTCCGGCGGCTGCCCGAGTGCCTGCATCAGGCGGGACAGCAAGGACGCATCGGCCTGGTTGAGGTCGACCTTGCCAGTCTCGTCGACGATGCGCACCTGCACCTGCTGCCCATCGAAGCGCCACGCATAAGGGCGACCATTGGGCTGCCAGTGGGTTTCCGGATTGCGGTCGGACACGCGCACCAGCGCGTACTCCATGCCGGCACGCGCGATCTCCAGCGCGACCGCACCGCGACTGCCGACCCGTCCCTGCAACGCCTCCATCCGCGCGGTCAGCGCGTACGCACCGACCAGTGCGGTGAGCAGCGCCACCAGCCACAACACCAGCAACAAGGCAGCGCCACGCACACGGTTCATGGCAGCACCGGAGCGTTACCGCCGGACACCAGGCCACCGCCCGCACCGCCTTCGCTGCGCGCCAGCGTCACCACCAGGTCCGGCCAGCGACCGCCTTGCACGGCCTGCATTTCCACCTTCACCTGCAGCGGCAGCATCTCCGACGTTTCCCAGCGGTCCTGCCATGGCCCCAACCGGTTGTCGGCATCCAGGCCGCGATAACGGAAGCGCACCGCGCGCAGGCCATCGGCCAGCCGCTCGGCGCGCTGCCCCCGTGCCGCGAGATCCACCTCCTCCATCGAGGCCTCCGGTCGAGCGACCGAGAACGCGACCTGCAGGCGACCCTCGTCGTCGGCCACCACGTCGTGCAGGTAGGGACCGCCGTAGCCGAGATAGTCCGGCAGGTCCGTCACGAAGCGCATGCGTTGTGGCGTACCGATGAAGCGCGCCTGTCGCAGGGAACCGCGGTCGGTCGCGAACACGATCGGTTGCGCCGACGCCAACCGCGCGCGCAGGTAACCATGGACTGCCCGCATGCGTTCACTGGTCTGTGCCATGTCCTCGCCGCGCGCGACCACGGCCGTGGATGAGCGCAGTGTCGCAAACGCGAGCGCCAGCCCGGCCGCCATCAGCACGAGCGCGACCAGCACCTCGATCAGCGTGAAGCCCTTGTCCTGCGCGCGCATCACGGCACCACGGCCTGGTTGATGTCGCGTGGCGCCAATCTCAGCGTCCGCCATTGCAACGCTTGCCCGCGCTCGTCGCCCCAACGCACCATCAACCGCACATCGAGCAACTGCGGCGCACCCGCATCGACCTGCGCGCGCGCCGCCAGCGGATCCGCGAACGGCGCCACGTCGAGCTGCCAGCGATAGCGGTCACCTTCGAAGCTGCCCTGCTGCCGACCCGGTTGCAGCACTTCGCCGGCACCGAGCTGCGCCAGCAACGATTGCGCATGCAAGGTGGCACGGCTGCTGTCCGCGGACTGGCGCACCTGCCGGCTCGCGCTGGACAGCGACCCGAGCAGCAGGGTCAATGCCAGTGCCAGCAGGGCGAAGGCGACAATGACTTCGAGCAGGGTGAAACCGTGCTGATGGCGTCGGCTCGGCGGCGTCATGGCGTGCGCACCTCGTCGCGTACCAACCGTGTTTCGCCAGTCAGCCACGCAACGTCGACGCTCCACGCCGCCGTCCCGGCCGCCAGCGTGACGCGACCACCGGTGGAACCGCCATCGGGGAAAAAGAGGATCGCGCCCTCGCCTGCCCGCACCTGCGCCTCGCGGACACCGGTGAAGTTCACCGACAGCGATTCATCGATCTCGCCGCGACGGTCGTCTGCGGCTTCCCACGCGTGTGCCCGCGGATCGATGCGGAACATCTGCGGCAGACCGGTCGTGATGGCGCGCGCCCGCGTGTAGCGCAGCTGCGCCGCGATCTCCTTGGATTCGGAGCGCAGCCGCATGCCGTCCATGCCGCCGGCGAACACCATCGCCGCGAGGATCGCCGCGGCCGCCATCAACGTCATGACCAGCAACGTCTCCAGCAGCGTGAACCCGCCAGCGCCCACGGCGGCACGCCCGGAAGCGGGAAGACGTGGACGGTCGACGCGGAATGCCACGACGGTCGGCGCCGCGCTTATTCGTTCTTGATGTCCGCGTTGACGCTGTCGCCACCGACCTTGCCGTCGGCACCGAGACTGATCAGGTCGAAGCGCTGCGCTTCACCTGGGATGCGGTAGTCGATCGGATTCTTCCACGGGTCCTGCAACTCGCTTTCCTTCGCATACGGCCCCAGCCAGCCGGCAGCCCCCGGGTTCGTCACCAGGTCACCGAGTTGGGTCGGATAACGGCCCGTATCCAGCTGGTAGGTTTCGACCTTGCCGGAAAGCGTCTGCAACTGCGATTGCGCCAGTTTTACCTTGCCACTGTCGGCACCGCCCATCACGCGACTGCCGACGAGCACCAGGATGCCGCCGATCAGCACCAGCACGATGATGATCTCGAGCAGGCTGAAACCCTGCTGCGAGCGCGGGGCGCGAAAGGCTTTCGTCGGACGCATGCGGGACATGGCGGTGGACTCTCCGGTGGTTCTCAGTTGATGGCGCCGGTCAGATCGTACAGCGGGACGAGCACGGCGATGATGACGACACCGACCACGGCGGCCAGCACCAGCGTGATGGCGGGGACGAGGGCGGCCAGCATACGGTCCAGCACCTGAGCGGTTTCCTGCTCGAAAGTTTCCGCGGTCTTCAGCAGCATGCCGTCGAGCGCGCCGGACTCTTCACCCACCTGGATCATCTGCAGCGCCAGCCGCGGGAACCGCTTGCCCTTGCCCAACGACGCGGACAGGCCATGGCCGTTCTTGACGTCGTCGGCCGCGGTGTCCACATCGGCCGCCAGCGCACGATTGCCGAGCACGTTGCGGGCGATGCCCAGCGCGGTCAGCAGCGGCACGCCGTTCTTCAGCAGCGTGCCCAGCGTACGCGCTAGCCGCGCGGTTTCCAGACGTGCCAGCAAGGGCCCCACCAGCGGCCGGCCGAGCAGCCAGGCATCCAGCCTGTTGCGGAATGCCGGGTCGCGCCGACGGCGGTCGAACCACAGCAGGGCCACGGCCGGCACGGCGATCAGCACGAACCAGAAGTCCCGCACGAACGCGCCCACCCACAGCACGCCGCGCGTGAACCACGGCAGCGCCACGTCCAGGCTCTCGTACATCACCGCGAACTGCGGCACCACGTAGCCCAGCAGGAACAGCAGCGCGAAGCCCACCACGACCAGCAGGATCGCCGGATACACCAGCGCGTTGACCACGCGGCCCTTCAGCGCCCGACTGCGCTCCAGGTAATCGCCGAGCCGCTGCAGCGTATCGTGCAGGCTGCCACCGGCTTCACCCGCCCGCACCATGTTGATGTACAGCCGCGAGAACAGGCCATGCTGCCGGTCCAGCGCAGTGGACAGCGGTGCACCGCCGCGCACGGCATCGCGGATGTCGGTGATGACGCGCCGGGCCTTCTCGTCTTCCGGCAGGTCCAGCAGGATGCCCAGCGCACGGTCCAATGGCTGGCCTGCGCTGAGCAACGTGGCCAACTGCTGGGTGAACTGCACCAGCCGGTCGCCCGCAAAAGCGTTCGGCCGCCACAACTGCCCCCAACTGCTGCCGCCCCCGGCTACGGCCGGTGCGGCCTCGACCGGGAGGTGACCCTGCTCCTGCAGGCGCGCGACGACATCGGCATCGCTGGCGGCCTCCATCTGGCCGTCCAGCATTTCACCGTGCGCGTTGAGGGCCTTGTAGCGGTAGAGCGGCATGCCGGCAGTGAACGGGGGAATGCGCCAACTTACCGTATTCCCCCATCCACCGTCATGCGCCGCCATCACGCTCCGCGACGGGACGGACCCAGTCTCCCGGGACCGTCACACCGCACACGCCCGATGCTCAGGGTGCCGTGAAGGTGCCGCGCACGCTGACATTGGCGAACGCCGTCTTGCCCACCAGCGACACGTAGTACGTGCCGGCCTGCGGCGTGGCGATGTTGATCACCTCGTTGTTGCCCGGCCGCACCGAACGCAGGTCGTAGGCCGTTGCCGTCGCCGCGCTGCCGAACTTCACGTACACATCGGCATTGCCGCTGCCGCCGAAGCTGATGAACGACAGGTTCTTCGCGCCTGCCGGCACGACCAGTGCGTATTGCACCACCGCGTCCTTGGCACCGGTGTTGCCACCGACCCCGCCACCGATCACCGCCTGCACGGCGGCCGCGGCATTGACGATGCCCGCACCGATCGGACGGTTCGCTGGCGGCGCCACCGGGAACGGCCGCGCCGTCGCCTTCAGCGTGGCCAGCACCTGCGCCGGCGTCAGTGGCGTCTCCGCCACGCTCTGCATCAGCGCGACGACGGCGGCCACGTGCGGCGCCGACATCGACGTGCCGCCCATGCCGAAATAGGTCTCGGCCGCGGGGACCGTCGTGCCGTCGTTGCCGGTCGACCACACATAGCCGCCCGGATTGCCGTCCACGCTGCCACCGCCACCCGGCGCCGAGATATCGATGCGCGTGCCGTAGTTGGAATACGACGCGATACCGCCGGTGATGCGGGTGGCGCCGACGGTGATCACGCCGGCGCAGTTGCCGGGCGAGAATCCACTGACGTTTCCGGCATCGTTGCCGGCCGCCACGACCACGGTGCTGCCGTTGGCGATGGCGATGTTGAAGGCGTTCTGTTCCACCGCGCTGCACGCGCCGGAGCCGCCCAGGCTGAGGTTGATCACCTCCGCGGGATTGGCATTGGCCGGCACGCCGGCCACGGTACCGCCGGACGCCCAGATCACCGCATCGGAGATGTCGGAGGTGTAACCGCCGCAACGGCCGAGCACGCGTGCCGGCACGACCTTCGCGTTGAACGCGCCGCCGGCCATGCCCTTGGCGTTGTTGGTCACCTCCGCGACGGTGCCGGCCACGTGCGTGCCATGCCAGCTGCTGTCCTGCACCGGCGAGCCGGCGTAGCACTCGCCTGCGACCGGGTTCCAGTCGCCCTCGTCGCGCGGGTTTGCATCGCGCCCGTCGCCATCGCGCGACACGAACGTGTCGCTGATGAAGTCATAGCCGGGCAGGATGTTCGCATCGAGATCGCTGTGCGTCGTGATGCCGGTATCCAGCACGGCCACCACCACGCCGGCACCGGTCGCGTTGTCCCACGCCGCCGGCAGGTTGATGCCACCAACCGCATCCTTGAAATGCCACTGGTACTGGTTGTAGTAGGTGTCGTTGGGCACCAGGCGTGCGTAACGGCGCGCGTCCACTTCGACGAACTCCACGTCGGGATCGGTCGCCAGTTGCCGCAACAGGCTTTCGGCTTCCACGCGATCGAGCTTGCGCGACACCTGCACCAGTTCCGCGCCGATGCCGAGGCGGCGCACCTTCGACGCACTTACGGCCTTGCCGTTCGCGGCGCCGAGCGCCGAGCGCGATACCGCCCCGAGCAATGAGCGCTGCAACGTGGCGCTGTTGGTGCGCGCGGTGCTGCCATCACGGTACTTCACGATGAACCGGTCGTAGGTCTCGCCATCGCGCAGACCGGCGGTACTGACATCGCCCGCGGAAGCGGTGGCCGCGAAGGCTCCGAACGTGACGATTGCGGCGAGCGCAACAACGAGCGGACGACGACGCGAACTGCGGAAAGAAGAATATGAATTCACTTGACCTGCTCCATGTCTACAAGGATGAACGAACTGGGTAACCCGTTTATGGCGTGCTTACTCAACGACTTGCGACTTCCCTTTCAAGTGGACCGTACAGGTACCCCTGTTTACCTGCCACGGCACTCTTCACGCGACGACTACATGTTCTACACGCGCCCTACACATGGCGTTAACGCCTTGTTTTAAGCGGTTTCTTCGCGTTGCACCGAACGTAGCAAATCTCTCGCAAATTGCACAACGCGGATGTAGTGTTCGATCACACGGAGTTGTTTTGCATCATCTAGGGACGAGGGGATGGGGAATGAGGGAACCGTTTTTCGACGCGTCGTTTCGTTTCGAAGATCCACTTGCACGCCTTTCTTTTCGCGACGTCCCCGCGTCGTGTTCCTCGCGTCGACCGCAACGCTTTCCGTCGCTGCCGTTCGGTAGCGGCACACCATCCCCGCTTGTTTCCGTTGCTTCGTGCGACCCGGCCATGCGTCTCCCCTGTCGCATGCCGCGCCGTCTGTTTCCCTGACGCAGTCCGCCTCTAATCCCCGTGCCACAAGGTCCGGGCGCTGTCGTATTCCCCCGAAAACACAGAATGAAGGACGTGATCCATGAACAGGATTTACAGCAAGGTGTGGAACCCCTCCCTTGGCATGCTGGTGGTGGCCTCGGAGTTCGCGCGTCGCGCGCACGGCGTGATGTCGTCCGGCGCGCGCGCGCGGCTCGGCGTGACGCTGCTGGTCTCGGCCCTGCTCGCTGGCGCGCCGTTCGGCGCCGCCCTGGCGCACGACAAGCAGAAAGGCCAGCCACAGAACGACAAGCCGCAGATCGGAACGGGCCCCGCCTACTGCGTGGATGCGCGCGGCAACCCCATCATCGACGGTCGTCCCGGCGAGAACGCCGTGTCGTGCGGCGACAACGTCGATGCGTCCGGCCGCCACGCCGTCGCGGTCGGCTACAAGAGCATCGCCAACAAGGCGGGCGCCACCGCGGTCGGCGGTTACGCGGAAGCGAAAGGCGTGAACGCGACCGCCGTGGGCTACGACAGCAACGCGACCGCGCAGGGCGCGACGGCGCTGGGCAGCCAGAGCAACGCCACCGGCGCGAACGCGACCGCGGTCGGCACGCAGGCGAACGCAACGGGGGCCGGTGCCAGCGCGGTCGGCACCGGAAGCAGTGCGACGGGCGCCTACGCCGGTGCTTTCGGCAGTTCGTCCACGGCGTCCGGTACGCAGTCGCTGGCCGCAGGCCACACCAGCACCGCCACCGGCGTCGCGACCGTGGCCGTCGGCGGATTCGCCAATGCCTCGGGCAGTTTCGACACGGCGGTGGGCTACGGCGCGGATGCGAGCGGCGGCGACAGCACCGCGCTCGGTTCCGGCTCCATCGCGACGGGATACAACAGCGTGGCCGTGGGCGGTTCCCTGCTCGGCCTGTTGCCGACCGAAGCGTCGGGCGATTTCTCGACGGCGGTCGGTGGCGGCGCCTGGGCGTCCGGCACGAATGCCACGGCGATCGGCAATCTCGCGTCCGCGACCGCCGACAACAGCGTCGCGCTCGGCGGTGATTCGGTTGCCGACCGC
>NZ_LSIF01000098.1 GCF_001556105.1 Pseudoxanthomonas mexicana | reverse complement strand
TGCTGGCGCTGCCATTGGACGAATCGCCCGCGGTCGCATCGCCGATACTGGCGCTGCCGCCGCTGCCGCCGTCGCCGCCTGCGCCGCCGTTGCCGCCGTCGCCGCCGCTGCCGCTGCCGCCGCCCGCTTCGCCGCCGTAGCCGTCGCCGCCGTAACCCGCACCGCCGCGACCACCGCTTCCGCCATTGGCATTGCCCCAGTTCTTGGCGACGTTGCCGATGTCCTGCACGGTCACGCCCGACACCGAACCGATCAGCTTCGTTTCGGCGACCGCCTTGCTCTGGTTGAAGGAATTGGAGAACGTCGACGTCGCGGTACTGCCGTTGTTCGCTGCGGTCGAGCCGTAGCCCTCTGCGTCGGCGCGACCGCGGTTGTTGCGGTTGTCGCCGTCGTAGGAACGGTTGTCGCTGTTGTCCGAGTTGTCGGAATTGTCCGAATTGTCGCTGTTGTCGGAGTTGTCGGTGTTGGTGCTGTTGTTGCTCATATCCGCAGCGAGGTTGACCAGGATGTCATCGCCGGTTCCGTTCTCGGTGTTGGTCTGTTGGGCAAAAGCCTGTCCCGTCATGCCGAGCGCCAGCAGTACCGCCGACGCAATCAGAGTCTTGCGTGTGCACATGGTGAGTCTCCTTGTGGCCGCTCCGGGACCCAGGGGAAGCCCTTAAAAAGCGACGCGGGTCACACTTGCACACGATTCGTTAGCGCGTTCCTGCACCAAGGTTAAAAAAGCATTAGCGCTATGACCGTCTGTCCGCAGGTCAACCGGAACAGTCAGACGAGGACGCGCCTTGGCCGTCGCAGGATCCGGTCATCGTTCCCGGCAAGCGGGCGTCACCAGACCGGAGAACGGATCGCGCCTGCGGTTCGCGCGCCCAGCCAGACCAGCAGCAGGCCCAGCACCAGCGTCACGGCGAGATAGCCGAGGGCGGCGCCCTGCCGCTCCGACCGCGCGAACATCAGGCACTCGACCATCAGCGCGGAATAGGTGGTCAGCGCACCCAGCACGCCGACGACGAGGAAGGCGCGCCAGTAAAGCGCCGAGGGTCCGCGTCCTTCGAGCCAGAGGGCGAGGAACCCGGCGGCGAACGAGCCGACCATGTTCACTGCGAACGTGCCCCACGGAAATCCGCTGCCGAGCTGCCGCAGCAGCAGGCCGCCCAGCCAGAACCGTGCCGCGGCTCCCAACGCACCGCCCGCCATCACCAGCATCAGCTGTTGCCACCACATCCAGGCCTGCACCGGCATGCGTCGTATCCCGTCGAAAAGGCTCAGTCGCCGCGACCGGCCTGCTGGCGCGCCTGCCTGCGCGCCTCACGCAGGCGGTCGAGTTTTTCCTTCAGCTTGATTTCCAAGCCACGCTCGACCGGCGTGTAGTACACGCGCTCGCCCATCGCATCCGGGAATGCGGTCTGGTCCAGCGCGATGCCGCCTTCCGCGTCGTGGTCGTACTGGTAGCCGGTGCCGTAACCCAGCGACTTCATCAGCTTGGTCGGCGCGTTGCGCAGGTGCATCGGCACGTCCTGCGTGCCGTGCTCGCGCACATCGGCCTTGGCGGCGTTGAAGGCCATGTAGCCGGCGTTGGACTTGGCGGTGCTCGCCAGATAGATCACCAGCTGCGCCAGCGCCAGGTCGCCCTCCGGGCTGCCCAGGCGGTCGTAGGTGTCCCAGGCATCGATCGACATCTGCAGGGCGCGTGGATCGGCCAGACCGATGTCCTCCACCGCCATCCGCGTCATCCGTCGCGCGAGATAGGCCGGGTCGCAGCCGCCGTCGAGCATGCGCGCGAGCCAGTACACCGCACCGTCCGGATTGGAGCTGCGCACCGATTTATGCAGGGCCGAGATCTGGTCGTAGAACTGCTCGCCGCCCTTGTCGAAGCGGCGCGTGCGGTCCGCCAGCACCTGCGCCAGTGTCTGCGGCGTGATCCGGCCACCTTCGTCCGCCGCCAGTTCCGCCGCGATTTCCAGCAACGTCAGCCCACGACGCACATCGCCGTCGGCGGCGGTGGCGATCTCCAGCAGGGCTGCGTCGTCGACCTCCAGCGCCAGTTCGCCCAGTCCGCGTTCGGTGTCCGCGAGCGCCATGCGCAGTGCGTGGCGGATGTCGTCCGGCGACACGGCTTCCATTACGTGCACGCGGCAGCGCGACAGCAACGCGGAGTTCAATTCGAAGGACGGATTTTCGGTTGTCGCGCCGACGAACAGGATGGTGCCGCGCTCGATATGCGGCAGGAACGCGTCCTGCTGCGCCTTGTTGAATCGATGCACCTCATCGACGAACAGCACCGTGCGGCGACCACCCGCGAAGCGCTGCGCCGCCTCCGCCAGCACCTGGCGAACCTCGGGCAGGCCCGACAGCACGGCCGAGATCGCCTTGAACTCGGCATCGGCATAGCGCGCCAGCAGCAGCGACAGCGTGGTCTTGCCGCAACCTGGCGGGCCCCACAGGATCATCGAATGCACGTGGCCGGACTCCACCGCGCGCCGCAGCGCGCTGCCCGGCGCCAGCAGGCGCCGTTGTCCGACCATCTCGTCCAGGGTGCGCGGGCGTATGCGCTCGGCCAACGGCCGCAGCGCGTCGGTGTCCGTGCTCAGCAGGTCGACCTGCGGTTCAAGAGGGGTACGTGTCCTGGCCACGCGTCATTGTAACGTCGTGGCCCATCGGTACCTGCACCGCAGCCCGGTCAGGGACCGCCGACGACATCCACGCCCTTCGCGGGCGCGTACTTGAAGGTGCCGCCGGCGAACGCCGGGTTGCGCTTCCAGCCGCTGAAGCTGATCTCGGTGCGCTGACCGACCGCATCCTTCACTTCCATCTTCACCAGCGTGCCGCCCGAGAAGGCAAGCCGCGCGGTCTGGAAGCTGGCATCGCCTTCCTGCTTCGGCGTCAGCGTGAGCCATTGCACGCCGCCCTGCCCGGCAGCTTCGGCCACGTTGAACTGCTGGTCCAGCTTGCCCGGATCGATCAGTGCCGCGAGCGGGCTGTTCTCTTCTTCGACACCCTGCTCGCGCACGGTAGCCTGCTGGAGGTCCGGATCGTAGACCCACACCTTCTTGCCGTCGGCGACGATCAGTTGCTCGTACGGCTTGTTGTATTCCCAGCGGAACAGGCGCGGCGCCGACAGCGCGACGCGACCGTTCGAGGTCTCCTTGAGCTTGCCGCCGCCGTCATAGACCTTCTGGGTGAACTGGCCATCCAATCCCTTCAGGCCGGTGGTGAAGGTCTTCAGTTCGTCGCGCGCGCCGGCGAGGGCCGTGGTGGCGAGCAAGGCAGTGGCGAGGACGGCGTAGCGTGCGGTGCGGAGCATGGTGCGTTCCGGGATGAGGGACGTTGGACGGAGTGTGCCGGGCCGAAACTGAACAGGCTGCCGACCGCGGACGGCGGCCGGCGTCTCGTTCAGTCAGCGCGGCGGTGGCGGCGCCAGGACCTGGCGGTCGCCGTTGTGTTCGGGCGGCGTCACCACGCCAGCGGCTTCCATCGCCTCGATCAGGCGCGCCGCGCGGTTGTAGCCGATCTTCAGGCGGCGCTGCACGCCGGAGATCGAGGCGCGGCGGCTCTCGGTGACGATCTTCACCGCCTCGTCGTACAGCGGATCGGACTCGTCGCCGCCACCGCCACCCGATTCCGGCAGGCCGGTCGGACCGACGACGATGCCGTCGCCCATGGTCTGGATCTCTTCCAGCACGCCCTCGATGTAATCGGCGCTGCCGCTGGCCTTGAGGTGTTCGACCACGCGGTGCACTTCCTCGTCGCTGACGAAAGCGCCGTGGATGCGTTCCGGCATCGCGGTGCCCGGCGGCAGGTACAGCATGTCGCCGTGGCCGAGCAGCGTTTCCGCACCGGACTGGTCAAGGATGGTGCGGGAGTCGATCTTGGAGCTGACCTGGAACGCGATGCGGGTCGGGATGTTCGCCTTGATCAGGCCGGTGATGACGTCCACCGACGGTCGCTGCGTGGCCAGGATCAGGTGGATGCCGGCGGCGCGCGCCTTCTGCGCCAGGCGGGCGATCAGTTCTTCGACCTTCTTGCCGACGATCATCATCATGTCGGCGAATTCGTCGATGAAGATGACGATGAACGGCATCGGCTCGAGCGGGCGCGGCGCTTCGGCCAGGTCGGGGTTCGGCTTGAACAGCGGATCCATCAACGGCTGGCCCGCGTCCATCGCGTCCTTGACCTTCTTGTTGAAGCCGGCCAGGTTGCGCACGCCGACCGCGCTCATCAGCTTGTAGCGGCGCTCCATTTCCGCCACGCACCAGCGCAGGCCGTTGGCGGCTTCCTTCATGTCGGTCACGACCGGCGCCAGCAGGTGCGGGATGCCCTGGTAGACGCTGAGTTCCAGCATCTTGGGGTCGATCATCAGCATGCGCAGGTCTTTCGGCGAGGCCTTGTACAGCAGGCTCAGCACCATCGCGTTGACCGCGACCGACTTGCCCGAACCGGTGGTGCCGGCGACCAGCAGGTGCGGCATGCGGGCCAGATCAGCCACGGTCGGCCGGCCGGCGATGTCCTTGCCCAGCGCCAGTGTCAGCGGGCTGCCGGACTTGTCGTATTCCTTGGAACGCAGCAGTTCCGACAGGAAGATCATTTCGCGGCTGGTATTGGGAATCTCGAGGCCGATGACCGACTTGCCGGGAATCACGTCCACCACGCGCACCGACTTCACCGACAGGCCGCGGGCGATGTCCTTGTCCAGCGAACTGATCTGGCTGACCTTCACGCCCGGCGCCGGCTCCATCTCGAAGCGCGTGATCACCGGCCCTGGATAGGCGCCGACCACCTGCACATCGATGCGGAAGTCCTTGAGCTTGAATTCGATCTGCCGCGACAGGGTCTCGAGCGTTTCTTCCGAATAGCCCTTGGTCTGCGGCTTCGGATCATCCAGCAGCGACAGCGGCGGCAGGCCGGACTCGTCGCCGCCGGTGCCGTGGAACAACGGGATCTGCTGTTCGCGCTTGGCGCGTTCGCTCTTCTCCACCACGGCCGGTGCAGGTGGCTCGATCTTGACCGGTTCGCGTTTGGCGCGGGCCACGGCATCGGTCTTGCGGACGACCTCGCGCTCCTCGCGCATCGCCCGGGTCTGCTGCCACTCGTTCGCCTGCTGGCTGCCGCGGCGGAACAGGTCCGGCAGCATCAGCACGTACTTGCCGATGCGCTCCATCACCGCGAACCACGACAGGCCCGTTGCCAGCGTCACCGAGGTCAGGAACAGCACCAGCAGGAACAGGTTGCCGCCCAGTCCGCCGAACAGCTTCAGCAGCGACTTGCCGACCAACGTGCCAAGGATGCCGCCGGCGCCGTCCGTGAGGGACTCGGCCGGCACGCCGCGCATGAACAACAACCCGGTCGCGGAGATGAGGAAGGCCACCATGCCGATCAGGCGCAATGCGGGCCCGAGGTCGGCCTGACCATCGCCGTCGGTATCCATCCCGAACAGCGCGATCCAGGCGATGGCGCCCAGGATGAGGGGCAGAAGGAAGGCGACGTAGCCGAACAATGACAGCAGCAATGCCGACACGTACGCACCGGCCAACCCGCCCATGTTGTGCACAGGTGCGGTGATGCTGCCGGATTGCGACCAGCTCTGATCCTGCGGCGAGAACGTGAAGAGGCTGGCCAGCAGGTAGAGCAGCAGTGGCGCGATGGCGATCAACGCCAGGTCGCGCCAAAGGCGCTGCCTACGCGGATTCGGCGCCGCCGCCTGCTTGCGCGCAGCCGCATTGCCTTCTTTCGATTTGCCGTTGTCCGGGAGCTGCTTCGCCACCTTGGGGCCAGACCTTAGGAAATTTCTGTTAGTGATTGATAGTAAACGAATCGTATGCGCCGGAACAGCATGCCCATCTGACCATGGATTGCCGCCTTGAATGCCCGGATAGCAAAAACGCCGCGCAGGAGCGCAGCGTCTTGGATTGATCGGTCGTGGTGCCAGGCTGCATCACCGCTTTCCATCTGCGCGCCTTGATTCGCCGGATACGCAACGCCACTCTATGTGCCTGCGGACGATGCCGGAATGCGTCGTTGCCTGCCCGATCACCACCTTTTCGCGAGTATACATGAGCACTTCGAAGCACTGCCGCCTGTTGATCCTCGGCTCCGGCCCCGCCGGCTGGACCGCGGCCGTCTACGCCGCGCGCGCCAACCTGAAACCGGTCGTCGTCACCGGCCTGCAGCAGGGTGGCCAGCTGATGACCACCACCGAAGTGGACAACTGGCCCGGTGATGCGCACGGCCTGATGGGTCCGGACCTGATGGCGCGCATGCAGGCGCACGCCGAGCGGTTCGAGACCGAGGTGATCTTCGACCACGTCCATACCGCGGATCTGTCCGCGCGTCCGTTCAAGCTGATCGGCGACAGCGGCGAGTACACCGCCGACGCGCTGGTCATCGCCACCGGCGCCACCGCCAAGTATCTGGGACTGGAGTCGGAAGAGAAGTTCAAGGGTCGCGGCGTGTCGGCCTGCGCGACCTGCGACGGCTTCTTCTACCGCGACCAGGACGTGGCCGTGATCGGCGGCGGCAATACCGCCGTGGAAGAAGCCCTCTACCTGTCCAACATCGCCCGCAAGGTCTACCTGGTGCATCGCCGCGACACGCTGCGCGCCGAGAAGATCATGCAGGACAAGCTGTTCGCCAAGATCCAGGCCGGCAAGATCGAGCCTGTGTGGCACCACACGGTCGACGAGGTGCTGGGCAACGACGCCGGCGTCACCGGCATCCGGGTGAAGTCGGTACAGGACGGGAGCACGCGCGACATCGACGTGCATGGTTTCTTCGTCGCCATCGGCCATACCCCGAACACCGGTCTGTTCGAAGGCCAGCTGGACATGAGCAACGGCTACCTGAAGATCCGTTCCGGCATCGAAGGCAACGCCACTGCTACCACCATCCCCGGCGTGTTCGCGGCTGGCGATGTGACCGACCAGCACTACCGCCAGGCCATCACCTCGGCCGGCTTCGGCTGCATGGCGGCGCTGGATGCGGAGCGCTTCCTGGACAAGGACGGCTGATCCGCACGCACGCGCAGGCCAGCGATGGACAAGCTGCTGATCAAGCAATGCCTGGTCTACGGCAGCTGGCTGGTCTGGCCATTCATCGCCTGGTTGGCGTGGCGACTGCGTGAGCGGCGGGGCCGCTGGTGTGTCGTCCTGCTGTTGTCTGGTTGCCTTCTGTTCGCGTGGGCACGCTTTGTCGAGCCGCAACGCATCCGCGTGCAAGAGACGGTGCTCACCGGCACGGGCGCACAAGCGCGGTTGGTGCTGATCAGTGACATCCACTTGGGCGTCTACAAGGACAGCGCGTATCTCGATCGACTGGTGAAGCGGATCAATAAGCTTCGCGCCGACGCGGTAGTGATCGCTGGCGACTTGACTTACGAACCCGGTGAACAGTCGCTGGAGCGCATGTTCGCGCCGCTGGCGGATCTCAATATCCCGGTCTATGCAGTGCTCGGCAACCACGACCAGCAAGCGCCCGGGCCGGATATCGACGTGGAGCTCCGGGCCGCGCTGGCGGCGCACCAGGTCGATGTGATCGAGGGCAGGAGTGTGGCGCTGGGTGGGTTCCGCTTGGCCGGTCTCGGGGATCGCTGGGCGAACAAGGATGATGCGGGCTTTCTCTCGGCCATGCCCTCGCCCGCTCCTACGATAGTACTCACCCACAATCCCGACAGCGCGATCGATCTCGACCCGTCGTTCGCCACGCTGGTGCTGGCAGGACATACGCATGGCGGCCAGATCCGCATTCCCTGGCTGTACCGGCATGCGATTCCCAGCCAGTATGGCTTCGATAAGGGCGAGCAGTTCCTTGTGACGCCGCGAGGACGTGTGCGTGTCTACACGACCGTCGGTACAGGCGAAGTCGGTTTGCCCATGCGGCTCTTCAATCCGCCGACCATCGACGTGCTGGACCTGCGTCCGTAGCATCCGTGCCGATGGTCGACGTTCGCTTCCTTGCTTCGCTTACCAACGTGCTCCCCTCTGTCTGGGATGCGCTGCACTGCGGAGGCAATCCCTTCGTTTCCCACGCGTTCCTGCAAGGCCTGGAAGCCCACGGCTGCCTGCGCGAGGAATGGGGATGGACGCCGCATCACGCCACGTTATGGAGCGCTGGACAGCTGGTCGCTGCTGCACCGGGCTACTTGAAAGACAACTCGCATGGCGAGTTCGTGTTCGACCACGCGTGGGCACACGCTTACGCGCAGCACGGGCTGGATTACTACCCAAAGTGGCTGGGCGCCGTGCCCTACTCGCCGGTGTCCGGACCGCGCCTGCTGGCCCGGGACGACGCGGCGCGCGACGCCTTGCTCGCTGCGATACAGGAAGAGGCAGGACGGCTCGACCTGTCGTCCGCACACATCAATTTCCCCCTGTCTGAAGAGGATGCCGCGTTTCCACGTGCCTGGCTCCCGCGCATCGACGTGCAGTACCACTGGCGCAATCCGGGACACTGGCGCGACGTTGACGGCTTCCTGGCCGACTTCGACCACAAGCACCGCAAGAACATCCGCCAGGAGCGTGCAAAAGTGCAGCGCGCTGGCGTCTCGTTCCGCATCGTGCACGGTGACGAGGCCAGCGAAGCTGATCTGCAGGCGATGTTCGGCTTCTATCTGCAGACCTTCCACGACTATGGCAACTCGCCTGCGCTGACGCTCGCGTTCCTGCGGCACCTTGCCCTCGCCATGCCGCGCAACCTGGTGATGTTCCTGGCGGACCACGAAGGGCGCACCGTCGCAGGCGCCCTGTGCCTACGCGGCGGCGATACGCTTTACGGCCGCTACTGGGGCGCCACCTCCAGCATTCCCGGGCTGCATTTCGAGACCTGCTACTACCAAGGCATCGACTACTGCCTTCGCGAAGGACTGTCGGTATTCGAGCCAGGCGCCCAGGGCGAACACAAGATCGCGCGTGGCTTCCTGCCGACGTTCGTGCACTCACGGCACTGGATCGCCCATGCGGACTTCTCCGCGGCGTTGGCACGCTGGTGCGAGGAAGAAGCCGCCGCCGTACGCCGCTACGCCCGTACGCTCGAAGCGCATACACCTTTCAAACGGCGCGATTGAGGGCAGCGGCGCAGGCACGATGCCGCCTACAATCGGCTATGCGCCAGCGGCCGTTCGTCCTCTCCTCCGATCCCCACGCGCCCTTCCCGTCTGCCGACAGCGCCATGCGCGAACCCGACGGATTGCTGGCGATAGGGGGCGACCTGTCGTTGCCGCGCCTGCTCAATGCCTACCGGCATGGCATCTTTCCGTGGTTCTCGCCCGGCCAGCCGCCGTTGTGGTGGTCGCCTGACCCGCGCATGGTGTTCCGTACCGATGGCGTGCGCCTGTCCTCGCGTTTCCGTCGTGAACTCAGGCACAGCACCTGGCAGGTCCGCACGGATACCTGCTTCGATCAGGTGATCACCGCGTGCGCGCATGCGCCGCGAGCAGGTCAGCACGGCACGTGGATCACGTCCGGCATGCGCCAGGCTTACCTTGACCTTCATCGCCAGGGACATGCCCATTCGGTAGAGGTGTTCGACGGCGACGCGCTGGTGGGGGGCATCTACGGCGTTGCGATCGGCCGGATGTTCTTCGGCGAGAGCATGTTCAGCGGCCGCTCCGGCGGCTCGAAGATCGCCCTCGCCGCCCTTGCTGCGCGCTTGCACGAGTGGGGATGGCCGTTGATCGATGCCCAAGTGGAAAACGACCACCTCCACTCCCTTGGGGGAGGCCTGATGCCGCGCGCGGCCTTCCTCGAACAGGTCACCGAACTGGTGGATCAGCCCGCAGCGGAAGACGGCTGGACCGAACGATTTGGCCTGCTGCCCGCGTCCGCCTTGTCGCAACCCTCGGTCCCGTAACGGAATTTTTGCACCGGAGACGCAGCTGGCGTACAATGCCCGGCTTCATGGCACCCGCCATCCCCTCGCGGCACAGCACAGGCTTACATGTCGAAAGACGATTCCATTGAATTCGAGGGCACCGTTGCCGAGACGCTGCCCAACACGATGTTCCGGGTCAGGCTGGAAAACGGGCACGAAATCATCGCCCACATCTCCGGACGCATGCGCAAGAACTACATCCGCATCCTGACCGGCGACAAGGTGAAGGTCGAAATGACCCCCTACGACCTTACCAAGGGTCGAATCACCTATCGAATGAAGTAATCTCGTTAAGTGCTTGATTGAAAAAGCGGCCATTGGCCGCTTTTCTCATTTCAGGCATGCCCCTCGATCCATGACCAACGGCACCGGGCCAATCGTCACGCCGACCTTAGGCAGATTCATTCTGACGGTCGCGACCTCAGCATGGCGCAGCGTCCACTTCCGGTCGCAGACTCAAAAGAGAGCCGCCATGAATGTCCTTCGCCCCGCCCCCTTGCTGCTTGCGTTGGCACTGGCCATTGCCCCGCTGGCAGCTTTCGCCGGACAAACCATCACCGGTTGCGTTGACCTGGGCGATGACCAGGAGATCGTACGTGCCGCCGGTGGGCAGCAATTCTTCCTGCGCAACGGCGGCGACCACTACCGGGTCGAGTTCCAGCATAGCTGCGACTCCATTCTGCTCACGCCGCGCATCGATATCAGCACCAAAGACCAGACCAACCGGCTGTGCGCAACCGATACGCGCGTGAAGACCTCGCGCGACACGTGCCGCGTTGCGTCGGTGGAAACCATCACCGCCGAGGAGTTCGCCAAGCGCAAGAAGCGCGCCTCGCGCTGAACGGGCGCTACGGAAAAGAAAAGGCGGCCAGAGTGAACTGACCCCCCAATGTTGGACGGTCGGTTTGTAGCTTACGCTGCCAAGGGCT
>NZ_LSIF01000097.1 GCF_001556105.1 Pseudoxanthomonas mexicana | reverse complement strand
CCGAAGAAGGTCGGAATCTCTACCGGCTGATGGCCCAGGATTCGGGGGTGGGTCAGGCCGTCGGCGCCATGCGGCGCCGGGTGCATCGAAACGGGGGTGTGCCCACGCATGACTGGCTCCTCGATTCCAAGGGGCCCTTTGCGTATGCATGCGTAATCAGGCGGAAGGATGATAGGCAGACACGCGGCCCATCGTCCAGTCAGGGGATTGCGGCGTCGTCAGGACGCTGCGTGCCGCGGGCGCGCCAGGGGCGCGTGGGCTGTCAGGGCGCGACGATCTTCATCAGGGCGACGGCGGCGATGCCGGCCACCAGCCAGATGACGACGCGCTTGAGCACGGCCGCATCGATGCCTGCCCTGCCCTCGGCATTGCGGACCGGATTGATGCCGACGACCAGCACGTGCATCGGCAGCGCGATCACCAGCAGGAACGCGAACACCCAGTACATCGTCTCGTCGCCCAGCTTCGGCCAGATCAAGGGCATGGCGACGCCGGCGAAGAGGCCGGCGATGGCGGCGGTGATGGGGGTTGGGGTCAGGGCCATGTGGACTGTCTTATAGAGGCATCACCGAAGTCTAGCGGACCCGAGCCTCAAGGATGGCCTACCGAAAAGTCGTAGGATGGGGTGAGCGGGAATGACTTTGGGGACGAAATGGGTCAGTCCCGAAAGCTATCGGCACAGGGCCTCTGCTATGGCAGACTCCGGCTCGCTATTCGGGGAACCTCTTATGAAGCTAGTCGCACTGCGGGCCAAGGGAATTTACGGCCAGTTCTCACTGAATCTTCGTTTCAATCCCGACTTGAACATACTGGTCGGCGCAAACGGTAGCGGGAAAACGACAACCCTACGTTTGATACACGGCCTTCTTGGTGCATCGCTAGAGGATTTGTATCAAATCCCATTCGAGAGGCTGCAAGTTGCCGTAGAGCTGCCGAAGAAGCAGGTTTCGCATATCGAAGCCTCGCGCGATGGCGGGGCGCTCAATATTTCTATCGATAGAGTATCTGAGCCACTTGTGCTTCCTCTGGTAGACAGCCCGGACCTAAGCAGACTCTTAAGGAAGCAGAATAGCGAATCATCACTAGCCAGCTTCCTTGCCCCTCACTGCGCGAACAACCCAACGTGGCGTGCTCTTAAGGAGATGGGTTCGCCGCTATTTCTCGGCATCGATAGGCGCGGAGGCCTCAATGATAGTGAAGATGAGGGGATACGCCACTATCGCGATTTTGCCAACCGCATGAAGCATGTCACTGCTGGCCCCCAAGATGGCATGACCGAGGTCCAATCGCTTCTTTCAAGCGAGTATCGCCGCCTTCGCGCAATCCAAGAGGGTCAGGCACGCTCCCTTAGAAAGGCAGTGATTCTTTCAGCGTTTAAGTACTCCGAACTTTCTTCGAAAGATATAGAAGGAATGGAAAGGGAGTCACTTCAGATGCAGCAACAACAGCTTGTTGCTCGACAGTCCGAAATTCGCACTGCACTGCAGAGCGTTGATGCTGAGAGCGCTGACGTGTTGCGAGAAGTCGACAACTTCTTCAAGAAGCTAAATGCTCTCTACAAGCAGATGGAGCGCAGCCACACTCAGGACGAACCAAACTTCAACATCGAGTGGCTGATGAACAAAGCTCAGATTGAGCGAATCACTACTTTACTTGAGGTAATTGATAGTCATCGCTCCTCAATCGATAAGCTTTTTGCCAGCACCACTCGCTTTCTAACAGCTGCAAATTCTTTTTACTCCGACTCACGAAAGCGTGTCGTCATTGACGAAGTCGGACAGCTGAGCGTTGAGAGTATCGACAAGCAGGTAGTGCCAGTTTCCGCTCTATCATCTGGTGAGCGACAAGTACTTCTTATGCTGGGCCAGCTCTTCTTCAGACGAGACAGAAGGGTCTTCATCATCGATGAACCAGAACTCTCCCTCCATATAAGATGGCAGAAGATTTTCGTTGAGAAGGCAATGGAGGCTCAAAAGAATAATCAACTGATACTCGCGACGCACTCGCCAGAAATCGTCGGCGAATACAGGGAAAAATGCATCACGGTGAGGGCCACCGCATGACAGAGCTTGAATGGAGTGCCAGCGCCCTTCATGCTCGCTCGGTGTTCTTCGAGGAATTCAATGATATCGACATATATGTCGAGGATACCGATGCCACCACTATAAGGATATTCACAACGCTTCTCCAAAGGGCCATGGAGAACTTGCGCATAGAGACGGTATTTGGACTTGGCGGCAGGCACGAGGTACTTAAGCGCTTTAGCAGCGACGCCAACAACGCACGCAAGAGACTCTACATCATCGACGGCGACTTCTCTTGCATCCTTGGCGATTTGTGCCATCACGAAGTTCCAACAGGAGTCTTCAGGCTCTCTCGGTACTGTATTGAGAACTACTTGGTAGACGAAGAAGCATTCATTCAAGTTGCACACGACGAAGATGGCAGCCGACGTCAAATCGAGCTGAAACAGGAAGCAAATCTCCAAGAATGGATGGAGAGCACGCGACGTCCCCCCGCTTTCAGTAGCGGAACCATTTGGAGTCCGGGGTTACTGTAG
>NZ_LSIF01000096.1 GCF_001556105.1 Pseudoxanthomonas mexicana | reverse complement strand
GTCGGCTTCGGCCATCATCGGGCTTTGCATTCTTCATGGCGTCGGCGCTGATCGGTCGTTGACGGCTCCAGTTCCGCTGCCTTTTGCTGCTTCGCTTGTCTTGGCTTCGGTTGCATCGTGTTCGCGCCGCACGGTTGTTGTCCAGGATCACGGCTTGCGGATGGGCGGCGCTGCGGGCTTCGGCTCAAGCGCAGCCGGCCTCTCGCTGCTGCGGGCTAACGGACGGTGATTTCCGGCCCCCAGTCATCCGGCAGCCGTTGCAGGCGACTGGCTTCGGGCTTACCTTGGTGCATAACAACTCGTCCAAGCCGAACCCGCTTCGCGGGTCGGCTTAACTCAGGCGTTATGCGTGGGCGGGCGTTCTTGTTGGGTCGGCTTCGGCCATCATCGGGCTTTGCATTCTTCATGGCGTCGGCGCTGATCGGCCGTTGACGGTTCCAGTTCCGCTGTTCTTTCCTGCTTCGCTTGTCTTGGCTTCGGTTGCATCATGTGTGCGCCGCGCGGTGGTCGGCCAAGTTCACGGCGCGCGGATGGGCGGCGCTACGGGTTTCGGCTTCAAACACAGCAGGCCTCATGTTGTTCCGGGCTTGCGTTGAGTGATTTCCGGCCCCCGGCCATCCCGCAGCCGTTGCAGGCAACCTGCTTCGGGCTTACCTTGGTGCATAACAATTCGTCCAAGCCGAACCCGCTTCGCGGGTCGGCTTAACTCAGGCGTTAGCCATGCGCAGACACTTCCTCGCAGCCACAGCCCTCTCAATGCTTGCCGCTTGCGCGACTAAGGGCACTCCGAGCCTTCGAGGCCACTACACCTGGGGACATGAGGTTGAGAGTTTTACGCCGTGCGGTTCGGCCAAGTCTTTCTGGGTGGTAGGCGAGCCCGCCCTGCTGCAGCAACTCCGAGACAAGGTTGCCGCCACCTCCGGGCAGCCATATCAGTCCATCTACGTGGAGGCCTCCGGCCGCTCTGAGCCAAAGGCGTCTGACGGCTTCGCCGCCGACTATGACGGCGTCTACCGGCTTACTGCAGTCCATGCTATTTCCCAGTCGGCTCCCGCTGGCTGCGGAGCGCATGGCTAACAATTCATTCAAGCCGAACCCGCTTCGCGGGTCGGCTTAATTCAGGCGTTAGGCCGCTCAAGAATCAAACAGACGCTCATGAGAAGACATCTTTTCATCGCCTTTTTTGTTTTGCTCGGCTGCTCTGCCAAGCAACCTGAGACTCTTGAGGTCGAGATGGATGGGCCGCCGGAGAATCCAGCAGATCCAGTGTGGCTCGCCCTGTTTCAGAAGGCAGCCGACAGCAAGTGTGGCGGTGCGGCACAAGTTTATGGGCCGCTAAACTTCAGGGTCGCAATTGACGATCAGCCTGCCAAAATGATTGGTCGCTTTACATGCAAGTAAAGCGGCCTAACAATTCATTCAAGCCGACGCCGCTTCGCAGCGCGGCTTAATTCAGGCGTTAGGCGGCCAAACAGCATGATTGCGAGCTTGCTAAGAACTCTTCTCGTATTCGGGCTTGTTGGCCCACTCATTGGGCTGGCTTGCGTCGCAATCCAAGACCCGGCGGGCCTTACCTTCAGACCTTATCTACTGTTAGCGATGGCCTTGTTTGCCTATGTATTTGGCTTGATGCCGGCTTTGCTCACCGGGCTGATCGCGTGGACGATGCGCTACAGATTGCCTCGGTACCTGGGTGCGCCAATGTGCGGCGTGATCGGGACATTAACTGCATCACTGTTCTTGGCGCCTACACCCTATACCGCACAATCTCTCAGTGAGGGACTTCAGATGGCCATAGTCCCAGGCGGTATAGCTGGTCTCGTTTGTGGCTTCTTGTATTTCTGGCCACCTAACAATTCATTCAAGCCGAACCCGCTTCGCGGGTCGGCTTAATTCAGGCGTTAGGCCCCTTTATGAGCATCCCACTCTTTCTAGCGTTTGCCCTCGCTGTCGGAACGGATTCAGAGCCTTCGCTATGTAGTGACACTGAGAGCAAGATCGAGCCAGACATGCAAATCCGAGAGTCCGACCTCGGTCGCCCAGCCGCCGCCGCGGCGGCTGAAAAACTCCGGGACATGGTCAACCGCGGACAGTTAGATGGTGAGTTCCAGTTTGGCGTTCTGAATCAGCTCAAGATCGTTCAAGGCCATGTTCTGCTACAGCAAGCTCGCTCAGATCGCGTTGCGTTCGGGCCAGCGTCGCCTGAGGCTCAGGGCTCCACAGCGATACTATGCCGGTGGCTCAGCAATGACGGGTTTTGGTATGACTAGCTATCATTGGGCGGGGTGGACCGGCCAGCCTTTCGTAGACATCCGGTTGCCATAATTGATGGCAATGACCG
>NZ_LSIF01000095.1 GCF_001556105.1 Pseudoxanthomonas mexicana | reverse complement strand
CGCCGGCAGCGAACGGCAGATCACCAATGTCGCCGCCGGTACCCGGGCCACCGACGCAGTGAACATGTCGCAGCTGAGTTTCGTGGCCAGTGCATTGGGCGGCGGCGCCGGCTTTTCGGGCGGCGTCTTCATCGCGCCGAGCTACACGATCCAGGGCACGTCGTACAACAATGTGGGCGCGGCATTCACCGCCGTCGACGCCAAGCTCAACGAGTTGTATGGCATGTACACCGGATTGAGCAGCGGCAACACGACGACCACGGCATCCGCCAGTGCACCGCCGCCCACCGCCGGCAGCGGCGCGGTGGTCAGTGGCCAGCCGGCGGCCGCGGCACCGACCGACGCCACCGCGGCAGCCGACGTCCCCGCTGCGGCCGCATCCTACGCCGATGCGGGCGATGCCAACACGCTGAGCAGCGCACAGTCCTATACCGACCAGTCCTCGGCCAGCACGTTGAGCAGCGCGAAGGCGTACGCGGATTTCCAGGTCAAGGCGCTGGAGGATGACTTCAACGCCTTCCGCGGTGACGTGGACCGTCGCTTCTCCGACCAGGACCGCCGCCTCAACCGGATGGGCGCGATGAGTTCTGCGATGTTGAACATGGCGATCAACGCGGCCGGCAGCCGCAGCCCGCGTGGACGGGTCGCCGTGGGCGCGGGCTGGCAGAACGGCCAGAATGCGTTGTCGGTGGGCTACTCCAAGCCGATCGGCGAACGCGCGTCATTCAGCATCGGCGGTGCGTTCAGCGGCGACGAGAAGTCGGCCGGCGTCGGCTTCGGTATCGACCTGTAAGTTCTCTGCGGCAATGAAGAAGGGCCCGGCATTGCCGGGCCCTTTCTTTTTCCGGATGCCCGGCGTCAGTCGCAGGCCATGCGCCCCTTCGGCAGCACGCGCGGATTGCCGAGTGCGAACAGCTTCACCGGCTGTTCCCACATCTCGAACGAGGAAATGCCCGGCGTGACGCCGCAGCTGCTGGCGTAGGTGAATCGCTCGCCGTCCAGCGAGACGTACAGGTCGAACTTGACCGCCTCGGCTAGCGTGCTGCTGACCATCAGCGTGGTCTGCGTGGCGTCGCCACTGCGTGCGGCGCGCAGGTTGCCCGGCGTATCACCGGCCGGCGCGGAGGTGGCAACCTTGCCGTCCACGACCTCGACCTGCAGCGCCAGCGACGGCGATGCCGTGCCGATCGCGAATCCCGCAGGCAGTTCGCCGCGCGCCAGCGTCTTCGGCGCGGGCTTCGCCGCCGACGCGATGGCCGGCATCGCGCACATCGCCACCAACAGGGTTCCTGCCAACATCCTGTTCATCGCCTCAGCCCTCTTCGGTGACGCGCAGCACTTCCTCGATGGTGGTTTCGCCGGACATCGCCTTGACGATCCCATCCTCGTACATGGTCCGCATGCCGCCTTCGCGCGCCAACTGTTCGATTTCGCCCATGCCGGCGTGGCGCATGATCGCGCGGCGGATGCCGTCGTTCATCACCAGGAACTCGACGATGGTGGTGCGGCCGAGATAGCCGGTCGGCGCGATGGCCGACCCGCGCGGGCGGTACAGGAAGATCTCGCCCTGCGGCTGGAAGCGGCGCAGGCCGAACTTCTCGATCTCCTCCGGCGATGCCGCGTACTTCTCCGCATGCGTCGGCTCCAGCCGGCGCACCAGGCGCTGGGCGAGGATGCCGTTGATGGTGGAAGTCATCAGGTAGTCCTCCACCCCCATGTCGAGCATGCGGGTGATGCCGCCGGCCGCGTTGTTGGTGTGCAGCGTGCTGAGCACCAGGTGGCCGGTCAGCGCGGACTGGATGGCGATGCGCGCGGTCTCGAGGTCGCGCATTTCGCCGATCATGATGATGTCCGGGTCCTGGCGGACGATGCTGCGCAGCGCGTGGGCGAAGTCCAGTCCGATCTGCGGCTTCGCCTGGATCTGGTTGATGCCTTCGATCTGGTACTCGACCGGGTCCTCGACCGTGATGATCTTGACGTCGGGCGTGTTGAGCTTGCTCAGTGCGGTGTACAGCGTGGTGGTCTTGCCCGAACCGGTGGGCCCGGTCACCAGCAGGATGCCATGCGGCTGCTCCAGCACTTTCTGGAACTGCGGCAGGAAGGCATCGGTGAAGCCGAGCTTCTTGAAATCGAACACCACCGTCTCGCGGTCGAGCAGGCGCATCACCACGCTCTCGCCGTGTGCGGTGGGCACGGTGCTGACACGCAGGTCCAGTTCCTTGCCCTGCACGCGCAGCATGATGCGGCCGTCCTGCGGCAGGCGGCGCTCGGCGATGTTGAGCTTGGCCATGATCTTGACGCGGCTGATCACCGCCGCGGTGAGGTTGGCCGGCGGGCTTTCGCCCTCCTCCAGCACGCCGTCGATGCGGTAGCGCACCTTCAGCCGGTTCTCGAACGGCTCGATGTGGATGTCGGACGCGCGCAGTTCGACCGCACGCTGGATGACCAGGTTGACCAGGCGGATGACCGGCGCTTCCGACGCGAGGTCGCGCAGGTGTTCGACGTCGTCCAGGTCGGCGGTGGTCTCGCCATCCGCGTTCTCGACGATGGCGCCCATCGCGCTGCGGCCCTGGCCGTAATAGCGCTCGATCAGGTCGCTGATCTCCGAACGCAACGCGACCTGCGGCCGGATGGCGCGGCCGGTGGCCAGCCGCACCGCATCGAGTGCGTAGCGATCCTGCGGGTCGGCCATCAGCAGATCGATGTGGGCTTCATCGTCGCCCACGGGGCAGACATGGAACTGCTTGAGGAAGCGCTGCGACAGCACTACGGATTCCGGCGGTGCGTCGGGCGCCTCCTTCGCGGTGACCAGCGGCAGCCCGAGCACGTCGGCCACGGTCTCGGCGTGATCGCGCTCGGACACCAGCCCCAGCCGCGACAACAGCGCCAGCAGGCCGCCACCGGCTTCTTCCTGCAACCGCCGCGCACGCGCCAGGTCGGCTTCCTTGAGGCGCCCGCGGGCCAGCAGCGCCGCGACGATACGCTCGTCGTCGGAAATCGGATTGTCGAGCGCGGCTGCGTCCACGTGAGGCCTCCTTCGGGTGCCCGACTTTAACAGGTCGGTCGGCAGCATCCCGTCGCCCGGGCGTTACGGAAGACGGACCAGATAATCCACGTTGGCCAGATGGATGCGCGTGCCCAGGTCGCCGTCCCAGACGACCGTGGCCCCATGGGCTTCCAGCACGGGAATCACCTCGTCCCGCATCAGCGACGTCACGATCTGCGCATGGCGGCGCTCCCGCTCCGCCTCCGGCAGTGCCTTCCATTCGGCTTCCGTGGTCCATGCGTCCAGGAACGCTCCGTAGCCGATGTACGTGCTGCGGTCCTCGATCAGCCGATCCGTGTCCTGCTGGTGGTAATAGACGTAGCCACGCCAGGTGCGGCTGTCGTCGCGCTCGTCGAAGATCTCGCCGGATGCGCAGGTGCCGCAGCAGCTGAAATGCTCGCGCGCCACGATGCCGCGGCCGGCCAGCGCTTCGAACGCACGCGTGAGCGCTGTCTTCGCGTCCGGCGGCCACCGCGACTGCTGGGCCCGCCTCGCTGCGGCGACGGCAGCGAACGCCGCTTCGACGGTGGCCTCGTCGAGGTTCCACTCGCTGATGTCGTCCTCCATGCACTCCACGAACGAACCGGCGTCATCGTCGCCGCGCGCGACCCATTGCCACGCGCGCTCGCGGAGCTCGGCCTCGACGCCGTCCTGCAACCCCAACGAGGCCGGCAGCCTGAAATCGGGCGGCATCGCGTTACCGGGTGCGTCGCTACCCGCGACCGGCCCCGATGCCGGGGTGACGATGCTTCCCCGCTTCCTGAAACGGTCCAGCCAACCCATGCCGCGCTCCTCCCTGACCCGATCATGCGACGGTACCGAACCGTCGCCGCAAAAACAAAGCGGGGGAAGACGCACGTCTTCCCCCGCCGGATCGCAGTGGCGAAACGCGAGCGTCTAACCCACCCAGACCCGCGCGTTGCGGAACATGCGCAGCCACGGCGAATCGTCCGGCCAGCCGGCCGGGTGCCAGCTGTGGTTGGCGCTGCGCGGCGTGCGTTCCGGATGCGGCATCAGGATCGTCGCGCGACCGTCGTCGCTGGTCAGGCCGGTGATGCCGTCGGGCGAGCCGTTCGGATTGAGCGGATAGGTCATGGCCACCGCACCGTCGCCATCCACGTAGCGGAGCGCCACGCGCGCAGCCGCCTGGTCGACCGCACCGGCGAACGACGCGCGGCCTTCGCCATGCGCCACCGCGACCGGGATGCGCGAGCCGGCCATGCCACGGAAGAACACCGACGGCGATTCCTGCACTTCCAGCAGCGCCACGCGCGCCTCGAACTGCTCGCTCTGGTTGCGCAGGAACTGCGGCCAGTGCTGCGCCCCGGGGATGATGTCCTTCAGCTGGCTCATCATCTGGCAGCCATTGCAGACGCCCAGCGAGAACGTGTCCGACCGCGCGAAGAACGCCGCGAAGGCATCGCGCAACGCGCTGCGTTCGAGGATCGAGGTCGCCCAGCCCCGGCCTGCGCCCAGCACGTCGCCGTAGCTGAAGCCGCCGCAGGCGGCAATGCCGCTGAAGCCGTCGAGTGCGACGCGGCCGCTGATCAGGTCGCTCATGTGCACGTCGAAGGCATCGAAGCCGGCGCGCGCGAACGCCGACGCCATCTCGATCTGGCCGTTGACGCCCTGCTCGCGCAGGATCGCGACCTTCGGCCGCTTGCCGGTGGCGATGAACGGCGCCGCGATGTCGTCGCCGGCATCGAACGAGAGCTTCGGCTTCAGGCCGGTGCGGCCGAACTGGCGCGCGGTGTCGTGCTCCTGGTCGGCGGCGTCGGGGTTGTCGCGCAGTTTCTGCATGGCGTGCGTGACAGACCACCAGGCATCGAACAGTTCTTCCCAGCGCCATTCCGCCAGCACGTCGCCATCCTGCTGCACACGCACCACCGATGCGGTGGTCGGGCGTGCGATGCGCTGTGCGCATTCGGTGAGCGCATGGCGTTCGACCAGGTCGGCGAACGCGGCGCGGTCCTCGTCGGCCACCTGCACCACCGCACCGAGTTCTTCGGCGAACAGCGTGCGGAACGCGTCGTCACCCCAGCCGTCGAGGTTGATGTCCAGGCCGCGATGCGAGGCGAACGCCATTTCGCACAGCGCGGCGAAGGCGCCGCCGTCGCTGCGGTCGTGATAGGCCAGCAGCAGGCCGGATTCGCGCGCATCGGCGATCAGGTGGAAGAAGTCGCGCAGGCGCTGCGGATCGTCGAGGTCCGGCACGCTCTCCTCGCGGTCGTCGCCGGCGAACGCGGGCCACGGACCTTCGCCACCGGACTGCGGGTAGACCTGCGCCAGCACCGAACCGCCGAGGCGCTTCTTGCCGGCGCCGAGGCCGATCAGCCACAGCTCGCTGTCGTCATCGCGCGACAGCAGCGGCGTGAGCTGCTGGCGCACGTCGGTGACCGGTGCGAACGCGCTGATGATCAGCGACACCGGCGACACCGATTTCTGTGCCTGGCCATCGCTGTGCCATTGCGCCTGCATCGACAGCGAGTCCTTGCCCACCGGAATGCTGATGTCCAGTTCCGGGCACAGCTCCATGCCGACGGCCTTCACCGCATCGAACAGCCGCGCGTCTTCTCCCGGATGACCACAGGCGGCCATCCAGTTGGCGGACAGCTTGACCCTGTGCAGCGATTCGACCGGTGCGGCGCACAGGTTGGTGATCGCCTCGCCCACCGCCATGCGGGCGGCGGCGGCGGCATCGAGCAACGCCAGCGGCGTGCGCTCACCGATCGCCATCGCCTCGCCAACGAAGCCTTCGTAGCCACTCAGCGTGATGGCGCAGTCGGCGACCGGCATCTGCCACGGGCCCACCATCTGGTCGCGCGCGGTCAGGCCGCCGACGCTGCGGTCGCCGATGGTGATGAGGAACTGCTTGGACGCGACGGTCGGATGCGCGAGCACGCGCAGGCCGGCTTCGCGCAGGTCGAGCGCGGCGGTCTGCAAGGACGGCCACTGCGGTGCGGCCGGATGCGCGGTGTCGCGGTGCATCTTCGGCGCCTTGCCGAACAGCACGTCCATCGGCAGGTCGATCGGCGCATCGGCCGGGATGTTGCCCGGCGTGGCGCCGTAGGCGACCACCAGGTGTTCTTCCTTGGTCGCCACGCCGACGGCGGCGAATGGGCAGCGCTCGCGTTCGCACAGGGCGGCGAACTCGGCCAGCCGCGCCTGCGGCACGCCGAGCACATAGCGCTCCTGCGATTCGTTGCACCACAGCTGCATCGGCGACAGCGAGGGATCGTCGCTGGGCACCTTGGCCAGGTCGATCACGCCGCCCACGCCGGAGTCGTGCAGCAACTCCGGGATCGCATTGGACAGGCCGCCCGCGCCGACATCGTGGAACCAGAGGATGGGATTGTCGTCGCCCATCGCCACGCAGCGGTCGATGACCTCCTGGCAGCGGCGCTCCATTTCCGGGTTGTCGCGCTGCACGCTGGCGAAATCGAGTTCCTCGGCGCTTTCGCCGGAGGCGACCGAACTGGCCGCACCACCGCCCAGGCCGATCAGCATCGCCGGGCCGCCGAGCACGATCACCGCGTCGCCAGCGGACAGCGTCTTCTTCTCCACCTGGATGCGGTCGATCGCGCCCAGGCCACCAGCCAGCATGATCGGCTTGTCGTAGGCGCGGGTCAGGCCGGCACCTTCGGGCAGCTCGAAGCTGCGGAAGTAGCCCAGCAGGTTCGGGCGACCGAATTCGTTGTTGAACGCCGCGCCGCCGAGCGGGCCATCGAGCATGATCTCCAGCGCCGGCGCCATGCGCGGGTTCAGCGCGCGCGGCGCCTCCCACGGCTGCGGCAGCGTCGGGATGCGCAGGTGCGAGACCGAGAAGCCGGTCAGGCCGGCCTTCGGCTTGCCGCCGCGGCCGGTCGCGCCCTCGTCGCGGATCTCGCCGCCGGCACCGGTGCTGGCGCCGGGGAACGGCGCGATCGCGGTCGGATGGTTGTGCGTCTCGACCTTGATGCAGAACGCCGAATCCAGCGTCGCCTCGATGCGGTACTGGCCGCTGCCGTCGGGACGGAAGCGCGCCGCCGGATAACCCTCCACCACCGCCGCGTTGTCGCTGTACGCGCTGAGCGTGTGCTCCGGCGTCTGTGCATGCGTGTGCTTGATCATCCGGAACAGGGAACGGTCCTGGTCCTTGCCGTCGATGGTCCAGCTGGCGTTGAAGATCTTGTGGCGGCAATGCTCGGAGTTCGCCTGCGCGAACATCATCAGTTCGACGTCCGACGGATCGCGACCGAGTTCGCTGTAGCGCGTGCGCAGGTAGTCGATCTCGTCGTCGGCCAGCGCCAGCCCGAGGCGGCTGTTGGCCGCTTCAAGCTGCGCCAGCGGGATGCGCTCGAGTTCGCCGCGCGTCGGCGCGGTGAACAATGCCGAGGCCTGCTCGCGCGTGGTCAGCAGCGATTGCGTCATCGGGTCGTGCAGTGCCTTCACCAGCGCCGGCTGCGCGTCATCCCAGCCTTGCAGGTCGATGCGCAGGCCGCGCTCGACGCGCTTCACCGGCTGGCCGGCACCACGCAGCAGTTCGGTGGCCTTGCTGGCCCACGGCGACAGCGTGCCCAGGCGCGGGGTGACGAAGCGCGAGACCGCACCGTCGGCCAGCGCACCGTCCTGGTCGCCGGCCTGCAGGATGCGGCGCAGCGTGGCCAGGTCCGGCGTGGCGCCGGCCTCGGCTTCGACGAAATAGACGTGCCAGGCGCCAAGGACGCGGACGTGGGGAGCGAGGGACTGGAGCTTGGATTCGAGCCGCGCGCGGCGGAAGTGCGACAAGGCCGATTGGCCTTCGAGGACGATCATGTCCGGAACCGTGGGGGGCGTGCCGTCAGGACGGGGCCCGCTATTGTAGCGAAGCCGGCGCGGGGCCGGCTTCGTTCGGGTCAGGGCGCGGCGCCGGCAGCAGCAGCCGGGGCCTTTTTGGCGGCCAGTTCATCCAGCTTGGCCCGCAGGGCGGCCGGGGGCAGGTAGCCGCCCAGCTGGATGCCCTCGGTCGAGAAGATGGCCGGGGTGCCGCTCACGCCGACGCGCTGGCCGACGTCGTACTCCATCGTCACCGGGTTCTTGCAGTCGCGCGACGGGATCGACTTGCCGGCCTTGGCGTCGGTCAGCGCGCGCTTGCGATCCGGGGCGCACCAGACGGAAATCATGTCCTTGTGGTCCTGGCTGCCCAGGCCCATGCGCGGGAACGCGAGGTACTCCACCGCGATGCCCTGGCGGTTGATCTCGGCGATTTCCTCGTGCAGCTTGCGGCAGTAACCGCATGCGATATCGGTAAACACCGTGACGGTGTACTTGGCGTTCGGCGGCGCGAAGACGATTTTCTCGCTGTGCGGAATGGTGGCGATCAGCGTGGTGCGGTACTGCGCCAGGGCGACGCTGTTCTGCATCACGTCTTCCTGCCGCTGCAGGTCGAGCACGGTGCCCTGCATCAGGTAACGGCCATCGTCGCTGATGTAGAGCAGTTGTCCGCCGGCGATCACCTCGCGGAAGCCGGGCAGCGGTGCGGCACCCACGTAGTCGACCTTGGCCCGCGGATTGAGCTGTGCCACGGCGGAACGGGCACGCTCGTCCGGGGTCGCGCCCTGGCCCGGCTTCAGCTGCGGCGCTGGCGCAGCGGCCGTGGCGGCGGCCGTATCCGTATCCTTCGCGGGCGGCTGGGGGGCCTGCGCGCAGGCGCTCAGGCTCAGGGCGCCCAACAGGGCGGCGGTGATCAGACGGGGCATCAAGGTCATCCGGATAGGCCGCAGGGCGGCTGGCTGGCAGGAACAGGCCGCGATTCTGGCACAGGGCGGTGTCGGGGCGGCTTAACCATCCACCAGCGTGACGTGGTTCACGCGCGCGGATGATGGCGCCCATGCAGCTGTTTCAGGTGCTCGCGCGCGACCAGCGTATAGATCTGCGTGGTCGACAGGGAGCTGTGCCCCAGCAACAGTTGCAGGGCTCGCAGGTCGGCGCCACGGTTCAGCAGGTGGGTGGCGAAACTATGCCGCAGGCCGTGCGGGCTGATCCGGACGGGATCGATAGCGGCGATCACCGCATAGCGCTTCACCAGGGCCCAGAACTGTTGCCGGCTCGGCGGCTCGGCGGTGGCGCCGACGAACAGGAACGGCACGCTGCGCTTGCCTGCCAGCGCCGGCCGCGACTGCGCCAGGTAGGTTTCCAGCCAGTGCTGCGACTCTTCGCCCAACGGCACCAGCCGGTCCTTGCTGCCCTTGCCGGTAACGCGCAACACGCCCTGCCTCAGGTTGACCGCCGTCGCCGGCAACGTGACCAGTTCGCTGACGCGCAGGCCGGCGGCGTACATCAGCTCCAGCATCGCGCGATCCCGCAGGCCCAGCGGCGTGGCGACGTCCGGCGCAGCCAGCAGCGCGTCGATCTCGGTTTCCGCCAGCGCCTTCGGCAACGACCGCGGCAGGCGGGGCGGATCGAGCAGCGCGGTGGGATCGTCGCGACGCTGGCCACCGCGCAGGCGATGGGCGAAGAAGGCGCGCAGCGTGGACAACAGGCGCGCATTGCTTCGCGGCGAATAGCCTTCGCGCGTGCGCCAGGCCAGGTAGTCGAACAGGCCCGCACGGTCTGTCGCCGCCAGGCCACCGTCGCGGCCGTTCCGCCAGCGCGCAACGCCTTCCAGGTCGCGCCGATAGCTGTCGAGCGTGGGTCGGGCAAGGCCGCTTTCGGCCCAGATCGCATCGAGGAAGGCCGCGATGTCGACGGCATCGGTGTCGGGGACAGGTGGCAGGGCGTTCGCCTGCTGGCGGCGATCGGCGGGCGTGCGGGCGGTCATGCGGGAAGCTTAGGCGAAGCGCACTCGGTCATGTGGGAGCGACGCCGGTCGCGGAATGAGCCGGCGACGGCGCATAACGCCTTCGGGCAGGGCACTTCCTTGCACTCTGGGATGATCGGCATTCGCGACTGACGTCGCTCCCACAGCGGGCGGCCCAGGGTTAGCCGGTATCCTGTCGCGATGACGGACCACGCTCCTACCCCCGACAAACGCCGCGCCCTGATCGGCTGGCGCCTGCTGGCGCTGCTCTACGATGTCTGGCCGGTGCTGGCGATGTGGATCGCCGCGGCCATCCCGTTCGTCCTCGTCGACGTCGTGATCAGCGACAACGTCCGCCACAACATCGAGCCCTACAGCCTGATGTGGTGGCTGCTGTGGCTCTGCTGCTGGGGCGTCGCGGGCGCATACGCGACCTTGAGCTGGCACCGCGGCGGACAGACCCTGGGCATGCGTCCCTGGCGACTGAAGGTCGTCGCGCCCGATGGCAGCGCCCCCGCGCTCGCCACGCTCTGGCGCCGCTATGCGCTGGCGACGGTGTCGACGCTGGCCGCCGGGCTGGGTTTCTGGTGGGCGTGGCTGGATCGCGACCGCCTGACCTTCCACGACCGCTTCAGCGGCACGCGGATGGTCCGGCTGCCGAAGCGCGCCTGACCGGCATCAGCGGCTCCTGCGCCGGAACATCAGCCAGGAAATGCCCAGCAGGACGAAGGGTGGAACCGCATACGCGATGCGGTAGTCCAGCCGGAACGCGCCGGCCAGCCGCACGAACATCGTCTGCAGCACCCAGAAGCCCACCGCGAACACGATGCCGAGAAACAACCGCTTGCCCATGCCGCCGCTGCGCAGGCTGCCGAAGGCGAACGGAATCGCGGCCAGGCACAACGCCAGCACATTGATCGGATAGAACCAGCGCGCCCAGTACTGGTCCTCGTAGTCGCGCGCATCCAGGCCGTTGCGCTTGCGGTAGTCGATGTTCTGGCTCAATTCGTGGCTGGGCATGTTGCGCGCGCCCACCAGGCTTGACGACAGCACAGACGCATCGAGCTCGGATTCCCAGCGCTCGCCCAGCACGGTCGTCTGCACGGCCGAGCGTTCCTTGAAGGTAGTGCGGCGCACGTTCTTCAGCAGCCAGTAGCCGCCCTGGTGTTCGGCGGTGGCGGCGTGCGCGATGGACGCCAGCCGGCCATCGTCGGCCAGCTCGTACAGGCGCACGTCACGCAGTTGCAGCGACACCTTGCCGCCGCCCTGGTCCTTCTCCTCGCCGCTCTGCGCGTACAGGAACGTGTTGCCCTCCCGCGCCCACAGGCCGGAGTAGCGGTCGAGCGCCACGTTGCCGGTGCGCGCGGCCATTTTCAGCACGTCGGCCTGCCGCTGGCCCCAGGGGCCCAACGTCTCGCCGCTGAACACCATCAGCACAGTCAGGATCGCCAGCGCGGCAGCCACCGAGACACTCAGACGCGACCTCGACAGACCAAGCGCGCGCAGCGCGGTCAGTTCGGAACTGGCCGCCAGTTGGCCCAGACCCATCAGCGAGCCGATCACGGCGGCGGTGGGGAACATCGTGTAGGCACGGCGCGGCACGGTGTACAGCACCCAGGCGACCGCATGGCCGAAGGTGTAGTTGCCGATCCCCACGTCTCCGATCTGGCCGGACAGCGCCATCACCACGTCCAGCCCGACCAGCACCGCCCAGGTCAGCAGCACCGTGACCAGGACGACCCGTCCCACATAGGTGTCGTGCAGGCGGGGCAACAGCCTCATGCGCGCCTCCCCGGCCGCGACAGCTGGCCGTCACGCAGGTAGAACCACAGGCCTGCGGCCAGCAGCGGCAGGGTCAGCCACCACAGCCCCGCCATGCCGGGCAGCTTGCCGTCGGCCAGCAACTGGGTGCCGTTGAACATCAGGCTGATGCCGACCAGGTAGGCCAGGAAGCCCAGCATCACCCGCCCATAGCGCGCCTGCCGCGGCGAACTGCGCGACAGCGGCAGGGTCAGCAGTGCGAACGCGAGCGCCAGCAACGGCGGCGTCAGCCGCGCATGGAGCTGGGCATTCGCGTCCGGACGCGGGTCGGACAGCAGCTGCGGGGTCGTCAGCAGTTCGGGGTCGTCCCTGTCCATGGTATCGGCGCGGTCCGGCAGCGCGACCTCGTTGGCCTTGTAGCGGATCAACCGGTAATCGAGGCCTGCACCATCAGGGCCTTCGACCCGGAAGCCATCGTCCAGGCGCAGGTAGCGGTTGCGCTCGCCCTCGAAGAACATCTGCCCGGACTTCGCCGTCACCACGTCGATCCGGCCCTCGTTCGCACGATGCATGAACACCTTGCCGAGCCTGGTGCCATCGGGCGACAGCGTGCCGACATAGACCACCGCGCCGCTGGACAGCACGGTGAACTTGCCCGCATCCAGCCCGGACACCACCAGGCTGCGATTGGCATGTTCCAGCATGGTCTGCGCGGTACGCAGCGCCCACGGACCCAGCCACAGCGAACACAGGCCGACCGCGATCACCACCGGCACCACCAACATCATCAATGGCCGCAGCAGGCGGCGTGGGCCGATGCCAGCCGCGGTCAGGACCGACATTTCCGAATCCCGGTACAGACGGGAAAACGCCAGCAGCAGCCCCAGCATCAGCGCCAGCGGGATGATGTAAGGCATGTAGCTGATGAACTGCAGGCCCAGCTGGGACAGCAGCAGGCGTGCCGGCACCCTGCCGTTGGCCACACCGCCCAGCAGGTCCGCCATCACACCGCCCACGCTGACCATCAGCAGGATGATCAGGGTGGCCAGGAAGCTCTGGGTGAATTCCCGGAAGAGATAGCGGTCCAGCTTCGGCATCAGGGGGGCTTGATTTACAATCTCGGGCTTGTGCGCCGCGCCTGCGGCGGCGGTCTCTGCGGTCCGGGATGGCGTCCGCCACCTTCATCCGGCCCGCGATTGTACGTAACTGAACCGGGAATCTGATCAATGACGCTGGAATTCACCCTGAACCATGAAGCCCCCGCCCAGGCCGGCGTCGACTGCGTCGTGGTAGGCGCGTACGCCGACAAGAGCCTGACCGCGGCCGGCCAGGCGGTGGACGCGGCCAGCGGTGGCAAGCTGTCGGCGCTGCTGCAGCGGGGCGACATCGGCGGCAAGACCGGCAAGACCACCCTGCTCCACGACCTGCCCGGCGTCATCGCGCCACGCGTGCTGGTCGTCGGCCTGGGCGAGACCGCCAAGTTCGGCGTGGCCCAGTACCTCAAGGCCGTGGGCGACGCCGCGCGCGCGCTCAAGCTGGGCCCGGTCCGCAGCACGCTGTTCACCCTGTCCGAAGTGACGGTCAAGGACCGCGACGCGGCGTGGAAGATCCGCCAGGCCGTGATCGCCGCCGACCACGCCTGTTACCGCTACATGGCCACGCTGGGCAAGAAGAAGAACGACGATCCCGGCCTGACCTCTTTCGCCGTCAGCGGCGATGACGAGCAGGCGCTGGCGCAGGGCATCGCCATCGCCGCCGGCGTGCAGGTCACCCGCGAGCTGGGCAACCTGCCGCCGAACATCTGCACCCCGGCCTACCTGGCCGAGCAGGCGCAGGCGTTCGCTTCGGAGAACGGGGCCGAAGCCGAGATCCTCGAAGAGACGCAGATGGAAGCGCTCGGCATGGGCTCGCTGCTGGCCGTCGCCCGCGGCTCGGCCAACCGCCCGCGCCTGATCGTGCTGAAGTGGAATGGCCTTGAAGAAGCCGGCGCCAGCGACGCCGACGCCAAGCCCTACGTGCTGGTCGGCAAGGGCATCACCTTCGACACCGGCGGCGTCAACCTGAAGACGCAGGGTGGCATCGAGGAAATGAAGTACGACATGCTCGGGGCCGGCAGCGTCATCGGCACCTTCGTGGCCGCCGTGAAGATGAAGCTGCCGCTGAACCTGGTGGTAATCGTGCCGGCGGTGGAGAACGCCATCGACGGCAATGCCTATCGCCCGTCCGACGTCATCACCAGCATGTCCGGCAAGACCATCGAAGTCGGCAACACCGACGCCGAGGGCCGCCTGATCCTGTGCGACGCGCTGACCTATGCCGAGCGCTTCAAGCCGGCCGCGCTGGTCGACGTCGCCACGTTGACCGGCGCCTGCATCGTGGCGCTCGGCCGCTACGCCAGCGGCCTGATGAGCAAGCATGATGACCTCAGCAACGAACTGCTGGGCGCGGGCGAGGCGGTGTTCGACCGCGCATGGCGCCTGCCGTTGTGGGACGAATACCAGACCCAGCTGGAATCCAGCTTCGCCGACGTCTACAACATCGGCGGCCGCTGGGCCGGCGCGATCACCGCCGGCTGCTTCCTGGCGCGCTTCACCGAAGGCCAGCGCTGGGCGCACCTGGACATCGCCGGCGTCGCCAACGACGAAGGCAAGCGCGGCATGGCCACCGGTCGCCCGGTCGGCCTGCTGAGCCAGTGGCTGCTGGACCGCGTCGCCTGACCGGCGACGCGCACCCGACGCCATGGCCCGCGCCGATTTCTACCTGATCGCCAAGCCGCGCTTCCTCGAAGAGCCGCTCAAGCTGGTCTGCGAGCTGGCCCGCAAGGCCTACGACGGCAACCAGTGGACGCTGGTGCTGGCGCGCGACGCCGCGCAGGCTGAAGAGCTGGACGAACTGCTGTGGGAGTTCGATCCGGACGCCTACATTCCGCACCAGATCGCCGGTGATGAAGAGGACGAGCTGACGCCCGTGCTGATCGCCACGCCCGATATCGACGTGCCGGCGCGTGCGCTGGTGATCAACCTGCGCGACGACGCCTTCAGCGGCGCCTGCGAACGCGTGCTGGAAGTGGTGCCCGCCGACCCGTCCGCGCGCGAACCGCTGCGCGAGCGCTGGAAGCAGTACAAGGCGCGCGGCTTCGACGTGAACAAGCACGACATGTAACCAAGCTCCCTTCCTCCGCTTGCGGGGGAAGGTGCCCGAAGGGCGGATGGGGCGGCACCGCGCACTCCCCCTCCCCAACCCTTCCCCGCGTGCGGGGAGGGAGCTCATCTCCAACACAGACCCCATGACCGACCTCGCCTCCAGCTACGACCCGAAATCCTTCGAATCCCGCCTGTACGCGCAGTGGGAAGCCGCCGGCTACTTCACGCCCAGCGGTACGGGCGAACCGTACACCGTGCTGCTGCCGCCGCCGAACGTCACCGGCACGCTGCACATGGGCCATGCGTTCCAGCACACGCTGATGGATGCGCTGGTGCGCTACCACCGCATGCGCGGCTACGACACGCTGTGGCAGATGGGCACCGACCACGCCGGCATCGCGACCGAGATGGTGGTGAGCCGCAACCTGGCGCTGGAAGGCAAGGGCGAGACCCGCGATTCGTTGGGCCGCGACGGCTTCATCGCCAAGGTCTGGGAGTGGAAGGCGGAATCCGGCGACATCATCGAGCGGCAGATGCGCCGCATGGGTGCGTCCGGCGACTGGTCGCGCAGTACGTTCACCATGGACGAGGACGCGTCGAAGGCGGTCATCGAGGCCTTCGTGCGCTGGCACGAGCAGGGCCTGATCTACCGCGGCCAGCGCTTGGTCAACTGGGACCCGGTGCTGAAGACGGCGATCTCCGACCTGGAAGTGGAGAACGTCGAGGAAGACGGCTTCCTGTGGTCGATCGCTTATTCCCTAGAGGACGGCGCGAGTTACGAGCATGTCGAGCACGACCTCGACGGTAATGAAACGCTGCGCGAGACCCGCGACTACTTGGTAGTCGCCACTACGCGTCCGGAAACGATGCTGGGTGATGCCGCCTTGATGGTGCACCCAGAAGATGGCCGTTACGCCGGCCTGATTGGCAAGACGGCGAAAGTGCCGCTTGTCGGGCGCGAAATTCCCATCATTGCTGATGACTACGTCGACCGCGCGTTCGGGACCGGTGTTGTCAAAGTGACGCCAGCGCACGACTTCAACGATTACCAAGTTTGGGTTCGCCACAAAGACGAGCTCGCCGGCCAGCCATTCGGCGGTTTGATTAATCTTTTCACGCAGTCAGCGGCACTCAAAGATAGCTATATGCAGGATGCTATTTTTGTTCCAACTGACGGCTCTCAGCTTGGAGCTGGTGATGGCATTGGAAGCGTATCGACCGCAGACTTGATTCCCGAGAGTCTCAGGGGACTCGACAGGTTCTCTGCTAGGGCAAGAATGATCGCTGACCTTGAGGATCAAGAGAGGTTAATCGAAACGAAGCCGCACAAGCTTCAAGCGCCTCGTGGCGATCGCACGGGGCAGATAATCGAGCCTTATTTGACGGATCAATGGTTCGTCAAGATGGAAGAACTTGCGAAGCGCGGCCTCGATCTCGTTGAGTCGGGCGATGTGAAGTTCGTTCCTCCCAACTGGATAAATACCTACCGTCATTGGATGGAAAACATCCAAGACTGGTGCATCAGCCGTCAACTTTGGTGGGGGCATCGCATCCCGGCGTGGTATGACCAGTGGAGTTCAATTTTTGTAGCGCGCACGCGCGACGAGGCCTACGCGCAGCAAATTGCAAGGCTTCGCGTCAATCTTGAGCCTCAGCTCGCTAGCATCCTGGAAGAGGCAGCTCTTGGATCGTCCGCTAGTGACATAGATTTGGCCGAGCACATATCGGGCTTAGATTCGAGGGCTGGCATGTATGCGCTGAAGCAAGATCATGACGTGCTGGAAACCTGGTTCTCCTCGCAGCTGTGGCCGTTCAGCACGATGGGCTGGCCGGACACGCAGGCGATGGCCGCGCGTGGCTTCGACCGCTACCTGCCGTCGTCGGTGCTGGTCACCGGCTTCGACATCATCTTCTTCTGGGTGGCGCGCATGGTCATGGCCACCGACAGCTTCGTCGGCCAGGTGCCGTTCCGCGACGTCTACATGACCGGCCTGATCCGCGACAAGGACGGCCAGAAGATGTCCAAGTCGAAGGGCAACGTGCTGGACCCGCTCGACATCATCGATGGCATCTCGCTGGAAGACCTGGTGGCCAAGCGCACCGGCGGCCTGATGCAGCCGAAGATGGCCGAGAAGATCGAGAAAGCCACACGCAAGGAATTCCCGGACGGCATCGTGCCGCACGGCGCCGACGCGCTGCGCTTCACCATCGCCGCGCTGGCGACGCACGGCCGCGACATCAAGTTCGACATGGGCCGCGCCGAGGGCTACAAGAATTTCTGCAACAAGCTGTGGAACGCCACCCGCTTCGTGCTGATGAACACCGACGGCTTCACCGCCAGCGGCGCGCCGCAGCCGAAGACCGACGCCGAGCGCTGGATCCTGTCGCGCCTGGCCAAGGTCACCGCCGAGGCCGGCACGCAGTTCGCCGCCTACCGCTTCGACCTGCTGTCGCAGGCGCTGTACGAGTTCGCCTGGAACGAGTTCTGCGACTGGTTCGTCGAACTCGCCAAGCCCGCGCTCAATGGCGGCGACAGAGACGCGGCCGACAGCACCCGCCACACGCTGCTGTACGTGCTCGAATCGCTGCTGCGCCTGCTGCACCCGCTGACCCCGTTCGTCACCGAAGAACTGTGGCAGCAGGTCGCGCCGAAGCTGGGCGTGGACGGCTGTACCGTGTCGCTGCGGCCCTACCCGGTCGCCAGCGACTTCGCCGGCCAGGACTACACGCAGGCCGACGCCGACGTGGAGTGGCTGAAGACGATGGTGTCCACGTTGCGCCGCGTGCGCAGCGAGCTCAACGTCTCGCCCGGCAAGACCGTCCGCTTGCTGCTGCAGGACGGCCACGACAACGACCGCGCGCGCATCACGCGCTTCGCCTCGTCGCTGTCGTTCCTGCTGAAGCTGGACGACATCACCTGGCTGGACGCCGGCGCCGATGCGCCCGCCTCCGCGGCCGCCGTGGTCGGCGAGCTGAAGCTGCTGGTGCCGCTGGAAGGCCTGGTCGACCTGGATGCCGAACGCGCGCGCCTGGACAAGGAAATCGCCCGCGTCGCCGGCGAGAAGGACAAGAGCGAAGCCAAGCTGGCCAAGTTCACCGACAAGGTGCCGCCGGCGGTGGTCGAACAGGAGCGCCAGCGTCTGGTCGACTGGAGCAACCAGCTCGCTGCCCTGCACGGGCAGCGCGCGAAGCTCTGACGCCACTACGTCATCCCGGCGGCTTTCAACAGCCGAATGGCTGGCCAAGCCGGGATGACGGTTGCGATGTGTGCCGTCGTGCGCGCGATGGCGGGCCAGGGCCCGCCCTACAGCGGCGGCATCGTGGTGATGTCGTCGGCGACCAGTTCGATCGCCATCACCAGCGCATCCTCGCGGCCGTCGCGCGCCGGGTAGTAGCGCGGGCGGCGGCCGATCTCGTTGAAGCCTTCGCTGTGGTACAGCACGATCGCGCCCGGGTTGGACGGGCGCACTTCAAGGAACACCCGCTGCACGCGCAGGTCGCGCGCGATCTTGACCAGTGCGCGCAGCAGATAGCGGCCCAGGCCACGGCCCTGCCGCTCGGGCGCCACGCAGATGTTCAGCACGTGTGCCTCGTCGGCGGCGATGCTCAACAACCCATAGCCGATCACCAGCCCGTGCTCGGTCATCACCCACGACGGGTAACCGGCCTTCAGGCAATCCTTGAAGATGCCGCGCGTCCACGGGAACGGATAGGCACGCTGCTCGATGGCCATCACCGCGTCGAGATCACTCTCGCGCATCGGCCGCAGGCTGGACGTGGGAAGCGATGAAGCCTCTACGCCCAGCGCGCTCATGTCGCGGTACCGCGACGCAATCTGCGCAAAGCCGGCCACAGCGCGCGCTTGGCGGCCGGGTTGCCGCGCAGCTCGCCCGACGAAGGCCATTGCGCGAACAGCTCCGCCGCGCCGGGCGCGTTCGGATTGCAACCGGAGGCACGGATCAGCGCGAAGTGCAGGCGGTCCGGCAGCTTTGCCCCACCCGTCCGCGGCGCGGGCGCCTGACGCACGGGGGAAGGATGATCGATGACTTCGCGTGCGGACGGACGTGCGCGTGGCGCAGCGGCAACAGGAGCGGGCTCAGCGACCTCGGCGCGCGCAACGGGCGCGTCCACCATCGCCGGCGCACCAGCCTCGGTCGGCCAGTCGGCCGGCAGGTAGACGGCATGGCCGAGCGCGCGCAGCCAGCCCTGCTGCTCGGCCGACCACAGGCGGTCCGCCGCCAGCATCACGCCGCGGCGTCCTTCTGCCGGCGCAGGCGCTGCCACAGCCAGTAGCCCGGACCCGACAGCGCGTACACCACGCCGACGGCAAACAACGTGCGCGGCAGGTCGATGAAGAGGATCGCCAGCACCAGCGGCACCAGCGCCAGCACCACGAACGGAATGCGGTCCGCCTTCGCACCGCCCTCGCCCGTGCCCTTGAAGCTCCAGAAGCGGATGCGGCTGACCATCAGCAGGGCCGCCACCAGCGTGACCGCCAGCGCCACGTAGCGCAGCTCCTCGCCGGTCCAGCCCAGTTCGCCATCCGCGAACGCCCACACGAAGGACATCATCAGGCCGGCCGCCGCCGGGCTGGCGAGGCCGACGAACCAGCGCTTGTCGACCGTGCCGACCTGGGTATTGAAGCGGGCCAGGCGAAGCGCAGCGCACGCGGCGTACAGGAACGCCACCACCCAGCCGACCCGGCCCATCACGGTGCCATCGAACTTCAGCGCCGACAGCGACCAGTGGTACATCACCAGCGAGGGCGCCAGGCCGAAGCTGACCAGGTCGGCCAGCGAGTCGTACTGCACGCCGAATTCGCTGCTGGTGCCGGTCAGCCGCGCCACGCGGCCATCGATGCCATCCATCAGGCCCGCCACGAACACGGCGATGGCGGCATTGACGAACTGGCCGTTGGCGGCGGCGATGATCGCGAAGAACCCTGCGAACAGGCCGGCGGTGGTGAACAGGTTGGGGAGCAGGTAGATCCCTCGCGAGCGGGGGGGCGGCTTGATTTCGTTCATGGGTCGCAGTTTAGCCCAGCGCTCCCCTGCCCGGCTTGCCTGCGCGCCCCGGGGGTGCTGCAATCAGGCTCCCCGCGATCCGGAGCTTCCCATGCGCCTCCTGCCCTGCCTGTCCGTGCTGGCGCTCTGCCTGGCGACCGCCTCCACCGTGCAGGCCCAGCAGGTCTACCAGTGGAAGGACAAGAACGGCGTCACCCACTATTCCGACAGCCCTCCGCCCAACCAGACCACGCAGAACCGGCGCATCAACCAGTACGGCGCGGCAGCCGTGGAAACGGCGCAGCCCGCCGGCAAGGCAGTCGAGAACGCGCAGTGCTCAAGCGCGCGCGCGAACCTGCAGATCCTGGCCACCAACAAGGGCCCGATCCAGCAGGACACCGACGGCGACGGCAAGCCGGATACGGTGCTGGACGACACCGGCCGCGAAAACCAGCGCAATCTGGCCGAGGCCGCGGTCAAGGCCTACTGCACGCCAGCCTGATCCGGCCACATGCGTGCATGGCTGGCCATCGTGGCAGGCGTCGGGCTGGGCGTCGGCGTCGCCTGGTGGCTGGCACGCGAATCCCCTGAGACCACGACAGAGAGGCAGGCACGCGCCGGGCAGGCCGCCGCCGCACAGGCGCGCGACGCACGCCCTTCGCTTTACCGCTGGCGCGACGACGCCGGCGTATTGCAGATCACCGAGAAGCCGCCGAGCGGGCGCCACTACGAACGCATCGACCGCGACACCCCGGCGGGCATCCGCGTCAGCGGCGAGCCGGCCTCCGATGCCGATTGACGCTCCAATGCCCCGCCTGCGGCCAAGGCTGGCAAAATAGTCGATTCGTCCCTCCCGGATCCCCCTGCCGATGCGTCTGTCGCAGTTCCACCTCCGCACCACCAAGGAAACCCCCGCCGATGCCGAGCTCGTCAGCCACCAGCTGATGCTGCGCGCCGGCATGATCCGCAAGCTGGCCGCGGGCCTGTACACCTGGTCGCCGCTCGGCCTGCGCGTGCTGCGCAAGGTGGAAACCGTGGTGCGTCAGGAAATGGACCAGGCCGGCGCGATCGAGATGATCATGCCGACCATCCAGCCGCGCGAGCTGTGGGAGGAGACCGGTCGCTGGGAGAAGTTCGGCGGCCAGCTGCTGAAGATCACCGACCGCAAGGAACAACTCTTCTGCTACAGCCCCACCGCGGAAGAAGCGGTCACCGACTTCGCGCGCCAGGAACTGGCCAGCTACAAGCAGCTGCCGGTCAACTTCTACCAGATCCAGACCAAGTTCCGCGACGAGATCCGCCCGCGTTTCGGCGTGATGCGCGCGCGCGAGTTCGTGATGAAGGATGCCTACTCCTTCCATATCACCGATGAGGACCTGGTCCGCGAGTACCGCAACATGCATGCGGCCTACACACGCATCTTCACGCGCCTGGGCCTGGATTTCCGCGCCGTGCAGGCCGACAGCGGCGCCATCGGTGGTGACGCGTCGCAGGAATTCCATGTGCTGGCCGACTCCGGCGAGGACGCCATCGCGTTTTCCACCGGCTCCGACTACGCCGCCAACGTCGAGGCCGCGCAGGCGGCGGCACCGGGCCCGCGGGCCGCTGCGACGGAAGCACTGGGCAAGGTCGCCACGCCCACGCAGAAGACCTGCGAGGACGTCGCCGCCCTGCTTGGCATTCCGCTGCAGCGCACGGTGAAGTCGATCGCGGTGATGACGGAGGATGCGGCATCCGGACAGCAGTTCGTGCTGGCCCTGGTGCGCGGCGATCACTCCGTCAACGAGATCAAACTGCGGAAAGTGGCCGGCATGGCCGACTACCGCCTGGCCACGGAAGCGGAAATCCTCGCCCACCTCGGCAGCGAGCCCGGCTTCCTCGGCCCGATCGGTGCGAAGCAGGCCATCCGCGTGGTCGCCGACCGCGATGTGGCCGCGATGGCGGATTTCGTCGTCGGTGCCAACGAGACCGGCTTCCATATCACTGGCGTCAACTGGATACGTGACCTGGCGGAACCCGAATCCGTCGCCGATATCCGCAACGTGGTGGAGGGCGACACCGCCGCCGACGGCGGCGAGATCCGCATCGTGCGCGGCATCGAAGTCGGCCACGTGTTCCAGCTTGGCCGCAAGTACAGCGAGGCGATGAAGTTCACCGTGCTGGACGACGGCGGCAAGGCCACGTCGCCGGCGATGGGCTGCTACGGCATCGGCGTGTCGCGCATCGTGGCCGCGGCCATCGAGCAGAACCACGATGCCAACGGCATCATCTGGCCGGTGCCGATGGCGCCGTGGGCCGTCGCGGTGTGCATCATCAATCCGAAGAGCGATGCCGCGGTGAGTGCTGCTGCCGAACAACTGCTCGCGGACCTGCAAGCATCAGGTATCGAAGCCGTACTCGACGATCGCGGCCTGCGCCCCGGCGCGATGTTCGCCGACATCGAACTGATCGGTATTCCGCATCGCGTGGTGGTATCGGAGCGCGGGCTAGCCGCGGGCACGTTCGAATATCGTGCGCGCCGTGCCACCGATGCCGAAAACGTCAGTCGCGACGAACTGCTCGCCCGCCTGCACGGCTGATATCGCGTGCCGGAACGTGGACGCCGCCATGCGTCCACGTTTCACCTGATTTGTGCCGCGATTAACCCGTCCACTATCATCGGGTCACTGCCATGGATGGGCTTTCCCTTCCTGACTGGAGATACTGATGTCGATCGACCTGCGTAACCTGTCCGCCAAGGAACTTGGCACCCTCATCGCCAAGGCCAAGGAACAGCAGACCAAGCTGGCCAAGCGCACGCCCATTGCCATGGTCCGCGGCAAGATCACCAAGTTCGCCAAGGCCGAAGGCTATACGCTGGAAGAACTGTTCGGCACATCCAGTGCACGTCCCGCCAAGACGGCGACGGCAAAGCCCGGTCCGCGCGCCGGCAAGAAGCTGGGCAAGGTCGCGCCGAAGTACCGCAATCCGGCCAATCCGAAGGAAACCTGGACCGGTCGCGGCAAGCATCCCCGCTGGATGGCCGCGCTGGTCGCCAAGGGCAAGAAGGCGGAAGACTTCCTGATCAAGAAGAAGTAATCGCCGTTGGAATGATCGAAGGAACGGGAGGCCTCGGCCTCCCGTTTCGTTTTGTGCGGCTCAGAGATTCTTGCGCGACGAAATCAGCAGGTTGCCGAACAGCAGGCCCGCGATCAGCGCCATCACCACGTTGGTGACCGCCAGCAACGCCGACTGGCCCACGCCCACATCCTGCTGCTGCACCAGCGTCAGCAGGCCGCGCAGGCTGGTGCTGCCGGGCACCAGCATCAGGATGCCCGGCACACGGATCAGCGCGCCCGGCCGGTTGGCCCAGCGCGCGAAGGCATTGCCCGCCGCGGTCAGCGTCAGCGCCGACAGGAAGATGCCGACCGGCACGCCCCAGGCCTGGCCCGCGTAGCGCGAGATGCTGTAGCCGGCGATGGCGGCGGCCATCACCCAGAAATAATCGCGCCGGTGCGCCTTGAACAACACGGCGAACGCGTAGGCGGCCACGATCATCGCGCCCCACTCGACCCATTCCGGTTGCGGCCTCGACGCACGCACTTCCGGATACAGGCCCATCAACTGGGCGAGCGTCACCGCGATCATGCTGCCGACCGTCAGCTTGAGCACCGTCGCCATCGCACCGGCGAAGCGCGCGACGCCCGATACCAGGTGCTGGCTGGTGAGTTCGTTGATCGAATTGGTCAGCGCCATGCCGGGCAGCAGCACGATCAGCGAGGCGATGATCACCGTGTTGAGGTTCAGCGGCGCGATGAAGTTCGCCACCAGGATCGCGACGAAGCCGGCGACCAGTGCGGAGATCGCATCACTGGCCTCCTTCATCTTCGGACGCCGCGCGATGATCTCGCCCAGCACGCCGATGATGATGCCGATCAGGCCGGCCGTGGCCATGTCCAGCCACGGCAGCCGCCACAGGCCGGCGACCGCGGCCGCGGCCAGGCCGGAGGCGAAGATCTGCATCCCCCGCCAGCGCACACTGGGCGTGCGATCCAGCGCGCGCAGCGCCGTGTGGCCCTGGGCGATACTCATTTCGCCCGACGACACGGCATCGGCGATGCGGTCGGCTTCGCTGAGCTTGTGCAGGTCGGTTTCGCCCGGCGCCAGCCGGATCACGCGGGTGCTGTCGCTGGCGCCCAGCGGTCGCGACGTATCACTGAAGCTGAGGATCAGGCCGGTCGGGTTCGACCACGGCTCGCAGTCCAGGCCGAGGCGCTGGGACAAGCCCACGACGGTACCTTCGAGTCGCTGTGCGGTGGTGCCGTAGCTGTGCAGGCGCCCGGCGATTTCGCAGACGAAGGCGATGCGCTGGGCATAGGTGGCGGTGGTCAGCATGTCGTCGGCCATCGGCACAGTATCGCCCAACGCAGCTCGCGATGGCTTCATGCGGGCCCGCTTACACTGTGCACGGACGACACGGGCGGGGGGCGCGGTGGGGATCGGCGAAGCCATGGCACTGGGCAGCGCGGCCGCGTGGGCGGTCGGCGTGATCCTGGCGCGCCAGCTCGGCGCGCACCTGCCCCCGTTGGCCCTGAACCTGCTGAAGAACGGACTGGTGCTGGCCGTGCTCGCGCCGGTGACGTTGCTGGTGTACGCCGGCGATTGGCCCGCGCTGCCTGCTCGCGATGTCGCCATCGTGCTGGCCAGCGGGGTCATCGGCATCGCGCTGGCGGACACGTTGTACTTCCGCGCACTCAACGAACTCGGCGCCGGGCGCATGGGCATCATCGGCAACCTCTACAGCCCGTTGGTGCTGGTACTGGGATTCGTGTTCCTCGACGAACGCCTGGGAGGTGCGCAGTGGGTGGGCTTCGGCCTGGTGGCGATGGGCGTGCTGCTGGTCAGTCGTCCCCCTGGCGAATGGCAGACGCACCCGCAGCGCGCCACGCGCGGCGTACTGCTTGGCCTGCTGGCCATCGCGCTGATGGCCGTGGCCATCGTGATGGTGAAACGCACACTGGAAACCCAGCCCTTGCTGTGGGTAACGCTGTTGCGCCTGCTCGGGGCCGTCGCCGGCCTGTTGCTGGTGGCCGCCCTGCCCACCATGCGCAGGCGCATGCACTTCGTCGCCGCCGACGTGCCATGGCACCGTCTGGTGATCGCGGCCTTGATCGGCCAGGGCCTGTCGATGGTGCTCTGGCTGGGCGGCTACAAGTACACCAGCGCCTCCGTGGCGGCGATCCTCAACGAGTGCGCCTCGGTGTTCCTGGTGCTGCTGGCGGCGCTGTGGCTGCGTGAGCCGCTGGGCCGTCGCGCCTTCGTGGGCGTGCTCCTCACGTTCAGCGGTATAGCCTGTATGCTCCTTGGCCGAGCGACGCCATGACCCCCGCCCTTGCCCGCCCGCAGTACGAATCCGATCCCGGCGATCCCCAGCGCGTGAAGCTGGCGGGCGACTGGACGCTTGCGAGTGCGCTGGTGGTGGCGGAACAACTGAAGACGTTGCCCGAGGCCGTCAACCGGCTGGATGCGACGGCGATCAACCGCATCGACTCGGCCGGCGTGCTGCAGCTGCTGCGCTTCGCCAAGCGCCGTGGCATGGAACTGTCGGACATCGCGTTCCGCGAGGATCACCGCGCACTGGTCAGCACCATCGAAGACGTCGCGGATGACCGCCCGCCGCGCAAGCGCGATTACGGCGTGCTCGCCGCGCTGTCGCGCCTCGGCTACCGCATGCACGCGAAGGGACAGGAAATCGTCTCGCTGCTCAGCTTCACCGGCGAGAACCTGGTCAAGCTGGCGCGCATGGTCAAGGAGCCTAAGCGCTTCCGTGCCACCGCCACCGTCGCGCACATGGAAACCGTCGGCCTGGACGCCGTACCGCTGGTCATCCTGCTGTCGTACATGGTGGGCGCGGTCATCGCCTTCCTCGGCTCCACCGTGCTGCGCGATTTCGGCGCAGAGATCTACGTGGTCGAGCTGGTCAGCATCGCGTTCCTGCGCGAATTCGCCGTACTGATGACGGCCATCGTGCTGGCCGGCCGCACCGCCTCGGCATTCACCGCGCAGATCGGCGCGATGAAGAGCCGCGAGGAGATCGATGCGATCCGCACGCTGGGACTGGACCCGATCGACCTGCTGGTGATCCCGCGCCTGGTCGCCTTGCTGGTGATGCTGCCGCTGCTGACGTTCATCTCGATGATGGCGGGCCTGGCCGGTGGCGTTACCGTGGGCGCGTTCGATCTCGGCATTCCTCCGCAGATGTACATCGCGCGCATGCACGACACCATCGAGGTGCAGCATTTCCTGGTCGGACTGTCGAAGGCGCCGGTATTCGCACTGGTGATCGGCCTGATCGGCTGCCTGGAAGGCCTGCAGGTGGAAGGCACCGCGCAATCGGTGGGCGAACGCACGACGTCCAGCGTGGTGCAGACCATCTCGCTGGTCATCATCCTCGACGCGCTGGCCGCGTTGTGGTTCATGCACATGGGCTGGTGACGGCGCATGAGCGATGACTCCCCCATCATCCAGGTGCGCGGCCTGGTCAATCGCTTCGGCGAACAGACCGTGCACGAGGGACTGGACCTGGATGTGCGGCGCGGCGAGATCATCGGCGTCGTCGGCGGCTCCGGCACCGGCAAGTCGGTGCTGATGCGCTCCATCCTGGGCCTGCGGCAACCGAACGAAGGCGAGATCTCCGTGCTGGGCGTGAACGCGCGCTCCGAAGATCCCGCCGAACGCCAGCACATCGAACGCAACACCGGCGTGCTGTTCCAGGACGGCGCGCTGTTTTCGTCGCTGACCGTCGGCGAGAACGTGCAGGTGCCGCTGAAGGAGCACCACCCCGAACTGCCCGACAGCTGGCGCTACGAACTGGCGCTGCTGAAGGTCAAGCTCGCGGGCCTGCCAGCCGACGCGATCAACAAGCTGCCGTCGCAGCTGTCGGGCGGCATGCGCAAGCGTGCGGGCCTGGCGCGCGCGCTGGCGCTGGATCCGCCGCTGCTGTTCCTCGACGAGCCCACGGCCGGCCTCGACCCGATCGGCGCAGCCGCGTTCGACCGGCTGATCAAGACGCTTCAGGAAGCGCTCGGCCTGACCGTCTTCCTGATCACGCACGACCTCGACACCCTGTACGCGATCTGCGACCGCGTGGCAGTGCTGGCCGACCAGCAGGTCATCACGGTGGCACCGCTCACGGAGGTCGAGCAGTTCGACCACCCCTGGGTGCAGGAATACTTCCACGGTCCCCGCGCGCGTGCCGCGCGCGACGGACAGCAGGCCCCCGGGCCTCTCCACACGCAAACGGCGGTCTGATCCATGGAAACACGCGCCAACTACGTCCTCATCGGGGCCTTCACGCTGATCATCGCCACCGCGTTGCTGCTGTTCGGCCTGTGGGCAGCGAAGTACTCCTCCGAACGCACCTGGCAGGAATACCAGGTGGTGTTCCGCGAGGCGGTCACCGGCCTCACCGTCGGCAGTCCGGTGCAGTACAACGGCATCGCGGTCGGGTCCATCACCAAGCTGTCGCTGGCACCGAACGACCCGCGCCAGGTGATCGCGCGCATCCGGGTGGAGTCGTACACGCCGGTGAAGACCGATACCCGCGCGAAGCTGGCGATCACCAGCCTGACCGGGCCGACCATCATCCAGCTCAGTGGCGGCACGCCGCAGGCACCGACGCTGACCAGCGTGGACACGCGCGAAGCGCCGGTGATCCAGACCGCACCGTCGGCGCTGCAGAACATCACCGACACCGCCAATCGCATCGTCGAGCGCCTCGACCAGGCGCTGAGCGACAAGAATGTCGCCAGCATCACCGCCACGCTGGCGAACCTGGAGTCGATGAGCAACGCGCTGGCCAGCCACGAAGATGGGCTGGAGTCGCTGATCACCAGCGCGCGCGATGCCGCGCAGAACCTGGACAAGACGCTCACCACCACCAACGGCACCATCGAGCGCCTGGACCAGAACCTGGTGCGCGAGCTGCCCGGCATCCTCGACAAGCTGGACAAGACGCTGACGAAACTTGATTCCGCCGCGGGCAACGCCGACGCGATCCTCGGCGAAAACCGCGCCGCCATCAGCAGCTTCGCCAACGATGGTCTCGGCCAGCTCGGCCCGACGCTGACCGAACTGCGCGGCCTGGTGCGCGACCTGCGCCGCGTCAGCGATCGTCTCGAAGGCAATCCCGCGCGCTACCTGCTCGGTCGCGACGCACCCAAGGAGTTCGACCCCAAATGAAGCCGCTGCGCCTCGCCCTCGCCGTTCCTTTCGCTCTCGCGCTCGCCGGCTGTTCGATCCTGGGTAGCGAACAGCGCGATCCGGTCACCATCTACGCGCCCGACGTGCGCGTCGCACCGCGCGCCGAGTGGCCCGCCGTGGCGTGGACGCTGGTGATCGCCAAGCCCACTGCCGCGCGTGTCACCGACAGTCCGCGCATCAGCGTGCGGCCGACGCCCGGTGAGCTCCAGGTCTACCGCGGCGTGTCATGGGCGCTGCCGGCGACCGACATGCTGCAGGATGCCGTGCAGCGCACGCTGGAGGATTCCGGAAAAATTCCCGCAGTGGCCAGCGCCGATGCCGGCGTCCTCGGCGACTACAAGCTGGTGATGGACCTGCGCCGCTTCGAGGCTGATTACGCGGGCGGCGCGCTGCCGGCCGCGGTCGTCGAAGTGAATGCCAAGCTGGTCAACAACCGCGACCAGCGCGTGATCGCGTCGCGCACCTTCCTGCAGCAGCGCCCGGCCAGCAGCGTGGACGTCGCCCAGGTCGCGCCGGCTTTCGAACACGCGCTGGAAGCCGCCACCGCCGACATCGTCGGCTGGGTGCTGGCGTCCGGCAACGGCGACCCGAAAGCGCCCCGCTGATCCACGCCACGCACGTCAGCGGCGACGCGCAGGATCGATCCAGCGGAACGTCAGGTTGATACGCGGGTCCACCTTCCGTGTGGTCCGCGGCAACGCATGCCGGTACAGCCGCTGTGTGTCGCCCGCCATCACCAGCAGGCTGCCATGCGGCAGCTCGAACGCGCGTTTCAGCGCAGGCTCCTGGCGATGCTTCAGCAGGAAGCGACGGACGCCGCCAAGACTGATCGACGCGATTACGGGCTGCGGACCGAGCTCCGGCTCATCGTCGCTGTGCCAACCCATCGCATCGCGACCATCGCGGTAGAGGTTCGCCAGCACGCTGTTGAACGACGTTCCGAGCTCCTGCTGCAGGCGCTCGCGCAGGGACGACAAGGCGGCATTCCACGGGTGCGGCAGGAAATCCGCACCGGAATAGCGGTACACCGCGTCCGTATCGCCGATCCACGCGCTCAACCTCGGCGAATCGACGCTACGCCCGAACAGACGGATCCGGTGCACGCTCCATGGCAGCGTCTGCCGCAGCTCATCGAACAGCGCATCGGCCTCCGCGGCCGGCAACCATGCAGGGCGATAGACCAGACGCGCGCCAGGCAATGCGGCATCCGATCCATCCCCCGATAGCGGAAACGGTATGGTCATGCCGCGATGCTCGCGGATTTGCCCCGCCCCGTGCAAACCCCGAAAATACCGGAAGCCAAACGCCACGCTGGAGCCGAGCCCGATGTCCGATGTCGAACGCGATGTGATGGAGTACGACGTCGTGACCGTCGGCGCGGGGCCGTCGGGCCTCGCGTTCGCCATCCGGCTCAAGCAATTGAATCCGGAGATCTCGGTCTGCGTGATCGAGAAGGCCAGCACCATCGGCGCGCACATCCTGTCTGGCGCCGTCATCGAGCCGCAGCCGCTCGATGCCCTGCTGCCCGGCTGGCGCGACAATCCGCCGCCGGTCTGCGTGCCGGCAGCGGACGACGAGTTCTGGTACTTCAGCAAGACCGGCGGCCACAAGTTTCCGATGGTGCCGCCGGGCATGCGCAACCACGGCAACTTCATCGTTTCGCTCGGCGCGATGTGCGCCTGGCTGGCACCGCAGGCCGAAGCGCTGGGCGTTGAAATCTATCCGGGCTTCGCCGCGTCCGAGACGCTGCACGACGACGATGGCAAGGTCGTCGGCGTGCGCATCGGCGACATGGGCATCGCGAAGGACGGCAGCCACAAGCCTGGCTACACGCAGGGCATCGACATCCGCGCCAAGGTCACCGTACTCGCCGAAGGCGCGCGCGGCCACCTGACCAAGCGGCTGGTGAAGCGCTTCGCGCTGGACAAGGACAGCGACCCGCAGGCGTATTCGATCGGCATCAAGGAACTGTGGCAGGTGCCCGAAGGCCGCGTCACGCCCGGCAAGATCGTGCACACGCTCGGCTGGCCGGCCAGCAACGACATCTACGGCGGCAGCTTCCTGTACCACCTGGAAAACAACCAGATCGCGCTTGGCTACGTCAGCGGTCTGGACTACAAGGATTCGGAGTACAAGCCGTGGGAAGCCTTCCAGCAATGGAAGAACCACCCGTTGATCAAGCCCGTCCTCGAAGGCGGCAGCATTCTCTCAGCGGGCGCGCGCGCCATCGTCACCGGCGGCTGGCAATCGCTGCCGAAGGTCGAGATGCCGGGCGCCCTGCTGATCGGCGATACCGCCGGCCTGCTCAACGTGCCGAAGATCAAGGGCACGCACCAGGCGATCCGCAGCGGCATGCTGGCCGCCGAGCACCTGATCGCCTCGCAGCTCGCGCCCGAAGGGTTCGATGCGAAGCTGCGCGCCTCCGATGCGATGGCCGAACTGAAGTCCGTCCGCAACATCAAACCGGGCTTCAAGAAGGGCCTGTGGTTCGGCATGGCCAATGCCGCGTGGGAAACCGTCACCGGCGGCCGTTCGCCGTGGACGTTGAAGGTCAAAGCAGACTGGTCATCGATCGACAAGGTCGGCGAACAGGAAGCACCCAAGCGCGACTACGTGGACCGCACGCTGGCGCCGCGCGACCGCCTGCAGGGCGTCTACTTCGCCGCCACCGAACACGACGAAGACCAGCCCGTGCATCTGCGTGTGCACGACACCTCCGTCTGCGTCAGCCGCTGCGCGGACGAGTACGACAACCCCTGCACGCGCTTCTGCCCGGCAGGGGTCTACGAGATCATCGACGGCGACGACGGCAAGCGCCTGCAGATCAACGCCGCCAACTGCGTGCACTGCAAGACCTGCGACATCAAGGACCCCTACCAGATCATCGACTGGGTGACGCCGGAAGGCGGCTCGGGGCCGAATTACCAGAACCTGTAGGCTTTCATAGCCTTACTGTCTTGATTGCGAAAACGGAACGCCCGTCTTCGTAACGAGCTCGGCTTCGGTCACGCCGTCTGCCATCTCGACAAGCTGAAGCCCTGCTTCGGTCACATCGAACACGGCCAAGTCCGTGATGATTCTGTCAACGACCCCCACCCCGGTCAGCGGGAGATCGCACTGGGGCAAGATCTTGTGGCTGCCGTCCTTCGCCACGTGCTCCATCAGCACGACGATGCGCTTGACGCCTGCCACCAGGTCCATGGCGCCGCCCATGCCCTTGACCATCTTGCCAGGCACCATCCAGTTGGCCAGGTCGCCCTGGTCGGTCACCTGCATGGCGCCCAGTACGGCCAGGTCGATGTGCCCGCCACGGATCATGGCGAAGGAGTCATGGCTGCCGAAGTAGCTGGCGCCCGCACGGGCGGTGACCGTCTGCTTGCCCGCGTTGATCAAATCGGCGTCGATCTCGTCTTCGGTGGGGAACGGGCCGATGCCCAGCAGGCCGTTCTCGGACTGCAGCCAGACATCGACGCCGACCGGGATGTGGTTGGCGACCAGGGTCGGCAGGCCGATGCCCAGGTTGACGTAGGCGCCATCGGTCAGTTCGCGGGCGGCGCGCTGCGCCATCTCATCGCGGGTCCAGGGCATCACTTGTCTCCTTGGCGGACGGTGCGCTGCTCGATGCGCTTCTCGGGGGCGGGGTTGTGGACGATGCGGTCCACGTAGATGCCGGGCAGGTGCACATGGTCGGGGTCGATCTCGCCGACCTCGACCACTTCTTCGACTTCCGCGATGCAGACCTTGCCGGCCATGGCGCAGGCCGGGTTGAAATTGCGGGCCGTCTTGCGGAACACAAGGTTGCCGGCCTTGTCGGCCTTCCACGCCTTCACCAGCGACACGTCGGCGCTGAGTGCGGTTTCCATGACGTACCAGTGCTCGCCGAACTGGCGGGTCTCCTTGCCTTCGGCGACCACGGTGCCGTAGCCCGTGCGGGTGAAGAAGGCCGGAATGCCGGCACCGCCGGCGCGCAGGCGCTCGGCCAGCGTGCCCTGCGGATTGAATTCCAGCTCGAGTTCGCCGGAAAGGAACTGGCGCTCGAACTCCTTGTTCTCGCCCACATAGGACGAAATCATCTTCTTGATCTGGCGGGTTTCCAGCAGCAAGCCCAGACCAAATCCATCCACGCCCGCATTGTTGGAAATGGCGGTCAAGCCCTTCGCGCCGCTGTCGCGCAGCGCGCCGATCAGCGCTTCGGGGATGCCGCAGAGCCCGAAGCCGCCAACGGCCAGCGTCTGACCATCAGCCACGACACCCTGCAACGCGTCTGCCGCACTGGGATAGAGCTTCTGCTTGCCTCCGGAGCCGGGGTTACCCGTCATGGCGCGATCCATTCGATGAGGAAAGCGCCATTCTACCCAGCGTCCCGGAGCCGACACAGGTACTTTCGGGCAATGGGAATCGCGTGTGGGGCGTGCGCGTACACTGGCAGGCATGAAGACCCTCGCCCTCGTCACGGCCGTGGCCGCGTCCGGCCACGACGACGATCTCGTGCCACTGCTCGATGCCTGCGCCGACGCCGGCCTGCAAGCCCGTGCGGTGGCATGGGACGACCCCACGGTCAGTTGGGCGCGTTTCGATGCGGTGCTGCTGCGCTCGCCCTGGGACTACACCGAACGCCTGCCTGAGTTCATGGCGTGGTGTGCGCAGGTCGACCAGGCGACGGAACTCCTGAACCCACTCAATGTGGTCCGCTGGAACACGGACAAGCACTATCTCGCGGACCTGGCGACCATCGGCATCCCGGTGGTCCCCACGCACTTTGTGGAGCCGGACGCCGAGCCCATGGAGGCGCTGGCCGCCTTCCTTGGCGCTTTCGATGCGAGCGAGTTCGTGGTCAAGCCGGCCATCAGCGCCGGCGCCCGCGACACCCAGCGCTACGGGCGTGACCAGCAGTTCGCTGCCGGCAACCATGTCGCGCGCCTGCTCGACCAAGAGCGCAGCGTCATGTTGCAGCCCTATATCGCGTCGGTGGACCAGCGGGGTGAAACCGCCCTGCTCTACTTCGATGGGCAGTTCAGCCACGCCATCCGCAAGGCGGCCCTGCTGGCGCCCGGCGAGGCTGCCCGACAGGCGCCGATGGCGCTGGGCGAGATCGCCGCCGGCAGCGCAACCGCGTCCGAACAGGCCCTCGCAGAGAAGGTGCTCGCCGCGACCGCCCGGTTGAGGCAACTTGAGTCGCCACTCGCCTATGCCCGCGTCGACCTGCTGACCGGGGCCGATGGCGAGCCCTGCCTGCTTGAGCTGGAGCTGACCGAGCCCTCCCTGTTCTTCGCCCAGGCCCCCGGCAGCGCGGGACGGTTCGCGGCCCTGCTGGCCGCCCGATTGGCGGACGGTACCGTACGGGCTCGCATGGCCTCCGCCTGACGGCTAAAATCGCCGTTCTGCCCTCGGCCAGCCGCCGCGGCCGGGCCTCACCGTTGCATACAGGAATTCCCGCAGGATGAAGATTCTCGTCGCCTACAAGCGCGTGGTGGACTACAACGTCCGCATCCAGGTCAAGCCGGACGGCTCCGGCGTGGTCACCGATGGCGTCAAGCTGTCGCCCAACCCCTTCGACGAGATCGCGCTGGAAGAAGCGCTGCGTCTGCGTGACAAGGGCATCGCGACTGAAGTCGTGGTCGCCACCATCGCCCCCACGGACGCCCAGGCCCATCTGCGCAACGGCCTCGCCATGGGTGCCAACCGTGCCATCCACGTGGTCACCGACCAGGCCATCCAGCCACTGACCGCCGCCCGCACCCTGCTCAAGCTGGTGGAAAAGGAATCGCCTGACCTGGTGATCCTGGGCAAGCAGGCCATCGATGACGATGCCAACCAGACCGGCCAGATGCTGGCCACGCTGTGGGGCCGCCCGCAGGCCACCTTTGCCGGCAAGCTCGACATCGCCGACGGCAAGGCCACCGTGGTCCGTGAAGTCGATGCCGGCCTGGAGACGCTCGAAGTCGACCTACCAGCCGTCGTCACCACCGACCTGCGCCTCAACGAACCGCGCTTCATCAAGCTGCCGGACATCATGAAGGCCAAGAGCAAGCCGCTGGAAACGCTGCAACTGGCCGACCTCGGCGTGAAATCCGCCGATACACACAAGATCACGCACTACGCACCGCCTGCCAAGCGCAGCAAGGGCGTCATGGTGAAGGACGCAGCCGAACTGGTTGCCGCACTCAAGCAGAAGGGGTTGCTGTAATGGCCAAGGTTCTCGTCATCGCCGAACACCTGGACGGCAAGCTCAACGCCGCCACCGCCAAGACCGTCAGCGCCGCCGCGGCCGTCAATGCGGAGGCCATCGATGTCGTCGTGCTGGCCGCCGACCCGACGGCCATCGCCGCCGACGCCGCGCAGATCGCCGGCGTCGCCAAGGTATTGACCGTCGCCAACGCCGCCAACGCGAACGCCATCGCGCAGGTGCTGGCGCCGCAGATCGCCAAGCTCGCCGCCGGCTACACCCACGTGTTCGCCCCGTCGACCACCTTCGGCAAGGACCTGCTGCCCTGCGTCGCCGCGCTGCTCGGCGTCAACCAGGTCTCCGACCTGATGGCCGTGGAAGGGCCGCACACCTTCAAGCGTCCGATCTACGCCGGCAACGCGATCATCACCGTCGAGGTGCCGGCCGACCAGACCGTGGTGGCCACCGTGCGTACGGCCTCGTGGCCGGAAGCCGCCAAGGGCGGCAGCGCGACGGTTGAAGCCGCGAGCGTCGACGCCACCCTGCCGACGCATACCCGCTACGTCGGCCTCGCCGCCGGCAAGTCCGACCGCCCCGACCTGCAGAGCGCCAAGCGCGTCGTCTCCGGCGGCCGCGGCGTCGGTTCGGCAGAGAACTTCAAGGTCATTTACGCGCTGGCCGACAAGCTGGGCGCCGCCGTCGGCGCCTCGCGCGCTGCCGTCGACGCCGGTTATGTACCGAACGAACTGCAGGTCGGCCAGACCGGCAAGATCATCGCCCCCGAGCTGTACGTCGCCGTCGGCATCTCCGGCGCCATCCAGCACCTGACCGGCATCAAGGACGCGGGTACCATCGTGGCGATCAACAAGGACGGCGAAGCGCCGATCTTCGAGATCGCGGATATCGGGCTGGTGGGGGATCTGTTCCAGTTGCTGCCGGAGCTGGAGCAGGCGCTTTGACAATCCAATGCAATGAGCCGCCCATGGGCGGCTCATTGCATTCGGCATACTGGAGTTCGCTACTGGGGACGTGGGTTCCTAACGTAGCCTGGTCATTTGAAGCCAGCCGGCGCTGAGCTGTCCATACAGATCGTTGCTGGAGGACGGGGCGCTGAACGATAACCAGGCAAACACCTGCGTGATCCCTGCCTTTTCATTCTTTTCCACATACGCCGGAAATGACAACGGCGACCGATAAGAGCGGTCGCCGCTGCGTTGTCCAGTCCAGGTCCTTTACGGATTGACGATACGCCAACCCGTACTTAGGCCACCGACGCCGATGGTGTCGAAGCCACCGGAAGAGTTTGCTTGCCACAAGACCAGATTGCGGTCCGATGCCCGGGTCCACATGATGTCCGAGCGACCGTCTCCGTTGAAGTCGCCGATTGCCGCGATGTCGTGGCCAGGGGGCGCCGGCAGCGCATTCGACGCGCTGGAAATGGTTGCGCCGTTCATCGTCCAATAGCCCAGTGCACCGCCTGCCGAGCCGTAACGCAGGATGATGTCGCTGCGCCCGTCGGCATTTATGTCGCCAGCGCCCGCAATCGTCCATCCCACACTGAGACCGCCAATGCCCAACGTATCGAAGCCATTGGTGGCATTTCCTTGCCATAGGACCAGATTGCGATCCGATGCGCGGCTCCACAGGATATCCAGGCGACCATCGCCATTGAAGTCGCCGCGCGCCACGATGTCGTGACCGGGGGGCGCCGGGAGTGCGGACGACGCGGTCGTGATGGCACTGCCGTTCATGAGCCAATAGCCCATCAGCCCACCCGCCGAACCATAGCGGAGAATGATGTCGGATTTGCCATCGGCATTGACGTCGCCGGTGCCCACGATGGTCCAGCCTGCGCTCAGGCCACCGATGCCGATCGTGTCGAAACCACCCGTCGAATTGCCTTGCCAAAGGACCAGGTTGCGATCCGATGCACGGCTCCAAAGGATGTCCAGGCGGCCATCGCCGTTCAAGTCACCCGTCGCCACCACGTCATGGGACGGGGGGGCAGGCAACGCAGACGAGGCCGTGCCGATGCTGGCGCCGTTCATGAGCCAGTAGCCGAGCAATCCGCCCGATGTGCCATAACGCAGCACGATGTCGCTGCGCGAATCCGCGTTGACATCATTGACCACGCCACCCTGGAACGGCACCAAGGTCGCACGGAAGGTCGCCACGACGGGAATCGTCTGATTCAGACTGCGGGCGTTGTCTTCGCTGTTCGCCACGCCGCACGCCAGATTACCACCGGTGCCACACGTACTCTTCAACGGCGTGGAGAAGATGCGATGCGCGGTCTGACCGGTGTCGCCGTACGCCATGATGGTATAGAAATTGCCGGCAGACGCTGCGGTCTTGTATCCGAACGAGTACGCATAGCGGCCGTACTGGAGCGCGCCCGTCGAGGTGGTTGAGTTGGCCCGGTCATGCGCCGAGCCCATCAGGTGAGCAGCCTCGTGCACCAGCGTTTCATCGGCGCAGTAATAGGTCTTTCCATCGCTACCCTGATCGAAACCATCGCTGATGACCGCAAAACCCCACGCCGCGTCTGCACTGGTGATTGCCGTCTGGCCTGCACCGTTCAACCATGCGATGCCGCAGCCCTCGTTCTCCGGCGTGTTGAACTTGCGAACCAGCACGGCGATATCAGCGCCGTACTGGTCGCGCGCGGTACGCAAAGGCGCGAGGCTGGCTGGCACTGTCACGGATGAGGAACCATTGCTACCGGTCAGCTCCGACAGCGCCGACTGGTTAGTCGTGGTGTTGGCGTAGCTCACCTGCACCGTATTGACGATCCGGAGATAGCCGTTGATGTCGCTGTTCGCGAAGGCCTGGTTACCGACCTGGATAAGGTACACGAGCCGGGTGGCAGCGCCGGAAGCGCCATTGTTGGCAGCTGCGAACTCAGGGGTGTAACCGATCGCGACGTCGATCGTGTTGGCGGATGTCGGCGGTGCGGCTTGCGAAATCGCCGTAGCGGCTTGTGCCACCGGCGCGGCCTGGCTTACGGCAGCGGCCATGGAGGAGCGCAACGCGGAGGCCTCGGGAACCATGATGTCGGTGTGACCCTTGGTCGCGGAAACCACCTTGGAGGGATCGGTCTGGACCACCCAGAGCGAACCCTGGCGCGTCTGCAGGCTCAACGCGGGCTTGCCGTTCGCCTGAGGAATTGAACCGAAGACGGCTTTCTCGCCGAAGGTGATGATGGCTTCCTGCCGCTGATCGCCGCCCACAACGCGGCCGATCCAGGTCCAGTTGCCATCTGTCTCCTCGACATGGCGCTCATAGCGCAACTTCACATTGCTGCCATCGGGAGCAGGCACATTCATCTCGCCCGCGATGACACCCTTCAATGCATGGGCTTCGCTGATCGAGGCGGGGTACCAACTATAGGCACCCTCAATCTTTGCGGGCTTGCTCTTGCCCGCGTACCGAATGAGAGCACCGCGATCCGGCTCGTTGGCGATGGATGCAGAAATCGCGCGTGCCAATGGCACCGACGCCAGCGGCATACCCGACTTGGTGCCCGTCGACGCGGCGCCGCGCATCGCTGCGACCCCTCCATCCGACCCCTGTCCGCTACAGCCAGCCAATACCAACATCAAGGCGCAAGCGCCAACCCGGACCTTCATTGCACACCTCTGTGGATACGACGCAATCCCCTGAAGCGGCACTATATAACAGCCGTTGTCAGCTTAAACAGAGGCGGCGCTTGAGGGCTGCGGAGACGTCCATCGTCGTACAGCTGGAAGTCACCTGCCCTCCCCATGACGATGGTGCTGCGCATCGCGCTTTGCAAATCTGGCAGGGAAAATCTGTGACAGTGCAAGCAAATATCGGTTCTGGACACTCAAGATTCAAGACGCGGCCTCCGAGGCCTGATGGGACGGATTGCCGGGAGGCGAGCGCGTTGCCAGGGCGAGGAGTCAGCACCATGCTTGACTCCCCGCAGACCCTCTCAGCGTGCTGCGCTGCCGGATAGCGCCCCAGTCTTGGCGGACCCCGGCGCGTCCCTCGCGGCAGTCAGCGAAAAGATCGACGCCACAATGCAGAGCGAGAAGATCGGCAGCAGGTACGGCGTGTGGATAGCCGGGAAAGACGATATGTCGACGAGCACCAGGATGATGGCGCGCGTGACGATCAGGATCCAGCATGCGGACGCCATTGCATAGGACAGCGTCCAGCTCCGAGCCACAATCGATCTGGCGCTTGCGTACAGGTAAGCCATCAGACCAAGGCCGATCAGTATGGGCATCAGCGCACCGTACAAGGGATACAAGGCCTCGCGTATCCAAGTCGTGACCCTGATCTTGCTATTCGGGAACCCCCCTTGCGTCCGGACTACCGTGCCCGGATTGTCGAACGCGAGCAGCGCATCCCCGACCGAATAGAACTGAGCAGGCAAGCGCTCCGAAGATGCCGCGATAGCGACTTCGGTCGATGCTCCATCTGGAGCCCGGAAGACCATGCTGCAACTCGCGACGCAATCCATGGACAATTTGAATCGCTGCCTGGAGGCAGCGGCGTCCTTCTGGCTGATCACGAGATCGGGACTATCGACTCTGTCCAGCCTGGGCGCCACGTCTTTACGCTTGGCATCCGAGACCAGGAGACTGAACCACTCCTGGCCGTCGGACTTGTCGTAGTACCAACCCGTCAACTCCACGTGCGCATTCGGAACGTCCTGCTTTGGTAGGTGCGCCGGGTAGTTGAGGAAGTCCAGCGTGTTCTCAAAGCGGGCCGGATCACCCACGACCTCTCCGGATGCGTAGCCCGGATAGCGGCCCGGGAAGAAGATCGCCGAACCGAGCTCTCTCAAGGAACGGGGGATCCAGCCCACCTGCTCCTTCGTAAGCGGAGGAAGCATCGGAATGTAGTCCTTGCTGCACCGTAGGTCGCCTCGACCACAAGCCGCCTCGATCTCGTCGGTCAACGCCGAGAAGAACTTCTTCGCGGCGCGTGGTGACGTGTAGTGCCCCTCTTTTTCGGCCGCATCCCTCAACGCCCACATGAAGAAACCATTACCCAGGTCACCGCAGGCGGAAGGCCTGAACATGCAACCACCGGCCTCCCAAGGAGACGTAGCACCCTCCGGATCCAGATGCTTGCGCAATGTGCGGAAGGTGGGACTTACCTCGTACAGCCGAAGCCTGGTCGGTCGGGGCACGGAGACGAACGGTACGGGAGGACCTACCTGGACCGACTCCATGACGGAGATCGCCGATTGGAAATCGCCGGATTTGAAGTCGACACCGACAAAACGGCCGTACGTCAGCAGATTGAGCGTGGAGAAAAGGAGCAGTACGCCTGCGAACGCAGCCGAGAACAGGAGATTGGGGCGGAGCCACGTGGCGAACGCAAGCCCATCCCGCCTGGACCCCAGGAAAGAAAAGGCGGCGAGAACCGCCAGCCCAGGCAGGATCCATACGCCCTCATCACGCGTCAGCCAGAACCAGCCCAACATGATGCCGGCGACAAGCATCACTCGCATCCTGTACCTGACGCTCGCGAAGAAAAGCCCGTACGCATACAGCGCCAGCACCAGCAGCGATTGACTCATGTAGATGCTGTCGCGTATCACGCGCGCCGGCTCGAGGATCTTCGGGTGGAACAGTGCCAGCCCGAACAATGCCACTGCCCAGGCGCGGCTTCCCGTCGCCCTGAACGCGATGAACGCGATCGCACCCACGGCGCCTACGTAGAACAGCGCTTGCGTGATGGTGATGGGAAGACCGGACCAGTAGCTGGCCGCAAGGAACATCGAGTACCCCGGCCCTTTGGCTAGCGTCAACGCGTTGAAACGTCCCAGCCAGCGACCACCCGCGAAGCTCTCGCCGATGCGGACAAAAAGATCATCGTCGTATGCCTGCCACACCATGATGACCAGAGGCGTGTTGGCAGCCAGGAAGACAAACAGCAAGACCAGGCAGATCGACAGCCCGGCAAGCAAAAACTTGCTGCGTTCAGGCGAGGCGGCAAGACCGCCGCCGAAGCGCCTCATGCCTCGCCACCAGAGATAGCGACGTCCAGGCGCAGCCGGTTCATGCATTCTCGTCCTTTGTCAGTACCGACACGTAATGGCACCTGGCCGGCAGGATGATGCCGAACAAGCCCCGGTGGATGCGTACCGGACAGGTCAGCGAGAGTTCGCGAAGCCCCGAAGCACGAACCACGTCCTTCCAGAACGGAGGATCGTAGTAGCGGTCTGGCACGTTGACCCCGTAGGCGTAGTTGCCGTACCAGTCGGCCAATCGCAGCAACTGGCGGGTGACCGGTCCATACTCGAAATGGTCCTTCACGATCACGTATTTAGAAACACGCGCCAACTCCCGCAGATAGCTGATCGTATCTTCCACGCCGATGTGATGCAGCACATCTACGGTGATAGCGACATCGAAGGCGCCTGTTTCGAACGGCAGGACGCTACCCGGCGGCAGCTGCGTGTAACGATCGAATTTGTCGCCACCCTGCTCCGGCGGGGGATACGTATCCACACCACGTACGGACGTGACCAACCCGATTTCCTGCAACCTTCCGGACACCGCCATGTTGCCGCACCCGAAATCCAGCAGCGATCGCTGTTGCGCGGTATCGCCAGGCAATCCACGGATGGCGTCCGCCAATGCGACGGTCACTCCGTCGAATCGGTTCCCGCCCAGCCAACCACGCGCGGCGCCCAGGCTTCGCGCCAGCATCGGGCGCAGGCCCGCATCGGGAATGACGTCCCTGACCGCATTGGGATCATTGATCCGGGTTTTTGACGAGCCGTTGGGTGCGGACATAGGTTCAGAACACCTGGACGGGCGATCAACGCCCCTTGAAGATGAACTTCTTCTGCACGAAGAAGGAAACGCCTACTCCCATGAACCCCGCAATCGCAAAGTTGACGGCCTGGGGTGCATTGAGCGACTTGCACAAGTGTGTCGCCACACCGATCACGACCGCGTTGACCGCCTGCAAGGCAAGGTACTTCGGCAGGGATCCGCGAGCCGACACGTCACTTCGGAACGTGAATCTCCTCTGCAGGTAATACGTGGGGAAGATGGACACGATCATTGAGGAAAGCGCGGATGGGACCTCAGGGACCGAAAGTACGTAGTACAGGAAGTTGGACAACACATAGTAGATCAGGAAGCCCACGCCGCCGGCAATGACGAAGAAAAGCATCCGCCTGACGGATTCGGGGAGCATTGCTTAAGACCTGTGCTTGATGAACTCGGACAAGGTGGTGGAAAAGAACGCCGTGAAGAACACCTGCGCCCCTACGAGGACCGCTGCGAGCGAAATCACGAAGGGCCTGAGGAACTCGTTGTAGTTGAGATCCGCGTAACCGATAGCCGCCCACTGCCCGACACACCACAACGCGCCCCCGAGCCCGCCCAGCAGCAGCAGGCCTGCGATGATCAGTTGGAGTTCAAGATTGCGTGCCGCCCCGAACCAGGACTTCTCTCCTCGGCGTATGCCGAACGTCGAGGCGAAAACGCGTGACAGCGCACCGAACAGCAAGACCTGTACGCCGAGCACCGACATAAGCACGAATGCGATGAAGCTGTGTACATCGAGTACGGTCTCTGCCCAGAGACGATGCGGGCCGTTGTAAAGCAACGCGGTCCCCGCCAGGCCGACGCACAGCATGACCATACCGGGCACGACATAAAGATAACGCGGCGAGAAAACCAGCAAGAAACGCAGGTGCCTCCAGCCATCCCTCCACGTCCTCAGGTGCGGCGGACGCGAACGTCCGTCGGGCTTGAGCGTCGTCGGGACTTCGCTGATTCGGTAGCCGGCGATCGCCGACTTCACCACCATCTCACTGGCGAACTCCATGCCTTGCGTGACTAGGTTCAATGCAACGATGCGATCCCGATTGAATGCCCGCAGCCCGCAGTGGAAGTCACGCACGTTGATATTGAAGAAAAGGCGTCCGAGAAAGCTCAGTACCGGATTGCCAAGATACTTGTGGAGGAACGGCATGGCGCCTTTCTCGATCCCGCCCTTGAAACGGTTTCCCATCACGAGATCCTCACCGGCACGCAGCCTCTCGAGGAACGGCATCAGGTTCGAGAAATCGTAACTGTCGTCGGCATCCCCCATGGCGATGTAGGTGCTCTGCGCCGCCCGGATGCCCCCGAGCAAAGCCGCCCCATAACCGCGCTCGGAAACAGGAACCACACGTGCGCCAGCTGCTGTCGCCAGCGCCTGGGATCCATCCGTACTCCCGTTATCCGCGATCAGCACTTCGCCGGTCACGCCGGAACGCTCAAGAAATGCCCTCGCCTTGCGTACGCAAACCTCAATCGTTTCCGCCTCGTTCAAGCAAGGCATGAGGATCGTCAATTCGTACATCTGGCTTCCTTGGATGCTGGTGCGGACAAGTAAAGTGGAGAGGGGGACTGAAGAAGCCGGCAGTGTCAGGGCGTTACCGACACGAAGCCAACGGCTGCCCAGTCGCACCAGGGCACGTCGTTGCCATTGTTGACCTCGACTTTCAACCTGGAGCCCCCGTCCAGTTGCAACGGAATGAGATCCGCGTAGTGCCGGTCGACCGGCTGCCGGCCCCGCTCAACGCCGTCCACGGACCAGACCACCTCGACGATGCCGCCGCCCGAATTCTGTGCGCATCCTTTGTCGCCGGACAAGTCGAGGATGTAAGGGGACAGGGTGAGGGAAGAAAGACCCGCAACATCGATCTCGACAATGGCGCTTCTGTCGGACGGATGCATGAACAGCCGCCCCCCCTTGGGCTCGATGGGTTGGTAAGCCTCCTGCTTGGCCACGATCCTGGGCATGACCTTGGCGAGCCCAGCCTCCAGGTCAGCCGGAGATGCAGGATCCTGCTTGGCCACGGTTGCCGACGTTTCGTCGGCCTTGGAAGGAACCTGTTCGGCCTGTTTCGGCGTCTCTGTGGCGGCAGGCACCGGCTGCGGCTCCTCGACGTTGCAGCCGACCAACATCAACACTACGGAGAATGCAGCCAGACGGTTACGACTCATAGCTAGGGACCCCGATGGGATAAAGGTTCGTTGGGAGACTGGTGGACGATGCGGGGACACCTAGCCTTAAGGCTTGTCAGGGATGTCGATCCGACGTCCATTGTCGCAGAGGCGTGTCTCCCCGCCAATCGAGTAACGGAGGTAAATCCGATAACGCCCGGGCGCTACCGGCAGGTCGGCGAGGTGAAGATCGAACCCGGACCTCTCAAGTCCGGCAACCGAGGGATACGCGGCAGCGACGTCCTTTCGCTCGATCCCAAGCCGCAATGCCACTGCATTGAGAGGTTCACCGCTCTCGTTCGCGATGACCAGTGCCGGGTCCTGGACCGGTTGCCCGGAATCATCGCCCAACCAACCCTGCAACTTTGCGCCAGTCGCAAGGGTCACGGACTCGGCACCCAGAAGCTTCCCATCAATCGATTCAATATTGCACAGTGTCTGTCCACCCTGCGCCTGGCTAGGCGCTTCCGATGCAGGCGCAGACACAGGAGGAGCCGAGGTGCTGCCGGCATTAGGCTCCTTGCATGCCGCAAGAAGCAGAAGACCCGCCATCAGGAAAACATGATTTTTCACGATAAACCCTTGAGGTTAACTGCGTGCGACCGGCGCGGGTACGCGGTGGCGAAGGTGATCACTTCCATGCCTTCGACATCCGCTTGGCCAGCTTCATTCCAGGGAGCTCGACGAAACGATAGGTGAGACTCGAAAGGGGCAGCACCACCAGTAGCGTCAGCAGCACGGACGCCAGAAAGGCGAGCGAAAGCGATGCGGATCTATCGTAGATCCAACGATAGACAGGCGACATGACATAAATCACCGTCGTGTGCGTCAGGTAGATCGAGTAACTGACCTTACCTAGGTAGGAGGTGAATCGATTCACAAACAATCGCCACGGAGATATCGCCAGCCCCAACAACATCACGCCGAAAATTATCCCCTGCCAGTAGTAGGCGTCGCCGAAGAAACTGGGAAGCCATCCCTGCAGCAACGCCACGAATCCGAACATTCCTCCGAGGATCAACGCAGCGCCGATGTCTCCGCGCCCCTCCCGCGAGGCTCGCGAGAAACCTTCGGAGGTGAAAAGGAAGTAGGCGACTGCTCCCATCGCAAAGATCGGGAAATGACGAAAGCTGAACCACTGGAGTATCGATTGCTTCCAAGTCACGGGCATGGTGCTGTAATCCAGCATCAACTGGATGACCGTCCAACCCAGCAGGCATGCAAATACAAAGGCGATGCTTGCCCACGCGCTCCTGACGCGCGAATAGATCAGAGGAAACACTGCATAGAAGACCATTTCGACGCCTATGGTCCAACCCGCCCATACGAAGCTTTCTTGCATGGTAGGGATGAGGTTGAACACGAACAAAACCGAAGCCGCCACCTCGCCTACCGAATGAACCACCTCGAACGCCCAGTAGTCCCGGAACAGCGTGACCACGACGAGGAAGTAGAAGAGCGGCGCGATCCTGAAGAAGCGATGCGCGTAGAACGACAGCGTCGGATGCCTGTCACGCAGCCTGAGGGGCATTGTGTAGTAGAGCGAAAAAGCACTGACGATAAAGAAAAGCGTGACGCCAGTTCCCCCCGCGTGAGCAAACTTCTCTGCCCAGCGGGGGACTGCGAGGTTCGGCTGCGGCAACAACACCATGTGGTAGATGAGCACGTAGGCTGCGGCCAGTCCCCGCAACGCGTCGAGGAAGTCGAGGCGAGGCTTGGCATCCTGCAACACGACGGGTGCCACGGGTTCCTCACCTCCGGCCCGATCCGGGACATTCTTCTCCAAGCGCGGTTGATCGCTCATGTCGCCGCGCTATGCCTTGCGCAACACAAAACAGGACTGGTCGTACTTCGTGCCGTCGAAGTAACCCGCGACGAACTCGAAACCAGGAGCGAAAGCGGTGCGCGCGTACTGCTCAGGGATCCAGGTCTCACCGTAGAAACTCGAATCCCGGGGACCTCCTCCGCCCACGCCCTCGGACGACGCATGCACGAGCTCGCCAGCGGCATACCGACGCTTGGCTTCCTCGAAGTCGGGGAACAACGAGCCAAGCGCCCGCCAGTAGGAACTCGCGCCGTCCTGCTTTCCCGCCCAAAGGCAGAAATCCATGAAGGAAACGTGCCGCGTCGTGAAGGCGACCAGCCCTCCTGGCTTCAGGATGCGGTGGAATTCCTCCATCCAGGCATGGCATGCGGGGCCGGAGAGGTGGGAGAACACCGAGTAAGCGAACACGAGATCGAATGTGCCGGCATTGAGCTTGGTCGGAGGAAACGCTCCACAGGTACTGAAGTTTCCGGTGCCGAAGAACTCGTTGGTCAGCGCCGTGAATGAGGGATCGACATCCACTCCGTGGATGTTACCCACGCGCACGCGCTCCATGAAGACGCGCGAAATCCTGCCCCAGCCAAACCCGAAGTCGAGTACCCGTGAGTCCTCGTTGAGGGGTCTTCCCGCGATGGAATGTGCGTTGACGACGTCTTCATAGAAGGCGAACGCCTGCCGCAGGGTGGCCTCGGAAGACAGGCCCGTCGTGTTGCGCTGAAGTTCCTCGGGCGGGAAGGGCGGCAGCTTTTCCCCCAAGGGACTCTGCTCCTCCTTGTCGAGGCTGCTGATCAAGACATCGATCCATCGACTACCGTTGCTCATTGAATGTCCCCTTGTTCGTTCCATTGGTCGTCTATGCTGCTCACCCTAAACCCAATCAAGCCTTGGACCAGCCCCTTGGGCCACGAGGCGCGTCCAGCCAAGAAGCAGTCTCGCTTTCGAAGTATCAAGAACTACCTTCTTGACGTCCAACTGTCGAGCATGCCTGCGACTGATGATCAAGTTCCGTCCAGTCGCCACCGTTATCGCACCGCGCCGTAGAAACAGTGTCAAAGCCTTGCGCCGCCGGCTTTGACCATGCCGCCGTATCCGGCGCTCACCATCCGCGGGATGAGACCGACCGGGTCGTCGATCAAGATCGAGTCGCCGACGGTCTTGCCCTTCCTTCACAGGCCTATCGACTCCTCGCGCACAGCTGCGGTTCGCCCCGATCATAGATCTTCACTTGAAAGTCACGCGCATCCCGATGGCGCAGCAGAGCGGAACCGACCAAACCAGCGCGGTCGAAGACTAGGACGATGTCATTGCCGTCCCCCGCGCTCATTCCGCCTCCACCAGTCCGAACTGCCGACGAAGCTCGCCTGCGTAGTGGGTCGCCTGGCTAGTCACGCGCGGATCGAGGGAGAACATCGTGCTCGCCTTGGACTGGAGTGCCAGAACCTCGCCCAGATGCTGTTCGAGATCCGTATCCAGCGTCACGCTCTTGACGTGCCTGCGATGCGAGTTCATTGACCTCGGATCAAACACTACCGCACCTTCCCGCAGCAGGTGCAGATACACCAGCCAGTCCCCCGCTACGCGGAAGGCCAGGATCTCGTCCATGTTCTCGGTCAGGACCCGCAGGAGCTGTTCGCGCCGGAACACGACCGCACTCACGTTCGGGATCGTGTTCTTGACCGCCATGCCGGCCGAAACTTCCTCATCGCCAGTGGCGACATAGGCTTCGCGCCACTTCGATTCCGAGAGGGTCCGCGTGTAGTCCAGATAGTCATTCGCGAGAATCCGTCCCTCGGAGTCGATCTGGCGGGACTGACAGTATCCCATCAGCGCCTCTGGCGACTTCTCCATCGCGCGGACTATGGTCTCGAGAAACTCCGGCGAGGCCAGATCGTCCGCCTCTGCGATCCAGACGTAGTCTCCGCGCGCGCACTGCACGCCGGCCAGCCATTGGCGGAACACCGAGCCGCTGTTTCGTTCGTTGACGACCAACCTGGGCTGCGGACTGAGTCCGCTATGCAGTTCGCGAAGGCGCGCCAGGCTGTCGTCGGTGGAGGCGTCGTCCAGGACGATGATCTCGTAGATCGGGAAGCGCTGGTTGACGACGGACTCGAGCCGCTCCTGCAGATACCGGCCGTAGTTGTAGTTGGGTACGACGACGGAAACGGTGGGAAGTCGCTGGCCGCCGATCCTCAACAGATCAAGCATGTAGGACCGGAACGAGAACTCGGTCTCCACCAGCTGCCGGGCCCGCGCACCGATCCGGTCACGTGCCACGTCGTCGCCCTGCAGCGACATCAAAGCATCGGCGAAGGACCGCGCATCGAATGCGGGGACGACCGCGCCATAGCCCTTGCCGACCAGGTCGGCGCCGCCTCCGGTGCCCTCGAAAGCCACGATGGGCGTGCCTACCGCGAGGCTTTCCAGGACGACTGAAGGGAAAGGGTCCTCCCGGGACGTCAAGGCATAAAGATCCGCGCCCGCGTAGTAGTCATCCGTATCGGAATCGAAACCGACGAACGTGACCGCACGCTCCAGCCCGCACCGACGGATGTAATCCATCACTTCGTGCTGGATGCCGACTTCCCAGTGGCCGACCCAGACGAAGTGCATGCGCGGATCCTGCTCCACGCACAGTTGCGCGATACGCACAAGGAGGTCGACTCCCTTGCGCTTGTCCGCGTAGCCGACCGTCAGCACGACACGTGCATCCTTCGCCAGCCCCAGCTTCGCGCGTAACGCAGCCCGCGCTCGCTGTCGTTCCGCATCATCACCGCCAAGGTATCGACTCCGCGTATACAGTCCCTGCGGCCGCATCTGCAGTTTGGCTTGCTCCGCGTCCGCGATGAAGGCCCGGATCCCTTCATGGACAGGCGTCGAACTGACGACGATCGCATCGGCGTGCCGGCCGATCTCTCCCGCAGGCGCCGTCAACCCCATATCGCGGATCACTCCGGGAAGCTCATGGATCAGCGAAACAACGTTGAAGCCGGCATTCTTCAACGGCGCTACGACGCTGCCGGCGACCGTGGTATTCGCCAACGCAAGCCCGAAGCCGGCCGCCCGCAATCGCCTGAACAGATCGCGAGGGTCGCTCCTGCCGTCGTAGAGGCGGTGCACGGTGGTGACCTCTTCGAACTGATCCTCGAGCACGCCCGGCCCGAGCAGCGCGACATGTACCTCCAGGCCCATCCGCGCCAGTTCCCTCGCCATGTTGAGCGCGAGGTACTGCGCTCCGTGCGGGTGCGCGTCGTGCGACACCACCAGGACTCCTCGCTTCTCAGCGGTCGTCTCAAGCGCACCACGCGTGGCCTCGAGATACGCATAGCCATACGCGCGATCAGGCTCGAGGTGGGCACCCTCCGCCCATTCATTCCAGGCGTTGATGAACACCAGACTCTCTCCGCATACGGGATGGGCGTTCGAGTACTCGACAGCCTTTGCCAGCCATCGCCCATAGCGCTGCGGTGTGGATCCAGCGAAGGTATATCCCTTGGCCGGCTTCCGCGCCTCGTTGTCCCATCGCGGCGATACGCCCTTGAACAACGAATACTCCGGTACGGGCCAGTTCTCGCCGTTCGATGCCAGCTCATCGTAGTCGACCACATAGCCGGCGTAGTCGGGATTGATGATCACCACCTGATCGTTGATGCATTGCGCGCTACGAGCGAGCTTGTGCGGCGGGAACTCGACTGCCGCGTCGAAGCCCATGTCACGTGGATCGTCGACATCGAACTGGACCATGGTAAGCAGCACCTCACCGATACCATTGGTGCGGCAATACTCCCTCCATACGCCGAGCGTCCTTTTGCAATCAGGCAGCAGCGATGGCCGATAGACCACGATGAGCGGCTTTCCATCAATCTTTATGTAACGCGGATCCCGCAGGTACGGCACGAGATCCACGATGAAGGCCAGATCATCCTCCAGCGCATAGTTCTGGGCTAGCAGGACGTCATGGTCGTGTCCGTCCCAGCGCCTTGTCCAGTTCTCGTTCGCCCAACACACGCAGAAAGGCAGATCGATGTCCTTGTTCGCGATCAGCTGGTCGAGCGGGCGTTCCAGGAGCCTCCTTCCCGAAAACCAGTAGTGATGGAAGCAGAATCCGTGGAGTCCGTAGAGCTTCGCGAGTTCCGCCTGCCTGCGCATCACATCAACGATGCGCAGGTCGTAGAAGCCGAGTTCCCCTGGCAGATGGGGTTGGTCGTGCCCCAGGAACTGCGGGACCGCCTTGGAGACATTCGTCCACTCAGTGAATCCGCGGCCCCACCATTCGTCGTTCTCCGGCACTGGATGGAATTGCGGGAGATAGAATGCGATCGCCTTCGCCTTCACATGCAGCGGTGGAGGCCGAGTCGACGGCCCCATGTAGCAATCCCTCTGCGATCCCGTCGCTCGCGCGAACAGGTCCGCGATGTACCGCTTGTCCGACACATCGCCCGCGACGTCGCCGGTGACGATCCTGTCGCTGGCCGGATCAGCATCCACAGCTGCGGCCGCCGGATCGTGCGTCGCGGAGAAGTACTGCCATCGGCGATAGACGTTCGTGTGCCGGAAAAGCGCGGGGAACGCATGGAAGGCCCAGGATTTCATCGCCAGGCGGGTCTCCCAGGTAAGCGGAGCTCGGACGTAGATCGCGTGGAGCAACCTTCCGACGCCGGACCTGAACTTACCCATGCTTGCCACCCGACAGCATTCGGCCCGTCCAGCGTATGGGACGCGAAAGCTTCCAGCTCCACGAGCCATGCACGATCGCAAGCTCCTGCTGGACCCTGTCGAGCTCGGCGACCAGACCGGCCTGGCGGTCAAGGACTTCCGTCATAGCGAGGCTTTGCCGCTCGCGTTCCGCGACCAGCGTCGCGCCATCGCGCTGCAGGGATGCATCACGCTCCTCCCTGCACTGCACTTCATGACGCGCCAGGTAATCGGCGAGCAGCGTTGCGCTGCGTCCACTCTCCTCGACCACGCTCTTCTCGATGCGCTGGGTGAGTTCGAGCACGCGCAGCTCGGACGCACTTGCGATCCGCTGGGTCGCCGCAACAATGGCGGCCCCTCCATCAGCGAACTCGGCATCACGCGTGGACAGCGATTGTCTGAGCTCGGCGATCGTCGCCAGATTCGCGGCAGTCGCGAGATTGTGTTCGTCCAACTCGCGCTCGGCGTCCGCTATCCGCTGCCTGAGGTGGCCGACCAGTTGCTCGCTTTCACCGAGCTGCGAGGACTGCTTCGAAAGCTCGTGCTCCAACGCCTGCAGCGCGACGGCATGATCGTTCTTCAAGCTCGCAATGGCGGCTTCCCGCTGCGCGGCCGCCGCATTGTGCTCCGCCAGCTCGCGGTCCGCATCCGTGATGCGCTGCCTCAGATGGCCCAGCATCACGGACTGCTCGGAAATCTCCGCCGCTCCTGCTGCAAGTTTCTGATACTGCGCATCCATCCGTGCGGACATCTCCTCTTCATTCTGGAGGCTGCGCACCCTGTTGCCCAAAACCGAGAACAATTTATTGATGATCACGGCATCAGCATCAGCCGCACCTACCAATGCATGCAGCGGCGACGGCAGCTCGTTCCCCACCAGCAGGACCCCGAGCCCGTGCGTGTGGGAGAACTCGAAACTGGGATACAGCTTCGATACTTCCTCCCAGAATCGCCAGACGCCAAAACCGCGCTCCCTCACCATGGTGTCGTGGAAGAGCACTACTCCTCGCGACGACATCTTGGGCAGCCACGTATCGAAATCGTGCTTGACTGCCTGATAGGTATGCAAACCATCGATATGGAGCAGGTCTACGCTGCCATCCTCGAAGCATGCGAGCGCATCGTCGAAGGTCATCCGCAGCAGTTCGGAGAATGCAGAGTAGTGAGCATGCTGATAGCGGGACAGCGTGGCGAACACGTCTTCGCCATAGTGACCTGCATGTTCGTCCCCCTGCCAGGTATCCACTGCAAAGCACGAGGTGGGAAGCGAATTCTCCTCGACGGCTTGGCAGAAGCCCAGGAAGGAGGCGCCGTTGTGCGTCCCCAGCTCGACCAGAATCGACGGCTTCAGCTCTTCGATCAACCAGGCAGCAAAGGGAATATGGCCCAGCCAGGCACTGGGCGGGATCGCCTTCGGACGGAGGCTCATGCTCGTATTCAGCGGAATGCTCATGCCCGGGCGCCCATGTGCCAACGTGCCGCTGCTCGCAGGAGCGATTGACTCAGCGCTTGGCGAAGGCCGCTCTTCCGCTTGCGGAAGACCCCCACGGTATCGCCCCAGGCCGCGCTGCCAGGATCCGGGTGAGGCTCCCAGTCTGTGGTGACCTCCAGCAGCTCGCAATCGCCGTACTTCGCAAGCGCGCGATAGCCGTCGGGATAGAAGCGCCAGCAATCCTGAGGGTACCGGTGTTCCGGTCCCCGTGACGGCGCAATAAGCAGGATCAGGCCGTCAGGAGCGAGCACCCGTACCATTTCCAGCCAGGACAGCCAGAAGTACTCGACGTGCTCGAATGCCTGCCCGGAAATAACGACATCGACCGACCCCGAGGCAAACGGCAGTACGTAGGGGGACTCCAGAACCACGTCGACACCCGGGCCTTTCTCGAGATCGACACCGGTGTAGGACCAGTCGGGTTTGGTGAACAGCGGTCGATAGGTGCCGTTGACGTCATAGGAGCCGATATCAACAACGGACAATGCCTTCCGACCGGCGAGATAACGAGTCGCGACATCTTCCATGTGCTCGTACGAACTGAAATGCACACCACACTCCTATTTTCTGTGTAAGCGACAGACCGGCTCACATCACGGCTACGGTACTTTGTGGATCCGGATGTCGCGGAACGGAATTCCGATCAGGCCCGTTGAGACGCTGGAGGACTGCGACTCGATGACCAGGCCATCATGCACCCACTCCGCCTGCTCGTGATCGTCGTAGGTGCCATCGGCGATGGCCATGTCGACGGTATACGCCCCCTTGGGCAGAATAGGCATCACGAAATCGAACCTGGCCATCAGGCAGTCGCCCGCATCCAGGGCCACGGGCGCATCCTTGTATATCTGAAAGGTATTGTCGCCAAACAGCGGTTGCCCCAGGCGATCCTTGACGAAAAACCCAATGATCGGGCTTGCCAGCCGCCGGTGAGCTTTCACCTCGATCCGCAGGCTCACCGGTTCGCCGCCGGTGATCCAGCGGCACTCCGCGCCTTCATCGTCCGTAATGCGCGCTGAGACGATGCTGGCCGCGCCATTGCCGAAACCCGACTTCTCGGGATCGAACCTGAAAACATGCAAGTCGTTGCGCAACGTGCTGCCGTCGATAAGCGCCTTCCGGAAGTCTTCAGACGCTTCAACCGGCACATCCTCCACGCTCGGCTCTCTCGTTGCGGAGGAACGGACCGACTGCTGATAGATGGCGGCGTGATAAGCCTCGGAGACCGCCTTGGGATCTCCCTGCAGGCGCACACCACTACCTTCCAGCAGAACGGCCCTGTCGCACAGGTTGATCACGGCCGTTGCGTCGTGGCTGACGAAAACCACTGTACCGTGCTCTTTGAACTTCCGCAGGAACCGCATGCATTTCTGTCCAAAGAACACGTCGCCCACGGACAAGGCTTCGTCGATAACCAGAATGTCTGCATCGACGTGCGCAACCACCGCGAAGGCGAGGCGTACATACATGCCACTGGAATAGGTCTTTATCGGCTGCTCGATGAAATCGCCGATGTCGGCGAAAGCGGCGATGGAATCGAACCGCTGGTCAATCTGCTCTTGCGACAGCCCCAGCACCGCCGCACTCATGTAGACATTCTCGCGGCCGGTGAAGTCGGGGTTGAAGCCGGCGCCCAGCTCGAGCAGTCCTGCGATGCGACCCTTTACATCCACCTCGCCCTGCGTCGGAGCCAGCGTCCCGCAGATCACCTGCAGCAAGGTCGACTTGCCGGACCCGTTTCTGCCGATGATGCCCAGCGTTTCGCCCCTGCGAACGTCGAGTGAAACATCACGCAGCGCCCAGAATTCCCTGAAGTAATCACGGGGCGGACGCCGTAACCACCGCCGCAACCTCGACAGGATGGACTGTTTGAGTCGATCTTCCGGACGGTCGTAGACGCGGTAGCACTTGGAAACCCCGCGAACGCTGATGATGGTCTCGGCTGTCGCCAACGCAACGTCTTCGCCAGCACTTCCCTGACTGGACGCGATATCAGAGGACATCTGCGAAGCCCTTCCGCGTGCGTTGGAACCAGGCGTACCCAAACCAGGCGAAAGGCAATGCAAAACACAGGTAGATCGTCAGACCCACCCAGTCAGGCGCATTGCCGGCGATCAGAACCTGCCTTCCCTGTTCGATGATGAAGGTCAGCGGATTCCAGAGGATGATCCATCGGTACGCATCCGGAAGCGCGGAAGCGGGGTAGAACACAGGCGCGAGAAACATCAGCGCCGTCACCACCAAGCCCGTGACCATAGCGATGTCACGCACGTATACCGCAGTCGAGGCGATCAACCACATCACGCCCATCCCGACCACCAGCAGCGGCGCGACGACGACCGGGAAGAGTCCGGCAGTCCAAGGTACGCCTTGACCGACCACCACCTGCGCAAGAAGCAGCACCAGGAAGCTCACCATTGCATGAAACATCGCTGAGCCAGCAATCGGCCAAGGCAGGATCTCGAGCGGGAACATGAACTTCTTGACGTAGCTCACGTTGTTCGTGACCAGTGCGGGGGCTTTCAGAATGCACTCCGCCAACACACCGTGGATGATGATGCCGACAAAAAGAATAAGGGCGAAATCCGCGTGCGACCGTTCGCTCCCCGCCCCCCAGCGCGCCTTGAAGATCGTGGTGAACACGAAGGTGTAGATCACCAGCATGATCAGCGGATTGAAGAAGGACCATGCCAGGCCCGCCCAGGAGCCACGATAGCGGCTCACCACTTCGCGCCTGGTGAGTTGCGCGATCAGGTGGCGATTTCGCATGAAGCTGGCAAGCATGGATCCAAACGCCAGCGGGGGTCGCGAATGGGGGTTCATCTACAGGCCGCCAACGTTGTAACCAAGATGCGAACTCGACGAGCTCAATGGAGCGCTCCGTCGACATCAGCTATCAGATCGTTCAGGGCCTCGATGCCGACGCTCAACCGCACCAACCCGTCACTGATACCCAGCTTCTCCCGACGCTCCACCGGTACCGACGCATGCGTCATCACTGCGGGATGGTTCACCAGGCTTTCCACACCACCCAGAGACTCTGCAAGAGTGAAGAGATGAGTGTTCTCGCAGAACTGGCGCGCAGCGTCGAAACCGCCCTTCAGCACGATGGAAATGATGCCGCCGTATCCCTGCATCTGTTTCGTGGCGAGCGCATGCTGAGGATGCGAAGCGAGGCCAGGGTAGATGACCTTTTCGATCGCAGGATGCGTTTCCAGCCACTGCGCCAACGCCAGTGCGTTCTCGCAGTGCGCCTTCATGCGCAGATGCAATGTCTTCAGGCCGCGCAGCGCGAGGAAGCTGTCGAACGGTCCCTGCACCGCGCCGATGGAATTCTGGAGGAAGGCCATCTGCTCGGCGAGTTCCGCATCATCGCCGACCACGACCATGCCACCGACCATGTCGGAGTGGCCGTTGAGGTACTTGGTGGCGGAATGCATCACGATGTCCGCGCCCAACTGCAACGGACGCTGCAGGATCGGCGAGGCGAAGGTATTGTCGACGATCACGCGCAGCCCATGCTTGTGCGCGACTTCGCAGATGGCGGCGATGTCGACGATCTTCAGCATGGGATTGGTGGGTGTTTCCACCCACACCATGCGCGTTTCCGGCCGGATCGAAGATTCGAACGCTGCCAGGTCGGTCAGGTCGACGAAGCTGAAATCCAGCGCAGCGGTCCGCTTGCGCACGCGCTCGAACAGCCGGTAGCTGCCGCCGTACAGATCGTCCATCGCGATGATGTGGCTGCCGCTGTCCAGGAGCTCGAGGATCGTGGACGTGGCGGCCATGCCGGAGGCAAAAGCGAACCCGCGGGAGCCACCCTCAAGTGCGGCCACACAGCGCTCGTAGGCGAATCGCGTGGGGTTGTGGGTACGCGAGTACTCGAAGCCCTGGTGCACGCCTGGACTGGCCTGCGCATAGGTCGAGGTGGCGTAGATCGGCGGCATGACGGCGCCGGTGCTGGGGTCGGGCGACTGGCCACCATGGATGGCCAGTGTGCCGAGGGCAGCGCCCTCGACCTGACCGCTGGATTGGGAACGGCTCTGCGACATATTCGGTTCCTTGAACAGCCGGCAAGTTTACCAGCTGAGGCTTAACGCACTGTCCACGACATGCACGCCACGCAGTCCTTTGCGGCAGCCTTTGCGGGCTACTGTGCGCGACGACGCAGGTAGTTGAGCAAGTCGATGCGAGTGATCAGGCCGAGGAAGGCGTCTCCATCCGTAATGATGGCTACTTGTCCTCGGTCGAACACCGGCAGCAGCGCTTCGATCGGCGACCGCACGTCCAGCCTGTCCAGCTTGCTGACCATGGCGGTGGAAACCGGATCGCGGAAGCGGGCCTCATCGCCATAGACGTGCAACAGCACGTCGCTTTCGTCCACGATGCCCGCCAGACGGTCCCCTTCCATCACCGGCAGCTGTGAGACGTCGTACAGCTTCATGCGCTGGTAAGCGGTGGTGAGGAGGTCGGTGGGGCTGACCACGACCGTGTCGCGCTGGCTGTAGGGGCGCAGGATCAGGTCGCGCAGGTCGCCGTACTGGGGCCGGTCGATGAAGCCGTTGTCCAGCATCCAGTAGTCGTTGTACATCTTGGACAGGTACTTGTTACCCGTATCGCAGACGAACACGAGCACCTTCTTCGGCATGGTCTGCTCGCGGCAATACTTCAGCGCCGCGGCAAGCAGGGTGCCGGTGGACGATCCGCCCAGGATGCCTTCCTTCGCCAGCAGCTCGCGTGCCGTGTGGAAGCTCTCGCCGTCGCTGATCGCATAGGCCTTCTTGACCCGGCTGAAGTCCGATATCTGCGGCAGGAAGTCCTCGCCGATGCCCTCCACCAGCCAGCTGCCGGACTTGGTGCTGAGGACGCCCTCGTTGATGTACTGGGTCAGGATCGAACCGACCGGATCGGCCAGCACCATCTCGGTCTGCGGCGAATGTTCGGCGAAGCAGCGCGACAACCCGGTCATGGTGCCGGAGCTGCCGCAGCCGAAGACGATAGCGTCGAGCTGGCCGTCCAGCTGCCGCAGGATCTCAGGCCCGGTGCCGAATTCGTGCGCCGCCGGGTTGTCCGGATTGCCGAACTGGTTGATGAAATAGGCGCCCGGCGTCTCGCGTGCGATGCGCTCGGCCAGGTCCTGGTAGTAGTCCGGGTGCCCCTTGGCCACATCGGAGCGGGTCAGGATGACCTCGGCGCCCATGGCCTTCAGGTTGAAGATCTTTTCCCTGCTCATCTTGTCCGGGACCACCAGCATCAGCTTGTAGCCTTTCTGCTGGGCTACCAGGGCCAGCCCGATACCGGTGTTGCCGGCGGTGCCTTCGACCAGGGTGGCGCCCGGCTTGAGATCGCCGCGTTTTTCGGCGGCCTCGATCATCGACATGCCGATGCGGTCCTTGATGGATCCGCCGGGATTGGCGCTCTCGAGCTTCAGATAGAGGGTGCAGAGCCCGGTGTCGAGGCGCCTGGCCTGGACGATCGGCGTGTCGCCGATCAGCTCGAGTACGGAGGAGTGGATCGCCATGCGGCCGTGCATCCGGTGCGGTACAGGCCCGGATTATCGCACTTGGGTGACGCGGACGGCGACGGCCGACGAGGAGGCCGTCGCCGCCCGCGACGAGAAAACGTCGGGGGGAGGCGTCAGTGGGGCTTGGCGTCGTAGATGCGGAGCAATCGCTCCTTGGCGTACAGCTTTTCGCGCTTCATCTGGCCGAGCAGGGTGTCGTCGATGGGCAGCACGCCGAGTTCGGCGTCGGTGACTTTCTTGTCCAGCTCGCGGTGGCGCTGGTACAGCTGCTTGAACTCCGGATCGGCCTTGATGAGCGCATCGATGTCGGACTGCGGTTGACCTTCGAACATGATCGTTACCTCCTTCAGCTGAAATACGAACGCCCCGGCCTTCACAGGCACGGGGCGTTGGCTTGGGAGCGGAGCATCTGGCCGGTTTCGCGGGCACTTCCCACCGGAATGCCCGCTGCGGCCTGCTTGCCGGCGGCGGTCTCCTGCGGGATCGGTACGGGCGTCATCGGGTCGATTCTCCGGTGAGCCAAGCGACGGGAGCCGCTTGGGTATACGACCCTACTCCTCGACTTCCAGCCCGGCAAGCACTGACCCAAGCGATTGATTCCCAAGGAAACGCGCGTGCTGGCTGGCATTCAGGCAATCCGGCCGAAAGCCACCCGGATTCGTTCAACCGACTGATTTACAAAAGGAAATCAGTGCGTGACCACGACTTCCAGCGCGCGTGCCTTGCTGCCGGCGCCCTTCGCGGCACTCTGCAGGCGCGATTTGGGAATGCCTGCCGCCACCAGCGCGTCGCGCAGCGCATCCGCGCGACGCTGTCCCGGCGTCTGGCTGTCGCCGTAGCCCTCGACCCGGGCGCGCGCCTTCGGATTGGCCTGCAGGTAGGCGGCCAGGGCCTGTGCGCTGGCGGTGCCTCCGGCGGACAGCTTGGCCGAACCACCGCCGAAGGCGTCGGCTCCCAGCGTGAAGACTTCGCCGCGCGCTTCGAACTTCGAGGCCGGCAACTTGGCGCCGGAGACCAGCTCGGCTTCTTCGCGCGCGAGCTTCAGTTCGCGCTGGCGTGCCGTGCTCAGGCGGCTCGCCTGCTGGCCCGCCACCGTGTCCAGCGTGATTTCCGCTTCCTGGCGTGCCAGGGCTTCGGCTTCGGCGGCCAGGCGCAGGCGGTCGGTTTCCTCGGCCTGGATCTGCGCCTGCACGCGCAGGCGTTCGGCCTCGCGGCGGGCCCGCTCGGCTTCGCGGCGACTGGCTTCCACCAGCAGCTCGCTGCGGGTGCGGTCCAGCCGGTCCGCGTCGCGGCGGGCGGCCTGGGTGCGGGAGGCGATTTCGGCGATCTCGACGCGGCGCTCCGCCAGGTATTGCGCCGTCTCGCGCTGGCTGCGGCGCGCCTTGTCGAAGGCGGCGATGGCGTTCTGGGCCTGCAGCTTTTCGTAGGCGGCCATCTCGGCCAGCACCGGATCGGCCTGCAAGGCCGCCAGCCGCTGGTTCAGTTGCACCACCACCGGGTTGTCGGCCGCGATGGCCGCCAATGGCGCCATGGCCAAGGCGAAGCCCAGGGCGGCGACGTGGATCTTCAGGCGGAAAGCGCTCATCGCTTGCCCTCCGTGTTGATCTGGCGCTGCAGGTCGGCGATCTCCGCCTTGCGCTGCGCCACTTCGGCCAGGGCCACCGCTTCCTGGCTGCGCGCACGGGCCAGATCGGCCTCCACGGCCGCCCGTTGCGCGAGATCCAGTGTCTTTTTCTTGTCACGCGCCGCATGCGCTGCCTGCGCCTGCGCCAGCGTCTGTCGCGCGGTGGCCAGCGGTTCCGGCGCGTACTGGTCGGCGTCGGCCTGGTCGGCGCGCTGGACGGCCTGCACCGCCGCTTCCAGTTCCGGCGTCAATGCGCTTTGCGCGATGGCAGGCGTGCCGGACAGGGCGAGTACCGCTACTGCGGCGGCCATCACATGCAGGGGCCTGCGGAAGTGTGCGAAGCTAGCGATCATTGGGGTGCCGTGACGTTGAGGGGTGCGCGCGGCCATTGTCGGAAGCCTTTGGCGCCGTTGCAACGTCGCCGCGCATCGTGGGGAGCTTTGCATATGGACATCGGCTATTTCCTGAAGCTGATGACCGAGAAGAACGCCTCGGACATGTTCCTCACGACCGGGGCGCCGGTCTACATCAAGATCGAGGGCAAGCTCTACCCGCTGGGCAACACCGGGTTGCCGCCCGGCATGGTCAAGAAGATCGCGTACTCGCTGATGGACGAAGGCCAGGTGCCGGTGTTCGAGCGCGAGCTCGAGCTCAACATGGCCATCGCCCTGCAGGACGCCGGCCGCTTCCGCGTAAACGTGTTCAAGCAGCGCGGCGAGGTGGGCATGGTCATCCGCGCCATCCGCAGCGTGATCCCGACCATCGAGGAGCTGAACCTGCCGCCGGTGCTGAAGGACATCATCATGACCCCGCGCGGGCTGGTGCTGATCGTCGGTTCCACCGGCTCCGGCAAGTCAACCTCGCTGGCGTCGATGATCGACTACCGCAACACCACCAGCACCGGCCACATCCTCACCATCGAGGACCCGATCGAATACCTGCACAAGCACAAGCAGTCGATCGTCAACCAGCGCGAAGTCGGCCTGGATACCCATGCCTTCCACAATGCGCTGAAGAACGCGATGCGCGAGGCGCCGGACGTCATCCTGATCGGCGAGATCCTGGACGCCACCACGATGGAGGCCGCCATCGCCTTCGCCGAAACCGGCCACCTGTGCCTGGCCACGTTGCACTCGAACAACGCCGACCAGACCATCGAGCGCATCCTTAATTTCTTCCCCGAGAGCGCGCACAAGAACGTGCTGATGAATCTGGCGCTCAACCTGCGCGCCGTGGTGTCGCAGCGCCTGGTGAAGGGCACCGACGGGCGCCGCATGCCGGCGGCGGAAGTGCTGATCAACACGCCGATGATCCGCGACCTGCTGCGCCGCGGGCAGGTGCACGAGATCAAGGCCGCGATGGAGGAGTCGCTGGAGGAAGGCATGGAGACCTTCGACCAGTGCCTGTTCCGCATGGTCAAGGAAGGCCAGATCGAGCAGGAGGAAGCGTTGCGTGCCGCCGATTCGCGCGATGGCCTGGCATTGAAGTTCCGCCTGTCGGAAGGCAGCAAGGGCGAGCACGATCCGTACGCCGACTACGACACCGGCAGCAGTTCGCCGCGGATCACCCACGGTTTCGGCTGAGGACGGGGTTTACTGCGGCGCTGGCCTGGACGGGCGGGGAAACCCGCCCGTTTTCATTCGGGCGCGCCGCTCAGGCGTTGGCGTCGGGCTGATTTTCCGGCCGCGCCAGGTCGAAGGCCGGCAGTGCCAGGCAGGCCTGCTCGATGCGGACGAGGGTCGGGAAAGCACTCATGTCTACACCGAACCGGCGCGCATTGAATACCTGCGGCACCAGGCAGCAGTCGGCAAGGCCCGGCGTCTGTCCGTGGCAGAAGGCGCCGGTCGCGGCGTCGCCGGCGAGCAGAGCCTCCATCGGCGCGAAGCCTTCCGTGATCCAGTGCTTTATCCAGTCTTCGCGTTCGGACTGCGGTACGTTCCAGGTGCCCTCGAAATACTGCAGCACGCGCAGATTGTTCAGGGGATGGATGTCGCAGGCGACCATCTGCGCCAGCGCCCGCACCCGCGCGCGGTCGCGCGCGGTCATCGGCAACAGGCGCGGTGACGGCCAGGCTTCGTCCAGATATTCGAGGATGGCCAGCGACTGCCGGATCACCCGCGCGCCATGCTGCAGCGTGGGGACCATGTGCTGGGGATTCTTGGCGACGTAGTCCGGCGCATGCTGCTGTCCGCCATCGCGGACCAGATGCACGGGTACGGTCTCGTAGGCCAGGCCCTTGAGGTTCAGGCCGATACGTACGCGATACGCGGCGCTGGAGCGCCAGTAGGAATACAGCTTCAGTTGCTCAGCCATGCAAGCCGCTCCCCGCGGTTTGCGCCTTCGAATGCCCGGAATCCACGTCCATGCCTGCCCTGCTCCGTCCTGGGTCCACACTGGGCCCGGGCGCGCCTTCAAGGCAAGGGTTGCGCCTCGATCCGTTGTTCGATCGCACCAAAAATGGAACGGCCGTCACGGTCCGCCATCTCGATGCGCACCACATCGCCAAAGCTCATGAACGGCGTGGACGGCTTGCCGTCGCGCAGCGTCTCGACCGTGCGCTTCTCGGCGAAGCAGGACGCGCCCTTGGACGTGTCTTCGTTGGCGATGGTGCCCGACCCGACGATGGTGCCGGCCGACAGCGGCCGCGTCTTGGCCGCATGCGCGACCAGCTGGGAGAAGTCGAACTGCATATCCACGCCGGCTTCCGGCGCACCGAACCACTCGCCGTTGATGTGCGTGACCAGCGGCAGGTGCACCTTGTTGTCGCGCCAGGCGTCGTCCAGTTCGTCCGGCGTCACGAATACCGGCGACAGCGCCGACCGCGGCTTGGACTGCAGGAAGCCGAAGCCCTTGGCCAGTTCGCCCGGGATCAGGTTGCGCAGCGACACGTCGTTGACCAGACCGATCAGCTGGATATGGCCGGCGGCCTGTGCGGGCGTGACCGCCATCGGCACGTCGTCGGTGACGACCACGATCTCCGCTTCCAGATCGATGCCGTGGTCTTCGCTGACCACCTTCACCGCATCGCGCGGACCGTAGAACGCGGCACTGGTGGCCTGGTACATCAGCGGATCGGTGTAGAAGCTCGCGGGGACTTCCGCGTTGCGCGCGCGACGGACGCGCTCGACGTGCGGCAGATAGGCGCTGCCGTCGACGAATTCGTAGGCGCGCGGCAGCGGCGCAGCGAGCGCCTGCATGTCGATGTCGAATGCGCCATCGGCGTCGCCGGCATTCAACGACGCGTACAGCGCATTGAGGCGCGGCGCGGTGTTGCTCCAGTCCTCCAGCGCGCGTTGCAGCGTCGGCGCGATGCCGGTGGCGCGCACGCCGAGGGTCAGATCACGCGACACCACGATCAAGGTACCGTCGCGACCGCCTTCCTTCAGGGAACCCAGCTTCATCGGAACTCCAGATGCCGGCGCCCATGCGCCATGGTTTCAATTGTAACGAAATACGCGCCGCGGTCAGCCCGTCATCGGATCGCCCTGGAAGCCATCCTTGCGGAACGTCAGCACCAGCGTATCGCGATGGCCCTGCCCGTCCAGCGGCTGGATCGGGGTGGATTCGTGGATGACCCGCTCGTCGTCGAGGAACAGCAGCGACCACGGCGCTTCCAGCGTGAACCGCTGACCGTCCGGCCCGGCGGCGGCGAACACCCGGGTTTCGCCGCCCTTGATGCCCTGGCGACCGAGCAGCAGCACCGCGACGAAGTCCACACCATCGCGATGCGCGCCCTCGGGGGTCGGCCGGCCGATGCCGTCGGTCGTGTCGATGCGGAACTGGTGCGCCTCGACGTACCACGCACGCTCGCCCTTCAGGCGGGAACACCAGCGTCCCAGTCCCGCCAGCAACTGCCGCCAGGCAGCAGCCGTGGCGATGGCCGGTTCGATCGGCTCGAACCAGCGCTGCATGCCACCGTGCAGGGCGTTGTAGTCCAGCGACTGCCAGTGCGCGCGATGCGGCGCTTGCTGCACCCCGCTCGCGTCCACGACGAAGCAGGAATGCCGGCGACGCCGGTAGCGGCCGCCATCCTTGAGGTAACCGTCCACTTCCAGCCGATCCCAACTGGGCAGCAAGGCATCCAGTGCGTCGAGGTCCGCATCGACCGCGCCCGCCATGGCGCGCGGTTCGAGTACGGCATAGCCGCGCTCCTGCACGCGGCGCACGGCCTCGTCGGCGGGGCAGAACGGGGGTTGGAACATCGCGACCATCGGCATGATCCCTCAACGAAAAAACCCGCCAGAGGCGGGCTTTTGCGGATGTCCGGTTGGACGTCGAATTGGCAGCCCCGGATGGATTCGAACCACCGAATGCCTGAGTCAGAGTCAGGTGCCTTACCGCTTGGCGACGGGGCTGTGTAACCAGTGACGCGTAGTGTAGCGCGTCTGTTAGCGCTTGGAGAACTGCGTGGCGCGACGCGCCTTGTGCAGACCGACCTTCTTACGCTCGACTTCGCGGGCGTCGCGGGTCATGAAGCCTGCCTTGCGCAGATCCGACTTCAGGGTTTCATCGTATTCGACCAGCGCGCGGGCGATGCCCAGGCGGATGGCGCCGGCCTGGCCGGTGATGCCGCCACCGGTGGTCGTCACGGTGATGTCGAAGGTCTCGGTGTTCTTGGTCAGCTCCAGCGGCTGGCGCACGATCATGCGGCCGGTTTCGCGGCCGAAGAACTCGTCCAGCGGACGACCGTTGACCGTGATGTTGCCGGAACCCTTGCGCAGGAACACGCGGGCGGTGGAGGACTTGCGACGGCCGGTGCCGTAGTTCTGAGTGATAGCCATGATTAGATGTCCAGGACCTGCGGCTGCTGAGCGGCGTGCGGATGATTCGGGCCGGCGTAGACCTTGAGCTTGCGATACATGTCGCGGCCCAGCGGACCCTTCGGCAGCATGCCCTTCACGGCGGTCTCGATGACGCGTTCCGGATGGCGCTCCAGCGCCTGCGCCAGCGTCTCGGTCTTCAGGTTGCCGATGTAGCCGGTGAAGCGGTGGTACTTCTTGTCGGCCAGCTTGTTGCCGGTGACGTGGATCTTCTCGGCATTGATCACGACGAGGTAGTCGCCGGTATCAACGTGAGGGGTATAGACGGGCTTGTGCTTGCCGCGGAGGCGGCGAGCCAGCTCGGTGGACAGGCGACCCAGGGTCTTGCCTGCTGCGTCGACGACGTACCAGTCGCGCTGGACGGTCTCTGACTTGGCGGTAAAGGTGCTCATGGAACTCTCGTGTGTCTGGTCGGGCGGATTCCGCGGTTTCCCGGGCGGAACTTTGCCACGCGTTGTGAAGGGTAAAACGGAAGAGGCGGGATTGTACGGGGCCATGTCGCAGTGCGCAACCCTGGAGTGACCCATGCGGGACAGGGCGCCCGGGGCAGACGCAGGGTCCACGCAGGCGGCACAATGGTCACATGAACACGCGGACCTTCTCGCCCCTCGATCACTGGCTGGTGGAGGCCCAGCGCGGCCTGGACACCGTCTTCGGCAACCCGCCCGCCCAGCGCGCCAATCCCGCCGGCGACACCCCGGAGATCGCCCTGGAGCCTGACGAACAGCGCCATGCCGCTGGCCTGATGCGCATCAACCATGTCGGCGAGGTCTGCGCCCAGGGCCTGTATTTCGGTCAGGCCGCCGTGGCCCGCGACACCACCACCCGCGCCCATCTGCTTGAAGCCGCCCGGGAGGAGACCGACCATCTGGCCTGGTGCGCCGACCGCCTGCGCGAGCTGGACAGCCGTCCCAGCCTGTTCAACCCGCTGTGGTACGCCGGCAGTTACGCGCTCGGCGCCCTCGCCGGCCTGCGCGGGGACGGCTGGAGCCTGGGGTTCGTCGTGGAGACTGAACACCAGGTGGAAGCGCACCTGGACGAGCACCTGGAAACCCTGCCGCCTGCCGACTTGCGCAGCCGCGAGATCCTGAAGGTCATGAAGGCCGACGAGGCCCGCCATGCCGACCACGCGGAACAGGCCGGCGCGCGCCTCCTGCCCGCGCCGATCCCCACGCTGATGGCGGGCGCCTCCAGGCTGATGAAGGCGGTGGCGTACCGGCTCTGATGCCCGCCTTACGAGGCGGACGCCAGCTTCAGACCGACGATGCCGGCCACGATCAGGCCGATGCATGCCAGCCGCGCGGCCGTGGCCGGCTCCTGGAACAGCCACATACCGACGAACGCCGTGCCGACCGCACCGATACCCACCCAGATCACGTAGCCCGTGCCGAGCGGGATGTGCTTGAGCGCGACCGCCAGCAGCCAGAAGCTGGCCGCGGCCGCGACCGCGGTGATCACGCTGGGTACCAGGCGACTGAAGCCTTCGGAGTACTTCAGCCCCACCGCCCACACCACTTCCAGCAATCCTGCCAACACCAGATATACCCACGCCATACGTCACCTCCTCAGGTTGATGCCCGGGCCATAACGCGAAACGGCCCGGAACTCGCGTTCCGGACCGCCGTCGGTCCTGATGCGCGGCTCGCGCCGCGGGCGGGTCGTCCCGCCATATGTGTGGGCAGACTAGCGTGGGCCACCCGAACCGGATGTAACCCGCGCCCGCCGCCAACCCGTCATTCCGGCAGGTTGCGCCCGTGGTACAGCTCTTCGATCTCCCGCTTCAGGCGCGCCTCGATCTTCATGCGCTCCTTGAACGACAGGTTCTTGGCCTTCTCCTCGAACAGGTAGTTGTCGAGGTCGAACTCCTTCAGGTGCATCTTCGTGTGGAAGATGTTTTCCTGATAGACGTTCACGTCGAGCATCTCGTAGCGCGACTTGATGTTCTTGGCCAGAAAGTCCTGGATCGAATTGATCTTGTGGTCGATGTAGTGCTTCTTGCCCTTCACGTCGCGGGTGAAGCCGCGCACCCGGTAATCCATGATGACGATGTCGGATTCCAGGCTCTCGATCAGGTAGTTCAGCGCCTTCAGCGGCGAAATCACGCCGCAGGTCGCCACGTCGATATCTGCACGGAAGGTCGCGATGCCGTTGTCCGGATGCGTTTCCGGATACGTGTGCACGGTGATGTGCGACTTGTCCATATGCGCGACCACCGCGTCGGAGATGATCTCCTTGCCCGCATCCTTCTTGTCGATCACCGGCTCCTCGGAGATGAGGATCGTCACCGAAGCACCCTGCGGGTCGTAGTCCTGGCGGGCCACATTGAGGATGTTGGCGCCGATGATCTCCGCCACATCCGTCAGGATCTGGGTCAGGCGATCGGCGTTGTATTCCTCATCGATGTACTCGATGTACCGGCGGCGCTCGTCCTCGGACGAGGCGTAGCACACGTCGTAGATGTTGAAGCTCAGCGCCTTGGTCAGGTTGTTGAAGCCTTGCAGACGCAGGCGAGGCAGTGGCTTTACCACGGCGATGGTCCCTCTTCGGGGGTGTAGGATGAGGGGGCGGATTATGCGTCATAAGGGGTGACAGCGAAATGTCTACGGCCCGTCCGTCAGCAACCTGTCACATACTGGCCCAGCCCTTGCATGGCCTGCGTTTGCCGCGGGCTACGTATTCGGACTAAGCTTCCTGAATTACACGCCGTGACCACTATGAGCCCAGGCATCCCCCTTGTAGCCCCCGCTCGCACCGCCGCCAGCCCGCTGACGCCGGACAACGCCACGCTCGAGCGCTTCCTGGCCCACAGCCATCGGCGCCGCTATCCAGCCCGTGCTGATGTCTTCCGTCCTGGCGACCCGGCGGGCACCTTGTATTACGTGGTCAGCGGCTCGGTCAGCATCATTACCGAGGAAGACGACGACCGCGAACTGGTCCTCGGCTATTTCGGCTCCGGCGAGTTCGTCGGTGAAATGGGCCTGTTCATCGAGTCCGACCGTCGTGAAGTGATCCTGCGCACCCGCACCCAGTGCGAACTGGCGGAAGTCAGCTACGAGCGCCTCCACCAGCTGTTCCTGGGCACGCTGTCGGCCGATGCCCCGAAGCTGCTGTACGCCATCGGCGCGCAGCTCTCACGACGTTTACTGGACACCAGCAGGAAGGCCAGCCGCCTGGCGTTCCTGGACGTCACCGATCGCATCATCCGCACCTTGCATGACCTGGCGCGCGAACCTGAAGCCATGAGCCATCCGCAGGGCACCCAGCTGCGTGTGTCCCGCCAGGAACTGGCGCGCCTGGTGGGCTGCTCGCGCGAAATGGCCGGCCGCGTGCTGAAGAAGCTGCAGGCCGACGGCGCGCTCCACGCACGCGGCAAGACCGTCGTGCTGTACGGCACCCGCTGATCGCATGGGGCGAGCGGCCGGTTTTGCGAGGCCGGCCGCCGCTTCCGGCGCCCACCACTTCTCGACATCCGTCGCGCCCGACACGGTAGCGCGGGAGATGCCGTGCCATCCCCGTTCGCCGTGACCGGATGCGGGTCCAGGCCTGCAGCGATCGAGCTTCGACGTCTTCTACCGTCTTTGCTGCCAGTCGCGATCTGGCGGATTGCCAGTTGACCATGGTTCCGACATCCGACGCCGCAGCGTCGGATGTCGGCCGCCCGGGATGACGCCATGCGAGGTTCACGCCACGCAGACTGCAACGATCAGGACTGACGTCCGCGGTGTGCGCGGCGAAGCGCATGCACGCCATCGCGCTTGCAGGCTTGCCGGAAGCTCGCTGTGCTTCGGTCACGCACCTGGGACGGCGCGATGGGCTGCGCCCTGTATCCTGCGAGTAGATGCCACGGCACCCCACGCCGACTGGAAACCTCGGGATGGAGTTCGGCAGCGAGTTTTTCTGGTTTGTCCTCATCGGCCTCGGCGCGCAGCTGGTCGACGGCGCGCTCGGCATGGCGTTCGGCCTGATCTGCTCGTCGATCCTGCTCAGCATGGGCCTGCCGCCGGCGGCGGTGAGCGCCAGCGTGCATGCGGCTGAAGTGGTCACCACCGGCGTATCCGGCGCCTCGCACGCGTACTTCCGCAACATCGACAAACGCCTGTTCTGGCAGCTGACCATCGCCGGCTCCGTCGGTGGTGCGATCGGTGCCTATGTGCTGACCAGATTGCCCGGCGATGCCATCCGCCCGTTCGTCTACCTCTACCTGCTGGCGTTGGCGGTGCTGATCCTGGTGCGCTCGTTCGGTCGCTGGATGCCGCGCGAACAGGTCAAGCGCGTGCCGGTGCTCGGCTTTTTCGCCGGCCTGCTCGATGCCACCGGCGGTGGCGGCTGGGGTCCGCTGGCCACGTCCACCCTGCTCGCGCGCGGCGGCCAGGCGCGCACGACCATCGGTACGGTCAGCGCCTCGGAGTTCGTGGTGACGCTGGTGGTGTCGATCACCTTCATCCTGACCATCGGCCTGGACCATCTGGAAATCGTGCTCGGCCTGCTGGTCGGCGGCGCCATCGCCGCCCCGTTCGCGGCATGGTTCGTGCGGTACGTTCCTGAGCGGATCGTATTGAAGGTCGTCGGGCTACTGGTGCTGTGCATCAGCCTGTACCAGATCGGGCGGGCCTGGCTCACCTGAAGCCGCTGCGTGCGCCGGCGTGAAACGCGGGGCGGCACCGGGGCCGGCCCGCGCATTTCCGACGCTTCGTCAGCGGGACTGGCCCGCCGGGTCGCGTTGCTGCGCGACCTGCTGGTCCACGGCGGGCTGCTCCTTCTGCTGCCATCCCTGCCCGCCCGGCGTCTTCAGATAGTCGTCCAGCGCTTGCCGCATGGCGCGATCGTCGCCGCCATGCATCGCGGCGAACATGCGATCCACGAACGAGCGCTGCGCATCCTCGCGCTGCGCGTCCTGCGGCGCGGTCTCCGCAGGCCTCGTCTCGCGTGCCGCATCGCGCGTCGCCGTTGCCATCGCCTCACGTGAGCGGTCGCCGTATTCGCCATCCACCTCCAGGTCACGATCCTCCTGGAACGCACGCAACGCATGCTCGGTCTGCGGGCCGAACTTGCCTGACGCGGTCTCCAGCGGCTGGCCATCGGCGCCGCGATAGCCCAGCTGGTTGAGCTGCTGCTGAAGTTCACGCACCGATGCGCCCGATGTGCCGTCACGCAGCACCTCGGGCGCCGGCGCGCGCGCGGGCACGGCGGCATCGCGCTCGGCGCCGCGCAGGCGCGGCAGCGGATCCACCTGCCGGCCATCGCGCCACAGCTCGAAGTGCAGGTGTGTATCGCCCTGCGCCGGCGTGTTGCCGGTCCTGCCCATGGTGCCGATCTGCTGACCCGCCTCCACGCGCTGGCCGTTGCGCACGCTGAGCTCGTCCAGGTGGAAGTACTTGCTCAGCGTGCCGTCGTCATGCCTGACGTGCACGGTGTTGCCGGCCGCACCGTTGTTGGGGCGCACCACTACGGTACCGCCCGCGACGGCCACCACGGGATCGCCAACATCGCCCTCGATGTCGATGCCGCCATGGCGCCGTCCACCGCTGCGCGGCGTACCGAACTCACCCCGACCTTCGCGCGGCTTGTCGGCTTCGTTGATGTCGCGGTTGCCGGGTGCCGGCCAGGCCAGTCCGCCTTCGCGCTGCTGGGCCTCGACGGCCTGTGCGCGATTGCGTTCCTGTTCGGGCAACGCCAGTTGTTGCGCGATCGCTTCGCGCGTGCGCGCATCGGCCGTGCCGGTGGCTTCCAATTGGTTCGCCGTCTGGAAGGCGCGCACCGCCTCCTGTGTCTTGCCACCGTAGATGCCCGAACGCGTCTCCAGTTCCGCACCTTGGCCATCACGGAAGCCGAGCTGGTTCAACGACGTCTGCAGCGCACGCACCTCTTCCCCGCGCTCGCCGTCCTGCAATACGCCGTCAGCCAGCGGTGACGTCCGCTCACGCGCTGCCGCATCGGGCTGGCCCGCCTGGATGCCGCGATCGGAGATGTTGATGGCGGCATACTTGCCATTCCAGTATTTCGAGTATGTCGTCGCCAGATCGCGATCGTCGAGTCCACGCAGCTCGGAAGGTGCGCGACCGGTCAACCGCTCGACATCGAGGTCGCTGATGTTGTTGAGGATGTTCCTGCGCGTATTGGTGCGCGTGAACTCGCCCGCCTCGATGGCATTCTGGATGGACGCGTAGCCAGCGGCGCCCTGCTGGTGCGCGAGGTAGAGATCCAGCCCGCTCGGCGTCTCGTTTCCGGACAGGAAATCGTGTCCGCTTCGCGCCTGTCGGCGCGTGATGTCGCCGAGATTGTCCGAATACAACGCCGCTGCCGCGCGCGTATTCACCACGGGATCGAACTCCCGACCCGATATCCCATATTGCTCGGCGGTGTCCGGCATGAACTGGAACAGTCCCTTGGCCCCACTGGGATTGTTCGCGTCCGGATTGAAACGACCTCCCGTCTCGATATAGGCAAACCGCAGGAAATCCTCGCGCGGAATTCCGCTTTCCTGCGCTTGCCTCTCGATGATGTCGAGGATCTGCTCACGTGTGTACTGACTGGCCATCGTTGGCTCCTTTGCTGATGTGCGCGACCCAAGGGTCGCAGGACGTCAACCGGGCCCCTCCATGGGCCTGATGCAAGTCGGTCAACTGGAAATCGGATTATTTGTTGTAGCGCTCACTCGCCTCGTCGAAGGTGTAGACCACGTCATCCGCGTCGGTCATGTCACGGACTTTTCCGGGCGACGCGATAGTGGTTCCCTTGGAGGACACCTTCAGGTTGGGCAGGCCCTCTCCCACCTGTTCGAACGTCAGCGTCCCGACGCTGGCGACACATGGCATGACCTCCCCGCCATCGCATGCGTCACTGTTGTCGTCACCGACAGGAATACTTCCGAGATATCCCCACTGCCTGAAGCCCAGCTTGTCCACACTGCCGGGATCGAACAGGAGCAGACTGAACATGCGGACATCGGTACCGTTCACGAAATCCAGGGTCGGCACCGCCAGCAGGTAGCGGCCGTCACCAGTCGTGAACGACTGCGCCTTGCGCGAATCATCGATCTGCTCCGGCCGCCCCATCCTGCCGAACTCGCCGACGTACCCGTCCGTATCAGGCTTGGACCACTCGGACGTGCCGTCCTTCTCGACGCGCGTGAAGGTCGCCTGGGAAATGGCGACATGCTCCGGATCCATCATGCCGCTGTCGCCTTCCGGACCTTCGCCCTGGCTCTTGCTGCCGAAGCCGGTGAAGTAGTGCGTCCCTTTCAGGTCGAACGCATGGCCGTACCAGTAGCTGACCGTGGCACCGCCATTGATCTTGTAGCTGACCGCACCGTCGCCGTCGCGCTGGTAGATGAAATACAACACGCTGTCCGCGGAGGGCGGCTTCAGCTCTGACATGTCCTGATCCTTCTTCTGGGGGGCTGCATCCTGGGGCGTTGCATCTGCGGCTCGTGGCACCTGCGCATCACAGCCGCCGGCGAGCACCGCCATCGAAACCAGGAGCAGGGAGGAAAGCTGTTTCATGTGCTGAAACCTCATGTGGACATTTCGATTCGTTGACACGGCGGCCCGGTCGCGGGTCGTCGTCGGTATCAGTGGCTGATGGGGGTGTATTCGGGGCGCCCCGCTCCCTCCCAGCGTCCCGAGGTGATGGCCTGCGGACACACGCTCAGATACTGGCGGAGTGACATCGTGTCGTCCTGCGTCCAGTCCTTGCCGTAGGGATTCGGTGGCCGGCAGTACGGCATCATCATGTACGCGCCGGTGAACGGAGGCATCGGCTTCCAGCATGGCGCAGGATTCCGCTTGACGTCCTGTCCCTGCGTGCAGAACACGAAGGGATCATCCATGCGGTAGTACAACCGCTGGTAGTAGCCGCTGGATTGCGCGCCGGACTGTGCACTGAGGTCGAACAGCACCAGCAGGCCCAGCGGGATGACGAACTTCATTCCTCGTTTCATGGCTACGTTCCTCGTAGTGCATGGACACTCTTTTCCTGCGTTCCGTCCGGAGCATCAGCGTGCGACGTCCATCGGCGTCGGTGTCCGCAGCTCCGCCCGGGGGTTCGGCGCGCGCTCCTGCGACGCCAGTTCACGCTGATGCATTTCCATCCGCTCCCGCCACGCCTGGCCTGTGGTCGATGCCTGGAGGTCGCCTTGCGCCAAATCCAGCGCCGCCGGATCGCGGCCACGCGCCGCCGCCAGCAGGCGCTCCACGTCGGGGTTCGATCGCCACGCGTTGGGGGATGCGTCATCGCCTGGGCGTGGCATGTCGACCTGCGATGTGCTGTCGGTACGTTGACGCTCATCGCGCGCCGCCGGCTCGCCTGCGGGCAGCGGACCGCGGATGCGATCGATCCCATCCAGCACCAGACCCACGGGACCACGTGCCGTCACGGTGACGCCACGACGCAGGTCGCCGACATCGTCACGGTAGTCCGCGATGATCCGGCGGTGTTCCTCGGCCAGTCGTCGCGCATCCGGATCCTCCAGCGCGGAGCGATCCGGCCGGCCATCGCCGTCCACGGGAAGAAAGTTGTGCATGCTGTGCGAGCCGCCGGACATCACGGATGCAGTCAGCGGCATGTCCCGTTGCAGCAGGTCGCGAACGATGTTGTCGTGGTATCCCGTCCGATGCAGGGTGTCGATCTCCTGCGCCGTCGCATAGGTTCGCACCTGGCCATAGTGCGGACTGGCGGAGCTGACGGCGTCCACCGCCATCACGTGATTCACGACGCGATCGCCTCCCTCCGGGATCCGCCGATCCAGGCTGGCGGCGCCGTAGGCATTGAATGTTTCTCCGCGCAGGTCGAAATGGTGCGCGGATACCTGCGCCAGCGTACCGCCGAGCGAATGCCCGGTGACGGTGACCTCGGGCGCGGTCCTGCCGGGCTCGCGCCCCTGCCGTTCCGCGTACTCGACCGCACGGCGCGTCAGCTCGACCGCATCGCCGGCCTGGCTGTTGGTACGCGTGAACACCATGCCGGCGTCGGCAATCACGCCATCGCGGAAGGCCTCCCGCCCGAACTCGGTGCCACGATGGGCCACGACCACCGCGCCACTGCCTTCGTGCTGGTAGATGGTGCCCTGGTAACCGGTACGCGGATTGTCGACGTAGTCGACCACGCGGTAGCGCTCTCCTCCGACCACCACCTCCTTGTTGAGCAGATCGTGCATCTGGCCGCCGCGATCGTAGCTGTGGTCGGCCAGATGGGCGTACTGCTGCGGGGTGAGTCCCATGGTCAGGTCTCCCTGGCAGTCAGCACGATGCCGAAAAACTCATCGCGCTGGTCTTCCGGCACCTTCTGCAGGTCCGGCTGGCCGAAATCCCGGTAGCCTTCCGCGCCGGCTTCCTTCGGATAGCGTGCCTTCCAGTAATGAAACGCTTTCGGCGCGCCCTGCGGCAGTTCGTCTCCACTGAGCTTGGCGATGAAATAGGTATCGCCCTGGTCGCCCGGCGCGCGCAACTGCACCTGTGCCTGGATCAGCTCCCAACGGCACACGCCACGCCCGTGGTACTCGGCATCGACCATGCCGTCGGTATGGAAGATGCCGGCGTACTCGTTGTCGGACACGCGCTCCAGACGGAACGGAATGTCGTGGGTCGGCACCGGCGCCGTATGTCCGCCCGGATTGTCTTTCGGCGGCGGCAGGCATTCCTTGTTGACGACATCGTACTGCGCGGCGCTGGACACCACCTCCAACGGGCCGGGTGCGCCTTCGATACGCAGCGTCAGCCGATAGGCCTGACGCGGGGCGGGATTCTCAGTGAATTGGGGGCTGGTCTGGCTGTTCATGGCACCACTGCAGGCTGTCTGTGAAAGGAGAAGAAGTGTCGCGGCCGCCTGTATCGGTCGTCTCGGCTTCATCGTTCGCTCATCCATCACCCGCTCCTCTACTCGTCAACACGGCTGTAAATCTCGGATCCCATGCCCATCGCAACCACCGGCCATCGCGGGACCCACGCCCGCCACCGGCTTCGGTCGGGCATCCAATACGGTGTCGCCCTCGCTTACAAGCATCAGGTCCCAGCCGAACTTGACCCACCTGATGCCCTGCGTCGCGTAGAGCGTGGGCTCTCCACCAGCATCCCTGCCAAGGACGTTCCCGGCCGCGACAATCTCGTCCATGTAGCGCTCAAAACGCCATACGTTCGCCTCAGTTACAGCGCCACTGGCCGAGATCATTTGACGACCACTGGCTCTGAACAGGCAGAGTAGATAATCGAGCACTCGCCGTCACCGCGTGACTTGGAGCATGCGGGGATTGCCAGCCTGGTGGCCTCGGCAATGGTGGCGGCCCCTTGCACAAGCGCAGCGCCTCCTGTGGGTGTACCTGCCTCAGATGCCCAAGCTACGACCGCACACTGATTCTCGTAAGCGATCGCCAATTGACATTGCGTACCGCCCAGACGCTTGCACTTGTCCATCGCCTCTCTGAGCGCCTCCCGTTTTGAGAGCCGGCCGACGGATGTGCCTACTTCTCCCGTCTCGCTACTCATCGCGATAGTTCCCCACGTGGTCTTCCATCTGGGATGGGGTGGCGATGAAGCCTGCGCTGCCCCCCACACCCGTCGGTAAGCACCGCGAGCTACCAGGCGTAACGCCTTGCGGACATGCCGTCTGAGCAAGTGCCATCGTGTTCAGACCGGCGCTTAAAGATAGTAGGAACATCATGGCTTTCATCTCCAAAGCCTCACCAACCATTGCCACACGATCGATCTCTTAGCACCCCATCGTTACGCGCCATGACCTGTTCGGCGGCGCTCCGATGCACCACATGCCTTGATTGTCTTAACGTGCCAGGACAAGGTGGCAGCACCCTCATCTCAGTTGACCAGTACAGGACGAGTGCAGTTTGAATAGATCACTTCGCACCTGCGCCCACCATTTTTTTTGTAGCAACTATCGAGAGCCAGCTTTGAGGCCTCTTCAATCGTCGGGCCGCTCACGTCGGATCCGAACCTTGGTTGAATATCCCTATCTATTGGATCAGCGATAACGGCACACTGATTCTGGTAGACAAGAGTTACTGCGCAGTTATTGCCGCCCATTCCTGAGCACTTTTTCATCGCCGCGCTACGTGCTGAGCGACTGCCGTACTCACCACTGGATGTCCCCACTACGGCGGCTGCATCATCCGATGCGAATGCCCCCCACGTGAGCTTCCAGCGAGGCTGTCGTGCTGGAGTAGGTGACCCACCCCCGAATCCTGGGCCATCAGCCGGTAGAGATTCCGACCTTCTTGACCCACCCCCGAATCCTGGGCCATCAGCCGGTAGAGATTCCGACCTTCTTCGG
>NZ_LSIF01000094.1 GCF_001556105.1 Pseudoxanthomonas mexicana | reverse complement strand
CGGTGGGTGCAGGTGCGGTCGCCAGCGAAACCGGTGCCACGGCCGCCGGTGCAGGCGCGAATGCCTCCGGCGCGTATTCCTCCGCGCTCGGCACGGAAGCTTCGGCATCCGGGCAACAGTCCACCGCCGTTGGTTTCCGTAGCGCCGCGGATGGCCTGGCATCGACCACGGTGGGTGGCTACAGCAGCGCGAGCGGCGATTTCGCCTCGGCATTCGGCTACGGTGCGGCAGCAGGCGGCAGCGGGGCGACCGCGGTGGGCGAAGGCGCCAGCGCAGGCGGCGATGAAAGCACGGCGGTGGGCGGCACCACGTTCTTCGGCCTGATCAATACGCGCGCCAGCGGCACGGGCGGCTCGGCGTTCGGCAATGGCGCCTGGGCCACCGGCGAGTACAGCACCGCGCTTGGCCACAACAGCTATGCCGATGGCGACGACAGCGTGGCGGTGGGCGTGAATTCGGTGGCAGGGGCGACGAACAGCGTCGCGATCGGCGCGAACTCCTGGAACGACCGCGACAACACGGTCTCGGTCGGCGATGTCGGTGCCGAACGTCAGATCACCAACGTCGCCGCCGGTACCGAGGGCACCGACGCGGTGAACCTGGACC
>NZ_LSIF01000093.1 GCF_001556105.1 Pseudoxanthomonas mexicana | reverse complement strand
CGGCGACCTGACCGCACGGATGGAAGGCGACTTCCACGGCGTGTTCGCCACCATGCGCGACGACGCCAACGCCACCGTCGCCCAGCTGACCGACATCGTCGGCCGCATCCAGGACGCCTCCGGTTCCATCAACACCGCGGCCGGCGAAATCGCCTCGGGCAACAGCGACCTCTCGCGTCGTACCGAACAGCAGGCCGCCAACCTGGAAGAAACCGCCGCCTCGATGGAGGAACTGACCTCCACCGTGCGCCAGAACGCCGACTCGGCACGCCAGGCCAACCAACTCGCCATCGGCGCGGCCTCGGTCGCCTCGCAGGGCGGTGAGGTCGTCGGCAAGGTCGTCACCACGATGACCGACATCGAACAGTCCTCGAAGAAGATCGCCGAGATCATCTCGGTCATCGACGGCATCGCCTTCCAGACCAATATCCTGGCGCTCAATGCCGCCGTGGAAGCCGCCCGTGCCGGCGAGCAGGGTCGCGGCTTCGCCGTGGTCGCCTCGGAAGTGCGCACGCTGGCCCAGCGCAGCGCGAACGCCGCGAAAGAGATCAAGGGCCTGATCGAGACCTCGGTCGACAAGGTCGCCGACGGCTCGGCGCTGGTGAACCAGGCCGGCGCGACGATGGCCGAGATCGTGGCCTCGGTGCAGCGCGTGACCGACATCATGGCCGAGATCTCCGCGGCCTCGCAGGAACAGTCGGCCGGCATCGAGCAGGTCAACCAGACCATCACCCAGATGGACGAGACCACGCAGCAGAACGCGGCGCTGGTGGAAGAAGCCTCCGCGGCCGCGCGTTCGATGGAAGAACAGGCGCAGTCGCTGACCGCGTCGGTCTCGGTGTTCAAGCTGCACGCCACCGTCAGTGCGCCGGTACGCAAGGCGATCGCCGCCGCACCCAAGGCGTCTTCGCCCACGCCGGCCGC
>NZ_LSIF01000092.1 GCF_001556105.1 Pseudoxanthomonas mexicana | reverse complement strand
CGCCACCACCGCCGCCACCGCCGCCGCAGGATACGCCGCCGCCGCCGGTCAAGAACCTTGCGCCACCGCGGACCACGCCGCTGCCGCCACCGCCGGAAGCACCGCCGGTTGACGTCGCCGAGCCGCGTCCGACCGACATCGTGACGCCACCGTCGCCGCCCGCTCCGCCGTCGCCGTCGCCGGACATCGGCGCCAGCGTCGACATCTCGTCGAAGAACATGAACCCGCCTCGCTATCCGCCCGCTGCTGCGCGCTCCGGTATCGAAGGCACGGTCATTCTGATCATCGACGTGGATGCTAACGGCAATGTCACCAACGTGTCGGTCGAGAAGTCCAGCCGCAATCGCGATCTCGACCGCGCCGCGATGGAGGCAGCACGCAAGTGGCGCTTCAACGCTTCCGTCGTCAATGGCCAGAAGGCTGCAGGCCGCGTCCGCGTGCCAGTGGACTTCAACATGGGTGGCTGATGCCCCATCAGGGCATCCACAGATTCCAACGTAACCCGCAACACTCTCAACCAACACTTATATAAAGGTAAGCGTCATGCTGCAGGAAATCCTTTTCGCCGCCGCCGCCGGGGGCAACAACGCCGCGAATGCCCTGTCGCAGATGGGCTTCGAGCACATGATCAGCGAAATGGTCAGCAAGCCGGGCGAGTTCATCGTCTCCTGGGTCGTGCTGCTCACCCTGGTCATCATGTCCGCCATGTCCTGGTACTGGACCGTCATCAACGTGCTGCGCAGCAGCCGCCTGAAGGGCCAGGCCGATCGCGTCACCAGCGCCTTCTGGGAAACCCCGAACGCGCAAGACGCCATCCGCCTGATGGAAGAACAGCCAAAGAACGAACCGTTCTCCAAGATCGCCCTCGACGCCGCCCAGGCCGCCGCGCACCACCAGCGTTCGGAAGGTTCGGGTGAGACGCTGAGCCGTTCGGAATTCGTCGACCGCGCCCTGCGTCAGGCCGTGACCCGCGAAAGCACCAACCTGCAGGGCGGCATGACGCTGCTCGCCACCGTCGGTGCGACCGCGCCGTTCGTGGGTCTGCTGGGTACGGTGTGGGGCATCTACGGCGCCCTGATCCGCATCGGCGCAACCGGCCAGGCCTCGATCGACGCCGTCGCCGGCCCGGTGGGTGAAGCGCTGATCATGACCGCCATCGGTCTGTTCGTCGCCATCCCGGCGGTGTTCGCCTACAACTTCTTCAGCAAGACGAATGCGGCCGTCATCGCCAAGTTCGACACGTTCGCGCATGACCTGCACGACTTCTTCGCCACCGGCTCGCGCGTTCGCTGAGCCGGCGGTACAAGCAGTCAACGCAACGTTCTAGACGGAGCCCGTCATGGCTTTCAGTAGTGGTAATAGCGGTGGCCCGATGGCCGAGATCAACGTCACTCCCCTCGTGGACGTGATGTTGGTGCTGCTGATCATCTTCATCATCACGGCGCCGCTGATGTCGCACAAGGTGAAGATTGACCTGCCCGAGACCCCCCAGATCGCAAAGGAAGATCCGGATGGTCCGAAGACCCCGCCGATCACCATCTCCGTCAAGGAGAATGGTGACCTGTACTGGGGCGACGAGCCGGTCAGCAAGGAAATCCTCGAGTCGCGACTGTCCAGCGTGGCCCAGCTGCAGCCGCAGCCGAAGCTCAACCTGCGCGGCGACAAGACGACCAAGATGGGTGTCATCGCGGACGTCACCAAGATCGCGCAGGGCCAGGGCATGCTGGATATCGGCTACGTGGCCACGAAAGAGAAGGGGCAGTAAGCCATGGCATTCAGCAGTGGTGGTAGCAAGGGCCCCATGGCCGACATCAACGTCACGCCTCTCGTGGACGTGATGCTGGTGCTCCTGATCATCTTCATCGTGACCGCGCCGATCATGACGTATCCGATCGAAGTGGCCCTGCCGCAGCGCGTGATCAACCCGCCGCCGCAGGTCAAGGAACCGCCGCCGCCGATCGAGCTTCGGATCGAGACGGACAACACGATCTACTGGAACAACAGCCCGGTAAGCGTGGCGGACCTGCAGCAACGGATGGAAAACGAAGTGCAGCGCGATCCGACCAACCAGCCGGAACTGCGCATTGAAGCCAAGTCGGAAGCGCATTACGAGGTGATGGCCAAGGTACTGGCCGCCGCCAAGAACGCGCAGATGCTGAAGATCGGTTTCGTGCAGTAACCCTGACGCGCAAACACACCTTTGAACGCCGCCCTCCAGGGCGGCGTTTTTTCTTTGGCGGAGAGGCGGCGACTTGCGCGGTTCCGGGGACGGGCGTAGCGTCAGGCACACGGTCCTGACAGAAGGAGGTGTGCCATGGCGTTCTCCGCTCCCGCAAGCCGTTCCGAACTGGCCGATATCAACATCACCCCGTTGGTGGACGTGATGCTGGTGCTGCTGGTCATCTTCATGGTCACCGCACCGCTGCTGTCTCGTCCGATCAACGTGATGCTCCCGCAACCGGTGCCACCGACGAAGTCGGTCGAGCCGTCCAATGATCTGGTGTTGAAGGTCGGGCTGGCAGGCAACTACACGCTTGACGACCGGGTGGTGACGCTGGCCGAGCTGCGTGCGCGGCTGGACGAAGCGCGTATCGACGATCCTCGGACCGTGCTTCAGGTCGAGACGTCCGACGGCGCCGACTACCAGCACCTGGTCAGCGCGCTCGCCCAAGCGCAGGCCAGCGGCATGGGCAACATCGTGATGAGGAACTGACGATCTTGCCAACACCAGGGCTGGCGTGATTCAGCCCTGGCCGTTGGAGGCGTCGTCCAGGATGTCGAGGTAGCGGCGAACAGTGGTCTCCAGGCCGGCGTACAGTGCCTCGCCGATCAACGCGTGGCCGATCGAGACTTCCAGCACAGCGGGAACTGTGGCCAGGAACTCGCGCAGGTTGTCCTGGCTGAGATCGTGCCCGGCATTCACGCCAAGCCCCAACATCTGCGCTTCGCGGGCGGTCCGTGTGCAGCGGGCGAGCTCGCCTGCTGCATCGCCTCGCGCAAGGGACTCGGCAAATGGCCCGGTATAGAGTTCGATACGGTCCGCGCCGAGCAACGCTGCTTTCTCCAGCCCTTCGCAACCGGCGTCGACGAACAGGCTGACCCGGCAGCCCATCGTCTTGAGCGCCACGACCAACGGATGCAAGCGCTCTGCATCGCGTGTGAAGTCGAAGCCGTGATCCGAAGTGATCTGTCCGTCACCGTCCGGCACCAGGGTCGCCTGTGCCGGCCTGACGGCGTCGCACAGGGCGAGGAACCCGGGATAGCCCTCGCGCGGTGGGGCGAACGGATTGCCTTCCAGGTTAAGTTCGACGCCGTGCGTGCGCGTCAGCGTCGATAGTGCGTAAACATCGTGGGTGCGGATGTGCCGCTGATCGGGCCGGGGGTGCACGGTGATGCCATGTGCACCGGCCGCCAGGCAGGTCCGTGCCGCGCGGACGACGTCGGGCTCGGCACCGCCACGCGAATTCCTGAGTACCGCGATCTTGTTGACGTTGACGCTGAGCAGGGTCACGGGGCCGGCGGCTCCGTCGGCGGTGTCGCTGCGATCCGGCGTGCTTCGGCCAACTCGCGTAGCCGACGCAGTTCCACGGGGTCGATCATCATCGAGGGGTCGCGACTCGTCTCGCCCAGGCGGCGCGCATGGCGGCCCATGATCCAGGCGACCAGCAAGCCCAGCGACGCCAGCATCAGGACGACCATCAGCGGCATCGATGTGGTGCGCACGGCCATGAACATGCAGCCGATCGCCATCAACAGGAAAAGCCAGTGCATCGTCCACCCCCGGGGCTTGATGGCCGCATCTTACCGCTTCCACCCGGGCTCAAAAACGGTCGCGCCTCACAGCAGTGGTGACATCAGTCGCGCGAGTGCCTCGGGCAAGCGGTGGCGCCAGAGCGAGCGCGACGGCTGGAGCCGCACCTGCTCGCTCGCGGCAATCTCGCCCTCCAGCCATTGCGCCAGCGTGCCGGCGACGCCGCGGTCGCGGAACATCATCGAGATCTCGAAGTTCAGGCGGAAGCTGCGATGGTCGAAGTTGGCGCTGCCGATGATCGCCAGCGCGTCGTCGCACAACAGTGCCTTGCTGTGCATCATCCGTGGTCCGTATTCATAGACCTTCACGCCCGCCGCCAGCAGTTCTTCGAAGTACGAGCGCGCCGCCAGCGTCACCAGACGCGAATCGCTGACCTTCGGCACCACCAGCCGCACATCCAACCCACCGAGGGCGGCCGACGTGAGCGCCATCCGGGCTGCTTCACCGGGCACGAAGTAGGGCGTCACCAGCCACACGCGTTGCCTGGCATCGTGGATCGCCGCGACCTTCGCGCGGTGGATCGGTTCCCACGCGGAGTCCGGCCCCGACACCAGCGCCTGCACGGCGATGCCGCCACGCACGTTCGCATCGCTCGCACTCCACAGGCGGGTACCCTGGAAATCCTTGCGCTGCTGTCCGGTTGCATATACCCAGTCCTCGACGAACACCTGCTGGATACTGCGCACGATCTCGCCTTCCAGGCGCAAGTGCAGGTCGCGGTAGGCATCGTCGCGCAGCGACTCGTCCTCCTCGTCGGTGACGTTGATGCCACCGGTGAAGGCGATACGCCCGTCGACCACGACGATCTTTCGATGCGTGCGCAGGTTCAGCCAGGGCCGCGTGAAGGGGCGGAACCGTGTCGGGTGGAACCAGGTGTACTCGCCGCCCGCCGCGACCAGCGCATTCAACGCGCGCTTCTTCAATCGGTTGGAACCCACGGCATCCAGCAGCAGCCGCACCTGCACGCCTTCGCGTGCCTTGACCGCCAACGCGTCGAGGATTCGCAGTCCGGTGCGGTCGCCGTTGAAGGTGTAGTACTCCAGGTGGATGTGGTTCTCCGCGAGCGCAATGGCGTCGAGAATGGCCTGGTAGGTTGCGCTACCGTCCACCAGCTGTTGCACGGACGTCGCGCTGGACGGCGGCAACCCGGTCGTCTTCTGCGCCAGCATCGGCAGTTCCGCGCTGTTGCCATCGCATGGTGCGAAGACCTCATAGCTCTCTACGCCCTCGCGTGAGCGGGTGCGCCGCAGCTGTTGCCGCTTGATCCGCTGGGGACCGAGCAGGAAGTAGATCAGGTAACCCACGTAGGGCAGCAGCGCAAGCGACAGCAGCCAGCTCAGGGTGGCCACCGGTTCGCGCTTCTGCAGCACGATCCACGCGGATAGCGGCACCAGGTAGAGCAGCCAAGCCAGCGTCACCCACCATTCCAGATGGGGAAGCGAAGAAAAAAAATCGCCCAAGGCGCCAAGAATGTCCTGCATCGGTGAATTCTATTCGGTGTCGCGCCACCTGCGGCGGTTGTAGCGTACCCCGCCGCCATGACAAGGAGCCGACCGGCCATCAAGGGCTGGGGTTCCACTGGCCAACTGCCGGGCCGGTTCGCCGTGACCACGCCGGAAACGGCCGATGATGGCTGACACGAGGCCGACACCGAGGGCGACATCGTTTCGTCTCCGCAGACCAAGGTCATCGAAGAGGTCGCGCGCAGCGTCATCACCCGCAACCGGTCGCCGGACATCCCGTTCGATCAGTCGCTGAATCCCTACCGGAGTTGTGAGCACGGAACACGAACAATAAGAGCGTTCACCAGCACACAAGACTGGAGTTATCGGGATCCAGTAGACACCTGAGCGTCGGTGTCGATGCGCCGCCTCGAACTCGATGGGACTGACGCCACCGAGATGGCGGTGTCGACGGATCGGATCGCGAAGCCTTCGCCACCAACCAGCCTTTCGGGCAAGCAGCGTTCCAGCACACTCTCAAACACGAAGCGCAGGGTGTCGTTATCGCGGAACCGACCGCGCCGGCTCTTCGAGAAGGTCGAATGATCCGGCACCGGATCCTCCAGGACCGGTCGACAGAACCAGCGGTACGCCAAGTTCAGAAGGATGTCCTCGCACGGCCGACGCTCGGAGCGGACGCCAAAGCAATGGCCCACGATCAGCATCCGGATCAGTAGAGCAGGATCAAGGGAGGGACGGTGTGGCTGTAGTGCGGCGCGAGATGTTGGTGCAACTCGCTCAAATAGAGGAACTGGTCGATACCGCGACGCAGGTGGTTCGCTGGGTCGTGATTTTCGAGATTGAACGCGTAGAACAGTGGGACCTGCCCGGCTTCCTGGCGTCCCATCATCGCGTCTACTTCCGCTCGAACAATGGGACGTCAGTGGACCAGCTTCGGATGACCGATTCAACCGCGCTTTGTTTTGGAATAGGCCAGAAGCGGACATCGGTCCGATACGGCGATGGCATCCTTGCCAAGCAAGGGGTGGTTACGTCCAGAGCCCGCCTCTCTGCTGCCCGGTTTATCGCCTGATGTTGCGATCCAGGAACTCGAGCATGCGCGTCGCGATCTCGCCGCCATGCGTCTCGATGGCGAAATGGCCCGTGTCGAGGAAACGCACCTCGGCCGTAGGGTTGTCTCGCCTGTAGGCCTCGGCACCGGCGGGGATGAAGAACGGATCGTTCCTGCCCCAGATCGCCAGCGTCGGCGGCTGGTACTGGCGGAAGAACGCGTGCAGCTGCGGGTACTGCTTCACGTTGCTACCGTAGTCCAGCAGCAGGTCGATCTGCGGCTCCTCGCCGATGCGTGCGATCGCGGCGGACGCCAGTTCGTAGCTCTCCGGCGCGACCAGGGATGTATCGCGGACACCTTCGGTGTACTGCCACTTGATCATGTCCGGCGTGTTGAAGCGGCGCAGCGCTTCGCGGTTCTCGGCGGTCGGCGCAGCCCACGCCTTGCGCATGTCGGCCCAGCCGGCGCTCAGCCCTTCTTCGTAGGCATTGCCGTTCTGGCTGACGATGGCGGTGATCTTGGTCGGGTTCGCCACGGCCAGGCGCCAGCCGACCGGCGCGCCATAATCGAACACGTAGAGCGCATACCGATCCAGGCCCTGCTCGACGGTGAAGGCGTCGATGACCGAGGCCACGTTGTCGAACGTGTAGTCGAACGCGATGCCGGGCTTCACGGTGGTCTGCCCGAAGCCGGGAAGGTCGGGCGCGATCACGCGGTAGCGCTTCGCCAGCACCGGGATCAGATCGCGGAACATGTGCGACGAGGCGCCGAAGCCGTGAAGCAGGAGCACGGCTGGGGCGTCCGCCGGTCCGGCTTCGCGGTAGAAGATGCTGACGCCCTGGATGTCGGCGGTGCGGTAGTGGACTTGCGCGGCGGGCTCGGCGGCGGCGGCGGGTAGCGCGCTGCCCAGCGTGGCAGCGGCAAACAGAAGGCTTTTGAGGATCATGACGGGTTCTCGTAAGGAGGGGTGGGGGGGTAGAAGTAACCTTTATAACTTCATTTAAGGGGTTACTTTGATGCAGCCTGCTCCCTTTGTGATAACCTGTCAATAGTCATTTTAGAGGTTACTCCCATGAGCGTCGTGGCGTCCCCAGACGGTGCCGGCGGCATCGATGCCCCCCAGGTGGGCGACCACTTGGCGCTGGACCTGCTCAACACCGAGGCCCGCTACCAGGGCCATGTGATGGATTTCTGGACCACGGGCGAGGCGGTGCACCGATGGCTGGTGCGCCAGGGCGTCGCAACCTCGGACGCGCGCGTGGAGATCCTGGCGGACCTGCTGGTCCGTGGCCGTGCACTGAGGGTGGCGGTGCGCGAGGCGATCGCCGCCCGCAAGGCCGGTGGTCCCGTGGCTGTCGATATCCTCAACGACTACCTGCAGGCCTACGAGACATCGCCGCTGCTGCAGCGCGACGACACGGGCGCGATGGTGCTGGTCCGCGTGCCGCGGGGCGACGCCACGGCGTCGTTGCTCGGTCCGGTGGCTGAAGCCGCGGCCGAGCTACTCGTGGAAGGCGACTTCGCCCTGGTCAGGCAGTGCGAGCACCCGGACTGCATCCTGTGGTTCTACGACCGCACCAAATCCCACAAGCGGCGCTGGTGCAGCATGGCCCAGTGCGGCAACCGGCATAAGGCAACTCTTTACAGAGAGCGGAAGAACATGCCATCACCCACCTAGATCCTGTGGTGATCGTAGCTACTGCTTGGGTTCAACGGTTGGCCAAGTCGAAAGCGCATGGTTCGCAACAGCCTCGAGCACATCACGGGTAAACCCTGCCTTGGCTTGAATGGCCAAGCCATGAAGCACTGCGCAAATGAAGGTAGCGAGCACGGCTGAGTTTGCTGACTTGGGTAGATCACCCTCGCTCCTGGCTCGCTCGAAGCGTTCACGAAGGATGGCTTCTCCGGTAGCGCGCGCTTCAATCAGCGTATTTCGAATGACCTCGGAGTCATCCGTTCCGGCGATTGCGCCATGGACCACCAAGCATCCCTTTCGGTCGGAATAGCGCGTGTTGAGCTCGATCGCCCCCAGCAGAACGCGCTGTGCAACTTCTCGCGAGGTGGCTAGCTCCACCGCGGCGGGGAAGAATGCCAGATAAAGATCGTAGTACCGCTCCAACGCACGCTTGAACAGGGCCTCCTTGTTTCCAAACGCCGAGTACAGTGCCGGACGCTCTACCCCGGTGGCCTGCGTGAGATCGGTATAGGACGTTCCTTCGTAACCCTTGCGCCAGAACACGTGCAGCGCCGCGTCAAGCACTTCGTCGACGTCGTACTGGCGATGGCGACCCATCAGTTCAGCTCCTGATTCGTAACGAGCGATATTAAACGCTTGACACCCACAGCCCCCTAAAATAACGTTCAGTAGCATAACGCCCGTTACTTAAAGTAATCGCCGCTACTGTCGGGTGCATCGACTGTGAAGAACATTGGCGTCATGGATCAAGGTTCGAAAGGCTGCCACGGAGGGCGGCAACCCCGTGGCTCTTACGGCAAGAGCGCGCGTAGGCTGATTCAAGTGTGCCGGCCTTTCCTCGGCCCGATCCGTCGCCGGTGTGTGGTCTCGGTGTTCGTAGCCCTAGCCGGGCTTGTCATCGGCAATGCAGCAGCGTCGACGAAAGAAGCCGCCGGCGCTGCCCCGTCTGTCGAGTACTGGCGCAAGAAGACCGATACAGATCTAGCCGCGTTTGCGGCTGCGCTGAGGGACAACTACATCTACGCGGCTTATCCAGACCCTGAGGAATGGAATAGGCAGTTCGGCCAGACACTTGCCACGGTGGAGGCTGGGCTACCGCTCGTCCAGGACGAGGCCGGGTATCAAGCCGTCCTGCAACATCTGGCCGCAACGCTACAAGATTCACACGTGGGCATTCGCTTCGCGCAAACACCGGCCCAGCTCTCGAACTGGCCAGGCTTTCTGGCGAGGTTTGATGGTACTTCCTATCGCGTAGCTTCTTCTCGGCGCTCAGGCATCAGCGAGGGCGCTGAAATATCGTCGTGCGATGGGAGGGCCATGTCGTGGTGGGTGTCAAAAATTGCACGACTCGAAGTTGGGCTTCCGGACACCTTGGAAGTGTCACGAAACGCCGTTGCATTAAGACTCTTCGTTGATCGTGGTAGCCCGCTGCGGCCAAGACCGGTGCATTGCGTGATCGACAACCGCTCGGTAAGGCTGGATTGGACGGCTGCTCCCCTGAAGGAGCTCGGCCCACTCGTGCGTTCTTGGGAGGGATCGAGCAAGCCGGAAGCAAGCACGCGCCTGGTCGGCAGCAATGGCGCTTGGGTAAGGCTGGGCTACTTCTATCCCGCCAGCGCTCAACAGGCAAAGGATTTTTACGCAGCGATAGAAGCAGCGCCAACATTAAGGGACAAGCGCTTCATCATTCTGGATGTACGCGGCAATGGCGGCGGCCCCTATAACTGGTTCATGGCCTACCTGCGCGGTCTGTATGGAGAAGACTATGCCGACCATCATGCAACAGCACGACTTCATGTTCGCGGTGTCTACCGATTGTCACCGGCCTACATCGAAGTTGCTCGGGCCATGAAAAAAGTGTCGATGGCATATGAAGAGCCGGCTGATCCGCCTTACGAAATCAATGAGCTCGCCGATGCCGAGATTGAAGGTGAAGCTATCCTGGCTGGAAAGCCTCTACATCGTTCAACGCCGCTAACACTCCCCGAAAGAGGCCCTGCACCGGCAAATCCGGTGACCGCGAACGTCTACGTGCTCACTGACTACGGCTGCGGCAGTGCCTGCATCGCATTTGTTGACGAACTGAAACTTTTCCCTGGTGTGCGGCACATTGGGCTATCGACCTTTGTGGATAGCCGCTCGGGCACTCCCATCGAAGTCAAGCTCCCAAGCGGGCAAGCCACTGTAATGGTCGCTGCAATGACGCGGGACGGGCGTATCCGAGGCGACAACGTGCCGCAGATCCCAACTGTACGATTTGACGGTGATATTCGCGACGATGAAGAAGTTGAGCGTTGGGTCCTTCAGCACGCTCTGTTTGATGAATAGGCTTCATCCGGTAGTAGCGCCGGCATGGAGATCATATTGAATCGCGGGAACCCGGGACTTTGCCGGGCATCAGCAACTCTGGCTAGGTGGCCCCAGACTGCTCGCGGATCTACGGTCAGGAGTCGCCAGCAAGGAATCAAACCGCAAGATCCGCATTCTCTCCGCAATATCAGCGACGAACCGTGTGACGTGACCAGCCATAGTCACGCTAGGCGAAATCGCTGTACTACTTCCAGCTACCAATAGCGGTTCCGCCTTCGCACGACCCGCGACTCAGCGGCACGTGTGACCAAAAATTTGGTAGTAGCACGGGTGCGGACTTGCACCCTCTCGCGGCGGAGGAGCTGAAATGATTGGACGATTGATGGGTGCGTTGCTAGCTATCCACTTGGCTTCGGAAGTCAAGGCGCAGCCCGAGCACGAAAAGCCGGGCGCGGACCTGATCGTACTCAATGCCAGGATCTTCACGGGAAATCTGGCTCAGCCTGACGCAACGGCCTTGGCTGTGAAAGACGGTCGAATCTATGCCGTAGGCTCAGATGCGGATGCTATCGGCCTGAAGAACGAACGTACACGCCTCATCGATGCGGGTGGTCGCAGGTTGATCCCGGGCATCAGCGACGCCCACACACATGTACTCAATGAAAGCAGCTATACGTACAACGTCCGATGGGACGGCGTGCCAACGTTGAAGCGGGCACTGGAGATGCTCAGTGAACAGGCTGCACGCACGCCGACCGGTCATTGGGTGAAAGTGATTGGGGGCTGGTCGCCGTATCAGTTCGAGGAAAACCGACTTCCCACCGTGGCGGAACTGCGCAAGGCAGTGCCCCGTCACCCTGCAATAGTTCAATACGCCTATAACCGCGCCATCATGAACGAGCCGGCGATGAAGGCGCTGGGTGTGGGCACGGACCGCTTTCCGCAGCTGCCTGGCACCGAATTCGAGAAAGACGCCCAGGGCAAATACACGGGCGTGGTTCATGGCTTTACGTTCACCTTCATTGCTTTGGAGACCATGGTTCCACAGCCTTCCTCCGAAGAGAAGGTGAGCGCTCTTGTTCATGCCATCCATGATTTGAACCGCTTTGGCATCACGTCCGTCATAGATGCGGGAAACAGGGGCTACCCCCTCGCGCAGGGAATCGTCGACCAACTTGCACGCGACAATCGTCTCAACGTGCGCATGCCGTTTGTCGACATGCAGTTTGGTGACGGCTCACCCATCAACATGGTCGATGCGCAGATCGAGGCAATAACCAAGAAAGGGCCGATCAGTCCAGGCTACAACCTACATCCCACGTTGGCATATGGTCATGTATACCGCGGTGCCGGTGAAGTGCTGCAACTTGAAGTCCACGATCACGAAAACTTTGACCGACCGGCGGTGATCATCGATCCTGAGCAGATGCGGCGGCATGTCCAAGAGAATGTTTCCAAGCTGGTACAGCGACGCATTCCCTTCCGTATGCATATCAGTTATGACGAGAACATCACGCCGTTCCTTGATGCGCTCGAGAAGATGAACGAAACGATTCCGCTCGACGGCCTGCGGTGGAGCCTGGAACATGCCGAAACGATCAGTCCACACAACATCCGCAGGGTGAAAGCGCTGGGCGGCGGCGTGGCCCTGGATCCCAAAATGGCGCTGCACGGAGACGGTTTCATCAAAACCCACGGTCGCAAGATGGCGCTGCAAACACCACGCCTGCGCGAACTCGTCGCTAGCGGAATTCCCTTGGCAATGAGCACGGATGCCTATCGTGCAGCAACGTACAATCCTTGGATCGGTATCAGCTGGATGGTCTCCGGAAAATCGGTCTCGGGCTCAGAAGTATTGGCTGAAGACAATCGTCTCTCCCGTGCCGAGGCGCTGAAACTTTTCACGAGCGGCGCGGCCTGGTTCATGAATACGGAATCAGAAATGGGCCGGATCGCCCCGGGCAACCTGGCGGATTTTGCTCTGTTGGACAGGGACTACTTCACGATCCCCGAAAACCAGATCGGATCCGTCTCGTCGGTGTTGACCGTCATGGACGGCAGGGTGGTATTCGGTACGCAGGAGTTCGAAGGGTTCGGCCCGTCGCTGCCCGATATCCTGCCTGCCTGGTCACCCATCAAGCATCTGGGTGGGTACGACAGCGCCAGGTAGTCGTACGTCAAATCCCGAGCCGAGTGACAATCTGTATCAGTGTGCGTGCCGCGGTATCTGTTCACCCGAGCTGGAGAAGGAACCATGCCTACCAACGCCTCGTTCACTCAGTGGTACGGCCAAGGGCAACAAGCCTCTTATGTGCGGACGAGGAAATCCCCCGGGGGCATTCTCGATCTTTACGACGTGGCGCGCCCGGCAGGTGACATGTCCCATCCGCCATTGGCCGATCTGGTCCTGTACCAGGATCAGATCGGCGGCAGCCGTGTCATAGGCAACTCGGGAGGCGGGCACTACAACGTCAAGAGCGAGAAGGGTGCGTTCTTTCTCGCCGCCCCCAACTTCGCGAATACGGCTTCGGTTGACAGCAGCCATCAGCTCCGGAGCTTGTCCTTTCCCGTACTGCAATGGCAGAAGGTGCTCGAGGATGCCGTCGACGGTGAGTTCACGGTGGAATGCCTGCAACTCTACCGGGGCTCATTCCACGCGCCATCCATCCGATCGGCACTGCGCAACCTTTGGGCCTTGAGCGAAGAAGAAGGCGCACCGTCACGCCTGCTGGCCAGGGCCGCCGGCTGCGAGATTCTCGCCGAACTGTGTCGACTGAGTGGCGCTCCGTTCGTCGAGATCAAAGGTGGGCTCGCCTCGGGTTCGCAGCGACGCTGTCTCGAGTTGATGCACGCGCGGCTCTCGGAAGACATCAGCCTCGACGAACTGGCGGCCGAGGCGCAGCTTTCGCCTTTCCACTTCGCGCGCATGTTCAAGCAAAGCCTGGGCGTTCCGCCCAGGGTCTATCTGACGCAACTGAGAATGGAGAAGGCCTGTGAGCTTCTGGAGCTGACAGAGCTGTCGGTGACGGCGATTGCCCACGAGGTGGGCTACTCGTCCAATCAGGTACTTGCGAGGATTTTCTTCAAGCATCGGCGTGTGAGTCCATCCGACTATCGCCGGAGTGTTCGCGAACAGACGCTTTCCCGCACCACGCAGTAGCGTTCCACTGGATCGGTTCGACGGTTGGCCACGCGCGCCGCCTGCCGATCCGGCTGGTTCGATCAACAAGCATGCAGCCCTATCAGGCTTTGCGCGGTGTGGCGCAGGGCGTGCTGATCACGATGCATCTGCACCAGAGCCGTACCACCCCCAGCGCCGAGTAGTGCGCTGCGATGAACCGCGGGTGGGTGATCCGTAATTCATTCCACAGGACGTCAGCCATGACTATCGATATGCCCCCCAGCCTTCGCGCAACACCGCTCCAGGACACCGGCCGCCTCTCGTCCCGGCGCGATTTCCTTCGAAGCGCTGCCCTCCTCGGTCTTTCTCTCGGGCTGGCCCCTGCGTTGGGATGGGCGACCGAGCGCGCAACGGCGTGGCCCGTCCGTCGACGGATGGTGGATGCCATCGATGGAAAGTTCCACGTCATGGAGCAGGGCGAGGGGCCGGCAGTCCTGTTCTGCCACGGTTTCCCCGATACCGCAGAGACCTGGCGGAGTCAGATGCAGGCCGTGGCCGAGGCGGGTTACAGGGCCGTGGCGCTCGACATGAGGGGATACGGCCAGAGCTTCGCGCCGGAAGATCCCAACCTTTACACCGCTCTCCATATCACCGGCGATCTGGTCGGCGTGCTCGACGCCCTCTCCATCGATAACGCGGTCATTGTCGGTCACGACTGGGGCGCCTTCCATTCGCAGCTTGCCGCGCTCATGCGGCCGGACCGCTTCCGCGGGCTCGTAAGCATCAGTATCCCGTTCGCGCCACGAGGGAAGATCAATCCTTGGCAGTCGTTGCGCGACAGCGGGCTGGGCGATCGCTACTACGCCTTCGAACTCGCAGCACCAGGTGCGGATGCGCTGTTCGCCAACGCCGAACAAGCGATTCCGAGCATTCTCTACTGGCTTTCCGCGAGTCCCGAGCCGGCACTGCGATGGAATCCACTGGATCCGCAGCTCCATATGCTGAGGCCGGCGCCGGTCGGCGTCCCTGACTGGGCCGATCCTGCCTACGTCCGCCACACCATCGAGGCCTTTGAACGCACCGGGTTCCGCGGCGGATTGAGCTACTACACCGCCTACGCGAGAACCTTCGAGTTGATGGCAGCTTACAAGGATGCAGTCATTCGACAGCCATCGCTCTATATCTGGGGAGCAGCGGACGGGCTATGCCAGATGTTCCACCCCGAGACGCCCACCCTGGCAGCGCTACGTGAGGCCCAGCCCAACCTCGTGGACCAGATCCGACTGGAGAACGTCGGGCACTGGGTACAGCACGAGGCGGCGGACCAGGTAAACGACGCCCTGATCGCCTTCCTTGCAAAGGCCTGAAGACAGGCACCTGACGCAGTGAACGCCGCCTGGTCCTGACCAGGACCTGCCCGCCCGTTCGACATTCATACGGCAGCGCGCGCTTGCGGGTGCCGCTTGGCGGCATGCATCACCCATATTCAATGCCAGGACTATCTCATGCGCGACTCCCTGTTCCGGATGGCATTCGTGTTGGGCCTGCTGACGGCCGTCGGCCCTTTCGCGATCGACATGTACCTTCCGGCCCTGCCCGCGATGGCTGGCGACCTGGCGACCACCGAGTCCGTTGCGACCCTGACGCTGGCGATCTACTTTCTGTCGTTCGGGCTGGCGCAGATGATCTATGGCCCGTTGTCCGATGCCATGGGGCGCAAGCGCCCGATGATCATCGGCGCCTTGATTTTCACCGTGGCCTCGATCGCCGCCGGATGTGCTCCTTCAATCGACTGGCTCATCGCGGCTCGCGCGGTGCAAGGTTTCGGGGCGGCAGCGCTGATGGTGGTTCCACGTGCGGTAATCCGCGATGTGGCCAGTGGACCGGCGGCGGCACGCGCCATGGCCGCGATCATGATGGTGCTGTCCATTTCTCCGCTGCTCGCGCCACTGGCAGGCTCGATGGTGCTCGCATGGAGCAGCTGGCGCGGGATCTTCCTGATACTGGCGATGGCGTCATTGCTCAGCCTGCCATTGATCCAGTTCGCTCTGCCCGAGACGCTGTCGTCCATTCACCAACGGCCGGTGCGCGTTGCGCCGATCTGGGCAGGCATCAAGCGCCTGCTGTCGGACCGTCGCTTCATGGGACTGACGATGATGGCCGCGTTCGGAATCGCCAGCCTGTTCGTATTCATCTCAGCGGCCAGCTTCGTCTACAGCCAGCAGTACGGCCTCAGCCCTACCGAATTCTCATTCGCCTTCGCGGCCAACGCCGTGGGCTTCTTCATCGCCTCCCAGTTCGCCGGCCGCCTGTCGGAACGATTCGGGATGGGCCGGGTGATTTCGTGGGCGGTGACCGGCCTGGCCATGTGTTCGCTGGTCCTTGCCGGCGTGATCTGGATGGGTCTGGACACCTTGCCCGTACTGATGGCGGGACTGGGTCTGGTGTTCACCTGCCTGGGGCTGGTGGTGCCGACGGCGATGGTGATGTCGCTGGACCCGCACCCCGACATCGCGGGACTCGCAGCATCGATTGGCGGCAGCGCACAGATGGTGACCGGCGCCGTGATGATCGCGCTGAGCAGTCCTTTCGTGGACAGCAGTGCCCTGACCATGACGGCGGCCATCGCCGTGTGCACCTGCCTGGCGTGGGTAGCTTCGACGCTATCGAAAGCGCTGGGGGATCCGCATACGCGCATCGCTCCGGTGCCGGACAGACATTGAGCGCAACACCACTCGCCACCGCCGGCACTCGTTGACATCAGAATCGGTACTGCACAGTGAGGCTGATGAGGCTGAGCGCATCGTCGGCTCCTGTTTCGCGCAGGAACGCGCCAGGCCGCGCATAGGCGACGACGGCGCTCGACGACCAGCCCGGCGCCGGCGCCCACGTGGCTCCGACAGAGGCGATGGTCGCCACGTAGCGGGCGCGGCTGTCGCCTACGGGACTGATCAGCATGCCGTTGGGCGAGTACACGCCGTCGCGGGTGCTGTAACGCCAGAAGAAGTCCAGGCTGGCGCTCATTCGGACCCGGGGCCCGACCTGCAGGGCCAATGCCGGGTGAATGTTGAAGAAGTTGCGTGGCCCGAGCGTCGCTTCATCGCCGAAATAGTTGCCGCGCGGATAGAGGGGATTGAGGGTGCCGAGGCGGTCGTCGTCGGGATCGCTGTCGCCGCTTGCGACCGCGACAAGCAGCGCGAGCCGCGGCCGTCCGACGACATCATCGAAGGTGTAGCCCGTATCGGTAGCCAGCGACCAGGCGCGAATGTCGTCATCGCCGAACCGCCCACCCTGTACCAGGGACTCCCAGTTCCAGTCCCAGCCATGGCGGCCGCCGAAAGCACGGGCACCGAGCGACCAGCGGCGCTCATGCGATACCCCCTGGACGTAGCGGGAAACCGTGTCTTCGAAGTGCAGCACGTACACGTCCCAGGACGTCGCACCTCCGTTGCGGGTCGCATAGACGCCACGCAGTGCCTGCGTCTGCGAGCGGGCGTCGTCGAAGCTGCCCGGTCGGCTCAATCGTGGTGCCGCGGCGAAGGCATCAACGCGCCAGGCGCCGCTGCTCACATGGAGGCGTACGGCGTCAAAGCTGCGTCTTACGTTGGGACCTTCGCGCGCGTCGATGCCGCGCCCGGATCCGAACTGCAGCTCCTGGATGCCGGCGCGCACGCCGACGCCATCCTGGCCTTCCATCGCCGATCGCCATTCGACGAACAGATTGGTGGGGTCGAGCCGGTTCTCATCCACCGGTGACGGGCCTCCAGCGCGGCCGTTGGCGCGGGAGCTGGCCAACTGCGCGAATCCGCGCCAGTGTTCGCCCAGACTGAGGTTGGCAAATGCTGAATGACGCTGCATCAGCACGCCCCAGGCGTCCTGAGGCACCAGACCGTAGCGGGGATTTTCGGCGTACTCGTAGCGCCAACGGAGATCGCCGCCAACACTCAGGCGGGCGTGCGCCCCGACGGGAAGGTTCTTCCAGCACCCGGCGCGACGGTCCTCCGCGCACGCCTCATGCTGTGCCTTGAAGTCGTCGTCGAACCGCAGCGGCCGGAACTGGGCCATCGCGGTCTCTGTCGCGAGCGCCAGGGAGAGGCCAATCCACGCCGTGTGAACCCCAAGTGCGCGCATCGTCGACCGGGGGTGGTTTCCGGATACATCCATCATCGCGTACCCATGTCCGCCATGAAGCTGCCGCGCATATCGCGCGCAGGCCGTTGCGTGCATGCTCCTTCACTCTCTGAGGAAATCCAGAAGGTCCTGGTTGAGGAGATCCTTGTGGGTATCGGCGATGCCATGCGGTGCGCCGGAGTAGACGATCAGGCGCGCGTCCTTGATCAATGCGGCGGATGCGCGGGCAGAGATGTCGATCGGTACGATCTGGTCGTCGTCGCCATGGATGACCAGGGTCGGTACGTCGAACCTGGCAAGGTCTCCGCGGAAGTCCGTCGCCGAGAACGCCGCAATGGAATCGTAGGTGTTCTTGTGGCCGGCCTGCATGCCTTGTGCCCAGAACGACTGGATCAGTCCCTGGTCGGGCTTGGCGCCGGGCCGGTTGAATCCGAAGAACGGACCCGAGGCAATGTCCAGGTAAAGCTTGGAGCGATTGATGAGCGAATTGACGCGCAGGCCATCGAAGACGTCGAGTGGCAAACCATCTGGATTGCTGTCGGTACGCAACATCAGCGGCGGCACCGCACTGACAAGCACCGCTTTGCGCACGCGCGCGGTGCCATGTCGCCCGATATAGCGAGCGACTTCACCGCCCCCGGTCGAGAAGCCGACCAGCGTCACGTCACGCAGGTCGAGCGTCTGGATCACCGCAGCAAGATCGTCGGCGTAGTGGTCCATGTCGTTGCCATCCCACGGCTGGCTGGAGCGGCCATGGCCCCGGCGGTCATGTGCGATCACCCGATAACCGCGTTCCGCCAGGAACAGCATCTGCGATTCCCAGCTGTCGGCATTCAGTGGCCAGCCATGGCTGAACGTAACGACCTGGCCGTCCTTCGGTCCCCAGTCCTTGTAGTAGAGCTGCACGGCATCGTTGGTCGTGATGATGCCGCCTCTGGAGAGGGACGTTGTGTGCCCCGTGGGTTGCGTAGCATGGGCTTCCGTAGCCAGCTGGGACGACAGGGTCAGCAGTCCAAAGGCAAACGAAGACATCAGAGCGTTCATGGCGTTCCTCATGGTGTGGTTTGAATGGTCTCCACGCGGGCGTACGGACTGATCGCCATACGCCCGTGAGAGACCGCAGGTCAGAAGGGTGGGTCCAGCATGTCCAGGGCCGTGGAGACCCCGGCTCCGAACGCGGGATGTACTTGCCGGAACAGTTCGATCTGTCGTTCCGTGATGCACGCGGGTACACCTTTCATCGCCGCCGCGATGTTGGCGAACAGGCGTTCTCTCTGTGCGCCGTCGAACAGGAGGAACAGCGCACGCGGCTGGCTGAAATCGTCGTTTCCATCTCGATGATCGAACCTCGCGCCGGGACCGCGCAGGTCCAGCGGCGGCTCGGCGAACGACGCGTCCTCCCGCGGCCCCCCGAAGCTGTTCGGCTCGTAGTAGGCGTCCGGATTCGGCATGTTGTCGAAGAAACGCATGGCTCCGTCCTGGTGATAGTGATGGACGGGGCAGCGCGGCCTGTTGACCGGCAGCGCTTCGTAATGCGTGCCGAGGCGGTACCGGTGCGCATCCGCATAGGAGAAGACCCTGGCTTGCAGCATCCTGTCCGGCGAGTGACCAATGCCGCGCACGAGGTTGGACGGACTGAATGCGAGCTGCTCGATCTCGGTGAAGTAGTTCCCGGGATTCCGATTGAGCTCCAGCACGCCGATATCGATCGGTGGAAAGTCCGACTGCGGCCAGACCTTGGTAACGTCGAACGGATTGAAAGGGAAGGCTTCCGCCTGCCCCTGGGTCATCACCTGCAGCTTGACGGTCCACTGCGGGAAATCGCCCGCTTCAATCGCTCCGAACAAGGTCTCCTGATACCCCTCGCGGGTACGCCCCACGATCGCTTCCGCCTCGGCGTTGGTGTAGTGACGATGTCCCTGGCGGGTCTTGAAATGGAACTTCACCCAGACGCGCTCGCCCTTGTCGTTCCACAGGCTGTAGGTATGACTGCCGTAGCCATTCATGTGCATGGGGCTGGCCGGCAAGCCACGATCCGAGAAGAGCGTCGTTACCTGGTGAAGGCTCTCCGGTGACAGGGACCAGAAATCCCACATGGCGGTCGCAGACCTCAGGTGAGTGCGTGGATGACGCTTCTGCGTCCGAATGAAATCCGGGAACTTGAGCGGATCCCGGACGAAGAACACCGGCGTGTTGTTGCCGACCAGGTCCCAGTTGCCTTCCTGCGTGTAGAACTTGAGCGCGAAGCCGCGTACGTCACGCTCATGGTCCGCGGCCCCGCGCTCGCCAGCCACGGTCGAGAAGCGGGCGATCACCGGCGTCTCGGTGCCGGCCTGGAGCACGCTTGCACACGTCAGGTGCGAGATGTCGCCGGTTACCCTGAGTACCCCGTGCGCCCCCCAACCCTTGGCATGGACGACGCGCTCCGGGATCCGCTCGCGGTTCTGGTGAGCCAGCTTCTCGATCAGTTGCAAATCCTGGAGGAGGATCGGGCCGCGCTCCCCTGCAGTAAGACTGTTCTGGTTGTCAGCGACAGGAGCTCCTGCACTGGTGGTCAAGCGTGAGGGAGGGGCATCCTGGTTCGCCATCGTGGGTTTCTCCATACGGGCCGTGCTGCGCATGGACCGGAATTCTGTGGCGTGCTCCAGAGCGTCGCGTCGCTGTTTCTGCTGGCGCGATGCCGATCTTGCGGTTCGATGCAGGCGCGTCGCCGCTCAACGGTGGCCTCGGACTCGCGGGTCTCCGCCCAGCGCATACAGCGAGCACCGGTATCCGAAAGCCGCAACAGCAGCGCCGCGCGAGCAAGAAATGCAACGCGAAGCCAGGGCGAATCCGTCAACGTCCCAGGCACTTCTTCTCGGACGCCACGCCCATGAGCGGAAAGACACATGCGTTGTCAGTCAAGCCGATGGCAGGAATCGCCACTCGACCAGCGTTCCACGAGCGCGAGCGCGCCGTTGGTGAAACGGAGCGCTTCGCGATACGCGAGATTGGCGACGTGATCGGGACGTGGGCGACCTGCGATGGATTCGTTCGCCACACCCTGTTTGCTGACGGCCGTTGCGAGGAGTCGCAGGGCAGCCGCTCGTGTGTGTTCAGCGGCTGCTATGTGCTGCATGGCCAGAGGATCGACTATCAGTACGACGGCGATTTCTTCGGCTACGGCGAGTTCATCAATGGTGAACTACACCAGGGCGGCATGGTACTCCAACGTGCTTCGGATTCTCCGATGTAGTGGTGGTGTCCATGGCCTGCACGAAAGCATTCCAACCGAACATCGTCGAAGGAGTGCTTCCATGACCGTTCGAGATGTCATCTTTCCCGCGAATCAGCATGAACTACACAAACGGCATGGATATTCGCCGGCTATCCGCTCGGATGACCTTGTAGTCGTATCGGGCCAGGTGGGTAGTCGTAGCGATGGCTCGCCCGAGCCGGACTTTGAAGCTCAAGTTCGTCTGGCCTTTGCAAATCTCGCAGGGATACTGCGTGCCGAGCGTGATCGTGGTGGGCGATGCGGAGGCGGCGTTGCGACGCCTGCGTGCGGACATGGACGCGCCCCGCCTGATGGCGTGACCACCGCTCAGCGGCTGGCGTACAGCCGTTCCGCCCGCTGGAACATCACCCAGCTCGTGGCGATGTACTTGTTGCCGTCGAGCGGGCGGTTGCCGCGATGCGTATGCGTGAATGCCGTCGGTGCGATCAGCAGGCTGCCGGTGCGCGGCACGATCTTGCGTTGCTGGTGGAAGAATTCGGTTTCGCCCGCGCTGAAATCGTCGTTCAGGTAGAGCGTCCACAACACGTGGCGATGGAGCGTTTCCGCATCAGCCGCTTTCGGAAACAGCTCGCAATGCCAGTACGGATATCCACCCTCACCGGCGGCGTAGCGTTGCAGGTTGATCCGGCCAGGCACGAAGACCTTCATCACCAGCTTCATCAGTGCAGCATCGTCCATGCCCGCGATGTCGTCGTAGCGCAGCCGCCGCAGCGTGCCTTCCACATCCGGCTGCTGCAGCATCAGCGGGGCGATCAGGCTGAAGGGATAGGTACGCAGGTACTTCTGCAGGCCGGTGAGCACCGCCAGGTTGAGGTGCTGTTCCACGTCGCGCCACGCGGCCTGGCCCGTGATGCTGATGTCGCGGCTGTGCTTGAGCTCGGGATAGTGGCCACCACCGACACGCCCCGGTTCGTCCTGTCCGCTGCCGTCGAAGCGCGCGACGATGGAGCGACACGTGTCCGCGTCGAGCGCGTCGGGGTAGACCTCGATGAAGTCGGCAGTAGCGGCTTTCATCCGAGGATTCCAGACGCGCAATGAATGGTTGTCGACATGGAGGATCGCTATGTCACTTGTTGCGTGGCTTGCCACGGGTAAGCCGAAGATCGTACTCGGGTGGAGACTGTACCGCGTGAGTCAGTCTGCAGCCTCGACCAAGCATCTCTGAAGCGCCAGGTCCTACGTAGAACGCATTGATGCGAGTGAACAGTTTGCCGATGGCATTGGAAAAAGCGGATTGAATCGACTTTGCAACGGGTGTATCCGACACGGTGGCGACTCGCCCTGATATGAGTGTATCGGGTGAGAACAGGCCACCATGCGCAAAGGTGACGCTGTCGGGATTGGTCAATTGATCCACCGCATACCGGATGCCGCCAGCGCTTTGCGGAACCTGGCGGACATCGATGATATGGCCAGACAAGGTGATCAGGTACGTGGGATTGTTTGCAGATGAGCCTTCAGCGGGCAAGTTCAAGCTGGGAAGCTGAGCGCCCGCTTCGATGATGGTGACGTGGGGGAACTCGAAGAGTCCCGTGAGCGAATAGGCGAGACTGAGCTTTTTCTCTGCCTGCTCCAAAACGGGCAACAAATCATTTGGCGTCGCAAAGAAGTGTCGCTGCATCCTGCATGCACCCAGCATTGAATCCTGATCACGACTTTACCCTGTCGGATCACGCTGCTGCGGTGTCATGAGCCAGGTGATAACCGACCGCCGCTTCCACTTCCTTCTTCGAGCCCAGGAACACCGGCACGCGCTGGTGCAGCTGGGTGGGGCGCAGCGACAGGATGTCCTCGCGGCCGGTGCTGGCGGCACCGCCCGCCTGTTCCACCAGCATGCCCATCGGGTTGGCTTCGTACATCAGGCGCAGCTTGCCGGCCTTGCCCGGGTCCTTGCGGTCCCACGGGTAGATGAAGATGCCGCCGCGGGTCAGGATGCGGTGCACGTCGGCGACCATGCTGGCGATCCAGCGCATGTTGAAGTCCTTGCCGCGCGGGCCTTCCTTGCCGGCGAGCAGGTCGGTGACATAGCCCTGCATCGGCGCTTCCCAGTGGCGCTGGTTGGACATGTTGATGGCGAATTCCCTTGTCTCCTCCGGAATCCGCATGTCGCGCTGGGTCAGCACGAACGCGCCCTGCTCGCGGTCCAGGGTGAACGCATGGGTGCCGTTGCCCGTGGTGAGCACCAGCATCGTGCTCGGGCCGTAGATGCAGTAGCCGGCGGCAACCTGGTCGCGGCCGGGTTGCAGGAAGTGCTCGTCGCCCGGTGTCGTCACGCCGTCCGGGCTGCGCAGCACGGAGAAGATGGTGCCGACCGAGACGTTGACGTCGATGTTGGAGCTGCCGTCCAGCGGGTCGAACAGCAGCAGGAAGCCGCCGCGCGGATAGGCGTCCGGGATCGGCTGGCTGTGGTCCATTTCCTCCGATGCGCACGCTGCCAGATGACCACCCCAGGCATTGGCTTCCAGCAGGATGTCGTTGCTCAGCACGTCCAGTTTCTTCTGCGCCTCGCCCTGCACGTTGCCGGTGCCGGCGTCGCCCAGCACGCCGCCCAGCGCGCCCTTGCTGACCGCGATGGAGATGCTGGTGCAGGCGCGGGCGACCACCGCGATCAGCTGGCGCAGGTCGGCGCTGATGCGGCCGGCGCGCTGTTCTTCGATCAGGTAGCGGCTCAGCGAGACGGCGGACGGAGCGGGAGCGGGCATGATGGGGTCCACGGCGAAGGTGGCGCGCATTGTCCGGGTTGACGAGACCAATGCAAGACCATTCGTTATGCTCGCGGCCCTGAACGAGGAAGGATGGATGGACGAAGCGACCCCGCAGACCTGGCTGGCCCTGTCCTCCGCGTTGGGCCTGGGCCTGCTGATCGGGCTGGTACGGGAACGCAGCGGTGGCCGCGGGTACCGGATCGCCGGCCTGCGCACGCATGCGCTGGTCGCGTTGATGGCAGCGGTCGCAGCGATGCTGGGATCGATGGCCGTGCTGGTCGGGCTGGGCGTGGTCGGCGTGCTGGCCGCCATGGCCTACCGCGCCACGCAGCAGGACGATCCGGGACTGACCAGCGAAGTGACGCTGGTGCTGACCTTTCTGCTGGGCGCCCTGGCCCTGCGGTTTCCGGCGCTGGCGACCGGCCTGGCGGTCGTGGTCGCGGCACTGGTGTACGCCAAGGAGACATTGCATGAGCTGACCCGCGAGACCTTCAGCGAGCGGGAAGTCTTCGACGGTCTGCTGTTGCTGGCCTCGGCGCTGGTGATCCTGCCGATCCTGCCGGACCGCCCCATTGGCCCATTCGAGGCGATCAACCTGGCGACGATCTGGAAGCTGGTGGTGCTGGTGATGGCGGTCAGCGCGCTGGGTCACATCGTGCTGCGGGTGGTCGGCAACCGTTGGGGACTGGCGGCGGCGGGCTTCTTCGCCGGTTACGTGTCGTCGACCGCGGCGACGATCGGCTTTGGCCAGCGGGCGAAGCAAACACCGGCGCTGATGCGTTCGGCGGTGGCGGCTGCGCTGCTGTCCAACCTGGCGTCGCTGACGTTGTGCGTGCCGATCCTGTGGGCGGTGTCGCCGCCGCTGTTGCGCGACCTGCTGCCGGAGCTGTGCGCGATCGGTGCCGTGTTGCTGGCCGGCGGCCTCATCGGCCTGCGCGCGGGTCGCGAGGAAACGGTGAAGCCGCCGACGTCGGAAAGCCGCATGTTCCGTTTCGGCCAGGCGCTGGGCTTTGCGCTGCTGGTCGCGGTGTTGACCTTCGTCGCGGCGGCGCTGGCAGCATGGATCGGCCCCCGTGGCGCGATGGCCGCGGCCGCACTGTCGGCGATGGCCGAACTGCAGGCGGCGGTGGCCACGCTGGCCAACCAGTTTTCGCGTGGCGGGTTGGAAGCGGCCGAGGCGCGGTGGTGGATGCTCGCCCTGCTCGCCGCCAGCCTGACCGCGAAATCGGTGATCGCGTGGGTCAGTGGTGGCGCGGCCTACGGGCTGCGCGTGTCCGCCGGCCTGATGCTGGCGCTGGTCGCCGGTGCGGCGATGGTGTGGGTGTTCTGACGAAGGGTGTGCTGTTGTGGGAGCGACGTAAGTCGCGATGCCTTTTCACTGGCACCCCATCGCGACTTGCGTCGCTCCCACAACCGCGCGATCGCTGGCCCTCAGATGATCCGCAACGTGATCGCCTTCAGCACGGCGCGGGTGCGGTCGCGCGTGCCCAGTTTGTCGAGGATGGTGGAGACATAGTTCTTCACCGTGCCTTCGGCGAGAAAGAGCGTGCGCGCGATTTCCTTGTTCGAGTAGCCGCCGGCGAGCAGGCGCAGGATCGCGACCTCGCGCTCGCTGAAGGTGTCGGTGGGCGGTGCCTCATCGCGGAAGCGGAAGCGCGCACGCACCGGATCCGTGCTGACCGGCTGCAACAGCGTCTCGCCGGCAGCCACGCGCTGGATGGCATCATGCAGGTCTTCCGGCGCAGCGTCCTTCAGCAGGAAGCCCTGCGCGCCGGCATCGGTCGCGCGCAGCAGCAGGTCGCTGTCGTCGAACGTGGTGAGCAGCAGGAACGGCGTGCGGTCGCCGCGTTCGCGCAGCTTGATCAACGCGTCGATGCCATCCACGCCCGGCATGCGGATGTCGCTGAGCACCACATCCACCGGCTGCGACTCCAGTCTGGCCAACAGGTCGGCGCCGTCGTCGGCTTCGAACACCACCTCCACCTGCTGCGCTTTCAGCAGGGCGCGCAGGCCGGCGCGCACCAGGGCCTGGTCGTCGGCGAGGGCGACGCGCACGCTCATGCCGGCAACCTCACGTCCAGGCGCAGGCCACCGGTCGCACTGGTGCCGAACTGCAGCTCGCCACCCAGCGCCGCGACGCGCTCGCGGATGCCCGATACGCCGTTGCCCTCGCGCATGCGGCCGTTCATGCGGCCGTCGTCTTCGATCTGCAGGTGCATGCCTGCCTCCTCGTTCTTCAATGACACGGTCAGCGTCTCCGCACTGGCATGGCGGGCCGCGTTGGTCAGGCACTCCTGCACGATGCGCAGCAGCGATTCGGCAACGGCGGGGTCGTCGACCTTCACGTCGTCCCCGATATGCAGGGCCAGCATGGGTCTGGGCAGCGGCGCAGCGAGGGCACGGATCGCGGTCTGCAGGTCCAGTCCGCGCGAGTCGCGCATGGCCTGCACGACGCTGCGGATATCGTCCAGCAACTCGCTGGACAGTTGCTGCGCGATGCGGACCTCGTCGCGTCCCGCCAGCGCGGGATCGCTGGCCAGTGCACGCAGATTGAGCTTCATCGCCGTGAGTTTGTGCCCGGCCACGTCATGCAGTTCGCGCGCGACACGCAGGCGTTCGGCATCGCGCGCACTGTCGGCCAGCAGGGCACGCGTGGCCAGCAGGTCCGCGTTGACACGCGCGAGCGCGTCGCGGGACTCCTCGGCCCGGCGCGCATAGTGCACGCACAGGCCGGCGAGTGCCTGGAAGCCCATGTTGATCAGCGTCATCGTGAAGGGCGCGCCGAATTCGTGGTGCACCAGCATCAGGTAGAAACCGAAGTTCAACAGCGCCGCCGCGCCGATCAGCCACCGCGGCGACAGCACGTTCGTGGCGCAGGCCACCCAGACCACCAGCAGGACCTGCGCCGTGCCCAGCCGCGTGGTCAGCCAGGCCAGCAGCAGGCACAGGCCCGCCATCGCCGCCAACGCCAGCCATCGTCGGCGCAGCCAGTCCTTGGGTCCGACGGCAAAGAACAGGAAGCAGGCGGCGTAACCCGCCAACGCCGCAGCGGCGGCAGGCAGCACGTCGGGCGGCAGGAAGCGCAGACCCAACGCGACGGCAGCGAGCGTGAACACGCCCGCCAGCGTCATGGGTTCGCGAAGTCGATTCAGGGTCAGCCACATGCGCCCATGCTGTCGTGCGCGCGGCGCCGAGGCAATGGCCTCGGCGAAAGTGGTGACTTCCGGCAGGTCAGCCTGTCGTCGTCAGAACGCGTCGCCCGGCACGCGTACCGCGCCTTCCATCAGCACGCGCGCGCTGCGGCTCATCACCGCCCTGGTCACCACCCACGTGCCGTCTACCTGTTTGACGTCCGCACCGACGCGCAGCGTGCCGGATGGATGCCCGAACACCAGCACCTCGCGCGTGCCGCCGCCCGCCGCTGCATTCACCAGCGTGCCCGGTACCGCGGCCGCGGTGGCGATGGCGACCGATGCCGTGCCCATCATCGCGTGGTGCAGCTTGCCCATCGACATGGCACGCGCCAGCAGGTCGATCTCGCCGGCCTTTACCGGCTTGCCGCTCGACGACACGTAGTCTTTCGGCGGCGCGACGAACGCCACCTTCGGGGTCAGCGGACGCTTCGCCGCAGCGGCGACATCGGCGACGAGGCCCATGCGCACGGCGCCATGCGCACGGATGGCTTCCAGCTTCTCCAGTGCGACCTCGTCTTCGTTGATCGCGCCCTGCAGCTCGGTGCCGTCATAACCCAACGCTGCCGCTTCCACGAACACCACCGGCACGCCGGCGTTGATCATCGTCGCTTTGAACACGCCCACGCCTGGCACGTCGAGGTCGTCGACCAGGTGGCCGGTCGGGAACATCGCGCCACCCCCGTCGCCGTCGCCCTCATCTGCCGGATCGATGAATTCGAGCTGCACTTCCGCCGCCGGGAACGTCACGCCATCGAGTTCGAAGTCGCCGGTTTCCTGCACCTCGCCGTTGGTCACCTGCACGTGGGCGACGATGGTCTTGTGGATATTGGCCTGCCAGATGCGGACCGTCACCGTGCCGTTCTCGGGAATGCGCGCTGCATCGATGAAACCGTTGGCGATGGCGAACGGACCGACCGCCGACGACAGGTTGCCGCAGTTGCCGCTCCAGTCGATGAAGGACTCATTGATCGGCACTTGTCCGTACAGATAGTCCACGTCATGCCCCGGCTGCGTGGCCGGCGCAATGATCACCACCTTGCTGGTGCTCGACGTCGCCCCGCCCATGCCGTCGGTGTGCTTGCCGTAGGGATCGGGCGAACCGATCACCCGGCCCAGCAGCGCATCGCGCACCGGACCCGGTGCCTGCGCACGCTCCGGAAGATCCTGCAGGCGGAAGAACACGCCTTTCGACGTGCCACCACGCATGTAGGTGGCGGGGATGCGGATCTGGGGGACGTGGGACATGGAATGGATTTCCGTTGTGGTGACGGCTCACGCGCCGTCGGGAATCTCGGGTTCGACCAGTTTCGCCAGCAGCTCCAGCGACTCCTGCCAGCCCTGGTAGCAGAAGTCGACCGGGATCGCGGCGGGAATGCCTTCCTGCACGACGTTCAGTTCGGTGCCGGCGATGCTCTGCTTCAGCGTCACCGTGACCTGCATCTGGCCCGGCAGGCCGGGGTTGTCGAACTGGTCGGTGTAGCGCAGCAGTTCGTTCTCCACCAGTTCCACGTACGTGCCGCCGAAGGAATGGCTGGAGCCCGTGCCGAAATTGGTGAACGACATCGTGTAGCCACCGCCCACGCGGGCATCCATCGAATGGACCTTGCCGGTGAAGCCGTGCGGCGGCAGCCACTTCACCATCGCATCCGGATCGAGGAAGGCACGGTAGACGCGCGACGGCGGTGCGCGCAGCACGCGGTGCAGGCGGACGGTACCGGGTGTGGCGTTGTCGGACATGATCGGACTCCTGTGCGGTGGGTGTACCGAAACGACGAACGGGTCAGGCCGCTTTCGACGCGTCGAGGAAATCCTGCGCGAACCGCTGCAGCACCCCGCCCGCCTCGTAGATCGACACTTCCTCGTCCGAGTCCAGGCGGCAGATCACGGGTACCTGCACCGTCTCGCCGCTGGCGCGGTGGATCACCAGCGTCAATTCCGTACGCGGCCGGCGCTCGCCGACCACGTCGAAGATCTCGGTGCCGTCGATGCCGTAGGTCTTGCGCGTTTCGCCCGCCTTGAACTCCAGCGGCAGCACGCCCATGCCGATGAGGTTGGTGCGATGGATGCGCTCGAAGCCTTCCGCCACGATCGCTTCCACGCCGGCCAGCCGCACGCCCTTCGCCGCCCAGTCGCGCGAACTGCCCTGTCCGTAGTCGGCGCCGGCGATGATGACGAGCGGCTGCTTGCGGTCCATGTAGGTTTCGATGGCTTCCCACATGCGCACGACCTGCCCGTCCGGCTCGATGCGCGCCAGCGAACCCTTCTTCACGTCGCCATCGACCACCGCCATCTCGTTGAGCAGCTGCGGATTGGCGAACGTCGCGCGCTGCGCGGTCAGGTGGTCGCCGCGGTGCGTGGCGTATGAATTGAAGTCCTCTTCCGGCAGGCCCATCTTCGCCAGGTACTCGCCGGCTGCGCTCGACGCGAGAATCGCGTTCGACGGCGACAGGTGGTCGGTGGTGATGTTGTCGCCGAGCACGGCCAGCGGACGCATGCCGCGTAGCGTGCGTTCGCCGGCCAGCGCGCCTTCCCAGTACGGCGGGCGGCGGATGTACGTGCTCTGCGGCCGCCACGCGTACAACGGGTCGACCTTGCCGCCGTGCTCCACACGCACGTTGAACATCGGCTCGTAGACCTTGCGGAACTGCGCCGGCTTGACGCTCGCCTTGACGATGGCGTCGATTTCTTCGTCGCTGGGCCAGAGGTCCTTCAGCGTGATCGCGTTGCCGTCTGCATCGAAGCCCAGTGCATCCTTCTCGATGTCGAAGCGCACGGTGCCGGCGATGGCGTAGGCAATCACCAGCGGTGGCGAAGCGAGGAAGGCCTGCTTCGCGTACGGATGGATGCGGCCGTCGAAGTTGCGGTTGCCCGACAGCACGGCGGTCGCGTACAGGTCGCGAGCGATGATTTCCTGCTGGATCGCAGGATCCAGCGCGCCGCTCATGCCGTTGCACGTCGTGCAGGCGAACGCGACGATACCGAAGCCGAGCTTCTCCAGGTCGGGCAGCAGGCCGGATTCTTCCAGGTACAGCTGCACGGCCTTCGAGCCCGGCGCGAGCGACGACTTCACCCACGGCTTGCGGAACAGGCCTTTCGCATTGGCGTTGCGTGCCAGCAGCGCAGCCGCAATGACGTTGCGCGGGTTGCTGGTGTTGGTGCACGACGTGATGGCGGCGATGATCACCGCGCCGTCCGGCATCAGGCCCTGCGCTTCCTCGACCTTGCCGGCTTCCAGCTTGGCTTCATCGGCGATGCCGCGTTCGGCCAGCGCGCTGGTCGGCAACCGCTTGTGCGGGTTCGACGGGCCGGCCATGTTGCGCACGACGGTGGACAGGTCGAAGTGCAGCGTGCGCTCGTACTGCGCGGTCGCCAGGTCGTCGGCCCACAGGCCGGCGGTCTTCGCATAGGTCTCGACCAGCGCGACCTGCTCGTCGCTGCGGCCGGTCAGGCGCAGGTAGTCCAGCGTGTTGTCGTCGATGAAGAACATCGCCGCGGTCGCACCGTACTCGGGCGCCATGTTGGAAATCGTCGCGCGGTCGCCGATGGTCAACGCCGCCGCGCCTTCGCCGCGGAATTCCAGGTAGGCGCCGACCACCTTTTCCTTGCGCAGGAATTCGGTCAATGCCAACACCACGTCGGTGGCGGTGATACCCGGCTGCGGCTTTCCGCTGAGTTCGACGCCGACGATGTCCGGCGTGCGCATCCACGAGGCGCGGCCGAGCATGACGTTCTCCGCTTCCAGGCCGCCGACGCCGACGGCGATGACGCCCAGCGCGTCCACATGCGGCGTGTGGCTGTCGGTGCCGACGCAGGTGTCGGGGAATGCAACGCCGTCCTGCACGTACACGACAGGCGACATCTTCTCCAGATTGATCTGGTGCATGATCCCGTTGCCCGGCGGGATCACGTCGACGTTCTTGAACGCCAGCTTGGTCCAGTCGATGAAGTGGAACCGGTCCTCGTTGCGGCGGTCCTCGATGGCGCGGTTCTTGTTGAACGCGTCCGGGTCGTAGCCGCCGCATTCCACCGCCAGCGAGTGGTCGACGATCAGCTGCACCGGCACCACCGGGTTCACCTGCGCCGGATCGCCGCCCATGTCGGCGATGGCGTCGCGCAGGCCGGCCAGGTCGACCAAGGCTGTCTGGCCGAGGATGTCGTGGCAAACCACGCGCACCGGGAACCAGGGGAAATCCACGTCGCGGCGTCGCTCGATGAGCTGGCGCAGGTAGTCGTCGCGGCGGGCGGGATCGGCACGCCGCACGATGTTCTCGGCATGCACGCGCGCGGTGTACGACAGCGTGGCCCAGGCGCCCGCTTGCAGGGCATCGACCGCGGCGTGCGCGTCGTAATAGTCGAGCGCGGTGCCCGGGAGTGAGGTGCGGTAGTCGGTATTCATGGCGTGCCGTCTGCTGTGAACGGGGCGCGCGCAGTGCAGTCCTGGCGCGTCCGGACATGCTACCGGAGGCACGCGTTACCGCAGGGAGATGGCGCCCGCCGTCGGAAAGAAATCGCCGATGCGTTGACGGAGACCATCAACCTGCACCGGTCATTCGAAGACCAGCGTGCCCTTCATCATGTTCCAGTGGCCGGGGAACGAACAGAAGAAGGTGTAGTCGCCGCCCGTCCGCAGGCGCGACGTCGGGAACACGACCTCGGTCGTCTGCCCGCCTCCGATCACCGGCGTATGCGCGATCACCCGCGCATCGTTGCGTGGCACGTAGGCATCGGCCAGCTTCATGCGGCCGCCCGCCAGCCCGACCTCGCGATGGTGCCGCGTTTCGGTCAGCACCCAGTTGTGCCCCATCGCCTGCGCCGGCATGCGGCCGACATGCTTCAACACCACCCGCAGCTGCGCGCAGTCACCGGGTACGCGGATGGTCTTCAGGTTGAAGGACATCATGTCCGTCGCCTCGATCGTCACCGCGCAGTTGCGTGCGAAGGCAGCGTTGGAGACGGAGAGCAGCGCGCAGAGCGCGATCAGCGGAAACAGGCGTCGAAGCATCGGGCATCCATGGGGAAAGGGATACCCGATTGTAAGCGGTGCGTCAGACGTCGCCGCCCTCCGCCCAGCCTTCGCCGGTGCCACGGGTGTAGACCGTGTCGCCATCCAGCACGTTGCCGGCAGGAATGGCGTCCTGCTTTTCGAGCTGTGCATAGATCGGCGTGAAGTCGGGCGCGGTGGCGTTCATCAGCTGCTCGAAGCTGTCGATGACGAAGTAGGTCTTCTGGAATGTGTCGATGCGGTAGCGCGTGCGCATGATCCGCTCCAGGTCGAAGCCGATGCGGTTGGGTGCATCCGATTCCAGCGAGTACAGCGACTCGCCCTTCGACGACACGATGCCGGCGCCGTAGATGCGCAGGCCATCGGGCGTGTTGATCAGCCCGAACTCGACGGTGTACCAGTACAGGCGGGTCAGGTGCTGCAGCGCGTCGGTACCGATGCCGTGCGCCTTCACGCCGCCCTTGCCGTAGGCCTCCATGTAGTCGGCGAACACCGGATTCATCAGCAGCGGCACGTGGCCGAACAGGTCGTGGAACAGGTCGGGTTCGGCGATGTAGTCGATCTGGTCGGGACGGCGGATCCACCAGGTCACCGGGAAGCGGCGGTTGGCCAGGTGGTCGAAGAACTCCAGCTCCGGCAGCAGGCCTTCCACGCCGACCAGCGTCCAGCCGGTGGTCGCGCGCAGCACCCCGTTGAGCTCATCAAAGCGGGGGATGCGGTCCGGGCTCATGCCCATGGCGTCCTGCGCCTGCAGGAACTCGTCGCAGGCGCGGCCCACCAGCAGGGCGCGCTGGCGTTCGTACAGCGTGCCCCAGGTGGCGTGGTCATCGGCCGGGTAGTCGGCGGGTTGGTCCACCAGGGCGGTCGTGTAGACCGGCACATAGCCCTTGTCGGTCTGCTGGTGCTCGACGCGGCGCGGCTCGTTCATGGTGTTCCCCGGACGGACTGGTGAAGGAACGATGCTAGCCGCAGATCCGCGCAACAGGCTTGCAAAGTTGCGCCTGTGCCGACCAATGGCGCAAGGATCGTGCATGAACAGGCTATCCTGTGCAGCATATGACCGAATCGGCGACACTCGACCGCACCGACCTGCGCCTGCTGGCCCTGCTGCAGCGGGACGGCCGCGCCACCAACGCCGACATCGCCGCGCAGGTGAACCTGTCGCCGTCGGCCTGCCTGCGCCGCATCCAGCGGCTGGAAGCGACCGGGGTGATCGCCGGCTACGCGGCACGCGTCGATCCGAAGGCGATCGGCATGGGCCTGCAGGCCTTCGTGCGCGTGCAACTGGAAAAGCACGACCCGGCCAGCGTCCAGCATTTCGGCGATAGCGTGCGGGCCTGGGACGAAGTAGTGGCCTGCTATGCGCTGACCGGCGACATGGACTACCTGCTGCACGTGGTGGTCCAGGACCTGGAGCATTTCTCGCGCTTCCTGCTGGACGGGCTGCTCAATGCCAGCGGCGTGGCCGATGTGAATTCGAGTTTCGTGCTGCGCGCGGTGAAGACCGATGCGGGCCTGCCGTTGCCGAAGGCCTGAACGAGGACATCGCCTGTCCGCGTCGCGTGCTACAACGCGCTCGCCCTCCACGGAGAACCCGCCATGTACGGACTGATCGGCAAGATGCGCGCCACGCCGGGCCAGCGCGATGCGCTGCTCGCGATCCTGCTCGACGGCACCGACGCCATGCCCGGTTGCCTGAGCTACGTGATCGCACAGGATCCCGCCGACGCGGACGCGATCTGGATCACCGAGGTCTGGACCGATGCGGCCAGCCACAAGGCCTCGCTGTCGCTACCGGCCGTGCAGCAGGCGATCGCCAAGGCGCGCCCGCTGATCGCCGGCTTCGACAGCCATGTCGAGACCGTGCCGGTTGGCGGGCATGGGTTGCCTTCTCCCTTGTAGGAGCGACGTAAGTCGCGACCGCATGACGTGAGCGCCATGAAGCACAGGCACGACCATGCAGTCGTCGCTCCAGGATCACTTCCCTCCCTCACGTCCCGACAGGACAGGTGTGCGGTCGCGACTTACGTCGCTCCTACAATGGGAACACCGCCCCCGGCCTGGACTACCTTATGGATAGCTTCCTCACCTCCTGGCAACGCGCCTGGGCCGGCATCGGCGCAGCGGGCGAGGGCGCTGCGTTGTTCGCACGATTGAAGGCGGCCTACGCGGAACCACAGCGCCACTACCACACGCTGCAACACCTCGGCGAATGCCTGGCGACGTTCGACGACGTGCAGCCGCATGCCGAGCATCCGCACGAGGTGGAACTCGCGCTGTGGTTCCATGACGCGGTCTACGACATCAAGGGCCACGACAACGAACTGCGCAGCGCCGACTGGGCGCGCGATGCACTACTCGACGCAGGTGTCGCACCGGCTTCCGCACAGCACGTGCATGACCTGGTGATGGCGACGCGACATACCGCAGTGCCATCCGACGGTGACCAACAGCTGCTCGTCGACATCGACCTGTCGATCCTCGGTGCCGAGCGCGCGCGCTTCGACGAATACGAGCAGCAGATCCGCAAGGAGTACGCCTACGTGCCGGGCTTCCTGTTCCGGCGCAAGCGGCGCGAAATCCTGAAGGGTTTCCTCGACCGGCCGGCGATCTACAGCACGCCCGACTTCCACGCCGCGCTGGAGGCGAGGGCGCGCGACAACCTGCGTCGCGTGACGTCGTAGGCGGTTACGGCTTCACCGGCTGGCCGGTCGCGTCGCACTTCACGTCGCGGCCGAACAGCTTGCCCAGTCGCGAAGGTTCTTCCAGGCAGCGTGGGTCCGGCTTGGGCGGTGCGTGCTTGGCCGCGTGCGCGGCAGTGCGCGTGCGCTGCAGTTCGGCGAGCTTCGCCTTGATCTGCGGCATCGCCGCCAACGCGGCACGCTCGCCCTCGAGGATGGCGTTGTTCTTCTGCTCGAAGTCGGCCGGTCCGATGTCGTTGACCTTCGGGCGGATGACGATGTCGGCGCGCGCCAGTTCCTGTTCGCCCAGGCGCTGGCCCATGATGCCGATGGACTGGTTGACGATGCCCAGCATGCTGCCGGGCTTGGTGCCGGGCGCCTTGGTGGAGATGTCCACGGCGATGACGAAGTCCGCGCCCAGCTGGCGCGCCGCATCCACCGGCACCGGGCTGACCACGCCGCCGTCGACATAGCTGGCCTTGCCGATCACCACCGGTTCGAACACGCCGGGGATGCTGCTCGACGCGCGCACGGCCTGCCCGGTATTGCCACGGACGAACACCGTGCGCTCGCCGTTCTCCAGTTGCGTGGACACGGCGGCGAACGGCTTCCTGAGTTGCTGGATGGTGCGCTTGCCGACCAGGTCGTTGACGTAGTCCTGCAGCTTCTGGCCCTGCACCAGGCCGCCGGAGAACAGGCGCACGTCGCGGATCTTCGCTTCGTCCAGGGCGAAGGCCTGCTTCTGCATCTGGAACGGGTCCATGCCGCTGGCGTACAGCGCACCGACCACGCTGCCGGCGCTGGTGCCGGAGACGATCTGCGGTTCGATGCCGTTGGCCTCCAGCATCTTGATGGCGCCGATGTGCGCGAAGCCCTTGGCCGCACCGCCACCCAGCGCGATGCCGACCTTGAGCTTCGGTGCGGGCGGCACCGTCGCGACGGGTACGGGCGGCGGGGTTGGCCTGACGTTGTCGCCGCCGCATGCGGCGAGCAGGACGGCACAGCAAGCGAACAGGAAGGGACGCGAACGACGGATCAGGCGCATGGGTCAGGCGGGGTGGGGCGACCAGCGGCGGAGCATACAGGGCACGGCTGCAACGGAGCCGAACCGTGGCGGTGCGGCGGGTCGGGTCGCCTCGATGCCGGGCCTGCCAGCGCCGACGAGAGGAGTTGCCCGCCCGCTGAACGTACCCGTCGCGCCCTGCGCGTACGGACATCCGGGTCGCCGCGGGCAACCGGGATTACCTTCGGCGGGAATGGGACTTCCGGCCATTGCCCCCCTTGTTGCTGTAATGCAACATTCGCGTGCTAGCGCCGCCAGGCGCCCCGAACCCCACCCACTCGGAAAGCCCCGCCATGTCCCCAGTCCGCCCGGCCACCGTCCGGCTGCATCGCCTCGCCTTTGCCATCGCCGCCCTGCTGCCGTTCGGCACCGCTTTCGCCCAGGAAACACCCGCGTCCACCGCGCCGGCCGCGCCGGCCGCGCAGAGCGCCGCCACGCTCGACACCGTGCAGGTCACCGCGCAGCGCAAGGTCGAGAACATCCAGGACGTGCCGGTCTCCATCAGCACCATCAACGGCGAACAGCTGGGCGTGCTGACCTCCGGCGGCACGGACATCCGCTTCCTGTCGGGCCGCGTCCCCAGCCTCAACGTCGAGTCCTCGTTCGGCCGCGCCTTCCCGCGCTTCTACATCCGCGGCTACGGCAACACCGACTTCCGCCTCAACACCTCGCAGCCGGTCTCGCTGGTGTACGACGACGTGGTGCAGGAAAACCCGATCCTGAAGGGCTTCCCGCTGTTCGACCTGGAGCAGGTCGAAGTGCTGCGCGGTCCGCAGGGTTCGCTGTTCGGCCGCAACACGCCGGCCGGCGTGGTGAAGTTCGAATCGGCCAAGCCGTCGCAGGAAACCAGCGGCTACGGCAAGGTCGGCGTGGGCAGCGACAACATGTGGAACGTCGAAGGCGCCGTCGGCGGCGCGCTGAGCCCGAACTGGTCCGCGCGTGCGTCGGTGCTCTACCAGCGCCGCGACGACTGGGTGACCAACACCTATCCGGGTCCGAGCGACGGTTTCGAGGGCTACGACGAATCCGCCGGCCGCGTGCAGTTCCTGTACGAAGGCGACGGCTTCGAGGCGCTGTTCAATGCGCATGCGCGCAAGCTCAACGGCACCGCCCGCCTGTTCCGCGCCAACATCATCGACCCGGGCACCAACAACTTCGTCCCCGGCTTTGATGAGGACAAGGTGTCGCAGGACGGCCTGAACTATTCCGAGCTGGAGTCGCAGGGCGCCAGCGCGCGCCTCAACTGGGACATCGGCGACTACAAGCTGTACTCGATCACCGGCTATGAAAGCGTCGAGACGATCAACCGCGGCGACATCGATGGCGGCTACGGTGCGGTATTCCTGCCCGATTCCGGTCCTGGCGTGATCCCGTTCGCGTCCGAAACCGCCGACGGCATTCCCGATCATTCGCAGTGGACGCAGGAGTTCCGGATCGAATCCGAATATGCCGGTCCGTGGAACTGGCAGGCCGGCCTGTTCTACTTCAAGGAAGACTACCGGGTCGAAAGCTTCAGCTACGACTCGTTGAACAACAGTGCGCAGGATGGCTACCAGCGCATCCGCCAGACCAACGACGCCTGGGCCGTGTTCGGCGCAGCGACGTGGCAGGCGACCGACAAGCTGGAACTGCGCGCCGGCCTGCGCTACACCGTCGACGAGAAGAAGCTGACGGTCGAGGACTACTGGAACACCGGCTTCGCCGCCTGCGTGCTGGCGGGCAAGTGCACGCTGGCGCAGTTGGCCGCGCTGGAGCCCGATGGCGACCTGTCGGCGTCGCCGGAAGACAAGAAGTTCAACTGGGACCTGTCGGCCACGTACGCGGTCAGCGATGACGTCAACCTGTACGCGCGCGCCGCCACCGGCTTCCGTGGCAGCAGCATCCAGGCCGCAGGCGCGTTCAACGGCAAGTCCGTTGCCGGTCCGGAAACCGTCACCTCGATCGAGACGGGCGTGAAGGCGGACTTCTGGGACAAGCGCGCGCGCGTCAGCGCGGGCGTCTTCTACTACCGCATCAAGGACCAGCAGCTGACCGCCGTCGGCGGTGCCGCCAACGCCAACATCCTGCTCAATGCCGAGAAGTCGGTGGGCAAGGGCTTCGAACTGGATTTCCAGGCCTACGTGCTGGACAACCTGCTGGTCACGCTGGGCAGCAGCTACAACGACACCGAGATCAAGGACGACGACCTGAACGTGGCCGTCTGCGCCGCCTGCACCGTCACCGACGAAGAGGTGCTGGATCAGAACGGCGATCCGACGGGTCGGTACTACATTGGCGGCAACCAGCTGCCGCAGGCGCCGAAGTGGGTGCATAACCTGACGGCGCGCTACAGCATCGGCATGGGCGATGGCAGCGAGCTGTATGTCTACACCGACTGGGCGTACCGCAGCGAAGTGAACTTCTTCCTGTACGACTCCATCGAGTTCACCGGCAAGTCGTCGCTGGAAGGCGGCCTGCGCGTGGGTTACGGCTGGGGCTATGGCGACTACGAGGTTGCCCTGTTCGGCCGCAACATCACCGACCAGCGCCGCATCGTCGGTGGCATCGACTTCAACAACCTGACCGGCTTCATCAACGAGCCGCGGACGGTGGGCGTGGAGTTCAGCGCGAAGTTCTGATCCACCGGTTCCCGATCGCGGGAACCTGGCATCGAAGGAAGGCGCCATCCTCGCGGGTGGCGCCTTCTCTCGTCATGGGTGGTACAAGCCGTCGCGCAGCGCGTCGAGCAGGGTGCCGTCGTCCTGGCGATGCTCCCAGTACATGACGCCACCCAGCCCGCGTTCGCGCACGAACGCCGCCTTGGCCCGCAATGCTTGCGGGTCCTCGTAGGTGACGAAGCTCGCCTCGTCCTCGTTCCACAGCCACGCGGCCTGCGCGTCCGCATCCCAATGACGGACGTAGCCATTGCGGCCGAGGTAGTCCGCCCGCAGCTCGCGCCACGACAGGAAGGCCGCATGTTCGCCGTAGGCCTGGTGCAGGCCGTGGTTCGTGCGCTGCACGCGCACGAACTTGTGTCCGTAGAACGCGGCGCCGACGTTGAGCTTGGCCGGCGGCACGCCGCCCGCGAGGAATTCGTCGACGGCCGCCACCGTCGTGCGCGCGTCCGCGGGTGCAGACGCGGATGTGCCGAGTGCCGCGTGATGGCCCGTGGTCACCGTAAGGCTGCCGAAGAAGTCGTAGGTCATCAGGTTGATCCAGTCCAGCAGCGGCACGATGCGCGGAACATCGAGCCCGCGCGCCGCTTCGCCATCCGCGGCGGCGATGGTCAACAGGTAGTGGCGTCCATCGGCTTTGCCCAGCGCATCGAGACGGTCGCGCACCGCCTGCAGCAGGCGGGTGAAGTTGCCGCGGTCCGCCGGGCTGTGGCTGATGCCGGGGCCGGGCAGGGTCGGGTACTCCCAGTCGATGTCGATGCCGTCCAGCCAGTGCTGCGTCACCAAGCGCGCCGCGCTCTCGGCGAACGTCGCACGTGCGGCATCGCTGGCGGCGGCTTCGGAGAAGTTACCGGAGCCCCAGCCACCGATCGACAGCAGCAGCTTCAGGTCCGGATTCTCGGACTTCAGCGCATTGAGGCCGGCGAGTGCGGCCGTCGCGGTGTCGCCGCGCAGGACGATCCCGTGGGCCTCATCGACATGCGCGAAGGCGAAGTTGATCGCGTCCAGCTTGCGCGCATCGATGGACGGCAGCGTCGCGCCGTCCATCACGTAGCCGATCACGATGGGGCGACGTGCGGATGTGTCGGCGTGACCGGCAAACGGCCACAGCGCGATCAGCGCCAGCAGGCAGGTAGCGAAGCGGGACACGGGCACTCCACGGTGATCGCCACGCGGGCCGGGACGCCACTATAGCCGCGCGTCTACTCCGGCTTGCGCGGAGGGAAATGCAGCACCACGCCACGCTGTTCTTCGTCCGGATGCTCCGGGCGCACCCACAGCAGCGGGACTTCGCGGGGTGCAGGCAGTTCGAGCTCGTCGTCGCTACCGGCGGCGGCTTCTTCTTCCTCGATTTCCCAGCTGTATTTCTTGCGTGGCAGTTCGGGGTCCAGGCGGCGGAACAGGAACGCCGCGATCAGGCCCGCGACGGCGCCACCGAGATGCGCCTGCCACGAGACGCCGGCTTCGCGCGGCAGGATGGTCAGCACCATGCCGCCGTAGAACAGGAACGCGATCATGCCGGCGGCGATCGCCGCGCGGTCGCGACGCAGCAGGCCGAGCATGAACACCATGAACATCAGGCCGTGGGTCAGGCCGCTCGCGCCCAGCGTATGCGTGCCGGGTTCGGCCAGCAGCCACGGCCCCAGGCCCGAACCGAGCCATACCAGCGGGATCGCCCACAGCGTGGCGCGTGGATACACCGCGCCGGCCAGCGTGCCGAGGATCAGCAGCGCCGACGCGTTCGCCGCGATGTGCTCCAGCGAGCCGTGCAGCAGCGGTGCGGTGAGGATGCCGAGCAGGCCCTCCGCCGACAGCGGCATGATGGTGAAGGCGCGCACGTCGAAGCTGTTCTGCGCCGAATACACGATGGCCAGCATCAGCACGAACGCCAGACTCATGTTCAGCGCGCGCAGGAGGCGCTTGCGGTCGTAGCGCTGCTGGTTTTCCGGATCGAACGCCGGGTCGTCGGGATGCAGGTCCATGGTCCAGTTCTGGCGGCGGCCTGGGCGAATGCAAGGCCGGGTGCCGATGGACAGACCATCCCGCGGGCGGGATGGTCTGCCGGTGCTGCGTCAGGCGGCGGGATCGGCCTTCTGCGGCCGCGCCAGGCTCAGCGCGACGGTTACGGCCAGGATCGCCGCCACCGTGCCCAGCGCCCACGGCACCGGGATCTTGTAGATATCGATCAGCAGCATCTTGGTGCCGATGAAGCCCAGCACCACCGCCAAGCCGTAAGGCAGCAGGTGGAAGCGGTCGGCCATGCCGGCCAGCAGGAAGAACATCGCGCGCAGGCCCAGCACCGCGAACACGTTCGAGGTCAGCACGATGAACGGGTCCGAGGTGATGGCGAAGATCGCCGGGATGCTGTCCACCGCGAAGATCACGTCGGTCACGCCGATCAGCACGAGCACCACGAACAGCGGGGTGAACCAGCGCACGCCGTTCTCGCGCACGCTCAGCGCCGCGCCGCGGTAGCCGTCGGTCAGCTTGAGGTGCCCGCGCATCCAGCGCAGCGCGGGGTTCTTCTCCAGGTCCGGCTCCTTGCCGGCGGCGAACCACATCTTGATGCCGGTCAACAGCAGGAACGCACCGAAGAGATAGAGCAGCCAGTGGAACTTCGCCAGCAGCGCCGCACCGGCGAAGATCAGGATGCTGCGCAGGACGATGGCACCCAGGATGCCGATGACCAGCACGCGCTGGCGCTGTTCCTCGGGCACGGCGAAGTAGGTCATCACCATCAGGAAGACGAAGATGTTGTCGACCGCCAGCGCCTTCTCGACCAGATAACCGGTCAGGAACTCCAGGCCCACGCGATTGGCTTCCACCAGCCCCGCGGTCTCGTTGACGTACCACCACAGGCCGCCGTTGAAGGCCATCGCCAGCGCGACCCAGCCCAGGCTCCACCACATCGCTTCCTTGAACGTGACCTTGTGCGGCCCGCCGTGGCGCATCAGCACCAGGTCGACCAGCAGCGCGATCACCACCAGGCCGCCGAAGCCGGCCCACAACCAGGGGTTGCCAATCGTTTCCATCGAGATTCCAGAAAAAAGTGGAGGACGGCCGCGGGCGCGGACATCTCGGGAACCGGAAAACGGGGATCCAGGGTATGCCTTCGCCATCGCGGCGAAGGTCTCGCTCACAGCCCGGTGGGCTGCCGTGGGACCGGAGCATCGCTGCTCGAAATGACGGCCGGCACGTTGGGAGCTACTCCCCTTCTGCCGCGGATTGTCCGGATGGCGCCCGGTGCGGTCAACCACGCGGGTAAAATGCGTTCATGAACACGCCCAACCCGACCGTACGCCTGAAGAACGCCTGGCGTTCCAGCCACCCGTGGATTTTCCAGAAACTGGTCGAGAAGCCGACCGCCAAGCCCAAGCCCGGCACGGTCGTGGAGGTGGTCGGCGTGGACGGCGAGTGGATCGGCCGCGGCTTCTACAACGGCCATTCGCGCATCGCCGTGCGCATCCTGGAGACCCATCCCGACATCCCGGTGGATGCCGGCTGGTTCTCGCGCAAGATCGCGGCGGCCGTCTCGCTGCGCCGCGACGTGCTGAAGCTGGACGCCACCACCGACGCCTGGCGCGTCGTGCATGCCGAAGGCGACGGCCTGTCCGGCCTGGTGGTGGACCGCTACGGCGACCTGATCGTGGTGGAGTTCTTCGCCGCCGGCATGTTCCGCCACCGCGAATGGATCTACGAGGCGCTGCGCGAGCAGTTCCCCGGCTGCCGCTTCCACAGCTTCGCCGACGAGCACGTGCAGAAGCAGGAGAGCTTCGAGTTCCACGGCAACACGACGACCGAAGCCGCTGTCATCACCGAATACGGGGTCAAGTTCCGCGCCGATCCCGCGGGCGCGCACAAGACCGGGTTCTTCGCCGACCAGCGCGAGAACCGCGAATGGCTGAGCCAGCAGGTCGAAGGCAAGAGCGTGCTCGACCTGTGCTGCAACACCGGCGGTTTCGCCGTGTACGCCGCGGCGCGCGGCGCGTCCGAGGTCATCGGCGTGGACATCGACCAGGACGTCATCCAGATCGCCAAGGGCAACGCCAAGCTCAACAACACGCGTCCGAAGTTCGTGCAGGCCGACATCTTCCCGTACCTGCGCGACGCGGCGAACCGCGGTGAGCAGTACGACGTGGTGATCCTCGATCCGGCCAAGATGACCCGCGACCGCGAGCAGGTGATCGCCGCGCTGAAGAAGTACCTCGACATGAACAAGCTGGCGCTGGGCGTGGTGAAGCCGGGTGGCCTGTTCGCCACGTTCTCGTGCACCGGCCTGGTCAGCGAGGAGCAGTTCCTCGACATGCTGCGCCGCGCGGCCTACTTCTCCGGCCGCACCATCCAGATACTGAAGGTCGCCGGCGCCGGCCCCGATCATCCCTTCATGGCGCACGTGCAGGAATCGCGCTACCTGAAGGCGGTGTTCTGCCGCGTGGTCGACTGAGCATGCAGGACGCGCGCGGCCTGCGGATCGTTCCGGTCCTGCTTGCCGCGTTGCTGGCCGGCTGCGCGTCCACGCCGGCCACGCCCTGGCAATCGCTCGTCGATGCATCGCAATGGCGCAGTGTCGGCGGCGCCACGCTGGATCCGCGCTGGCGGGTCCGCGACGGCGAACTCATGCTGACCGAAGCCGGTGGCGGCGACATCCTCAGCGTCGGCACGTATGGCGATTTCGAGTTGGAACTGGAGTGGCGGCTGCCGACCGGCGGCAACAGCGGGCTGTTCTACCGCGCTGTCGATGCATCGCCGGTATGGGCGCGCGCGGTGGAGTACCAGTTGCTCGACGACCGCGACGCGGAAGACCGCATCGTGCCCAGCCATCGCGCCGGCGCCGTCTATGATCTGGTCGTGCCCGCGCGCGAGGTGCTGCGCCCCATCGACCGGTACAACCAGGCGCGCGTCGTGGCTTGCGGTCCGCGGGTGGAGCATTGGCTCAATGGCGAACGCGTCGCGGTGTACGACGCGGACAGCGCCGACTGGCAGCGCCGCGTAGCGTCCAGCAAGTTCGCCGGACAGGCGGAGTTCGCGAAGGCGCGCCGCGGCCATCTCGCGTTGCAGGACCACGGCAACGCGGTGCATATCCGGGGCATGCGCATCCGCGCGCTGGGACCGGATTGCCCGTAGGGTCCGCTGTGGGAGCGACGTAAGTCGCGATGAAATTGTGCTGCGATCTGCCATCGCGACTTACGTCGCTCCCACAGCATATGGGTAGCCAATAAAAAAGGCGGGCCTCGGCCCGCCTTTCTTCTCGCCGTAGGAGGATTTAGCCTTCCGGCGACAACTCGATGCAGTCGAACTGCACGTCCGGGTTCACATCGGCGTCGTAGTCCACGTCGCCGCGTTCGAAACCGAACAGCTTCAGGAACTCATGCTTGTAGTTGGCGTAGTCGGTCAGCTCGAACAGGTTCTCGCTGGTGACCTGCGGCCACAGCGCCTTGGCCTGGTCCTGCACTTCCGGCTTCAGTTCCCAGTCGTCCAGGCGCAGGCGGTTCTCGTCGTCGGTCTCGGCTTGCGCACCGTCGGTACGGTACATGCGGTCGCGGAACAGACGGTCGAGCTGCTCGATCGTGCCTTCGTGCAGGCCCAACTCCTTCATCACCTTGAACACGATGCTGATGTACAGCGGCATCACCGGGATCGCGGAGCTGGCTTGCGTCACCACCGACTTCAGCACCGCGACATTGGCGGTGCCGCCGGTCTTCTTCAGGCGTTTGTCCAGGCGCTGCGCGGTCTGGTCCAGGTCGACCTTCGCGCGGCCCAGCGCACCGTGCCAGTAGATCGGCCAGGTGATGTCGGTACCGATGTAGCTGAAAGCCACCGTGCGTGCGCCCTCAGCCAGCACGCCGGCGGTGGCCAGTGCATCGATCCACAGTTCCCAGTCCTGGCCGCCCATCACGGTGACCGTGTCCTCGATTTCCTGCTCGGTGGCCGGTTCGATGGTCGCGTGGGTGATGACGTCCTTGTTGGTGTCCACGGCGGTCGAGGTGTACGGCGCGCCGATCGGCTTCAGCGCGGAGCGCTTCACTTCACCGGTCGTCGGCAGCTTGCGCACCGGCGAGGCCAGCGAATAGATGACCAGGTCGACCTGGCCGCCCATCTCGTTCTTGATCAGGTCGATGACCTGGGCGCGCGCCTCGTCGGAGAACGCATCGCCGTTGATCGAGCGGCTGTACAGGCCGGCGTCCTTCGCCGCCTTGTCGAACGCGGCGGAGTTGTACCAGCCGGCGGTGCCGGCCTTCTTCTCGCTGCCCGGCTTCTCGAAGAACACGCCCAGCGTGTCCGCGCCGAAGCCGAACGCCGCGCTGATGCGCGCCGCCAGGCCGTAGCCGCTGGACGCACCGATCACCAGCACCTTCTTCGGCCCGTCGTTGCGCACGCCCTGCGCGCGCGTCGCGGCGATCTGGTCGCGCACGTTGAGCTCGCAGCCGAGCGGATGGGTGGTGGTGCAGATGAAGCCGCGGACTTTGGGATGGATGATCAACGTCGTAACCCGGGGGATGGTGTGCCTGCGCGGCATCTTAGTGCCGCGGGCGCTGGGAATGAAGCGCCACGCCTGCACACGCATGCGTATGGCGCGCGCGGATCCCCGATGCGCGGACAAAGAAAAAGCGGGCCGAAGCCCGCTTCTTCGTCACCACGCTGGGTAATGCGATCAGGCGTCGCCGCCCTTCGCCAGCATGCTGTTGCGGCGGCTGTAGGCCAGGTAGACGACGATGCCGACCACGTTCCAGATGAGGAACCACAGCTGTGTGCGATGCGGCAGGCTCCAGAACAGGTACAGGCAGCCGAGGATCGCGACCGGGCCGACCACCCACGCCAGCGGCGTGCGGAACACGCGCGGACGGTTGGGTTCGCGCGTGCGCAACACCAGCAGACAGACGCCGACGGCGACGAAGGCGGCCAGCGTGCCGGCATTGGCGAGCGCCGCGATTTCGTCCAGCCGCGCGACGCCGGCCAGCGCCGCGACCAGCACCGCGGTGAACACGGTGATCGCCACCGGCGTGCCGGTACGTGCGTTGACCTTCGACAGGCTGCGCGGCAGCAGGCCGTCGCGCGACATCACGAAGAAGATGCGGCTCTGGCCGTAGAAGAACGCCAGCAGCACGGTCGGCAGCGCGACGATCGCCACGATGCCGATCACCAGCGCGGCGGTGCCATGTCCCAGTTCGCGCATGATCAGCGCCAGCGGCTCGGCGCTCTGGCCGAACATGGTGTAGCTCAGTGCGCCGACCGCAGCCACCGCGACCACCAGGTAGATCAGCGTGCAGCCGACCATGGAACCGATGATGCCGATCGACAGGTCGCGGCCGGGATTCTTGGTTTCCTCGGCGGCGGTGGAGATCGCATCGAAGCCGTAGAACGCGAAGAAGATGATCGCCGCTGCCGCCATCACGCCGCGTTCGACGCCGTCGGGTCCGATCGACTTGGGGAAGCCGTACGGCATGAACGGCTGCAGGTTGTCCGCATTGAACGCGGGCAGCGCCACTGCGATGAACACCGCCAGCGCGATCAGCTTGAACACCACCAGGATCGCGTTGAGCGTGGCGCTCTCGCGGGTACCGGCGATCAGCATGCCGGCGACCAGGAAGGTGATGACGATGGCCGGCAGGTTCAGCACGCCACCGGCGTGCGGCCCGGCCGACAACGCCGCGGGTAGCGTTACGTTCCAGCCGAAGGTCAGCTGCACCCATTCGAGGAAGCCGACGAAGTAGCCGGACCAGCCAACCGCCACCGTGCTGACGACCAGCGAGTACTCGAGGATCAGGCTCCAGCCGACGATCCAGGCGATCGATTCGCCGAGCACGCCATAGCTGTAGGTGTAGGCGCTGCCGGCGGCCGGCATCATCGTCGACAGTTCGGCATACGCCAGCGCCGCGCAGGCACAGACCACGCCGGCGACCACGAAGGAGATCAGCACGGCAGGACCGGCCTTTTCGGCGCCCACGCCGATCAGCGTGTAGATGCCGGTACCGACGATGGCGCCGATGCCCAGCGCCACCAGGTGCGGCCAGCTCAGCGTGGGGACCAGTCGCCGGCCTTCTTCGTGCTCGGTGATCCGGTCGATGGATTTGCGCCGTAGCCAGGTCATGGAAACTCCTCGGGGTGCGTCAACGGGACAGCGCGCGGGCGGTGCGCCAGCGCAGGCGATAAGTGGGGGGTGGCGTGGACGTGCTGTCCTCCGCGACAGCCCGCAGCCTAAGCGGCCGGGGCACGGGCTGGCAATCGGCGGCGCACCACGCAGACACCGGCGCAGGTTGCGTTCGTGCGCACACGCATGAAGATAGGTGGATCGGATGGGCGCCGCCAGGGCCTCCGCTGCCTCAGGCGGTGAGACGCCAGCGGCTACACTGTCGGCATGGATTCCCAGACCTTGCTCGTCCTCCTCCTGATCCTCGTGGCAATCGCCGTGGTGCTGCTGGCGGTGCTGGTAATGCGCCGGCCGGAGGCACGCATCGGCGACCTGCTCGAGCGCGCGCTGCGCGACGAGCAGCGCGAAGGCCGCGGTGAGTTGCGCGAGCAGCTGGAAGGCCTGTCGCGGGCGCAGGAAGTACGCATCGACGGCTTCGCCCGCAATCTCGCCGACCTCGGCACGCGCACCGACCAGCGTCTGGACGTGTTGCGCGACACGTTGACCGAGGACGCGCGCAAGGGGCGGCTGGAAGGCGCAGAGTCGCAGCAGCGCTTCGCCGACACACTCAGCCAGCGGCTCAACGAACTGACCCAGCGCAACGAACAGCGCATCGGCGAGATGCGCACCACGCTGGAAGGCCGGTTGAAGGAACTGCAGGCCGACAATGCGCAGAAGCTGGAGCAGATGCGCGCGACGGTCGACGAGAAACTGCACGCCACGCTGGAAACGCGCCTGACCGAAAGCTTCGGCAACGTCACCCGCATGCTGGCGCAGGTCCATCAGGGCCTGGGCGACATGAACAAGCTGGCGGCAGACGTTGGCGGATTGCAGCGCGTGCTGACCAACGTGAAGAGTCGCGGCGTGTTCGGCGAAGTGCAGTTGGCGGGATTGCTGGAGCAGGTATTCGCGCCTGACCAGTACGCCGGCAACGTGGCCACCGTGCCGGGAAGCGGTGAACGCGTCGAATTCGCCGTGCGCTTTCCCGGTTCCACCGGCGATGCCGTGGTGTGGCTCCCGATCGACGCCAAGTTTCCGCGCGAGGATTACGAACGCCTGCTCGATGCGCAGGAGCGTGCGGACGCCGATGCGGTCAAGCAAGCCGGCGATGCACTGGAACGCGCCGTGCGCAAGCAGGCGCAGGAGATCCGCAAGTACATTGCGGTGCCGCACACCACCGAATTCGCCATCATGTTCCTGCCCACCGAGGGCCTGTATGCCGAAGTGTTGCGGCGTCCCGGATTGTTCGAGGCCATCCAGCGCGACCAGCGCATCACCATCGCCGGACCGACCACGCTGCTGGCGCTGCTGACCAGCCTGCAGGTCGGGTTCCGCACCGTGGCGATCGAGAAGCGGTCGGCGGAGGTCTGGAACATCCTGGCGAACGCCAAGCGCGAGTTCGGCAAGTTCGGCGACGTGATGGATTCGGTGAAGACCAAGCTCGACCAGGCCAGCAAGCAGATCGACCAGACGGGCGTGCGCACGCGTGCCATCGAGCGTAGCCTGCGCGAGGTCGAATCGCTGCCCAGCAGTGGCGATTCCGCGAAGCTGCTGGGTGGCGACGAGGCGGAGTGAGCTATTCGCTGTGGGAGCGACGTCAGTCGCGATGGCCTGGTAGAGCGATCGCGACTGACGTCGCTCCCACGACATAAAAAGAAACGGCGCCTCGCGGCGCCGTTTCTTCTTGTCGAACTCGGTGCAGGCTCAACCGCCGCCGCTGATCTCCGGCATCGGCATGGCATCGGCCGGCACGGTCGGCGTGTTCTCGTCCTGCAGGTACTCCGGCAGTTCCTCTTCGGTCTGCTTCTGGGTGCGGTGGCTTTCGATCTGGTAGTTGCGGCGCTGCAGCCACGAATCGCGGACCAGCGCGTAGTCGTCCACCGCGCCCTCACGCAGGCTGTCCAGCGACAGCAGTTGGGCACGCGTGTCCACCAGGTTCAGGCCCTGCAGGAAGATGCGCAGCTTGTCGTCCTCGATCTGCCGCACCGGGCTCAGTGGCATGTCACCTGCCAAGCCAAGTACGTCACGCACCGTGCGCGGGCCGAAGAACGGCAACTCGACATAACGCGAGCGCTTCCAGCCCCACGTGCCCAGCGTCTGTCCGAAATCCTCGCTGCGACGCTTCATCTTCAGGTCGCTGGCGGGATCGAAGATGCCGCCGATGCCCACCGTGGAATTCAGCACGAAGCGGCCGAACGTCTGCGTGGCATCGCGCGGACGCCCCTGCAGCAGCTGGTTCACCATCGTCAGCGGCTGGCGCAGGTTGTCGAAGAAGTTGCCGACGCCCAATCGCACGGGCCGCGGTATCGCCGCGACGTAGACACGCGCCAGCGGGCGCGCGACGGCACGGTCCACGGCGTTGTTGAAGGTGTGCACCTTGCGGTTGAACTTCTCCCACGGGTCGTAGGACGCCGGCGCCTGCGCGGGTGCTGGCAGGGTCGGGTCGGCGACCGGGTCGTAGGCGCCACTGCCGTAGATCTCGGCGAAGTCGTCCTCCGCGGCCGACACCGTGCCAGCGTCGGCAGGCGACGGGGCGTCGATGGTGGCGGGATCGATCGGGGGTTCGGGCGGTAGCGTGGCGGCGGTGCTGTCGACCACCACCGCGTCGGCCGGCGCAGTCGCCGACGGCGTGGGTGCCGATGCGCATGCGCTCGCCAGGGCGGCCAGCAGGACCACGGTGCTGAAACGGAACAGATTCATCCTGATTCCTGGGGACTACTGCGGGGGATGGGGGTTACGCCGGGAAATCCAGTTCCGGTGTCAGACGGTAGGCGGCCTGCAGGTCGGCGAGACCCGCGGGCTGTCCTTCGAAGCGGGGCGCGGTACCGCCGGCGCGCAGGCGCGCAGCCAGCTCGGCCAACAGTGCCAGCCCGGCACTGTCGACGGTAGTGACGTTGGTCAGCACGATGCGTTGCGCGCCGGCCAGTTGCGCCGACGCCGGCGGCCACAACGCTGCGGCGGCCGCACGGTCCAGCGCGCCCGTGAACACGAGCGCGTCGCCGTCGCGGCGAAGGCCGGCGTCAGTTGCCGCTGCCACTGCCGTTGACCTGCAGCTTGCCGGACTTCAGGTCCGCCGCCACCTGGGCGATGGACTTCTGCCGCAACGGCGTGTCGAACTGGGTCTTGAACGTCTGCACGAACGACACGCCTTCCGGCAGCACGTCGAACACCTTCCACTGACCGCCCACGTTGCGCGCGTAGAAGGTGATCGGGGTGACGGTCTGGTCGGCCTGCACGAACTCGGTATCGACCTTCACGCCACGGCCGCCGGGCAGCGGGGTTTCGGACTTCACCCGCACCTTCAGGCGCGCGTTGAAGTCCGCCAGGCGCGCGCCGTAGGCCGACAGCAGCCGTTCGGTCAGCGCCTGGCCGAACAGCTTCACGTCGGCATCGGCGGCGCCGCGGCCGTGCACGCCCAGCACCAGGCGGGCGGCGTAGTCCCCGTCGAACAACGTGTTGAACTCGCCGGTGACGAACTGGCGCAGTGCGGCGGGGTTCGACTTGAACTCGGCGCGGCGCTGGTCGAGCGTGGTCAGGATGCGCGTGCTGCTGGCCAGCACGACCTGGCTGGCGCTGTTCTGCTTGGCGGCGGCAGCCGGTGCCGCGGCCTGGGCGAACACGGCGACCGGCGCGGACGCCAGCAGCGCGGCCGACAGCACGACGGAGAGCAGGGAGGGCTTGATGAGGGTCTTCACGGCGTCGGTTCTTCCTTAACGGGGGGAGCGGCGGTCTCGCCGCTGGCCGGGGTCTCCCCGGAGCCTGCGTCGGCATTGTTGGCGCCGCCGCTGAACATGTACTTGCCGGCCAGCTGCAGCAGGTCCACCGCCGGCTGGGTGAAGGCGATCTCCTCGCCCGGCTTCAGCACCTCGGGATCGCCGCCCGGCGACAGCCCGATGTAGTTCTCGCCCAGCAGGCCGCTGGTGAAGATGCCGGCCGCGGTGTCGGCCGGCAGGTCCTTGTACTGGCTGTCGATGGACAGCGTGACCAGCGAGTCGAACTTCACCGGGTCCAGCCGGATGTCGGACACCTGACCGATCACCACGCCGCCGATCTTCACCGGCGCCTGCTTGCGCAGCTGGCCGAGGTTGGAGAAGCGCGCGGTCAGCTCGTAGCTGCCGCCGCCCACGCCGAAACGCTTGTTGGTGGACGCCAGCGCGAGCACCAGCAGCGAGGCCAGGGCCAGCAGCAGGAAGGCGCCGACGGCGAATTCGAGACGGGGTCCACGGACGGACATGGGTCAGCTCCTGAACAGCAATGCAGACATGACGAAATTGAACATCAGCACCAGCAGCGAGGCGTTCACCACCGCGCGGGTGGTGGCCACCGACGTGCCTTCGATGGTCGGCTCGGCGTGGAAGCCCACGTAGGCCGCGACCAGTGCGCTGGTGCCGCCGAAGACGGCCGACTTCAGCAATGCCACGCCGAAGTCGTCCCAGAAGTCGACGCTGTTTTGCAGCGCCGACCAGAACGTGCCGTTGTCGAGGCCGAGCACGTGCACGGCTTCGAAGTAGCTGGCGCTGATCGCCAGCGAGCAGAAGAAGCCGGTCAGCAGCGGCACCGTCAGCACCGCCGCCCAGAAGCGCGGCGCCACGGCCTTCGCGACCGGATCGATGGCCATCAGCTCGAGCGCCTTGATCTGGTCGGTGGCGCGCATCAGGCCCAGCTCGGCGGCGATCGAGCTGCCGGCGCGGCCGATGAACAGCAGTGCGGTCAGCACCGGGCCGAGTTCGCGGTACAGCGACAGGCCCAGCAGCGTCGACAGCGCGTCCGCCGCGCCGAACGTGGTCAGCGTGCGGTAGCCCTGCAGCGTCAGCACCAGGCCCACGAACGCGCCGCCCACGGCGATGATCGGCAGCGAGCGCCCACCGATCTTGTAGATCTCGCGGGTCAGTTCGGCGAAGAAGTCGCGGGTCGGCGCCGAGGCGCGCAGTACCGACAGCGAAAACAGGCCGGCACGGCCCAGCGAACGGGTGGCGGCGACGAAGGGCATCAGGCCGCCTCCCCGCGCTTGACCGTGTCGAACGCGATCGGGCCGTCCGGCTCGCCGCGCAGGAACTGCTGCACCAGCGGATCCGAGGAGGCTTCCAGTTCCGTCGGCGTACCGGAGAACACCAGTCCGCCGTTGGCGATCACGACCGCCTGGTCGGCGATCGGGAGCGTCTCGTGCACGTGGTGGGTGACGATGATGCTGGTCAGCCCCAGCGTGTCATTGAGGCGCTGGATCAGGCTCATGATCACGCCCGAGGCGATCGGGTCCAGCCCGGTCAGCGGCTCGTCGTAGATCATCAGCGGCGGATCCAGCGCCAGCGCGCGGGCCAGGGCCACGCGGCGCGCCATGCCGCCGGACAGTTCGCGCGGATACGCATCGGCGGCGGCGCGCAGGCCGACCGCGTTCAACTTGAATTCGACCAGCCGGCGGATCAGCGCATCCGCCAGCGTCGTGTGCGTGCGCAGCGGCAGCGCCACGTTTTCCGCCACCGTCAGGTCGGTCAGCAGGCCGTTGCCCTGCAGCAGCACGCCCACGCCCTTGCGCATCTCCAGCAGCGCGCGGCTGCGGTGCGGCACGGGCTGGCCGAACACCTCGACCGTGCCCGCAGCGGGCGGCAGTTCGCCGGTCAGCGCGGCCAGCATCGTCGACTTGCCGCTACCGGACGGACCGAGCACCGCGGCGATGCTGCCGCGCGGCACGGTCAGGTCGATGCCGCGCAGGATCGTTCGGCCGCCGCGATCAAGGCGGAGACCGGACAGGTGCACGGCGGGAGCGTCGGCAAGCGTCATGGGCGTCGTCGGCGAACGGTCTGCGGAACGGGGAACGGCGGGTTAACACAAAAACAACGGCGTAGCTTCGCGGCCAGCGGCTGAACATAAACCGTACCGCGCAGTTTGATTATTGTGGCACCCATGTCGCGCCTATGTCGGATTCGCGTGCTGGATTCGTGTGGGATGCTGTGGCCCAAACGGCGCCGTCTCCGATGCTGCGACCGTCATCCGGCACAATGCCCTGGACAATGACGAAGCCCGCCACGCCCGACTTCCGCCTCTATCCGTCCAACGCGCTGGGGCTGTTGGCGGCCTTGCTGGCCGACGAGTTGAAGCGGCCCGTGCCGGGACAATCGCCGCTGGCGCCCGATGTAGTGCTGATCCCGCAGGTCGCCATGCGCCGCTGGTTGCAGGCCACGCTGGCGGCCGAATACGGCATCGCCGCGAACCTGGAATTCCTCACCCCCGGCGAATTCGTCGCCCGCGCGCTGGCTGCCAACCTCGGGCCGGCCGGCGGCGACGATCTCGATGCCGCCTCGCTGCAGTGGCGCCTGTATGCCGCGCTCGACGAACCCGCCGTGCGCCGTGATCCCGCGCTGGCCGCGCTCGACGGCTGGCTGGCCGATGGCGATCCGCTGAAGCCCTGGCAGCTGGCCGGCGAGCTGGCCGGCGTGTACGAGAAGTACCAGGCGTGGCGGCGCGACTGGCTGCTGCGCTGGGAAGCGGGCGCCGACCGCGACGACCCGCAGGCGCGGTTGTGGCGCGCCGTCGCCGCCGGCCGCGACTACCGCGCACGGCGCATCGATGCCTATCTCGCGCGCTTCGGCCGCGATGACGGCCCGCTGCCGCAGGGCCTGCCGAAACGGCTGTTGGTGTTCGCCACGCTCAACATCTCGCCCGACGTGCTGCGCGTGCTGGCCACGCAGGCACGCGTCGGCACGCTGCACTTCTACCTGCCCACGCCGGCACGCGGTTACTGGGGCGACCTGCAGACGCTGCGCGAGCGCCGTCGCGAAGGCGAGGCCGAGCTGTTCGCCGACGACGTGCAGGAAAACCCGCTGCTGCAGGCCTGGGGCGCCGCTGGCCGCGACTTCATGGCGCTGCTCGGCGATTACGAAGTGGTGCATCCGCGCGCCGAGATCGACGTCTACGCCGATCCGCTGACCGACGATGGCCCCGACAGGCTGCTGCACCGGTTGCAGTCGGATCTGTTCCATCGCCGTGCGCCGGCATCGCCGTCACCGCGCGCCGCGCTCGACCTCGCCGATCCCAGCCTGCAGGTGCACGCCTGCCACACGCGCCTGCGCGAACTGCAGGTACTGCACGACCAGCTGCGCGCGCTGCTGGAAGACCCGCGCTTCGATCCACCGCTGCAGCCGCGCGACATTGCCGTGCTCGCGCCCGACATCGATCCCTACGTGCCGTACCTCGATGCGGTGTTCGGCGGCAGCGGCCACGACGACGCGCTGCCGTGGGCGCTGGCCGACACCAGTCCGCTGGCGAGCGAGCCGCTGGCCGAGGTGTTCCTGCGCCTGCTCGACCTGCCGCTGTCGCGCTTCGGCCTGGACGAGGTGCTCGACCTGATTGCCAGCGCGCCCGTTGCCGAAGTCGAAGGCCTCGACACCGATGCCATTGACCGCCTGCACGGCTGGCTGCGCGAGGCCGGCGCGCGCTGGGGCCTGGATGCCGGCCATCGCGCCGCGTCCGACGCGCCGGCCGACGACGCCTACACCTGGCAATTCGCACTCGACCGCCTGCTGCTGGGCCACGCCAGCGGCGCCGACGACACGATCGCCGGCGTGGCGCCCTGGCCGGAACTGGAAGGCGGCGCGCTCGATGCGCTCGATACGCTGGTGCGGCTGTTGCGTGAGCTCGCGCGGCAGCGCCGTGTCCTCGGTGAAGCGGCGACGCCGTCGCAGTGGCGCGAGCGCCTGCTGTACCTGATCGCGGTGCTGTTGCCGGAACAGCCCAGCGCGCCGCGTGCGCAACGCACGCTGGACCGCCTGCGCACGTTGATCGATCGCTTCGCGCGTGACGCGGGCGACGCGGGTTACGACGGCTTGGTGCCGCCCGAGGTCATGCGTGCGCATTTCAACGACCAGCTCTCGCAGGCCGACACGCGCGCACCGCTGCTGACCGGCGGCGTCAGCGTGGGCCGCATGGTGCCGATGCGCCTGCTGCCGTTCCGCGCCCTCTGCCTGCTCGGCATGAACGACGGCGACTTCCCGCGCCGCGATCCCGCGGCCGGCCTCAACAAGCTCACCGCGGAGCTGCACGCCGGCAAGCGCATGGCCGGCGACCGCTCCACGCGCGAGGACGACCGCTTCCTGTTCCTGCAGCTGTTCGCCGCCGCGCAGGACGTCTTCTACGTCAGCTACCTGGGCGCGGATCCGCGCGACGGCAGCGTGCGCGAACCCTCGGTGCTGGTCAGCGAGCTCCTCGACGTCGCTGCGCGCTACCACGCCGATCCGGAAGCGAAGGCCGCGCTCGTCGTCCGGCATACCTTGCAACCGTTCGCGCCCGCCGCGTTCGGCAGCGCAGACGAGCCGCGCCGTTTCAGCTACCGCGCCGCCTGGCGCCCGGCCGCCGATCGCGTCGATGCCGCGCGCGGCGTGCTGACGCCATGGGTCGACAGGCCATTGCCTGCGCCTGAAGACGAACACGACCTGCCGCTTGAGACGCTGCGGCGTTTCCTGCTCGATCCGGCCGGCGCCTTCCTGGCGCACCGCCTCGGCCTGCGCCTGCCCGACCCGATCGACATCGCCGAGGACACCGAGCCGCTGGTCGCGCCGGTGCGCGGCCGCGAACGCGCCCATCTGCGGCGCGAGGTGTTCGACTGGCTGCTCGACCTCGCACATCCCCAGCACGCCCGCACGCCGTCCGCGCTCTATACCCGGCTACGCGCGCGCGGGCAGGTGCCGAGTGGTCCGTTGGGTGAGCATGCGGCGGAGCAGGTCTTCGCCGAGGTGGAACCGTATGCGCGGGCCTTCGCCGACTGGGTCAGCCACGACCGGCGCCATCGGCTGCATGACGCACTGACCGAGCCGGATGGCCAAGCAGTGCTCGCTGCGGTATTGGCGGGCGAGGCGATCGACGCTGACGCACTGCGTGCGCGGCTGGCGGAACGACAACTGTTTCCGTGGCAACGCGGCCATGGGCGCGCACCAGGATCGGACGCGGAGCTGCGTCGCCTGATGCTGCTGGTGCACGAAGCCGAACAGTACGCACGGCTGCAGTCGCAGTGGCGCGAGCATGTCGAATGGCGCGGCCTGGTCGCGGCCGACGACTTCGGTGCGCCACGCGTCGAGATGGTGATCGACGGGGTGCGTGTGCATGGCCGCATCGCCGATGTCTATCCGCATGGCTTGGCGCGCGTGCAGATCGGCGCGCTCAATGGCGCGGCAGTCATCCGCCATGGGCTGGACGTGCTGCTGCTCAACGCCAGCGGCGTCGCCGTCCCGCTCGTGCAGATCCATGACGGCGACGACGGTATCCGCGCCTACGTCACGCCGGCACGATCGGCCGACGAGGCAAACGAGGCCCTGCGCACGCTGCTGTCGCTACGTCGCGACGGCTTGCGCGCGCCGCTGCCGTTCGCACCGGCCACCGGCTGGGCCATCCACACCGCCGAGCCCGCGCTGCGTGAGCAAACTGCCCACGAGGCCTGGTATCCCGGCGACTACCGCTGGGGCGAAAGCACGGGTGAGGCCATCCAGCTCGCGTTCCGTGGTCGCGATCCGCTGGCCGACCGCGATGGCGAAGCCGCCTTCATCGAGACCAGCCTGCGGGTCTACGACGCCCTGCGCGGACGACGCGGGGAGGACGCCGCATGAGCGCGTTCGATGCCGCCCGCGAGCCCTACCTGACGCGTGCGCTCGACGGCGTGCAGCTGATCGAGGCCAGTGCCGGCACCGGCAAGACCTACACGCTGGCCACGCTGTTCACGCGTTTGATCGTCGAGCAGCGACGCCGCATGGGCGAGGTGCTGGCGGTGACGTACACCGAGGCCGCCACGCAGGAATTGCGCAAGCGCATCCGCGAACGTCTCGCGCTCGCCGCCGAGCTGGTCGGCACGTCGCCGGAAGATGACGAGAAGCACGAGGTCGCGCTGACGCGATTCATCCTCGAGCGCCATCTGGCCCAGGGCGAGGAGACACCCGCACAGCTCGCGCACCGCCTGGGCACGGCCGCCGAGGAAACCGATCTCGCCGCCATCTTCACCATCCACGGCTTCTGTGCACGCGTGCTGCGCGAACACGCGCTCGATGCCGGGCAGGGTTTCGAAGCCACCGACCTGCTCGGCAATACGCGCGCACTGCATGCGGATCTCGCCGCCGACCTGTGGCGCACCTACGCCGCCGATCCGGCCACGGTCGACGCACTGGCCGGACTATGGAACGGACCCGACGCGCTGGCCGACGATCTGCCGGCGTTGTGCGGACCGCTGCCGCTGTTGCCACCCGCACCAGCCGACGATGACGGCGAACGCCAGATCGCCGTGCAGGCCACGCGCGCCGGCCGCGCCGCGCATCTGATCGATGCCCTCGGCCTGCATCTGGCCGATGCGCAGACCGCCATCGCCACCGCGTTCGACCAGAAAGTCTTCGATGGCCGTCGCGCACGCCGTCCCAGCTTCGACAAGGCCTTCGAGGAACTGCAGGCCGGTGCGGCGCTCGCCGACTGGCCGCGCACCGACAAGACGCATGTGCAGAAGTTGCTGCCGGAGGCGCTGCGCGGCTTCTGCAAGGACGTGGACGACTCGCGCGTGCCGACCTCGCCGCTGTTCGACGCGTGGCGCGACTGGTGCGAAGCTGACGATGCCTGGCGGCAGCTGCAGCTGCGCCTGCGTGCCGGCCTGCTTCACCATCTCCGCGACGACGCCCGCCGCCGGCTGGACGATCTCAAGCGCACGCGTCGCGTGCAGACCTACGACGACCTGATCGAACGCGTCGCCATCGCGCTCGATGGCCCGCGCCGGCAGGCACTGGTCGCCGCCCTGCGTGCGCAGTACCGCGTCGCGCTGGTGGATGAATTCCAGGACACCGACGAACGCCAGTGGCGGATCTTTGCGCGGGTGTTCGGCGATTCCGATGAGGTACGCGCGCTGGGCGATACGCCCGCGCTGTTCCTGATCGGCGATCCCAAGCAGGCCATCTACGGCTTCCGCGGTGGCGACGTCGCGACCTATCTGCTCGCCCGTGGCGTAGCGGACGAAGCGCCGCGGCTGGCGCACAACTTCCGTTCGCGTCCGTCGGTGCTGCGCGCGGTGCGTGCGCTGTACGACAGCGCGGGACACGACGCTTTCGCGCACCCCGACATCCGCTTTGAACCGGTCGAACCTGGCGGCAAGCGCGGCGATGACGACTATCGCCACGACGGTGCCGCTGCGCCAGCGCTGACCCTGCGCCTGCTGCGCAACGACGCCGGCGGCCCGCTCGATGCCGACGGTTCCCGCGAGGCCGCCACCGCGGCGTGCGTGGCCGACATCCACCGCGTACTCGCCGACGCGCGCGCCGGCCGTGCGTACATCGATGGTCATGCCGTGCGGCCCGGCGACATCGCGGTGCTGGTGCGCAACCACAAGGAGGCCACGCGCGTGCAGCAGGCGCTCGCCCGCGCCGGCGTGCCTGCGGTCGCGGCCGGCAAGCAGAGCCTGTTCGCCAGCACCGAGGCAGCGGAGTTGCGCACGCTGCTGCTGGCGCTGCTGCATCCCGCCGACAACGGCCGCCTGCGCGCCGCGCTTGCCACGGTGCTGTTGGGCGAAGGGGCGGCCGCGCTTGCCGCACTGGACGAAAACGGTGAGGCGCAACGCCAGCATCTGTCGCGCGTGCTGCACTGGCGCGACCGTTGGCAGCGCGGCGGCCCGTTCGCGCTGGTGTCCGAACTGTGCGCCGCGCAGGCCGAACGCCTGCTCGGCCTGCTGGATGGCGAGCGCCGCCTGACCAATTACCTGCAGCTCGGCGAGCAGCTGCAGGAAGCCGCTGCCCGCACGCTGGGCCTGCACGGACTGCTCGACTGGCTGCAGGCGCGCGTGGCCGAGGCCGACGCGGACGACGAGACGCAGCTGTTGAGGCTGGAGTCCGATGCGCTGCGCGTGCAGATCGTCACCCTGCACAAGAGCAAGGGCCTGGAGTATCCGCTGGTCTATCTGCCGTTCGCGGGCTTGGGCACGTCGCGCCCCGATAGCGGTCGCCATCGCGTGGTGCACGACGGCACGCAGCGCGTGCTGCAATGGAAGCTGGAGAAGGACGATCCTGCCTGGAAGGTGGCCGGCGACGCCGTGCGTCGTGAGTCGGTCGCCGAGGACGCACGCCTGCTTTACGTTGGCCTGACCCGCGCCGAACATGCGCTGTGGATCGCCGCCGGCGACGTCGCCGATCTCGCCAAAAGCCGTCTCGCGCCGCTGATCGCCGATCTCGCCCTGCTCGACGCGCACGCCGACGTACGCATCGTCGAAGGTCCGGCCGAACCGCCGCCGCCGCGCCTGCCACCCGAGCGCGACGCCGTCGTGGCGCCCGCGCGCGTCGCCACGCGCCGCATCGCACCGGACTGGTGGGTCTACAGCTTCACCCAGCTGGCGCATGCCGACGGCGGTGCCGATCCGCTCGCGGCCGCCACGCAAGCCGATCCAGGCGGCGAAGACGAAGCCCTGGCGTCGGGCATCGACGAGGCACCACACGATGCTGCCGTGCCTGCCCTCGTCGATCCGCGCTTCGCCGGCAGCCGCTTCGGCGTGGTGATGCATGGTGCGCTGGAACACGCCGACTTCGCCGCATGGCGCGACTGGCGGCCGGGCGACGCGGCGCCTCCAGGGCAGGACCTCGTCATCGCCGACGCGCTGCGCGAAGGCGGCTATGCCGACGCCGAGATCGTCGACGGCCTGGACGTGCTGGTGCCGCTGGTCGGCCACACGCTGGGCACGGTCCTGCCCGAAGGCGTGCGCTTGGCTGATGTGCCGGCGGACCAGCGCCGCGCAGAAATCGAATTCCACTTTGCCATGCAGCCCACCGGCGTGCCGGCGCTGCTCGCACTGCTGCACCGCCACGGCCTGCTGCGCCATCGCACGGGATTCGGTGCGCGACAGCGGTTGGAAGGCCTGATGACCGGCCTGATCGACTTGACCTATCTGCATGACGGCCGCTGGTACGTACTCGACTACAAGTCCAACCAGCTGCCCGCCTACGATGCCGTGGCCATGCAGCAGGCGATGGCGCACAGCGAATACGACCTGCAGGCGCTGATCTACACGCTGGCGCTGCACCGCTGGCTGCGCTTCCGTCTTGGCGACGCCTACGACTACGCGCGCGACTTCGGCGGCATCCGTTACCTGTTCTGTCGTGGCTTGGACCTTACGCGCGAGGCGTCGCCCGGCGTGCATGCGCAACGCTTCGCGCCGGACCTGGTGCATGCGCTGGATGCGCTGTTCGCTGGTGCGCCGCAGGGAGCCGCGGCATGAGCCTGCTCGATGCGCTCTATCGCGGTGGCCACCTGCGCACGCTGGACCATGCGCTGGCGCAGAGCCTGCGCCGGCTGGACCGCGACACGCCCGATGCCGTGCTCGCCGCCGCCGCCCTCGCCTCGCTGGCGGTCGCCAAGGGCCATGCCGGCGTGTCGCTGGCGTCGCCGCGAGCGTTGTTGGAGGCAGACGCCGACATCGCATGGCCCGATGACGATGACTGGCGTGCGCAGCTTGCCAACTCGCGCTGGGTCGCCACGCCACGCGCTGCCATTACCGAGGCCGACACGCACCAGCCGCTGGTGCTGGAAGGCGACCTGCTCTACCTGCGCCGCTACCGCGAATACGAACGCTCGCTCGCGCTCGGCCTGCATCGCATCGCATGCCGCGCGCTGCCGGCGGACGACCTCGCATCGCTCGCACCGTTGTTCGCCACACTGTTCCCGCAGGCCACGCACGACGACCGCCAGGCACGCGCCGCCGCGCTGGCGTTGCGGCACGCGCTGCTGCTGGTCACCGGCGGCCCCGGTACCGGCAAGACCACCACCACCGCGCGCCTGCTGGTGCTGCTGGCGGCACAGGCGCAGCTCGCCGGCCGCGCACCGCCGCGCATCGCACTGGCCGCGCCCACCGGCCGTGCCGCCGAACGCATGGCGGAAAGCGTACGCCATGCCGTGCAGGCCTTGGCTCCATCGGGCATCGACACCACGCTGCTCGCGGCGCTGCCTGCCACCGGCACCACGCTGCACCGACTGCTCGGCACGATTCCCGATTCGCCGCGTTTCCGCCACAGCCGCGACAATCCGCTGCCATTCGACGTGGTGGTGGTGGACGAAGCCTCGATGATCGACCTGCCGCTGATGGCCAAGCTGGTCGACGCGGTGGCCGATGGCACGCGCCTGGTGCTGCTCGGCGACCCCGACCAGCTGCCGTCGGTGGAAGCCGGCGACGTGCTGGCCGCCATCCTCGCCGCCGCCGGCGAAGGCGATCATCTCGTGCAGGACGATGCGGACGCACTGCGTCCGCTGCTCGGCGAATCGATGCCGTCACCGGCGCGCGATGACGCGAGGACCTTTCCCGGCGCACGCGTGCACCTGCAACGCGGCTGGCGCCAGAGCGAGGCGCTGCAGCTCGCTCCGCTCGCCGCCGCCGTGCGCGAGGGCGATGCCGACACGGCGCTCGATCTGCTGCGCGGCCATGCGCTGTCGAACGTGCACTTCCACGAAGGCCTCGCCGATCCGCTCGACGCCCAGCGCGATGCGTTACTCAAGCACTGGCGCTCGCTCGCGCATGCCGCCACGCCGGCCGACGCGCTGGCGCAGTCCACGCGGTTGCGCCTGCTCACCGCCGTGCGCGAAGGCCCGCAGGGCGCGCGCACGCTCAACGCGCGCATCGAGCGCCTGCTGGTGGATGCCGGCACTGGCATGACGCGTGGTGGCCCAGGCCACTTCCATGGCCAGTTGCTCATCGTCACCGAGAACAGCTACCGCCACCGCCTGTTCAACGGCGACATCGGCCTCTGCCTTCGCGACGACCGCGGCGCGCTGGTCGCCTGGTTCCCCGGCGAGGATCCCACACAGCCTCGCGCCTTCCATCCTGCGGCGCTGCCCGCGCATGAGTCGGCCTTCGCGATGACCGTGCACAAGGCGCAGGGCTCGGAGTTCGACACGGTGTGGCTCCTGCTGCCCGTGCGCGGCAATCGCGTGCTCTCGCGCGAACTGGTCTACACCGGCATCACCCGTGCGCGGCGCGAACTGCATGTCGCCGGCAGCGATGCCGTCATCCGCGACGCGCTGTCGCGACATGCCAGCCGCTGGTCCGGGTTGGGTTGGCGATTGCGCACGGCGGCATCCGCGCGCGGGTGATGCGTTGTCGTCATGCGATGCCCTGCATAACGTGATGCAGGGCCGTGTATTTGCCCTCGCCCCCCCAACGGCGTATACCTGTCTCGGCTGACTGGCAGTCCTCGTCGCCGCCCCGCCGGTCGAACCCTCTCCCTCTCGGCTTCACCCAAGCGACGTTCCGTCGTGCCCAGGAGGGGTGTGTGGCGAACCAGCACGTCCAGGTCTACATCCTTCACCTGGGGTCGCAGCAATCGATCAGCCCCGATGATCTTCGGGTGATGTGGGCGACCGCGTGCGAATCCATGGACGTCGCGGTGTCGCGACGGCCATTGGGCCACGGCCACCAAACCAGCCGGCCCTGCTTCGGGCTGTGGGCCGGTCGCCAGTTCCATCGCGTGCCGGCCGAGCAGCGCATCCGTGCGCTGCTGGAGGCGCGCGGTTTTCTTTTCACGTTGACGCATACCGCCCTGTAGGAGGGTGCATGGCTTTTGATGTCGGGATCGGCAAGTGCCGATCGGTGCAATCGGATTCGGTCGATGTCTGGGTGGACGGCTCCATCGTCCGGCGACTGGTGCCGGAAACCAAATGGCAGCGCGATGGCATCAGCGTGCTGCAGGTGCCCGTGAAGGTGTGCAGTCCACGCCATCCGGTGGCGGTGGGTGGCGAGGTGTTCCTCGACACCGGGCTGATCACCGCCACGACGGTGGGCAAGCTGGATGTGGACGGTAGCGGCGATTTCGCCAAAACGCGCCTGTCGTTGCTGGTGCCGACCATCGATCCCACGCCTACGCCACCACCGCCGTCGCGCAAGGCGAGCTGGCGCTGATGTTGCGCCACCGGATCGTTCCCGCGCCGTAGAAAGGAAGAGCCCCTCGCGGGGCTCTTCGCTTTCGTGCATCAGTGCTTCCGATCCTGGCCGCGTTGCTGATCCTGCTGCGGCTTGCGCTGATGGTCCTGGTCATCCTGCTGATTCGGGTTGTTCTGCTGCGTCTTCTGCCCCTGTTGATCCTGTTGCGGATCGCGCTTCTGCGGCTGCGGGGTCTGTGGGTTGGGATTGTTGCCCATCGATACTTCTCCAGCTCGGCCACGTGCCGAGGTGGAACCACGGTGCGCTTCGCATGGTGAGCAACGTGTGCGCGCCATCGTCGCGTGGCGATCATGTGCGTGAACATCGGCATGAAGATGAATGCGCGCGTGTCGCGCAGTCGTCACACGGCACGCACAGCATGCGTGTGACGCTGCGGTCCGCCCAGCAGGAGCATGCCGTGAGCACTCGTACCCCAACCCCGCTGCCGGAAGGATTCTCCTGGGACGTCGGTGACCGGCACAGGACGTTGATCTGCCACGGGCATCCGATCGTGCAGATCGGTCCGGAACGGCAGGGATGGATCGCGAAGATCCTCGTCAGCGGCAAGGGCGTTCGTCAGGACCAGGTGGCCGTGCGCTCGCTGGATGCCGGCGCAGGGTGGGCCACCCGCTGGATGCTGGAACGCCAGTCCGCGCTGATCCGCGCCGTCTCCGAGCAGGCACCCAACGCCTGATCCTCGACGGGCGACGCGGCCCGTCGGCGCAACGCCTTCGTGGCGCCTGCTGCGGGACGGCGCCGCCGTTGTTTCCATCTGACGAGCGGTAGGGCAAGCCACCTTCCCGCTGTGTCCGCCTTCGCGCTATGGTCCGCCTCGGGACAAGAGGGGCGCCACATGGGACGTGGAAGGACGCATTTCTTCAAGGATCTTTCCGCCCTGCCTTGGCCGCTCGGCCTCGCCTTAGGGGTGTGCGGCTACCTGGCCATCGCGTACGGCATCCCGCTGGTGTTCGCACGGCCAGGCAGCGCCTTCGCGCCGGCATTCAAGGCAGGCAGCCATCCGCTGATGCCGCTGGCATGGGTTTTCCTGGGTCTGTGCGTGATGGCGGCGGTCGCGTCGTTCTTCCGCGCGCGGCACAAGCGTCGCCTGCTCGATACACGCGCGGGACTGGACAGCATCTCGGCGCTCGGTTGGCGCGATTTCGAACGGCTGGTCGGCGAGGCGTTCCGTCGTCGTGGCTACACGGTGGAGGAGACCGGATTGGGTGGCGCCGATGGTGGTGTCGACCTGATCGTGCGCCGCGACGGCAGGCGCACGCTCGTGCAGTGCAAGCAGTGGCGACGCGAGAAGGTGCCGGTCAACGTGGTGCGCGAGATGTATGGCCTGTTGACCCATCACCGCGCCGATGCCGCGCACATCGCGGCACTCGGTGGATTCACGGCGGATGCGGCGGCGTTTGCCGAGGGCAAGCCGATCGAGCTGATCGATGGCGCAGCATTGCTGCGAATGATTCGGGAAGTGCAAGCGCAGTCAGCCGTCGCGTTGACGCGTTTGCCGAGCGTCGAGTCGGTAGCAAGCAGAGATATCGCACATGATCCAGCGGCGCCGAACTGCCCGACGTGCGAGGCGGTGATGGTAAGAAGAAGCAACCGACGAACCGCCGATACCTTCTGGGGATGCTCTACGTTTCCCGTATGCAGGGGAACGCGCTGAGTATCGGTATTCGATCGCGCGTGGACATCACGCAACCCCTGTGAAAGGACGGGTTCGGCCGCACGCTTGCTTGGTAGCCTTGCCAGCCAGTCCTGAGGTGGAGCGGGATCAAGAACGGCAATTCATTCGGCCTTAACTTGCTGGTCATTAGTCAAATTGCGGCGTTTGATCCATGTCGCAGTTTGGCCACCAGCAGAGATTGGATACGCCATCTTCACGCAGCATCTACGTACTCCAACGTGAGCTTAAGGCGCGTCGTAGCGCCGGCAAAAAGGCCGCTATATTCCCAGTCCCCCAGACGAAGGAGGATTGAAATGTTTCTGAAAAAACAACACCTGACCGTAACGCGTACGCTCGGCGTGGCGCTGGTCGCCCTGAGCCTTGGCGCCTGCGCGACCTATGACGACGAGTTTGCCGGCATCAACTCGCGCCTCGATCAACTCGATACCAAGGTGCAGGGCGCGGCCCAGAGTGCCGAGTCGGCGAACCAGTCCGCGCAGCAGGCCAACCAGCGGTTGGATCAGATCGAAGGCCGCGTGCAGCGGCTCGAGACGGCGCCGCGTCGCGTGCCCCGCGGCTGATCGCGCTTGCGGAATCTGTGACGAACCGCGTGAATCCGGAACCCGGTGGCCTGTGCTGGCCACCGGGTTCCTTTCTTGAATCGAGGAGCTGGACCATCCGTACGTGCATACATCCCGCGATCCGGACCGCGTGTGGCGCGCTGGTGTTGGCGCTGGCGTTCGCAGGCTCCGGCACGGCCAATGCCGAGAGTGCTGCCAAGCAAGCGGCAGGCAGCGTCGATCAGCTTCCGCCGGGCCAGGACGTCGCCGATACCGTCATCGAGCTTGCAGGCTGGATCGTGGCGACCAAGGACAGCCAGGGTTATCCCTTCGCCATCATGGACAAGGCCGCTGCACAGATCCTGGTGTTCGGCGGCGACGGCAAGCTTCGTGGCGCTGCGCCCGGGCTCTTTGGTTCGGCAGTCGGTGATCACACGGCCCCCGGCGTCGCGGGTCTCGCGCTTCGCGAGATTCCCGGCCGGGATCGCACGACACCTGCGGGTCGCTTCGTGGGCGGTTACGGTCCGTCGATCGACGCAGGACGCGTGCTGTGGGTGGATTACGATTCCGCGGTCTCCATCCACCCGACCGCGACGGGTGTCCCGGCGGAGAAACGCACCGAACGCCTTGCATCGCCTTCGCCGGATGACAATCGCATCACGCATGGCTGCATCAACGTCTCGCCCGAGTTCTACGAGCAGATCATGCGGACCACGTTCGAGAAGGGTGGACTGTTCTACATCCTGCCGGACAAGGATTCGATAGCGGAGACCTTCCCGGAGTTCGCGCAGAGCCGCGCGGCGACGCAAGACGGCGATGGAAAGCGCGCACGGCGTGCCCGCAAGTGAAAAGCGCGCCGGTGCTTTCTCGTGGATGATCCAGGCAGCGTGGGAGATGACGCGGCGTGTGCGTCGGCCCGATAAGCGGATTCGCGCCCCACTCCCAGCCATGGCGCTGGTGCACAATGCGCGCCTCGAACCGATCTGGACGCCGCGATGGATATTGAAGACCTTCTGAGTGCCGCATTGCGGGAGGCGGGCTACGGACCGGATGCCATCGGCTCGGCGATGCCGAGGATCCTGCGCATCCTGGAAGCCGAGGACGTGCGTATCGAAGTGGGTCGCACCCTGTCGCGCAAGGAGCGCGAGTACGTGCGCGTCCAGCTCGAACTCGGGCTCAGCGTGCGCGAAGTCGTCGCGGGCATGAAGAAATAAGCGAGCGCGATCTCCATGCACACCGTCACCGGTGCCTGCCACTGCAAGGCGGTCGAGTTCGAAGTCGATCTCATCGACGGCCACCAGAACATCCGTCGCTGCAACTGCTCCATGTGCAGCCGCCGTGGCGCGATCATGGCCGGTGTCACGCTCGACCGCCTGCGCATCACGCGCGGCGAGGACAGGCTGAGCCTCTACCAGTGGAACACCAGGATCGCCAAGCACTGGTTCTGCAGCGTGTGCGGCATCTACACCCACCACCAGCGCCGCAGCGTGCCCAACCAATACGGGTACAACCTCGCCTGCATCGACGGCATCGACCTCACCACGATCGGCGAGGTCGGTGCCAGTGATGGCGCAGCGCAGACGCTGGTTTCAGCCTGACCTGAAAGGATCGCGCCTCACGCGATCTCCCGCTCCATCACCAACTTCGCGCGCCTGTCCGCGCGCACCGCCGCGGTCATCTCGCTCTGGCCGGTAACCCGGAACCCGAGGCGGATGTACGCCTTCTCCGCCCAGTGCGCGTGCGCCATCAGGTCGAGCCACAGGTAGCGCGCCCCCACGGTCGTGGCTTCCGCCAGCGCCGCTTCGAACAAGGCACGGCCGATGCCCTGGCCGCTCGCGGGGCCCAGCAGGTAGAAGCGCGTGATCTCCGCACCGCCGTCGCGCTTGGACGCCGGACTGGGCACGCCGTTCACCAGTGTCAGGAAGCCTGCGGGCGCGCCATCGAGCGTCGCGATCCACGTCTGCGCGTTGGCCGACTGCAGGCAATCCGCGAACGCATCGGGTCGGAACGTCGCCAGCTTGTCGGCCAGCCCGCCCGCGTTTTCCCAGATGTCGGCGTATGTCGCTGCGTAGGCGGCCGTGCCGATCATCGAGAGCAGCGCCGCGTCGTGCAGCGTTGCCCGCCGCACCGATACCCGAGTCGCCCTCCCATGCCTCATCCGTTGTCCTTGTCGGTCGCGAAGCCGGCCTGCCGTCCGCGCGATCATCGTCGGAGGCGGCGTTGCGGGAAGTGAAGCCGGCATGATGGGTCGCGAACAGGCATGATGCCCGCGACCCTCCAGGTGCGCCTCCATGTCCATCGCCCTCCGCCTGATCGCCGTCCTCCTCGCCAGCCTGCTCGCGTTCTCGGCCCACGCCGCCCAGGGCAAGCTCGGCTTCACCGTCGATGCGAAGTTCGACCGCAAGATGCTGGACGCCGACATCAGGCAGGTCGTGGTGAAGGTGGTCGCGCCCGCCTCGCCGGCGGCACGCGCCGGCCTGCAGGTGGGCGACGTGGTGCAGCAGCTCAACGGCAAGCCGCTGGTCGGCAGCTCCGCACGCACGTTCTTCGGCGACATGGGCAGGGTGAAGCCCGGCGACAGGGTGGCGCTGGTCGTGCTGCGCGCCGGCAAGCCGGTCGCGCTGGTGCTGGTGGCGGAGTAGAGGCGCTGCACGGCGCAGGCGAGGTTCAAGGAAGCTCTGCTCGCGCTACCGGTCAACGACGAGCGACAGATTCCCAGCATTGTCCGAGAAGCATCCATTCTTCTCAGACAAGGTTCGACGTTCGCCTGAAAGCCTCCGACGATGGATTCGATGTGGCGCGGCGCTTACAGCTGGCTCATGCCGCCATCGGCGATGATCTCGGTGCCGACGATGAAGGCGGACTCGGGCGCGGACAGGTGCAGTACGGTGGAGGCGATCTCTTCCGGCGTGCCGAAGCGGCCCAGCGGGATCTGGTTCTGGATCTGCGCCGCGGTGGCGTCCAGCGCGGCGGCATCCAGGCCCAGCTTGCCGTACAGCGGCGTGGCCACCGGGCCGGGGCTGACGACGTTGACGCGCACGCCGCGCGGCAACAGCTCGGCCGACAGCGTCTTCGCCAGCGAGATCAGTGCGGCCTTGCTGGCGGCGTAGACCGAGCTGTTCGGCATGCCGATGCGGGCGTTGGTCGAGCCGTTGATGACGATCGAGGCGCCGGGATTGAGCAGCGGCAGCAGCGCCTGCACCTGGAAGTACGGACCCTTGATGTTGGTGTCGAAGATCTGGTCCCACAGCGCTTCGTCGACGTCGGGGAAGGCGGCGAACTTCGCCGTGCCGGCGTTGAGGAACACGCCGTCCAGGCGCGCGCCGGCGTCGGCCAGGGTGGCGGCGAGGGCCTTGGCATCGGCCAGGCGGCCGGCGTCGTTGACCAGGGCGATGGTGTCGGGGCCGAGGGTGGTCCTGGCCTGCTCGAGGGTGGCGGCGTCGCGGCCTGTGACGACCACGCGTGCGCCCTCGGCAGCAAAGGCCTGGGCGGTGGCCAGGCCGATGCCGCTGCTGCCGCCGGTGATGAGGATGGTCTTGTCGGTGAAGCGGTTCATGGTGAAGTCCTTCGATGCCAGCGGGATGCTGTGCATGCATGGTGGCAAGGCTCCCGGCGCTTTCCGTGCCACAATCGCGACGGACTCGTTCGACGGGATCGAACATGTTGTCGGCAGACGAACTGGCCTTGCTGGACGCCATCCGCGAGAGCGGCAGCCTGTCGCGCGCCGCCGCCCGCCTGGGCAAGGCGCCGTCCACCGTGTCGCACGCGGCACGGCAGCTCGAGACGCGCTTCGACGCGCTGCTGTTCGACCGCCGCCGCTACCGCCTGCAGCTGACGCCGGCCGGCCACCTGCTGGCGCAGGAAGCCGCGCGGCTGATGCTGGACGTGTCGCGACTGACCCAGCGGGTGAAGCAGGTCGCCGGCGGCTGGGAAGACCGGCTGTGGATCGTCACCGACGAGATCCTCGAATTCGACACGCTGCTGCCGGTGATCCGCGCGTTCGACGACCTGAAATCGGGCGTGACGCTGCGCATCACCCATGAAGTGCTCACCGGCGCCTGGGATGCGCTGCGCGATGGGCGTGCGGACGTGGTGGTCGGCGCGACCAACGAGCCGCCGGTCATCCCGGGGCTGCGCTGGTTCGAACTGGGCGTGATGGACTGGGTGTTCGCGGTCTCGCCACGGCATCCGCTGGCGAAGGCGAGCGAACCGGTGGAGCGCGCCACGGTGCTGCAGCATCGCGCGGTGGTGGTGGCCGATACCTCGCGCCGCGTCGACGTGCGCGGCTACGGCATGCAGAGCGGGCAAGCCTCACTGGCGGTGCCCAGCATGCGCGCGAAGATCCAGGCCCAGTGCGAGGGCCTCGGCGTGGGCTGGCTGCCGCGTGATCGCGTCGCCGGCCTGCTCACGCGTGGTGAGCTGGTGGAAAAGCAGATGGCCGACCCGCGCGAACCGAATTTGCTCTACGTCGCCTGGCGCGGCGACCACCAGGGCCGCGCGCTGGAGTGGTGGCTGGCGCAGTTGCGGAACGAGCGGCTGGCGTCGCGGCTGGTGAAGGGGATCGAGGTGGGGGCTGGGTGAGCGGTCGGGTTGACGGCGCGGGTCCGCAAGCGATGCATCTTGTTGGCCGATGCGTCCGAACCTAAGATCGGACGGCGCCGTGGGGACGGCGCGCGCAGGGCATGCAGCGCACCGCATCCGCATCCGCTGATCGGGGAACAGGACATCACCAGGGGGAATGCATGGAGCTTGTCGGATTCTTCGTCGTTTTTCTCGTCTGCATGGGGATCGCCAAGGCGATCAACGCGATGCGCGGCCGGTTGACCGTCAACGGTGCGGGCATCTTCCTTGCGCTGGTGGCCGTCTTCATCGCCTGGAACGTCTTCATGGCATGGCAGTCCAGCCTGCCGGCGTATGAGCTGGGCTACGCCCTTGGTCGCAATGTCGGACCAGCCCTCATCGTGGGCGCCGTCGCTGTCTACTACTTCTTCAGCTTCAGGACGGAGAAGGCGCATCAGCGGCACGTGCAGCAGCTGCGCGAAAAAAGAGCCGCCGAACAACAGGCGTGAGCGGCGTGCGGCAACTACCGCGGCTGGCCCTCCTGCTTCTGCTGATCGTGGCGTGTGGATGCACGCCATCGGTGTCGCGCCTTGAAGCCGAGGCACTGGTTGCCGCGCGCGAGGATCTGCTCCGGCATCCCGTCGGCGATATCGCACCTTCGGCGTGGCCCGCGGCCGTGACCCGGTTGAAGCCGGAACGGGTCTACCGTAACGAACGGGGCGTCTATCTCTACACCTACGAATTCTTCGTCGAGCAGAAAGGCATCTTCCTGCTGGATCCGGCATCGGACTTCATCCCGAGCGCAGACGCCGACCCCAGCTATGAGGTCGTCATCACCGATGTATTCATCTACCGCAGTGCGGGTTAGGGTTTCCCGCCTGTTGGAAACATCCCACTGCTGGCGCTCACTAGGAGGTTCCATGGTTCGTCCCATCAGACTCGTCCTCATCGTATCGTCGCTGATCCTGGCCGGTTGCAGCACGCTGGCCACGCCGGCCGGGGAATCCGTATCGGCGGACGTCTATAACCGCGAAATGTCCAAGCAAGGCGTGATGCACTACTGCAGCGACGGCAAGTGCGATTGCCCGCCGACCCTGGTGAGTGCGGCAGCGCCGGCTTATCCAGTCGCAGCACTGCGCGCGGGGCAATCGGGCGAAGCGTCCGTGCTGTTCGAGATCGACGAACAGGGTGTCGTCAGTAACGCGACACTCGAAAAGGCGACCACGCCGGAGTTCGGTGAGGCGGCACTCCGGGCGATCCGGTTGTGGAGGTATCGGCCCGCCACACTGGGCGGCAAGCCGGTCCGGATCGGTCCGGTCAGGCAGACGGTTCCCTTCTTGCCGGGGTGACGACGTCACGCCTCGTCGTCCTGATCGTCGGTGCTGGCGTGCAGGACGCAGCGCGCTGATCTCGCGATCAACCGCCCGGCCGCGACTCCGTCTCCACCCACTCCGTCAGCACGCGAAACGCGTCGCGCACCTGGTCTTCGGTGAAGCGGCAATGCCCGCCAGGCACGTCCGGCAGTGTCAGCGGCGCAACGGCGGCGCCTTGCGCCTTCTGCGCATAGACCGGTCGGAAGCGCGGATTGATGGTCGGGTCGTCGGCGTTGTACTGCAGCACCAGCGGCTTCTGCGGGCGGCCAGTGAGCACCGGGGCCGAGGCCGCGTAGGCCACCGCCTTCGCATCGCCCGTGTAGCGCGGCACGGCGGCGTTGAACGCCGCGTCGTCGCCGAAACCCGTGTAACGCGTTGCGCGGTTGTCCACCGGCATGCCACCCGCGCGCGTCATCAGGTCGCGGATGACCAGGTAGTGCAGGCCCAGCGTGCCGGGCAGCGCGTCCACGGATACCTCCAGCTTCGCCGCGAGCTGCTGCGCCGCCGCGGGATCGCGCGGCAGGGCGGCGTCGACCCGATCCATCACCGCGCCCTGGCCGAGGACGGGTGCGGCGGGATCGGACAGGCGATGCGCCGCGGCACCGTCGCCCGAGGGGAACAGTGCATCGAACGCGACCAGCGAGGTGAACAGTTCCTCCGCCAGTACCTCGCCCGGCAGGTTCGCGCCGCACAGCGACAGCGCGCCGTCGTAGTGCGTAGGCTGCTGCTCCAGGCTGGCGATGGCGATGCCGCCGCCCATCGACATGCCGACCATCCATGTCTTCTTCGGATGCCCGTGCTGCTGCACGAAATGCGCGCGCAGGCGCTCGCTGTCGGCGATGCCGTCGCGCACCGCCCAGCCCTGCGTCGCATAGCCGCTCTGCGCCACCGCGTAGCGTCCCGAGGTGAACATCGGCGTGGCGGGATCGGCCGGCCACGGCGTGTCGCGCGGCACGCCGACCGGTTCGAAGCCGTGCGCCAGCACGACGAGTTCGCCGTTCCACTCGGCCGGGATATCGATGCGGTACGGCGCGCCGGCCAGCGTGCCGGTGTCTTCGACCGGCGGTGACACCGCGGTGGAGGCGTCCCGCGCGAAGGCGGGCGACACGGCGAGGCACAACGCGAACGACAGGCAGGTCAGGCGCATGCGGTCTTCCTTGGCGTCGGGGAACGAGGTGGTGACGCGAGCCTACCGCGCCGTGCGTGCGGACCAGCCGTGGATCATGCCGGCCTGGTGGAAGCGCAGCGGCGGCAGGAAGCCGCCGGCTGCCGCCAGCGCGGCGACGCGGTCGGGCGGCAGGATGGCGACATCGCGGGCGTAGTTGGCGCGGATCTGCTCGAGTGCGGCGTCATCCAGGCCGGCGCCGGACATGGTTTCCATCCACAGCTTCAGTATTGCCGGGTAGTCGGCGGCGTCGGTGTCCCAGGCGAGGTCGGCCCAGGCGAGCGTGCCGCCGGTGCGCAGGCGGCGCGCGATCGATGCGAAGAACGCGGTGCGCACGGCGGGATCGAGCAAGAACTGCGAGACCAGCAGGCAGGTGGCGCCATCGAAGGCCGCCACGTCCGGCAGCGTGTCGACCACGTCGGCATGGAACTGGCAGCGGTCGGCGAAGCCCTCGCGCTCGGCGCGTTCGCGGCAGGCGGCGATCATCTGCGTGGAGGGATCGAGAGCCAGGAAGGTCCAGCGCGGAAAGCGCTTCGCCAGGTGCGCGATCTCGGCGCCGGTGCCGGCACCCACGCATAGCAGGTGCGCGTCCTCCGGCAGGTCCGCGAACACCGTCTCCATCAGGAACAGCAGGCTCTCGCGGATCGGCGCCATGCGCACCCAGCGGGCGTCGTAGCCGGCGGCCTGCTGGTCGAAGAGGGCATCGAGTTCGTGCTGCTGCATGGCGGTCTCCGCAGGGGTCTCATTCCACCCTACAGGAGCCGTCAAGCCCGTCCGGCCATCACCACATCAGGTCGTCGGGGACCTTGAACTGGGCGTAGTAGTCGTCGTCCTCGGAGGTGGACGCGGCGGCTTCGGTCCCTTGGCCGTGGTCGAGGACGATCATGCTGGCGTCGCGTTCGCGCACCTTGTCCGCGGCGACGCGCGGCAGCAGTTCGTAGCGGTCGTCGACGCGGGCGATGACCAGCGCGCCCGCGACCAGTTTCTTCTTCAGGTCGTCGTTGACCAGCACGGTGCGGATGGCACCGTCGACGGTGAAACGGTATTCGATCTCGCCGGCACGCGGCACCTTGCGATCGGCGACGATCTGCCGTGCCTGCGCACGCAGCTCCGCGGTGCGGGCCTGCGCCTTGCGTTCGGCGTCCAGGGCACGGTCGCGCTCGGCCTTCTCGCTGCGGGCGCGTTCGGCGTCGCGCTGGCTCTCGCTGGGCGCCACAGGACCCTTGCCATGGCGGGCCTTGTTCTGCTCGCGCGCGACCTCGGCCAGCTTGGATTTCTTGACCAGGCCGGCCTTGAGCAGTTGTTCCTGCAGTGGGTTTCCCTTCGCCATGTCGCGGTTTCGTGCTGGAGTCCGAGGGTCCATCATACCCGTCGAGCCACCACCACCCGTATCACTGCCGCCCGGATGGAACCGCTGAAGTACCTCGCCGGTTATCCCGACCACCTGCAGGCGCAGGTGCGCGCGCTGATCGCGCAGGACGGGCTGCGGCCGATGCTGGCGAAGAAGTACGCCGAGCCGCATGCGGGGCGCAGCGACGGCCAGCTGTACGCCTACGTGCAGGCGTTGAAGGAGCAGTACCTGCGCCGCTCGGTGCCGCTGGGCAAGGTGGTCTACGACAGCACGCTGCAGGTGATGAAGCACGCGCTGGGCACGCACACCGCGATCTCCCGCGTGCATGGCGGCCGGCTCAAGGCCAGTCGCGAGATCCGCATCGCCACCGTGTTCCGCGACGCGCCGGCCGACTTCCTCAAGATGATCGCCGTGCACGAACTCGCGCACCTGAAGGAAGCCGACCACAACAAGGCGTTCTACCAGCTGTGCACGCACATCGAGCCGGACTACCACCAGCTGGAGTTCGACCTGCGGTTGTATCTGACGCAGGCGGAAATCGTGGCGACGACGCCAACCACTTAGCGGGCACGGCTTGCCGGCAGCCGGCCGGCGATCCTGTCGTCGCCCCGCGTGGTTACAGCATCCGGCGGGTGGCGAAGCTGCCGAATACCGGCGCTTCCTGCCGGCCTTCGAATTCCCGGCCGCGCAGGAACGGTCGTCGACGAGCAGGCCGCTGCGGATGGAATCGGTGGGCGAGAGAGGGCATGCCGATCAATGCACCAACCGTGCCGCCACGCTGTCGAGGTCGTAGCCGAAGCCACCATCGACGCGGCGCACGATATCCGCGCTGGCCGCGGCGTGCAGGAAGGCCGGCGTGATCTGGTAACCATCGGCGGACACGCCGATGTGCGCGGCGATGCGGCTGTCGGCCTCGGCCTGGCTGACCAGGTCGCCGAACGCGACCACGCGCAACACCACCGAGGCCTCCTCTTCCAGCGTCAGGCCGTGGCCGCCGATCTGGCGCGCGATGACGTTCATGCCGGTGCAGGCGAGATCGTCGCCGTCGTACTCGGCGACCGGCATCGCACCGTTCATCACCGCCTGGAATACGTCGATGCCGAAATTCAGCAGCGCAGGATCCACCGCGACCACATCGATGGCGTGGTGGTGCAGGTCGTCGTGTCGCTGGATCGGGGGCATGGCCGCCTCCTGGAGTCCTCGTAAGCCTCTGTTCTAGGTACGCACGAGGAAACATCGCGTGATGGCCTCGGATGCACGGCCTTCACACCCCGGAATCCCCAGGCAACGACATCGCGATGGCGACGGCGCTACCATCGGCTCATGAGCACATCGACGGCGCCGATCCGCTTCACCGCCACCTTGCGCCGACCCGCCGAACCGAAGGTCGCAACGTGGACGTTCCTCGTGCTGCCGCAAGCCGCCAGCGCGAAGCTGCCGGCCCGCGGCATGACGACCGTGGAGGGCACGTTCGCGGGTCAGCCGTTCCAGGCCACGCTGGAGCCGGATGGCGTGGGCAGTCACTGGCTGAAGGTCGAGAAGGCATTGCGCACGGCGGCGGGGGTCGCGGCCGGCGACCAGGTCGAGCTGGTGATCGCCCCGGTGGCGGAAGAACCCGAACCCGTCGTACCGCCCGACATCCGCAAGGCGCTCACGGCCGCACCGGAAGCGAAAGCCGTGTGGAGCAGCCTCACGCCGGTGGCGCGCCGCGATTGGATCCACTGGATCACCTCGGGCAAGAAGGCCGAGACGCGGGTGAAGCGCGTCGCCACCGCCTGCGACATGCTCGCCTCGGGCAAGCGCCGTGCGTGCTGCTTCGACCGCTCGGGCATGTACAGCAAGGGCAACATGGGCGCGCCGGTCGCGGCGGAGTGAGGCGGTTTCGTCAGTGCCGGCGTAGGGCGGAGACGTAGCGTTCCACCCAGCCAACCGCGGCGGCGCAGCCGTCTTCCTGCCGCATCGGTCGGCCGAGTTCCGCGGCATGCCGGCGAGCGTCACCACTGTCGGCGAACGCGATGGCTTCGCGAAGCCGCGCGGGCGTGATCGACGCGCCCTTCAGCGCATGCGCCATCACGCCGGCATCGCGCAGGCGCGCATTCCAGAAGGACTGGTCGCCGGCGAACGGCACGATGACCGAGGGGATGCCGGCGCGGCAGGCGGAGTGTGTGGTACCGGAACCGCCGTGGTGGATCGCCATCGTGCAGCGCGGCAGCAGCCAGTCGTGCGGCACGTGGCCGACGGCGTGGAAGTTGAGTGGCAGGCGCGCCGCATCGATGCCGCTCCAACCGGCATTGAACAGCGCACGGCGCTGGCCGACCGCACCGATCACCGCATCCGCCAGCCGCGCATTGTCGAAGCCGGCCATGCTGCCGAAGCCGACGTAGACCGGCGGCTCGCCGGCATCGAGGAAGGCGAGCAGCGCCTCGGAAGGCGCGAACGTCGCCGCCAGCGGCGGCACCCATTGGCCACAGACATGCGCGTTGTCCGGCCAATCACCCGGGCGCGGCACCAGTGCGGGCGACACGCCGTACAGCATCGGGTGATCGGTCCACAGCGAGCGCCGGGGCGGCAGTCCCGCCTGCGCGCGTGCGCGGTTGGTGGCCTTGCGGAACAGCCGCCAGCTGAGCCGGCCGAACAGCGTATGGCTGGCGTGGTTGAACAGGCGCGGTGGCGTGAGCGGCAGGAACGGCGAGGCGAACGCGGAGGTCGGCGAGATCGGGATCAGCATCGCGCCGATCGCCGGCACGCCCAGCGCTTCGGCCGCCGACAAGCCGACGAAGGCGGCCAGGCCGGAGACGATGATGGCGTCGCAGCCGTGGCCGGCGTCGATGGCCTGATGCAACCAGTCGCTGCTGTGCGCGATGGTGAGGTTCGCGAGGTTGCGCGTGATGTCGCGCATCGCGCCGTCGGCGGCGATGGTCGCGCGGATATCGCCGGCCAGTGCCCGTGACGGCACACCGAGCGTCTGCGCGATGCCGAGCGTGCTGCCATCGCCGAGCAGTTCGACCTCGTGCCCGGCCTGCATCAGCGCATGGCCGAGTGCGGCCAGCGGGCGCGTATCGCCCTCGGTGCCGTAGGTGATGATCAGCAGCTTCATGCACGCAGGATACGTGCGCGGTGTCGATGCCGGATGCAACGCGGTTCGCGGAAAGACGAAGGCCCGCATGCGCGGGCCTTCGTGTCGTACGTCATGGCGTGCGGCTTACTTCAGGCCGCGATGTTCCAGCAGCGGTTCGACGCTGGGGTCCTTGCCGCGGAATTCGCGGTAGGCGGTGGCGAGGTCGCGCGAGTGGCCGATCGACAGCACCTTGTCGCGGAAGACCTGGCCGTTCTGCCGGGTCAGGCCGCCGTTCTCGCGGAACCACTGGAAGGCATCGTGGTCGAGCACTTCCGCGCCGAAGTAGGCGTAGTAGCCGGCCGCGTAGCCGCCGCCCCAGATGTGGCTGAAGTAGCTGCTGCGGTAGCGCGGCGGCACCGCGGCCAGGTCCACCTTGTACGTCGCGAGCGCCTGCTTCTCGAACGCGTCGACATCCTGCTTGCCGGCACCGGCCGGCTGCAGGTGCCAGGCGAGGTCGAGCAGCGCGGCGGACAGGTACTCGGTGGTCGCGTAGCCCTGGTTGAAGGTGCGCGCCTTGACGATCTTGTCGACCAGCGCCTGCGGCATCGCCTCGCCGGTCTGGTGGTGCTTGGCGTAGTTGGCGAACACCTTCGGGTCCAGCGCCCAGTGCTCGTTGAACTGCGACGGGAACTCGACGAAGTCGCGCGGTGTGTTGGTGCCGGCCACGCTGGGGTACTGCGTCTTCGAGAAGAAGCCGTGCAACGCATGGCCGAACTCGTGGAACAGCGTGGTGACGTCGTCGAAGCTCAGCAGCGCGGGCTGGCCGGCGGCGGGCTTGGTGAAGTTCTCCACGTTGTAGACCACCGGGATGTCGCCGGTCAGGCCGTTCTGCTCGACGAAGTTGCCCATCCACGCGCCGCCCTGCTTGCTCTCGCGCTTGAACGGATCCAGGTAGAACAGCGCCAGCTGCTTGCCGTCGGCGTCCATGATGTCGAACACGCGCACGTCCGGGTGGTAGACCGGGATGTCCTTGCGCTCCTTCGCGGTGATGCCGTACAGCGCGTGCGCGGCGAAGAACACGCCGTCCTTCAGCACGCGGTCCAGTTCGAAGTACGGCTTGATCTGCGACTCGTCCAGGTCGAACTCGGCCTTGCGCACCTGCTCGGCGTAGACGTCCCAGTCGGCCGCGCCGGCGGTGAAGCCGCCCTTCTGCGCATCGACCACGCCCTGGATCTTGGCCAGCTCGGCGCGCGCGCGCGCGGTGGCGGCGGGCACGGTGTCGGTGAGCAGCTTCAGCGCGACCTCGGGCGTGCCGGCCAGCTGGTCGGCGATGCTGTAGGCGGCGTAGTTCGGGAAGCCCAGCAGCTGCGCCTTGCGCGCGCGCAGCTCGGCCAGGCGCTGGATGGTGGCGCGGGTGTCGTTGGCGTCGCCCTTCTCGGCGCGACCCAGCGACGCGGCCATCAGCTGCTCGCGCAGCGCGCGGTCCTTCAGCGAGCCCAGCGATGGCTGCTGCGTGGTGTTCTGCAGGCTCAGCAGCCACTGGCCGTCCTTGCCGGCGGCTTTCGCGGCATCGGCGGCGGCGGCGATCGCGCCCTCGTCCATGCCGTCGAGCTTCGCCTTGTCGGCGACGAACACGCCACCGGCGTTGTCGGCGGCCAGCAGCTTGGTGCTGAACGCCGTGCTCAGCGACGATTCCTCGCTGTTGAGCGTGCGCAGTTCGGCCTTGGCGTCGTCGGACAGCTGCGCGCCGGCACGCACGAAGCCGTCGTAGGTGTGCTCCACCACGGTCTTCTGCTCGGGCGTCAGGCCGAGCGTGTCGCGCTGGTCGTAGACGGCCTTCACGCGCGCGAACAGCGTCGGATCCAGGTGGATGCTGTCGCTGTGCTCGGCCAGCTTCGGCGCCAGTGCCTCTTCGGCGGCCTGCAGCGCGGGATTGGTGTTGGCGCCCGTCATCGCGAAGAACGCGGCGCTCGCCCGCGTCAGCAGCGTGCCGCTGCGCTCCAGCGCCTCGAACGTGTTGGCGAAGGTGGCCGGCTCGGCGTTGTCGGCGATGGTGCGCACCTCGGCGAGGTGCTGGCGCATGCCTTCCTCGATGGCGGGCTGGTAGTCGGCGTCCTTGATCTTGTCGAACGGCGGTGCCTGGAACGGCAGGGTGCTGGCGGTGAACAGGGGATTCGCGCTTTCGGCGGGCGTGGCGGCGGTGGCGGGCATGGCGGATTCGGCAGCGGGGCGGTCGCCGCAGGCGGACAGGGCGACGGCGATGGCGGAGGAGAGCAACAGCGTACGCAGCATGGAGGAACTCCGGGACGGACAACGGGAAGTACGACGGGATCGCCCGTCACGGTGGTGGACCGGCGCATAGGGTGCGCCCGCGCGCCCGGCTTGGCGAGTGCCGGACGGCGGGCCGGCGCCTGCGGCGCACGCATCCGCCGCATCCGGCAAGGCGCTGTTCCGCATCCGTGGGGCGGTGCGCGCCGTAGAGGGCGCGCAAGACAGATGCGTTATCCTCCACGCCCCCCGCAGGAATCCCTCCGATGAGCCAGTCCGACGACAAATCCGGCAAGGTGAGCCAGGCGCAGGCCGAGGACGCCGTGCGCGTACTGCTCGAATGGGCAGGTGAAGATCCCTCGCGCGAAGGCTTGCTGGACACGCCCAAGCGCGTCGCCAAGGCGTACCGGGACTGGTTCAGCGGCTACCAGATGGATCCGCGCGAGTACCTGGCGCGCACGTTCGAGGAAGTCGCCGGCTACGACGAGATGATCGTGCTGCGCGACATCGAGTTCGAAAGCCATTGCGAACACCACATGGCGCCGATCATCGGCCGCGCGCACGTCGGCTACCTGCCCGACGGGAAGGTGGTCGGCATCAGCAAGCTGGCGCGCGTGGTCGACGTGTACGCGCGCCGCTTCCAGGTGCAGGAGAAGATGACCGCGCAGATCGCGCAGTGCATCCAGGACGTGCTGCAGCCGCGCGGCGTGGCGGTCGTCGTCGACGGCGCGCACGAATGCATGACCACCCGTGGCGTGCACAAGCGCGGCGTCAGCATGGTGACCAGCAAGATGCTGGGCACGTTCCGCGAGGATGCGCGCACGCGCGCCGAGTTCCTGCGCTTCATCGAGACCGGCCACAACCGCCGTTGATGGACGCTGAGGCGGGATACCGGTGTGGGAGCGACGTCAGTCGCGATGAGCTGCCACGGCGGCCACTTCGCGACTGACGTCGCTCCCACGTGCATGGATCGGCACCCTCATTGAACACCTCCCCCTGTCCCTGCGGCACCGGCCGCGACTACGCCGCCTGTTGCGGCCGTTACCACGCCGGTGAGCCTGCGCCAGACGCCGACGCCCTGATGCGCTCGCGCTACAGCGCGTTCGTCGTGGGTGATGCCGATTACCTGCGAACCACTTGGCATCCGGATACGCGCCCCGACGAACTCGGACTGGACGCGCCCGGCGCACCGCGCACCACCTGGCTGGGCCTGAGCGTGAAGGACCACCGCGTCACCGGGCCGGACACCGCCGAGGTCGAATTCATCGCGCGCTACCGCATCGGCGGCGGCAGTGCGGTGCGGATGCAGGAACGAAGCCGGTTCGCGCGCATCGACGGCCGCTGGTACTACCTGGACGGCGACCACCGCTGACGGTATCGCGTCAGGGCGGCGTCGCTTCGCCCGTGCGGTCGAACGTCGCCAGCCGCTCGCGCATGCGGCCGACACCGACATGGTCGGGGCCGAAGGCGGTTTCCATGTGGCGCACGGTCTGTACCAGCCAGTCGCGCGCCTCTTTCGGTTTTCCGCGTTCAGCCGCGATCGTCGCGCGCAGCAGCAGCACGTCGCGCAGCGCGAAGCGGCTGTTGGTGCTGGTCTGCTGCGCCTGCAACGCCGGCATCAGCGCGGCCAGCATCGCATCGGCCTGTTCGAGGTCGCCGGTGCGGCGGACGACGTCGGCCAGCAGGTACGCATTGAAGGCGTGCATGCTGGAGCTGGCGGGATACGCGCGCAGCGTCGACTGGTTTTCCACCAGCAACTGGCGAGCGCGCGCCAGGTCGCCCGGGTCGCTCCGTTGCAGCAGGGCCTGCGCCAGCGTGTACCGGTGCAGCGGCAATACCGGCAGCCGGGCAAGGGCGAAATGCTCCATCACCGATTCCAGCAGCCGGATCGGCTCGGCCAGGCTGCGCTTGCGCACGTCGGGCGCAGCGGCGGGCGGCGATATCAGCAGGCGGCGCGCCAGCATGAAGCGGGCGCGCATCACCGTGTAGTGGTGGTCGGGATAGGCCGCTTCCAGCATCGCGATGGCCTGGCGTAGCAGCGCGACGCCCTCTGCGGGATCGCCCCGGCCGAACACATGCAGCAGCGAGCGCACGCGCAGGACCTCCGCGTACTCGGGGTGCTGCTCGCCATAGTGGCGACGCACGATCCGCTCGGCCTCGTCGATGCTGGTGGCGCAGCCGTCCAGGTCGCCGCCGGAGCACTGCAGGTTGGCCAGCGCCCGCAGGGTGCGGCCGACCAGCGGATGCGTGTTGCCCAGGCGATGGCGGTAATCGGCGAGCAGCGCTTCGATGATCGTGCGGCCTTCGTCGGTGCGCTCCTGCACCAGCAGGTTCTGGGCGAGGTAGTTGCGCGCTTCGTTCGCCACCAGCGGATGGTCGGGCGTGGCCAACGCGATCGCCTGCCGCAGCTCGGCATCGGCCTCGGCGAAGCGCATCAGGCGCGTGCTCCACTGGCCACGCAGCGTCAGCAGTTGCGCCCGGATGGCCGGCGGACTGGCGGGCTGGGCCAAGGCCTGGTCCAGGAGCTCCCGCGCGCGCGCGTGCTCGGCCATGTCCCAGTGGGCCAGGGCCAGCTCCGCGATCAGCTGCGTGCGGGCCTCCGCGTTGTCCTGCGTGCCGCCCAGCGCGGCGAGTGCGTCGCCGGCGACGCGACGCGCGTCCGCCGGCTTGCCCTGCAAGTTCAACAGCGCCGCCAGCGTGGCGGCGTTGGCGGCGGCGTTGCCGTCGCGCAGCGAGGCCGCTTCCTCGGCCAGTGCCGTGGCGCGGGCGTAGTCGCCGACCAATACCTGGTTGCGGGCGAGGATCGACAGGCCACGCGCGAGCACGTCGGGGTGGCCGGTTCCGACCACGGTACGCACGCGACGCTCGGTATCGAGCAGCAGGGCGCGCGAGGACATGGCGGTGTCGCCGAGGCCCGACAGCGTGGCGGTGCCGAGCGTCTCTTCGAATACCTGCGACAGCGCCAGGGTCGCCGCGGCTTCCTGTGCGGCGCGATGGTGCTGGGTGGCGACGACGCCCGCGCCGGCCAGCACCACCACCACGACGGTGCCGGCCAGCCCGGCGGCAAGCCGGTGCCGCTGCAGGAAGCGGCGGGTACGGTACAGGCCGCCGCCGCCGCGTGCGTGCACCGGCCGCAGCTGCAGCCAGGCCTGCAGGTCGTCGCGCAACGCGGCAACGCTGGTGTAGCGCTCATCCGGATCGTGCGCGATGCAACGGGCGGCGATGGCGTCCAGGTCGCCCGCCAGCCCGCGCGCGAGTGCCGCCGCGCTGGCGAAGCCACGGGCCTGCGCCTCGGTCGCCGCGACCCGTGCGGCCAGGCGCGACATCGTGGGGGTATCGTCGTCCTCGCGCGCCACCACCGTGGACAGCAGGGGCTGCGAGACGCGCGGCAGCACGCCGCACAGCAGGCGGTACATCAGGGTGCCCAGCGACCAGACGTCCATGGTCATCGCCGGCATGGCGCCCGCGAGGGCTTCCGGCGCCGTGTAGCCGTCGGATGCGGCCAGCCGCGGCAGGGAATCGGTGGCCGCCAGCGACGCGGTCAGGCCGAAGTCGAGCACCTGCACCTGGCCGGTCCCGGTGACCATCAGGTTGGACGGCTTGATGTCCTGGTGCAGCACACGCCGCTGGTGTGCGTAGGCGAGCGCATCGCAGACCTGCACCAGCAGCTCCACGCGCTGGCGCAGGCCAGCCATGCGGGCATCGCACCAGGTGTCGATCTGCGCGCCCTGTACATAGCGCATCGCGAACCATGGGTGGCCATCGGGTTCCACGCCGCCGTCGAACAGCGTGGCGATGCCGGGATGTTCCAGTGCGGCCAGCGCATCGCGTTCGCGGCGGAAGCTGTCCACCAGCCGCGGCGAGGTCAGTTCGGTGCGGATGCATTTCAGCGCGACGCGCTGCTGGTACTGGCCATCATCGCGCCAGGCTTCGTACACCGTGCCCATGCCACCGGAATCCAGCAGCCGTTCGATCCGCCAGGGACCCAGCCGGCTGCCGATCCGCAGGTCCGCGTCGGTCCGGGATGACGCGGGCGCGCCCGCCCGCGTCGGCAGCACCTCGAGCGATGCCCGCGGCAGCAGATCGTGATCGCCAGCCTCCTGCAGCGCACCATCCGCCTCGAGCAGCATCCACAGTGCGCGATGCGTGTCCGGGTCGCGTTGGGCGAGCTCGGCCAGCGTCGCGTCGCGCTCCGCCGGCGGCATCGCCACGCAGTCGTCGAACAACGCCAGCGCGCGGGCGAACGGCTGACTCATGCCGTTGGCCATGCCGACGCGCACGCGCCGCCGCCGACGACGGCCAGTGCAAGGGAACGCGGAGGGCGGCGGGAGGGCTTCATGCGCGCGGCATTGTGGCCTCGCGCCCGCCGCGCGGCAACGGTGGGGCGGTCAGCCCTTGGGTGCGTGCAGGTAGTCCAGTGTGACCTGGAGCAACGCACGCAGGCCGACGTCCAGCGAGGCTTCGTCGAGCATGAATTCCGGCGAGTGGTTGCTTGGTGCGGTCACCGGATCGGTGCCTTTCGCGGTGCTGCCGACGAAGAAGAACATCGACGGTACTTCGCGCGCGTAGAACGAGAAGTCCTCCGCCCCCATCTGTAGCGGCGGCGTGATGACGTTGTCCGCGCCGACGGCCGCCTGCAGGCTGGGCAGCATGCGCGCGGTGAGTGCGGGATTGTTGACGGTGACCGGGTTGCCATCGTTGTCGGGCACGCTGGCTTCCACTTTCGCGCCGTGCGCGGCGGCCACGTGCGAGGCGACGTTCTTCAGGTCGGCGAAGATCTTCTGCCGCATGCCGTCGTCGAAGGTGCGGATGGTGCCGACCACTTCCACGTCGTCGGGAATGATGTTGTAGCGGATGCCGCCCTTGATGGCGCCGAAGCTGACCACCGCCGGCAGCCTGGAGATGTCGGTGCGGCGGCTGACGATGGTCTGGGTGGTGCCGATGATGTCGGCCATCGCCACGATCGGGTCGATGCCGCCCCACGGCCGCGAGCCGTGCGTCTGCCGGCCGATGACCTTCAGGGTGAAGGCGTCGGACGCGGCCATCAGCGGTCCCTGGCGCACGCCGATCTGGCCGACCGGAATCGACGAGAACACATGCAGGCCGAACACCGCTTCGGGCTTGAAGTCCTTGAACACGCCTTCGGCCAGCATCAGCGAGGCACCGCCTTCCTCACCGGCCGGCGCGCCTTCCTCGGCGGGCTGGAACACCAGCAGCACTTCGCCGGGCAGCTGGTCCTGCATCGCCACGAGCGCTTTCGCCACGCCCAGCAGGATGCCGGTGTGCGCGTCATGGCCGCAGGCATGCATCACGCCGACGGTCTCGCCGCGGTAGGTCGCCGTCGCCTTGGACGCGAACGGCAGGCTGTTGCGTTCGGGCACCGGCAGCGCGTCCATGTCGGCGCGCAACGCGATGCGCGGGCCGGGCCTGCCGCCCTTGATGACGGCGGTGACGCCGTGGTGCGCGATGCCGGTGCGCGGCTGCAGGCCCAGCGTGCGCAGCTCCTCGGCCACGCGCTTCGCCGTCTGTTCCTCGCGGTTGGACAGTTCCGGGTGTTGATGGAAATGCCGGCGCCAGTCGATCACCTGCTGCTGCAAGGACCTGCCCGCGGCGGCGACCTCGGGACGCTGCGCCATGGGCGCGTCCTGCGCGGCGGCGGCAGGGGCGAACAGGGCGATGGCCAAGGTGATGGCGGAAAGCGGGAGGGCGTTGGGCATGGCGGAGTCCGGCAGGAGGCGCAAGCCTGGACAGTAGTCGGTTACTTCTTCGGTGTCGCGTGCATGTCCTGCAGGTTCGCGGTGTACTCGTCCAGCGATTCCATGCCCAGGGCGGCGCGTCGCGCCTCGACCTGCCCTGGATCGGCAATGGGCTGCGGCTCGAGCTTTCCGTCCACGGTATGGAACTGCGTTCCATAGAGTTGCGGCTTGCCCTGCGCGAGCCGCACACGATCGGTCAGGTACGCGAGATGGATGCCGGAGGCCTGCTTGCGGGTCACCGCGTCCTGCAGCATGACGAGCACCTGATCCTGGAAGGCGGGATCGTGGTCGGCATGCTGCGCCAGCAGGAAGAATCCCATGCTGCCGCTGCGGCCCACCACGTCATAGCCGGGCCATCCGTGCTCGGTCAGGTAGGCCTTCAGCCAGGCGGTATTGTCGCGATCGATGTCGCCCATCGCCGTCGCCAGGGTCTCGTTCGCCGGGTCCTGCATTGCCTGGTTGCGGGCGTTCTGGTCGTTGTCGATGCGGCGTTGCAGCTCGTCCAGCAGGGCATCGTCGCGGCGGACCATCTGCGATGCCATGTCGCTCCGGTGGCGGGCCAGCAGCGCCGGCCAGCGTGGATCGTCGTGCAGGGACGCCAGGTCGGCATCGTCGGCGACATGGCTGCGCAGCAGATCCGACGGCGTCGCCAGCAGCCGGGCGAACGCGGCCTCCTTCTCGCCTGCCAGGGCCAGGCAGCACGCGGCATCGTAGGCCGCGCCGCGCACCGGCGGCGTGCGGTCGGCCTGCTGGCCGTACAGGCGGGCGCACGCGGGATAGTCCTTCGCCTTGTAGGCACCCAGCGCGCTGCGGTACTCGGCGGCAACGGCGTCCACCGTGGCGCAGAACCCCAGGCACGCAGCAAGCATCAGCGCAGAGCGCATCGTCGTCGTCCTTGGCGATGGAGGAAGTTCTAGAATACACAGGCGTTCCGCATGTGTGCCGGATGCGAACGACCGATCTTCCGCCCGCCTCGCCCGTCCCCATGCCCGACCTCGCCCTGCAGGTGCTCCTGCTGCTGTTCCTCGCCGCCATGCTGGCGGGCTTCATCGACGCCATCGCCGGCGGCGGCGGCATGGTGACGATCCCGGCGATGCTGCTGGCGGGCATTCCGCCGTTGCAGGTGCTGGGCACCAACAAGCTGCAGTCGCTGTTCGGCTCCGGCTCGGCGAGCTGGGCGTATGCGCGGCACGGGCATGTGGATCTCAAGGGCCAGCTGCCGATGGTGCTGACCGCCGCGCTGGGCGCGGTGGGCGGCGCGCTGCTGGCGACGGTGATTCCGGTCGAGTGGCTGAAGTGGGCGCTGCCGTTCCTGCTGGTCGGCATCGCGGTGTACTTCGGGCTGAAGCCCGACATCGGCCACATCGACCGCCACCAGCGCATGCGGCCGCAGGTGTTCGCGCTGACCTTCGTGCCGGCGATCGGTTTCTACGACGGCTTGTTCGGCCCGGGCACCGGCTCGTTCCTGATGCTGGGCTTCGTGGCGCTGGCGGGCTTCGGCATCCTCAAGGCGACCGCGCACACCAAGTTCCTCAACTTCGGCTCCAACCTCGGCGCGTTCGCGGTGTTCCTCGCGCATGGCGCGGTGCTGTGGAAGGTCGGCCTGCTGATGGGCGCGGGCCAGTTCCTCGGCGCGCAGCTCGGCTCGCGCTTCGCGATGAAGCAGGGCGCGCGCATCATCAAGCCGCTGCTGGTCACCGTGTCGATCGCGCTGGCGATCCGCCTGCTGGCGGATCCGCAGCATCCGTTGCGGGTGTGGGTCGCGTCGTTCTGACCCAGCTGTTGTGGGAGCGACGTAAGTCGCGAGCTTTTCGTGTGGCCCGAGGAAGAGCATCGCGACTTACGTCGCTCCCACAACCCTTCTCCCTCAAGGCGTGTGCAGGTAATCCCATGCCACCTGCAGCATCGCCTTGCTGCCGGTCTCCAGCGCCTGTTCGTCGAGCAGGAACTGCGGCGAGTGGTTGATCGGCGCGGTGGCGGGATCGATGCCCTTCGCGGTCGAGCCGACGAAGAAGTAGAAGCCCGGCACGGTGTTGGCGAACTGGGAGAAATCCTCGGCGATGGTCACCGGCGCCACGTCGATCACCTTGTCCTCGCCCACCGCGCGCGCCAGCGATGGCCGCACCCGCTGGGCCAGCGCCGGCTGGTTGATCGTCGCGGGCGCATTGTTGACCACGTGCAGGTCGGCATGGCCCTCACTGGCATGCGCGTAGTCGCCGGCGATGCGGCGGAACCGTGCGATCACGTCCTCGCGCACGGCGGGTTCGAAGGTGCGCAGCGTGCCGACCAGCGTGGCTTCGTCGGGGATGATGTTGAAGCGCACGCCGCTGTTGAACTGGCCCGCGGTCAGGACGACAGGATTGGCGGCGATGTTCACCTGCCTGGCGATCATGCTCTGCGTGCCCAGCAGGATCTGCGCGCCCAGCGTGATCGGGTCCACGCCATCCCACGGCCGCGACCCGTGCGTCTGCTTGCCGCGCACGACAAGCGTCCATTCGTCCGCCGCCGCCATCAACGGCCCGCTGCGGTAGCCCACTGTGCCGATCGGCAGCCCGGCCCACACGTGCAGGCCGAACACCGCGTCGGGGGTGAAGTCCTTGAAGATGCCGTCCTTCAGCATCAACGCCGCGCCGAACACTTCGCCTGCGACCGGCGGGCCTTCCTCGGCCGGCTGGAACACGAACATCACCTCGCCCGGCAGCTCGTCCTTCGCGGCGACCAGCGCCTGCGCGACGCCCATCAGGATCGCGACGTGCGCATCGTGGCCGCAGGCGTGCATCACGCCGACCGGTTGGCCGCGGTAGTCCGCCTTCACCTTCGACGCGAACGGCAGGCCGGTCTGTTCGGTGACCGGCAGTGCATCCATGTCGGCGCGCAGTGCGATGCGCGGGCCGGGCTTCGCGCCCTTCAGCACGGCGACCACGCCGGTCTTGCCGACGCCGGTGCGCACCGTCAGGCCGAGCGAGCGCAGGTGGTCGGCGACGAGCTTCGCCGTGCGTGTTTCCTGTTCGCCGAGCTCGGGATGCTGGTGGAGGTCGCGGCGCCACTGCACGAGCTTGGGCTGCGCCTGTTCCAGGGCGGCGAATGCGGACGATTCCGCGGCATGGGCGGGCGAGGCGAGGACGCCGAACAGGGCGAGCAGGCAGGCGTGGCGCAGGGGCCGGACAGAACGCGTGGGCATCGAGGGGGATGGATCCGGGAAACGGAACCCGATGCTAGCCCGCGGGGCACGCGCGTCCAATGGCGAATCGCCATGAGCGCATGCGGGCCCGTGGCTCGCCATCGCGGTCGTCGCGTGGCAGGCTCGCACTCCTTCCCGCCGCCGTACGCCGATGACCCACGACGCCGACTCCGCTTCCTCCCGCCCGCTGCAGGGCGATGCGGCGCTGCTGCGCGCGGTCGGCAGCCTGGCGCTGGCCGCGGCGGTCATCAACATCATCGTCGGCGGCGGCATCTTCAAGATGCCGGCCGCGCTGTCGGCACAGGTCGGTGCGGCCGCACCGCTGGCGCTGCTGGCCGGCGCGCTGGTGATGGTGCCGGTGGCCCTGTGCTTCGCCGCGATCGGCAGCCGCGCGTCGGCGACCGGTGGTCCCTACACCTATGTCAGTGCGGTGTTCGGCACGCTGCCGGGCTTCCTGGCCGGCGCGCTGATGTGGATCTGCAACGTGGCCTCAAGCGCGGGCGTGGCAGCGGCGCTGTCGCTGCAGGCCGCCAGTCTGTGGCCGATGTTCGCCGCACCGCTGCCGCGCGCGCTGTTGTTGCTGGGCGTGTACGCGGCCATCTACGCACTCAACGCATTCGGCGTGAAGCTGGGCGCGCGCGCGGTGATGGCGCTGGCCACGCTGAAGCTGGTGCCGCTGTTCCTGCTGGTGATCGTCGGGCTCGCCTTCGTCGATACAACCCAGGTCAGTTTCGCGTTCGCCGACGTGCCGTCGTGGACGGCACTGGGCGCGGCGATGGTGATGGTGGTGTTCGCCTATTCCGGCGTGGAGACGGCGCTTATTCCCGGTGGCGAAGTGCGCGACCCCTCGCGTAGCGTGCCGCGCGCGGCGATGAGCGCGATCCTGCTGGTGGTGCTGCTGTACCTGGGCCTGCAGATCGTCTGCCAGGGTGTGCTCGGTCCCGCGCTGGCGAGCAGCAGCGTGCCGATCGCCGAAGCGGCGGGGCGGCTGTGGGATCCGGCGCGCATCGCGCTGCTGGTGACCGCCTGCGTTTCGATGGCGGGCTTCCTGCTCGGCAACCTGCTGGGATCGTCGCGGCTGCTGTTCGCGCTGGGCCGCGACGGTTACCTGCCGCAGGCGTTCGGCCGGGTCAGCGCGACCCATCGAGTGCCGCTGCTGTCGCTGGCCGCGCATGCCGGCATTGCCTGCGTGCTGGCGGTGCTGGGCAACTTCGAGGCACTGGTGCTGATCTCCGGCGGCGCCGTCTGCCTCGTCTACGTGATGGTGGGTATCGCGGCCTGGCGGGCGCAACGCACCGACCTGCGCGAGCGCGGCGAGCCGTTCGTGCTGCGCGGCGGTCCGCTGGTGCCTGGCCTCGCCGTCATCGGCATGCTCGCCATCCTGACCACGCTGAGCACGCGCGAATGGACGGCAATCGGCGTGGCGGTGGTGGTGCTGGCGATCGTGTACGCGGTGCTGGTCGGGCTGCGGCGGCGCAGTAGCACCTGAGCAAAGGCATCGCCTGAGGAGAGGCTGTGGGAGCGACGTAAGTCGCGAGCTTTTCGGTTGCCCAACAAGAGCTCGCGACTTACGTCGCTCCCACAACCGCCTTGGCTCCACGACCAGGTCCGCCGTCAGCGGAACACCACCGTGCGGTGCCCGTTCAACAGGATGCGGTGCTCCACGTGGCGACGCACCGCGCGCGCCAGCACCAGCGATTCGATGTCGCTGCCCATCCGAACCAGCTCTTTCGGCGTCATCGCGTGGTCCACGCGGGCGACATCCTGTTCGATGATCGGGCCTTCGTCGAGGTCGCGCGTCACGTAGTGCGCGGTGGCGCCGATGATCTTGACCCCGCGCTGGTGCGCCTGGTGGTACGGCTTGGCGCCCTTGAAGCTGGGCAGGAAGCTGTGGTGGATGTTGATCGCGCGGCCGGACAGCGCATCGCAGAGGTCGGGCGAGAGGATCTGCATGTAGCGCGCCAGCACCACCAGGTCGATGTTCTCGCGCTCCACCAGGTCGATGATGCGCTTCTCTTGCTCGGCCCGGTTGTCGCCCGACACCGGCAGGTGGTGGAACGCCACGCCGTAGGACTGCGCCAGCGCGGCGAAGTCGTCGTGGTTCGACGCCACACAGGCGATCTCCACCGGCAACTGTCGGCTATGCACGCGGAACAGCAGATCGTTGAGGCAATGGCCCTGCTTGCTGACCAGCACCATCAGCCGCGCCTTGCGGCGCGCGTCGTGCAGCTGCCACTCCATCGCGAATGCCTCGGCCAGCGGCTCGAAGCGCGCGCGCAGGCCGTCGGCAGTGATCGTCGCCGGAAGATCGAAGTGCACGCGCAGGAAGAAGCGGCCGGATTCGTCGTCGCCGAACTGCTGCGCATCGAGGATGTTGCAGCCGGCATCGAACAGCAGGCCGGTGACACGGTAGACGATACCGGTGCGGTCCGGGCAGGACAGCGTGAGGATGTGGTCGCGACGCATGGGGCAGCCGGGTTCGCCTTACTCGCAGCGCGCCGCGGTGATGCGGTTCTGCGCGTCGATGTAGACCCGCAGGCGGTCGCTGCGGGTGTCGTGCTTCACCACGGTCGTGGGGCCGATCGGATTGACCAGGCCGGCGCCGCTTTCGCTCGACAGCTTTCGCAGGGTGGCTTCGTCCGCGGGTTGCCCCACGGCCCAGCCCAGCGAGGCGTCCTTGCAGGTACCGCTGCCGGCGACTTGCGGGCCTGGTGTACTGACGCAGGCGGACAGGGCGAGGGTGGTGGCGATGATGCCAAGGCAACGAAGCGACGGACGGCGGTACGGACGGGTCAAGGCCATGTCAGCGGATCCTGATGCGGGGCAGGATCGCTGTTTAACACATCCAACGACGAGCGCGCTGCGCGGTTGTGGCGGTTACAGGTCGAACGCGAGCAGGTCGTGCCCGGTGGCCGCGCGCACCACGCGCCGGTACAGCACGTTGCCGCTGCCGGCATTGGTCAGCGCGACGAGCGCGCGCTGGCCGCGGGCATCGCCGAGGGCGAAGTTCTTGAAGATGCCGCCGTTGCTGCCCGAGTGGTAGAACACCGGGCCGCGCGGCGTGGCTTCCAGGTTCCAGCCCAGCCCCTTGTCGGTCCAGCGGCCGGGCACGTCGATCTGCTTGGTCAGCATCGCCGTCCGCGTGGCCTCCGTGATCTGCCAGGGTTCGCGTCGTGTACGCACCATCAGCGCCATGAAGCGCGCGTAGTCGCCCGGCGTGGTGCGCAGGCTGGCGGCGGCATTGGCGAGGATGTCGCCGGCCCAGTTCACCAGCCCCTTCGGCGTGATCGCCTGCACGTCCGGCAACGCGCGTGCCGCGTCCTCGTAGCGCCATGCCGACAGCGGCTTTCCCCAGCGGTCGGCGACGATCTGCGCCGCGTTCCATGTGTCGCGCAGCATCTGCGGCGGCATGCCGGTTTCTTCGTCCTCCACGGCGCGGTGGCCGTAGACCGAACGCGCGGCGAGGTCCTTGCTCCACGTATAGCTGCTGTCGCGCATGCCGGCCGGGCCGAACAGAAGCCGCTGCATGGAGGCATCGAGACTTTCGTTGGTCAGTGTCTCCACCACCAGCTGCAGCCAGAAGATCGCTTCGCCGGAATAGTCGATGCGCGTGCCCGGCTTCACGGCGGGCACCAGCGTCTCCTTGGCCGGGTCCTTGCGCCAGTTCGGCAAGCCGGTGGAGTGGCGCAGCACGTCGCGCGCGGTGACCAGGTCCACCCACGGGTGGTCGGCCAGGTAGTCCATCCGCCGGTAGCGCACCAGTGGCGCATCGAGATCGATCACGCCCAGGTCGGCCAGTTGCAGCACCAGGTAGGCGAACACCGGCTTGCTGAGCGACGCGTCCTCGAACAGCGTGCTTTCCACCACCGGCGTCCGTGCTTCCGCATTCATTACGCCGAGGCTGCGCGACCACACCACTTCGCCGCGCTCCACCACCGCCATGCCGATGGCGGGCACGCGCAGCGCCTGCATCAGGCGCGGCAGGTCGGCGAGGAAGGCGTCGGGCGGAATCCAGTTGGCGGCGTCGTCGCAGGCGGCGGCGCGGCCGACATACGGCCAGAGCGTGGCCGTTGTCAGGGCATACAGTGCGGAGCTCGTGAGGAGCTGGCGGCGACGGGGTGACGGGGGGGAATCCAGCATCGGGGCCTGGTCCATGGTCGGGGTGGCATGCAGGGTGACGAATGAGGGCGTACGACCCCTTCCCCCGAAGACAGGCCATGTCCTGTTTCGGGGAATGGTCGCGATTTCTGTTACGTCACCTTTCTGGTGGTGAGAGGAGTACCGCTCGCCATCGGGATGTCGAACGGCCGCAGGTGCGGCCTCACTGCGGGGCGAGGGGAAGTCATGACGGGCAGGATGAGGGGATGGGCGCGTGGTTCGTGGATGCGTGGCGGTGCCGCGCTGCTCGCGCTGGTCGCCGGTGTGCAGGCCAGCCCGGCCTTCGCGCAGTTCAGTTGCGGCAGCGTGTATGCCATCAATGGCGCCGACGGTGACGTATATCTCACTGCGAACAACGGCACGCAAAGCTACGTTGCCACACTGTCGGGCGCGGGCGCAGTGAATGCCTTCGGCATCGGGTCCGGGGGAACCCGCGCCTACGTGGCGACGAGCGGGTCTTCGGGTGGCCAGGTCACCGTGTACAGCATGAGCGGCAGCACGGCGACGGCGCTGAGTACTTCCGGCACGCCCACCCTGCAGTCCGGGATGGGTGGCTTCAACAGCGGCGCAGTGAATCCGGCCAACGGTTTGTTGTATCTGGCGGGTGCCTCCACCAACGCGCTCTCGGCCACCAGTTGGCAGCTGTACGTTTTCAATCCTGCCACGCCTTCTGCGGCGCCGGTCCGGGTGGCGCAGATCACGGGCACCACCGGCAACAACGGCGACATCGCGTTCGACAGCGCGGGCAACCTTTACCTGCTGTCGGGCAATGCGGACAACACCCCTGCCAACCATATCTATCGGATCGGTCAGGTGCCGACCAGCGGGGTTCAGACCTTGCCTGCATCGATCGTTGCACAGGTGGCGGCGGGGAGCGGCGCAGGCAACGTGGGCGGCATCGCCTTCAATGCGGCGGGCGAAATCATGACCAGCATGCAGTCGGGGGGGAACGTGATCCGGCGCTACAACCCGTTGACCGGCGCGCAGATCAGCACAGGGACGGCCAGTGCAGGTGCGGTGAGCGACCTGGCGTCCTGCGCCAGCCCCAACACCATCACGCTGCGCAAGGATCTGCCCGGTGGGCGCTTCGCAACAAATGACCAGTTCACGCTGCAGTTGTCGGGTGGCTCGTCCGGCAGCGTCACCACCTCCGGCACCGCCTCCGGCCTGCAGGCGGCTGTCGTGGGCCCCTTGCTGGGCGGTGTGGACGGGCAGAGCTTCACCATCAATGAAGTTGCCTCCGGGGGGGCGAACCTGGCCAACTACCGGCGCAGTTGGCAGTGCGTGGACGCGGCCAATGGCAATGCGTCGGTGGGGTCGGGCACGACGTTCCCGGGCACATTGAACATCCCCAGCACCACCGGACCCTCCGATGTGGTCTGCACCATCACCAATGCGGTGCCGCCGCGGGTGACGATTCGCAAGATCAGTGTCGGTGGCACCGGCGCCTTCAGCTTCACGGGCACGAATGGCATCGGCAGCCAGACGTTGACCACGACAACGGCAGGGACGGCGGTCAGCGGAACCACGCAGGAGCTCACGACCGCAGGCGTGGCGACGACGATTACCGAGAGCGCGCCACCGACAGGCTATACCCTCACGGCGGCCAGTTGCACCGGCTTGCCTTCGGGCGGCGATGCGACGTTGAACGCGGCAACGCGGACGCTGACGCTCAACGCCGCCGCGACGGCCGCGGGCGCCAACCTGACCTGCACCTTCACCAATACGCGCGGCACCTCGCTGACGCTGGCCAAGACGGTGACCAACGACCACGGGGGGACGCAGCCGGCGTCGGCATGGACGTTGTCCGCCGCAGGTCCCACCTCCATCAGTGGCGCGACCGGCAGCGCAGCGGTGACCAATGCCACGGTCACACCAGGCACGTACACGCTCTCGGAAAGCGCCACGCCGACCGGTTACATCGCCAGCCTCTACAGCTGTGTCCGCAATGGCGGTGCTGCGGTCGTGGGCAACAGCATCACGCTGGCCGCCGGCGACACGGTCATCTGCACGATCAACAACAACGACAGCAACGAAACCGACCTGTCGATCGAAAAGTCCGCGTCACCCGGTCAGGTAGTCAGTGGAAGCCAAGTGACCTTTACGTTGATAGTGCGCAATCTTGGCGTCGCCGCTGCGCACGGAGCGGTCGTACGCGACCCGGCGATGGCAGGCCTCGACTGTGTGGCCTCGGGCCTGCCCGCGCCGACGTGTTCCGCAACGGGAAGCGCCACGTGCCCGAGTCCGTTGACCGCCAGTGGCCTGCAAGCCGGCGCGGCGATCCCGACGTTTCCCAATGGCGGCGTCGTCACCATCGGCCTGACCTGCCGCGTCACCGCCAGCGGCGTGCCGTGACCCAGCGGTGCTGACCTGCTCGCTGCCTTTGGCATCTGACGGCCCGGCAGTCGGGCTTGACCCATCCACGACGGCGGCGTAACGTTCGCCCCGCCAAGGTTTCCATCGCTTTATCCCAATGAAGCGATGGAATTAAAAGGGAAGCCGGTGCGGCCTGTTCGATGGGCCTATTCCGGCGCTGCCCCGCAGCGGTATTTGGAAACGAACCTCGCCAACAGCACTGGTCCACGCGGACCGGGAAGCGGCGGGAAGTAGGCCAGCGCACCCGCGCCCGTCCATGAGCCCGAAGACCTGCCCTGGCCGGAGGACATGACCGTCCTCCGACTGACCTGGAGCTTCCGAGGGGAGGTGGCCGGAGCCCGTGTCCGCGCGCGCCTGCCCGGATGCGTCCTCCTGCGCCCGACTTCGGCACTCCGGCTCGCCCGCGGGGGCGAAGGTCGCTGGCGTGGCGGGCTCCTTTCCGGCGCGCGGTTCCTTCGTTCCTCATCCGCCACGCATGAGGACACGCACCATGACCACCGTTACCACCCTCGGCTTCCCGCGCATCGGCGCGAAGCGCGAGCTGAAAGCCGCCCTGGAAAGCTACTGGCGCGGCGACACCACCGCCGACGACCTGCAAGCCACCGCGCGCGACCTGCGCCATCGCCACTGGCAGCTGCAGCGCGATGCCGGCGCCGATGTGGTGCCGTGCAACGACTTCGCGCTGTACGACCACGTGCTGGACACGGCCTTCCTGTTCGATGCCATCCCCGAGGCGTATCGCACGTTGGCGGACAGCGATCCGCTCGCCGGCTACTTCGCGCTCGCGCGCGGCGTGCAGCGCGACGGTACCGACCTGCGTGCGCTGGAAATGACCAAGTGGTTCGACACCAACTACCACTACCTGGTGCCGGAGCTGCATGCGGGCCAGGATTTCCGCCTGCGCGGCGACAAGCCGGTCGCGGAATTCCTGGAAGCGCGCGCCGCCGGCCACGCGGCGCGACCCGTGTTGCTGGGGCCGGTGAGTTTCCTGTTGCTGGCGAAGACGGTGGATGGCAGCGACCGCCTCGCCCTGCTGGACCGCCTGTTGCCTGTGTATGCGGACCTGCTGTCGAAGCTGCACGATGCCGGCGCCGACTGGGTGCAGATCGATGAGCCTTGCCTGGTGCTCGATCTGGACGACGCTGCGCGCGATGCCTACGTGCGCGCGTATGCCGCGCTCGCGAAAGGCACGCGCCCATCGCTGCTGCTCGCCACCTACTTCGGCCGCCTCGGCGACAACCTGCCGCTGGCCTGCGCGCTGCCGGTCGACGGCCTGCACGTTGACCTCGTCCGCGGCAAGGAACAACTGGACGAGGTGCTGAGACAGCTGCCGAAGGGCCGCGTGCTGTCGGCCGGCCTGGTCGATGGGCGCAACATCTGGCGCACCAACCTCGACAACGCGCTGATCCTAGCGAAGTACGCGCAGGGCCATGTCGGCGACCGCGCGCTGTGGCTGTCGCCGTCGTGCTCGCTGCTGCACGTGCCCGTCGACCTGGCGGGCGAGAAGGCGCTGCCGGTCGACCTGAAGTCGTGGCTGGCATTCGCCCGCCAGAAGATTGAGGAACTGCGCCTGCTCGCCGACGCGCTGCAGGATCCGCGTGCGGCCGATGTCGGCCTCGCGCTGGCGCGCGACCGCATCGAGTCGCGCCGCCAGTCCAGGCGCGTGCATCGTCCCGAGGTCGCGGCGCGGCTGGCGTCGCCGGAGGCGGGCGACATCGACCGTGATTCACCGTATCCGCAGCGCCGCATCGCGCAGGCGACGCTACTCGGGCTGCCCGCGTATCCCACCACCACGATCGGCTCGTTCCCGCAGACCCACGAGGTGCGCGAAGCGCGTGCGCGCAACAAGGGCGGCAAGCTGTCCGATGCCGACTACGAGGCGTTCCTGCGCGAGGAAACCGAGCGTTGCGTGCGCTTCCAGGAAGAGATCGGCATCGACGTGCTGGTGCACGGCGAGTTCGAGCGCAACGACATGGTGGAGTATTTCGGCGAGCAGCTGGATGGCTTCGCGTTCACGAAGAACGGCTGGGTGCAGAGCTACGGCTCGCGCTGCGTCAAACCGCCGGTGATCTACGGCGACGTGTCGCGTCCCGCGCCGATGACGGTGCGCTGGTCGCAGTACGCCCAGTCGCTGACCGACCGGCCGATGAAGGGCATGTTGACCGGGCCGGTAACGGTGTTGCAATGGTCGTTCGTGCGCGACGACCAGACGCGCGCGCAGACGTGCCGGCAGATCGCGCTGGCGCTACGCGACGAAGTGCTGGACCTGGAAGACGCCGGTATCCGCGTCATCCAGATCGACGAGCCCGCCCTGCGCGAAGGGCTGCCGTTGCGTCGCGCCGACTGGCAGGCATACCTCGACTGGGCCGTGGAATGCTTCCGCATCAGCGCCGCCGGCGTCGCCGACGACACCCAGGTGCACACGCACATGTGCTACTCGGAGTTCAACGACATCATCGATGCCGTGGCCGCGATGGACGCCGACGTGATCTCCATCGAGACCTCGCGCTCGCGCATGGAGCTGCTGGAGGCGTTCGTGAAGTTCCGCTATCCCAACGAGATCGGGCCCGGCGTGTACGACATCCACTCGCCGCGCATTCCCACGGGTGGCGAGATGCTCGATCTGCTGGAGAAAGCGCGTGCGGTGCTGGCGCCCGAACAGATCTGGGTCAATCCGGATTGCGGGCTGAAGACGCGTGGCTGGCCGGAAGTGCGCACGGCGCTGGAACGCATGGTGCGGGCAGCGCATGCGTTGCGCCGCGAGACGGCACAGGCTGCATGAGGCAGGGCAGGCCCCGGCCCGTGCCGGGGCTTGCCCGTCATTGCGCTCGCGCAACGTCGTCGGGCGGTGCGCCTGCTAGGCTGCAATGCCCCGCTATCGCCGCGTGATCGTGATGTCGTCCCCGTTGCCTGCTTCCACCGCCCTGCTGGTGATCGACCTGCAGCCCGACTTCATGCCGGGCGGCGCGCTGGCCTGCCACGACGGCGACGCCATCGTGCCGGGCATCGCCGCGCTGCTCGCATCGCGACGCTACGCCACGGTGGTGGCGACGCAGGACTGGCATCCCGCCGGGCATGCGTCCTTTGCGTCGAGCCACGCAGGACATTCGCCGTTCGACACGATCGCGCTGCACGGCCAGCCGCAGGTGCTGTGGCCGGACCATTGCGTGCAGGGTACGTCCGGCGCAGCGCTGGCTGCCGGCGTCGACTGGACGCCCGCCGACCTGATCCTGCGCAAGGGCACGCGGCCGCAGGTGGATTCGTACAGCGCCTTTCGCGAGAACCATGGACCCGACGGCACGCGCCCGACCACGGGCCTCGCCGGCTGGCTGCGCGAGCGCGGCATCGAGGAAGTGCATGTCTGCGGACTGGCGCGCGACTACTGCGTGCTGTGGTCGGCGCAGGATGCAGCCGCGGCCGGATTCCGCGTGCGCTTCCTGTGGGACCTCACCCGGCCGGTCACGCCATCAGGCGATGCGCCGACGCGCGCTGCGCTGGACGCCGCCGGTATCGCGATCGACCGAGCGTAACGCGTAGGGCGGGCCCAGGCCCGCCATTGCCATGTAGGCGCTTGCGATGGCAAGTATCGGAGCGAGCGCCTTCGATCATCATCCATGTGATCCATACCGCACGACGGCGGGCTTGAGCCCGCCCTACGGGGTGGGCGTCAGCGGCGGCGCTTGCGTCGACCGGCCCAGCGGATCGAGCGCGATCATCACGAAGTGGCCACGCGTGCACAGCTTGCGCTCGCCGCTGATCAGGTCTTCGGTGATCACGTCGACATCGACATTCATCGAACTGCGTCCGACCTTGACGATGCGGGCCACCACTTCGACCAGGTCGCCCTTGTGGATCGGCTGGTTGAAGTCCACCTGTTCCGAACGCGCGGTCACCACGGTGGCGCGCGCATAGCGCGACGCGGCGATGAACGCCGACATGTCCATCCATGCCAGCGCCTGGCCACCGAACAGTGTGCCCAGATGGTTGGTGTGGTCGGGGAAGACCATGTGCAGCAATCGCGCCTCAGTGGGGCGTGATTCGGCGTTGGGGAGTTCTGACATCGGGGTGCTCCGGTTCGTATCTCGCTGTCGCAAGGATAGCGTGGAGATGTCGTGGGCTGGTGCAGGAGCGACGTCCGTCGCGACCGCATGGCATCGTTGTACGTCGGATCGTGATCGCGATTGACGCCGCTCCCACGACAGAAGGCGATGCGTTGCGTGGACGGCGCGGCCACGGGTAGGCTGCGGGCATGAAGACCACCCTCTCTTTCGCGCTGGCCGCGACGCTCGCCTCCGCCTGCCTGGTTCCCGCGTTCGCGAAGGAGCCCATCAAGGCGGAAGACATCTACGCCCTCTCGATGGTGACCAGTCCGGTCGTCGCACCCGACGGCAAGCGCGTGCTGTTCACCCGCGCCGCCTTCGACCGCGCGCAGGATCGCCGCACCGGCGAACTGTGGCTGGCGCATCTAGACGAGCACGGCGCCATCATCGACCAGCGCCTGCTGGTGGCGCGCGATGTCGGTCCGCGCGATGCCGTGTTCTCGCCCGATGGCCGTCGCATCGCCTATGTCGCGACGTCCATCGACAAGCCGCAGGTCTTCGAGATGGTGCTGGCCGACGGTGTAGGCCGACCGCTGACGACCGGCGAGTTGGCGCCCGGCACCCTGCGCTGGTCGCCCGATGGCACCCGCATCGCCTTCATCGGCAGGGAAGAGGCCAAGCCGGCGTCGATTCCGGGCATGCCCGAAAAGCCGAAAGGCGCCGAATCGGCAGCGGATGCGAAGATCGTCACCGACCTGTTCTGGCGGGCCGATGGTACCGGCGAGATCAAGCCCGGTGCCAATCACCTCTACACGGTGACGGTGGCGACTGCGGCGATCACCCGGCTGACCCAGGGCGAGACGAACCAGATCGACAAGACGGGCATCGTCTGGCTGCCGGATGGCCGGCACGTGGTCGGCAGCTACACGGCCGACCCGATCAACGGCCCGCTCGAAAGCGATCTGTATCTCTACGACGCCGCGGGCAAGGCCGCGAAGCAGCGGCTGACCTCGCGCGCCGGCAGCGAGTACGCGCCGGAGGTATCGCCCGATGGCCGTCGGATCGCGTTCCTGGGCAGCGAGGCTTCCGCGAACTTCTACGACATGCCGCGCCTGTGGACGACCGGGCCGACGCCAGGTGCATCGATCCATGCACTGGCCGCCGACCTTGATCGTCCGGTGGCGGGCATGCTCTGGCGCGAAGACAGCGCGGCCCTCCACACCCTGTACTACGACCGGGGCGTGCAGCGCATCGCGACGATCGTCGCCATCACCGGCGCGCGCAGCGAGGTGGTGAACAGCGTCGGCGGCACGCGGCTGTACCTGCCGTCGTCGGGCGGGCAGTTCTCCGCGGCGCGGGGCACGTTCGCCTACACCTCCAGCTTCGCCGACCGACCCGCCGGCCTGGGCGTGAGCCGCGGCCAGGGCGAGACCGGCGCCATCGATTTCAATCGCGCGTGGGCCGATGGCAAGTCGTCCGCGGGGATCGAGGAAGTCACGGTGGTCAGCCGTGCCGGCGGCCTGCCGGTGCAAGGCTGGATCGCCTTCCCACCCGACTTCAGTACCAACAAGCGCTACCCGCTGATCCTCGACATCCACGGCGGCCCGAACACCGACTACGGTCCGTTCTTCTCGATCACCCACAGCCTCTATGCGGCGGCGGGCTACATCGTGGTGTTCGCCAATCCGCGCGGCTCGATCGGCTACGGCGAGCGCTTCGCCAATGCGATCACCAACGCGTATCCCGGCCAGGACCACGACGACCTGATGTCGATCGTGGACGAAGTCGCGAAGCGCCCCTATGTCGACGGCAGGAATTTGTTCATCGGCGGCGGCTCCGGCGGCGGCGTGCTGACGCTGTGGGGCATCGGCAAGGAGCCGGACAAGTTCCGCGCGGCGGTGGCGCTGCGTCCTGTAGTGGACTGGACCGACCAGGTCACTACCGCCGACCTGCCGGCCTTCTTCATGAAGCACTGGATGGGCGCCGCGCCGTGGGACAAGCCGGGCGTCTACTTCGAACGCTCGCCCTACCGCCTGGCAGGCCAGATGAAGACGCCGACCATGCTGATCACCGGCGAGCAGGACTTCCGCACGCCGATGAGCCAGACCGAGCAGATGTTCGGTGCGCTGAAGCTGCGCGGCGTCGAGGTCGAGATGGTGCGACTGCCCGGCGCCGGCCATGGCATGGGGCGTCCCAGCCAGTGGCTGCAATCGGTGCTCGCGCCGATCGATTTCTTCAACCGGCACAAGGCGAAGTAACGGCAGCAGCGCTTGTCGTGGGAGCGACGTCAGTCGCGATCGCACGAATGAATCGCCCGGAGATCCTGGGATGTCCGGGCAGTGAAGGGCTAACGGAGCTTCATTGCTGCGGTCGCGACTCACGTCGCTCCCGCAACGGGTGACGAAATCCGCCTCAGAACGCGTGGTCGAAGCCCACCTCGCCCTGCACGCCCAACTGGTAGGCGGACACGCGGCGCTCGAAGAAGTTGGTCAGCTCCTGCACGTCCTGCAGCTCCATGAAGGGCAGCGGGTTGCGCACGTCGTAGCGCTTCGGCATGCCGAGCTTGGCGAAGTGCTGGTCGGCGCAGTGCTGCAGGTACTGGCGCATGTCGCGCGTGGAGATGCCGGCCACGCCACCGGACAGCACGTCCTCGGCGAACTGCACCTCGCACTCGATCGCCTCTTCCAGCATGTCGTAGACCTGCTGCTGCATGCGGTCGTCGAACAGGTCCGGTTCTTCCTCGCGCACGGTGCGCACGCACTCGAACGCGAATTCCATGTGACAGCTCTCGTCGCGGAACACCCAGTTGGTGCCCGAGGCCAGGCCCGGCAGCAGGCCGCGCGAGCGGAAGTAGTACACGTAGGCGAACGCGGCGAAGAAGAACAGGCCTTCGATGCAGGCCGCGAAGCAGATCTGGTTGAGCAGGAACTGGCGGCGCTGGTCGCGCGTCTCGATCCGGCGCAGGTCCTGGATCGAATCGATCCACTTGAAGCAGAAGTCGGCCTTCTTCTTGATCGCCGGGATGTTCTCCACCGCCGCGAACGCCTTGAAGCGCTCGGACGGGTCCGGCAGGTAGTTGTCCAGCAGCGTCAGGTAGAACTGCACGTGCAGGGCTTCTTCGTACAGCTGCCGCGACAGGTACATGCGCGCCTCGGGCGCGTTGAGGTGCTGGTACAGGTTCAGCACCAGGTTGTTCGACACGATGGAATCGCCGGTAGCGAAGAAGGCGACCAGCCGGTGGATCAGGTGGCGGTCGGCCGGCGTCATCTTCGAGTGCAGGTCGGTGATGTCGATCTGGAAGTTGATCTCCTCCACCGTCCAGGTGTTCTTGATGGCGTCGCGGTACATGTCATAGAACTGCGGGTAGCGCATCGGGCGCAACGTCAGTTCGAAACCGGGATCGAGCAGCATCTGCTTGGGTTGTGCGGACATGGTGCGGTGTTCTCGTGGTTCTCCTTCTCCCTTCGGGAGAAGGTGCCCGTAGGGCGGATGAGGGGTGCCGCAGTCGCTTATCGGCAGTTGCATGCCAAAGCGAGCCACAGCGAGTGGAGGAGGTGAACAGCCGGATGGCCACCCGTCATGACTCGCTGCGGCTCGCTGAACATCATTGAGTCACAACGGCTATCGAGGCGCCCCCAACCCCTCTCCCGGGGGAGAGGGGCTCGAAATCAGAAGCTGGCGCATCCATGCGCCGGGAACCTCCGTGTTCCTGTTTCCAGGGTCCGTCGATCGTGTCGACGTGGGGGATGCGTTACTGGCAGGCCTCGCAGGCTTCCGGGTTCTCCAGCGAGCAGGCGATCGCTTCGGTCGGTGTGTACTCGCGCTTGGGTTCGGTGGCCGCAACGGTGCTGACCGTGGTCTTGGCGATCTTCGTCGCCGGGCGCGAACGCAGGTAGTACGTGGTCTTGATGCCCTGCTTCCACGCGTACATGTACATGGACGACATCGCGCCGATGTTCGGGCTTTCCATGAACAGGTTGAGCGAGGCGGACTGGTCGATGAAGGCACCGCGGCCGGCGGCCATGTCGATCAGCGAGCGCATCGGCAGTTCCCATGCGGTGCGGTAGACCTGCTGCAGCGCTTCCGGCACCTGCGCCAGGCCCTGCACAGAACCCTCGGACAGCTTGATCGCGTCGCGCGTTTCCGGCGTCCACAGGCCCAGCTTCTTCAGCTCGTCCACTAGGTAGCGGTTGACCTGCAGGAAGTCGCCCGACAGCGTCTCGCGCTTGAACAGGTTGGACACCTGCGGCTCCACGCATTCGTAGCAGCCGGCGATCGACGCGATGGTCGCGGTCGGCGCGATGGCGATCAGCAGCGAGTTGCGCAGGCCATGCTCCTTGATGCGCTCGCGCAGCGCGTCCCAGCGCTCGGCGTTCTCCGGCACGACGTTCCAGGCGTCGAACTGCAGCTCGCCGTTCGCGGCGCGGGTGTCGGCGAAGGACGGGTGGCGGCCGCGTTCCTGCGCCAGTTCCACCGAGGTTTCCAGCGCGTGGAAATAGATGGTCTCGGCGATCTTCGCCGACAGCGTGCGTGCTTCGGCGCTGTCGAACGGCAGGCGCAGCTTGAAGAACACGTCCTGCAGGCCCATGCAGCCCAGGCCGACCGGGCGCCAGCGCAGGTTGCCGCGGCGTGCGGTTTCGATCGGATAGAAGTTCAGGTCGATCACGCGGTCCAGCTGGCGCACGGCCAGGCGCACGGTCTCGGCCAGCTTGTCGAAATCGAACCAGATGCGGCCGTTGTCCGGATCGCGGTCGAAGTGCTTGGCCAGGTTGATCGACCCCAGGTTGCACACCGCGGTCTCTTCGGCCGAGGTGACCTCGAGGATCTCGGTGCACAGGTTGGACAGGTGGATGACGTTGCCGGCGCGCAGGGTCTGGTTGCTGGCGGCGTTGCACTTGTCCTTGAACGTCATCCAGCCGTTGCCGGTCTCGGCCAGCGTGCGCATCATCCGGCCATACAGCTTGCGGGCCGAGGTGGTCTTCATCGCCTTGCCCTGCGCCTCGGCCTGCACGTAGGCGCGCTCGAAGGCGTCGCCGTACAGGTCGGTCAGCTCCGGAGTCACGCGCGGATCGAACAGCGACCATTCCTGGTCGGCCTCGACGCGCTTCATGAAGAGGTCCGGCACCCAGTTGGCCAGGTTGAGGTTGTGCGTGCGGCGCGCTTCGTCGCCGGTGTTGTCGCGCAGCTCGAGGAAGTCCTCGATGTCGGCGTGCCAGGTTTCCAGGTACACGCAGGCCGCGCCCTTGCGCTTGCCGCCCTGGTTGACCGCCGCGACCGAGGAATCCAGCGTCTTCAGCCACGGCACGATGCCGTTGCTGTGGCCGTTGGTGGACTTGATCAGCGAACCGCGCGAACGCACGCGGGTGTAGCTGACGCCGATGCCGCCGCTGAACTTGCTCAGCTGGGCGATATCGCCGTATTTGGCGTAGATGGACTCCAGCGTGTCCTGCGGCGAATCCAGCAGGAAGCACGAGGACAGCTGCTCGTGCGTGGTGCCGCTGTTGAACAGCGTCGGCGAGCTGGGCAGGTAGTCCAGGTTGCCCATGCGGCGGTACAGCGCCAGCGCTTCCGGCACGTCCTCGCTCAGCGCGCAGGCGATGCGCAGGAAGAACTGCTGCGGCGTCTCGATCACCTTGCGCGTGTGCGGGTGGCGCAGCAGGTAACGGTCGTACAGCGTGCGCAGGCCGAAGTAGTCGAAGTGCAGGTCGAGCGAGGCGTCCAGCGCATCGTTGAGCTTGCGCGCATTGGTCTGCACGAAGTTCAGCAGGCGGTCGTTGATCAGGCCGACCTCGTGGCCGCGTGTCACCGACTGCGAGAACGCATGGATCTCCTGGCCGGTGACTTCCTTGGCGATGTAGGCCGCCAGCAGGCGCGCGGCCAGGCGGCTGTATTCGGGCTCTTCGCCGGTCAGCAGCGCGGCGGTACGGATCGACAGTTCATCCAGTTCGCGCGTGCTGGCGCCGTCGTACAGGCCGGAAATGGTGCGGGTGGCCACGCGCATCGGGTCGATGGCGTGCAGGCCTTCGCAGTTGCGCTGCACCGCGCGCACGATCTTGTTGAGGTCCACCGGCTCGCGGCCGCCGTTGCGCTTGGTCACGCTCATCGCGGTGGCGGTGGGCGGCGGGGTCAGCGAGAACGCGTCCTTCTGGGACGGGGTGGTGCCGGCGTCGGCGACGGCGCTGTCGATCTGGGTCACGAAATTCCTCCATGCGTGGTGCACGCGGCGGCCCGTCCCTCGCGGGGTCGCGCAAGGCCGGATGGAGATCAACAGTGGGGAAGCGGCGTCGCAGGGAGCGAGACCACGCAGACGGACTGCGGGTGCCCTGCTTCGCCAGCCATCTCCCCCCGGAGAATCCGCGGCCGGCACCGCGCGGTGTGCAACGCGCGGCTGTCGGCAGGTCTTCGGACTCATGGGCACGGAAGGCAGGCCTTCCTCCTAGTCCGCCGCTTCCCGAGGCTGGGCCTCAGTGCTGTGTGGCGGGGTCGTTCCCAATTACCGCTGCGGGGCAGTGCCGGAGTGGCGCGAGGCGTCACCGGCTTCCCTTTTCATCCGGAGGCTAGCCACCGCCGGAACCGACAGCCACAAGATAGTGGGGGGTCCGGGAAGCGTCAACACCAAATGTTGTGTGGAACAGCGGGTGACCGTGCGGTGCGGGTTTCACGGATTGGCGACGTGCCGCACCACCTCGTAGGGCGGGCCCGGGCCCGCCGTCGCAGGCGTTCGGTGCCGTGGCAGCGGGACGACGACGTCATTCGCTTCGCATCGCGAGGCCCGACATGGCAATGGCGGGCCTGGGCCCGCCCTACGACCGCAGCGAGGCGATCGAGGCGTCCTGCGCCTGCGCGTACAGCGCGAACGGGTCGTGGATGGTCGCGCCCAGCGCCGCCTCGAAGGCGTCCTGGTTGGCATGCGCGTCGTACGCGCGCTGTTCGCCGCCGCCCAGGTTGGACTGGAAGATGCCCGCGGCGCTGACCGGCAGGAAGTCCTCGTAGACGATCGGATCGACGACGGCGTGGCCGGCCTCGACCAGCGCGTCCGGCGTCATCGCCGCGCGCTCGGTGGCCGGCAGGGCGGTGCCGCGCTCGGTCAGGCGGTAGCGGAAGTAGCCCAGGCCCTGCTGGCGCAGCAGGGTCTCGTCGTCCGGGAACGCGGCGAACGCCGCCGCCAGCCGTTGCGGATAGTCGGCCGAGGTGTTGCCGGCGCCACCGGCCTGGCGTACGTCGGCCAGCAGACGGTCGTAGAGCTCGCGTCCGGTCGGCGTCAGCGCCAGGCCGCGCTGTTCGATCTCGCCGAAGCGCGCGCTGTGGCTGCCGGGCACCAGCGTGCCGGTGGCGTCGGGGAACGCGACTTCCTCTTCCAGTGCCTTGAAGCTGGTCTGGCGCAGCAGGATCGGCACCGCGCGCCGCGGCGGGCCTTCGATCTGCGCCTTGGCCTGGATGCCGCGTGCCAGCATCGCCGCCTGTGCGGCGTCGATGTCCAGCGTGCGCGGGGTCAGGTGGTTGATGTGCGGGCCGCGGAAGCTGACCACGTCGGCGACCAGGCGGTGCAGGCCGAGCAGCGCGCGATAGGTCTCCAGCGGCACGGTCGCGTCGCCGTGCCAGCGGAAGGTTTCCAGCACCTCGGCGACGAAGCGCTGCGCATCGGCGTCGTCCAGTCCGCCGTCGCGTTCGGCCTGCGCCACCAGCGCGCGTGCGCCGGCGGTGAAGATGTCGCGCCTGGCGAGGATTTTTTCTGCTTCCGCGCGCAGTGCTTCGTCCGCGATCAGCTCCAGCCGCAGCAGCGAGGTGAAGATGCGGAACGGATTGGCGGCCAGCGCCGCCTCGGTCAGTGGGCGGAACGCGGTGGCGTGCACCGGCACGCCGGCCACGGTCAGGTCGTAGTAGCCGACCGGATGCATGCCCATCAGCGCGAACACGCGGCCGAGCATCGCCAGCTCGGCCGGCGTGCCGACGCGGATGGCGCCGTGGCGCTCCAGGTCCAGCCGCTCCGTCTCCGCATTGCGCTGCAGGCGTGCCGCCAGGCCGGTGTCCCGCTGCAACGTCGCGTCGTTGATCTCGCCCACCAGCTCGATCAGGTCGCCGTACAGCGGTACCTCGGTGCGGTACATGTCGGACATGGCCTGGGCGAACAGGCTGCGGATGCGGTCGGGCGTAACGAAGGCGGTCATGGGGCTCGGCAGGCGGGCGGCGTGGGGCCGCCGTGGGCGCGTATTGTCGCCGGCTGCGCGCGCGCGGGCCAGTTTCCCTCGCTCCGTGAAGCAGGGGAAAGGGGGCGATGCGTCAGCGCGTGATCCGCACCGCCGCCAGCGCTTCCTGCAAACGCGCACGCGCGGCCGCTTCGTCGAACGGTGCCGTGGCGGGCGGGTCGTAGACCTCCGGGCGGGTGCCGGCGACCAGCAGGTCGATGGCGATGCAGCACTCGTTGCGCACGTGGCGGTACGCCTCGACCGAGATGAGCCATCGTCTTGTTCAAACCGCGCAGTGAAGTGGCAGCGGTGTGAATGAATTTCCAGGTCGCACTACGAAGATCGCCCATTCTTGTTGAGCGATGGATTGAGGCGCTGAACCAAGAATTCCTCGAGTGCAGGCGCTTCCCAGGTTGCGTCATCAGGGACTGCCACCGTCATTAGATAGCGTGGGGTTATGCTCCAGTCGCCCTTGATGCGACACGTGCGCTCCGGCGTGTAGCCAAAGTAGGAGCTGAGGCGCGTGCCCAAGAAGCTATTCATGGAGCTCTTGCCAACATACAAAAGCCTCATGTCCGAACCGAAGATCGCATACACACCAGCATTGGAGGAATTTGGCCATGACTCTGGCCATTTGTACGCAACATCTGTAGCGCCGGACTGTGTCTCCGGGAGGAGATCGTAGATGCCTGAGATGTTGTAGGCGGCAAGTCCATCCCTCCTGTGCTCGGAAATGTATCGTTGAACCTGGTCCAGGAAATCGTGATTGTTCGCCATGTCTGGTGCTCTCCAAAAATACTGCCTATGAGTCGGTCTGTTCGACATTCTGTAGCTCAGTCAAGGTCCTCTCAAGCTCATCCAGCTTGCGAGCGACTGCCGCGTGTGCGCACTGGACCAATGCCGAGCGAACCGGCGCTCTCGGATGGAAAACCCCGGGGCCGTCCGACATCACGAGCAGCGTCGCGGCGCGTCGTTGGACCCATAGCTCCATTCCAAGAAACGAGGGTGTGCGTTTTGTGGCCGCGAACGCCAGTTCGTATAGCCATCGCTTACCATGCCCTCCCGCTCCGCTGATTACCACACAGATATACGCCCAGAACAAACGGGCGGGCTCTTCCTGGGGAATCCACGGCGACCAGTCTCCTTCGAGCCTGTGGTGATCGTTCTCGATGACGAAGTAACGATTCGCGACCTCCGCCAGAAATGCATCCGCGGCAGCCTGATGTCTGGAGAGGTCGAAAGGGACCATGTTGAAGTCGCCGAGCATAGGCAGGAAGGCGGCGTCGGGAACGGTTTCCGCCAGTGGCTTTACGAGCGCTTGCCATGTTGGGGGCGGAATCTGATGGCTGATGGCCTGATTGCGAGTCCAGTGGATGTACCCGTCCAACTCGCGTCCCAAGGCGATCAGCATCTCGATCTCGCTTGGATCACTAAGCTCAGAGTAGTAGATATGCCAGTCTGCCGTCTCCATTAAACCGATGCATCTTTCAGCAAAGAACGAGCCGGAGGATTGACCATTGAAGTAGATATCTTCGATGCAAAATCCACACACGGACATGTTCCTTTGAGTTCGATATCACCCGACCTTGGGCGGAATGTCAGTCCAGCCAGCGGCCGGACGGGGTTATCCGGGGTGAGAGGCTGATGCGAGGCGATCTCAAGGCATGAGATCGGCTGGCGGGCTCCAGACTTCCCTTGCCCCGCGTGCGGAGAGAGGGTACCGACGGCGGGTGAGGGGCGAGCGGAGTGGTGTGGCTCGCGTGCCGATGGTAGGAAAACGTCTTTGACGCTGGACATGCGGCTGCATTGCGCTTCCCCCTCACGCCAATCCTCTACCCCGTGTCGGGGGAGAGGGGGCAGGCTCACCGCGCGACCAGCGGCTTGCCGCGTACGTCGCGCACGGTGTCCATGCGCTCAGGCCTTGTGCGGCGTGGCCAGGTATTCGGCGCTCTGCATCTCGATCAGGCGCGAGGCCGTGCGTTCGAATGCGCCCTGCAGCCGGGTGCCGGAGTACAGCGCGGTCGGCGCGGCGGCGGACGTGCAGACCAGGTTGACGTGGCGGTCGTACAGCTCGTCGATCAGGTTGACGAAGCGGCGCGCCGCGTCCTCGTTCATGCGGTCGAAGGTCGGGATGCCGCCCAGCAGCACGGTGTTGAATTCGTGCGCGACCTCGATGTAGTCCGCCGTGCCGCGCGGGCCTTCGCACAGCGCGGCGAAATCGAACCACGCGATGCTCTTGCCGCGGCCGCGCACCGGGATCTTGCGGCTGTCGATCTCGATGTTGCCGGCCTGCGCTTCTTCGCCACCGGTCAGCTCGCGCCAGCGCGAGGCCAGCCAGCCATCGGATTCGCCATCCAGCGGCGTGCGATAGACGGGCGAACGCGTCAGCGCACGCAGGCGGTAGTCTTCCTGCCCGTCCGAGCGCAGCACGACGCAGTGCTGTTGCAGCAGGTCGATGGCCGGCAGGAAGCCCGCGCGCTGCAGGCCATCCTTGTACAGGTTCTCGGGTGCCGTGTTCGACGTGGTCACCAGCGTGATGCCTTCGGCGAACATGCGTTCCAGCAGCCGCGCCAGCAGCATCGCATCGCCGATGTCGGTGACGAAGAACTCGTCCAGCACCAGCACGCGCAGCTTGCCGCGTGCCTCGCGCACGATCTTCGCCAGCGGATCGCTCTCGCCGGCATGCTCGCGCAACCGCTCGTGCACGCCGCGCATGAAACGGTGGAAGTGCGTGCGGTACTTGCCGCCGCCTTCGCCATGCGCCTTGTTCTGCGATACGGAATACGTCGGCAGCGGCAGGCTGTCGTAGAACAGGTCGACCAGGAAGGTCTTGCCGCGCCCGACGTCGCCCCAGTAGTACAGGCCCTGCACCGTCTCCGGTGCCTTGTTGAACAAACGCCCGAACAGACCCGACGACGCCGGTTCCGCCAGCAGCGCGGTGTGGATGCGGTCCAGCTGCGCCAGCGCGGGATGCTGCGCCGGGTCGTCCTGCCATTGGCCCTGCGCCGCGCCGCGCGCGTACACCTGCGACGGCGTGGGCGCCGTGGTCCGTGCGTCGTCCGCCATCACGCCGGCACGTAGCCTTTCATCGCGTGCTTGATGGCGCCGCGCAGGTCCATCAGCTTGCGGTGGAAGAAGTGGCTGGTCTCCGGCATGCGGATCAGTTCCGGCGGCTGCTTCAGCGTATCGATCCAGTCGTACACCGCCTGCGGATCGACGATCTCGTCCTGCTCGCCCTGGATCACCAGCCAGGGACACGTCGGCGGCGTGATCGCGGCGAAGTCCCAGCGACCGGCGGGCGGTGCGATCGAGACCAGTGCGTCAGGTTGCAGGTCGGCGCTGGCGCGCAGCGACACATACGCACCGAAGCTGAAGCCGGCCAGCCACAGCTGCGTGCCGGGACGCTGTTCACGTACCCACTGCACCACCGCGCGCAGGTCGTCGGCCTCGCCGTCGCCATGATCGAACAGGCCGTCCGATGCGCCGGTGCCGCGGAAGTTGAAGCGCACCGTCACTGCGCCGAGTTCGCGCAGGCTGCGCGCGGCCATGACCACGACCTTGTTGTGCATCGTGCCGCCCTCGGTGGGCAGCGGGTGGCAGACCACCGCGGTGACCGGCGCCACCGGCTCGCCGTCTTCCGGCCAGTCGATGTGGGCCTCGAGCGCGCCGTCGGGGCCCTCGAGGGTGATGGGGCCGGAGGCCGCGGGGAAGGCGGGGTTCGTCATGCGGCCATGATAAGCCCTACGCCACGACGCGATCCGCCATCGCGATGGAACGCGCGACCGACGAAAGCCCAAGCGCATCGCATGGCCGGGTATGCGATCCTGCGGTCCCCACGTCGTATCCCGCTGCACCATGGCATTCGATGCCTTCGCCCTGATCCTGGCCATGCTGGCGCTCGGCATGGCGTTCGCCCGCCTGCGCGCCTTCCCCGACAACGCGGGCGACGTCATCAACCGCGTCGTGCTCTACGTCTGCCTGCCCGCGGCGATGCTCACCTACGTGCCCCGCCTGCGCCTGGACACCTCGTTGATGGGCGTGGTGGTCACGCCGTGGCTGCTGACCGTGGCCACGGTCGCGCTGGTCGCGCTGGCGACGCGCATGTTCAAGTTCCGCCGCGACGAGCATGCTGTGCTGCTGCTGTGCGTGGCGCTGTGCAACAGCAGCTTCATCGGCTATCCGATGGTGCGCGCGCTGCTGGGCGAGCACGCGCTGCCGTACGCCGTGGTCTACGACCAGTTCGGAACCTTCATTCTGCTGTCGACGTTCGGTTTGTACGTGCTGGCGCGCTACGGCGGCGACGCGCCGCCCACGGCGCGCGAGATCGTCCTGCGTATCCTCAAGTTCCCGCCGGTGTGGGCGCTGCTGTTCGGCCTGACGCTGATGCCGGAACAGCCGCCGGCGTGGATCGCCTCTGCCCTGCAGAAACTCGCCGACGCGATGTTGCCGCTGGTGATGCTGGCGGTGGGCCTGACCCTGCAGCTGAAACTGCCGCGCGACGAACTGAAGCCGCTCGCGGTCGGCCTGCTGCTGCGCCTGCTGGTGATGCCCGCGCTCGCCGTGCCGCTGTCGCTGGCGTTCGGCATGCGCGGCGAGATGCTGCAGGCGAACGTGCTGGAGTCGGCCATGCCGACGATGATCACCGCCGCCGCGCTGGCGATCTCGCACCAGCTCGCGCCGCGCCTGGCCGCCGCGCTGGTCGGCTACGGCATCCTGCTGTCGCTGGTCACGCTGCCGATGTGGGCGTGGGTGGTGCAGCGGTTGGGGTGAGCGGCGCCGACGTTGGCGCGCGCGGCGGCTTCGTGCGAGCGTGCGACCTCGTTTCCCGACAGGAGTGGGCAATGCGCAAGCCGGGCAAGGTGGGTCTGTGGCTGGTGTTGATGGCATCCGTGTCCGTGCCATTGCCGGCACTCGCGCAGGAAGGTCCGCCACCGGAAGTGCCGGGCCGGGTCGAGTCCGATCCGCAACTCGCGGCGGCCAGCAAGGCCTGGCATGACGTATGGCGTGCGAATGTCGAGACGCATCTGCGGTCCATTGCGGCGCGCGGCACGCCGCGCGACCTGCTGGTGGCCGGCTGGCTGTGGCCGATGCAGTACGACGAAGCGGGGCGGCCGGAAGCGGCCTCTTGGCGATTGGCGCGCGGATGGGTCCAGGCCGCCTACGCGGCCAGTCGCGGCGACGATCCGCTGGTGGACTGGGCGCTGCTGAACGCCTGTGCGAAGACGGACGCAGGTTGCGACCGGGAGGTGCTGCTGGAGCGCTTGGCGGTGGCCGACCCCGGCAACGCCGAGCCGTTGCTCACCCATTACTCCGATGCCGTCCAGCGCAACGACACCGTGTCGGCCGAGCGGTACTGGCAGGCCGCGACCAGCGCGACGCGATACCGTTCCCGTGCCAACGAGACGGGTCTGCTGATGGCCGAGATGCTGCGACAGGTCCCGATGCCGCCGCTCGATCCTGCATTGGCGGCGGCGATCGGCGAGGACTTCATGCTGGGGCGCGCGGCCACGCCCCACGACATGCCCGATGTTGTGGTGATGGCGATGCATGCGGCCACCGCGATTCCGACCCTGCATCCCCTCACGCAGCGATGCCGTGCGCAGGTCGGTCAATTGCCGGCCGACACCCTGTCCGCCTGCAAGCGGATCCACACGCTGCTGGCGGATGACACGTCGACGCTGTTGTTCCCCGCCATCGCGCTGCCACGCCTGGTGGAATGGGCCGACACCGATGCCGAGCGCGATGCCGCTCGCGAGCGCCTGCGCCGTTTCGCCTGGGTCTACGAACGCACCATGCAGCTGTATCAGCGTCCCGCGGATACGCGGCGCATGCCGGAGGACTACATCGACGTGTTCCTGCGCGATGGCGAGCTCGCCGCCATGCGGCGCCAGCTGGAAGCCAACGGCATCGCCACCCTGCCGCCCGCGGGCTGGCAACCGGACAATCCGCAGTACCGCGCGGCACTCACCGGAAGCCCGGCCGCGACGCGCTGACGGGTCGCCGTCAGGCGATCAGCCGCTTCGTACGCCGCTGCTGCACGCCCGCGTCCTGCGGGCGCGCAGACCATGTCGCCGCCATCGCCCGCACGGCCTGCACCAGCTGCTCTTCCGGCTTGGCGTACGGAATCCGCAGCCAACTGTCGGACCCGCCTTCGACGCTGAAGACCGGGCCGGGTGCCAGGTAGATACCCTGCCGTTCCATGTCGGCGGCCAGTTGCGTGGCGCTGCCATGCGGCATGCGTACCCACAGCGTCAGGCCGCCATCGGGCAGGCGGAAGCGCCAGTCCGGGAGGTGTTCGCGCAGCGCCAGCGCCAGCGCGTCGCGCCGCTGCCTCAGCTGGTCGCGGCGCACCGCGAGGAAACTGTCGGTACCGAGCATTTCCGCGACCACCAGCTGGTCGAACAGCGAGCTGCCCAGGTCCATCTGCACGCGCGCGGCGATGATGCGATCGACGGCGTCGCGCGGCGCGCGGATCCAGCCCACGCGCAGGCCACCCCAGCACAGCTTGGATGCGCCGCCGACGGTATACGCGCCGGGCGAGTGCGTGGCGAACGGTGCGGGCATCGGCGCGTCCGACAGGCAGGTCGACTGCAGCGTTTCGTCGACGATCGCGGTGGTGCGCGTCGCGTGCAGGGCCGCGGCGTAGCGGGCGCGCTGCGCGTCATGCATCAGGAACCCGGTGGGATTCTGGAAATCGGGAATCAGGTAGGCCAGGCGTGGTGCGGTTTGCCGCAGCGTCGCTTCGATGGCGGCCACGTCCCAGCCGTCGTCGCCGAGCGGATCGGCCATCGGCGCGCTGACCAGTCGCGCGCCGCCGAGGCGCAGCGCTTCGATCGCATTCGAGTACACCGGCGACTCGATCATCACGCGATCACCCGGACGCGACAGTGCGCGCGCGACGATGGCGATGGCCGACAGCGCGCCCGAGGTGATGACGATCTGTTCCGGTGCGGTGGGCAGGCCGCGGCGTACGTAGTCCGCGGCGACCAGTCCGCGCAGCGCCGGCAGCCCCGACGGCAGGTAGCCGTCGCTGGCCAGGTAGGCGGGCAGGGCGGTCATCGCACGCGCATAGGCGGCGGCGACGCCCGGCGTGGCACCACCGGCGGCGCAGTTGAGGTCGATCACACCGTCCATCGCATGCGCCTTGCCGACCGCGTGCAGCGCGTGGTCGTGTGCGCGGCGGCGGTCGACCGGCGCGGCGGCATACGTGCCCGCACCTTGCCGCGCAGTGGCGAAGCCGGCGGCGACGAGGTCCGCGTATGCGCGGGTGACGGTGTTGCGCGACACGCCCAGTGCCTGGGTGACGGCGCGCTCGCTGGGCAGGCGGATGCCGAGCGGAATCCGGCCGTCGCCGATCAGTTCCTGCAGGGCCTGGCGCAGGCCGCGGTAGGCCGGCGTGCGGGGGAAGTCGCCGACCAGCGTGGCGAGACGGTCAGGGGCCAATGCACGTTCCATGGGGCCACTATGTCACGATTGGCTCTAGTGGAAAGGGCCAATCCGGAGGATGTTGGCCCCATGAAACCGCCCATCGCTCCCGCTGGACTCGCCAACCTCGGTCCCCTCGCACAGCTGAAAGCCGGCCGCCTGCCGGAACGCCTGCTGCGCCTCCTCGTCGGCCTGTGGCTGTACGGCCTGGCCATCGCGCTGATGATCGAAGGCGCGGTCGGTGCGTCGCCATGGGATGTCTTCCACCTGGGTGTCTCGCACCACCTGCCGCTGTCGTTCGGCATGGTGATGGTGCTGACCGCGGTGGGCGTGCTGCTGGCGTGGATTCCGCTACGGCAGATGCCGGGATTGGGCACCGTCGCCAACACGCTGCTGCTGGGTCCGTTCGCCGATCTCAACCTCGCCCTGCTCGACACACCGCAAGGCCTGCCGTTGCGCTGTGCCTACCTGGTGGCCGGCGTGGTCCTGTGCGCCGTCGCCACCGCGATGTACATCGGCGCGCAGCTGGGGCCGGGTCCGCGCGACGGGCTGATGACGGGACTCGCGCGCCGCACCGGCTGGTCGATCCGCAGCATCCGCACGCTGATCGAAGTCACCGTGCTGGTCATCGGCGTGCTGCTCGGTGGCGTCGCCGGGGTCGGCACCGTGCTGTTCGCGTTCGGCGTGGGTCCGCTGACCCAGTTCTTCCTGCGCTACCTGGTGGTGCGCCTTGATCCGCCCGCGGCCATCGCGGGAGAAACGCCATGACACCGACGATCCTGCGCTACAGCGCGTTCACTACCGATCCTGACGGCGGTAATCCCGCCGGCGTGGTGCTGGATGCGCGAGGCCTGGGCGACGACGCCATGCAGCGCATCGCCGCCGAGGTGGGCTACTCGGAAACGGCGTTCCTGTCGCCGCGCGCGGACGGCGATCTCGACGTGCGCTACTTCAGCCCGCTGGCCGAAGTGAGCTTCTGCGGGCACGCCACCATCGCGGCCATGGTCGCGCAGGCGCGTGCGCACGGTCCCGGCGATGTCGTGCTGCACACGCAGGCGGGACGCGTGCCGGTGACGGTCGATGCCGGCTTCGCCGCCACGCTGACCAGCGTGCCGCCGCGCACCGCGCCGATCGATGCGGCCGATCTCGACGCATTGCTCGCGACGCTGGGCTGGCAGCACGACGAACTCGATCCCGCCCTGCCGCCCGGATTGTCCTACGCCGGCGCGTGGCATCCGATCATCGCCGCCGCCACGCGCGCACGCCTCGCCGACCTGCACTACGACTTCGATGCGCTCGCTGCGCTGATGAAGGCGCGCGGCTGGACCACGGTCAACCTGGTCTGGCGCGAAGATGCGCAGACCCTGCACGCGCGCAATCCGTTCCCGCCCGGTGGTGTGGTGGAAGATCCCGCGACCGGCGCGGCGGCCGCGGCACTGGGTGCGTACCTCGCGGACCGCGACCAGTTGCCCGCGAGCCGCGCCTTCACCCTCCATCAGGGTCACGACATCGGCCGCCCCGGCCTGTTGGAGGTGGCGGTTCCGGCCGACGTGCGCGACGGCGTGCGGGTGAGCGGGACGGCGGTGGAGATCGTCGAGGGCTGACCGTCTTCGCGCCGCCTTGACCTTCCCGATGGAAGCATCGACGCAGGAGGGTCTGCCATGTTCGACGGATGGGAAGCGCAGGTATCGGTGGTCGCGCGCATCGCGTTCGCGATGCTGCTGGGCGGCATGGTCGGTCTGGAGCGCGAGATGAAGGACCGGCCGGCCGGCTTCCGCACGCATACGCTGGTGGCCGGCGCGGCCGCGATGCTCACGGGCATGGGTGAAATGATGCTCGCGGAGCCGCAGCACGACCATGGCGGCCGTGTACAGATCGATCCCTTCCGGCTGGTCGAAGCGGTGATCGCCGGCGTCGCCTTCATCGGGGCCGGCACCATGATCGCGCACCGTGGCCGCGTGGTTTCCGGCATCACCACCGCTGCCTCGCTGCTGATGGTCGCGGTGATCGGCGTGGCGGTCGGCTTCGGTCACGGCTGGCTGGCCCTGCTCGCCACGCTGCTGACGCTCGCCGTGCTGTCGGTGCTGGCGTGGATGGAGCGACGCGTGTCGCGACGCGATTCCGGGGACGAAGACGACGGAGGTTGATCCCTGCAGCACTCCGGCCCCACAAACACCCACTTCCGCATGCCTTTGAGTCGGAATCAGATTCTCCAGGCACGGCGTCCATCTTGCCCAATGGGTTATCTGTTCGGCTAGCTTCCTGCACTCTCTACAGTTCTCTGTGATTGCCTCCTTGATAAGTACGTCGGATTCATTACGCTTGCTATCACACGTGGCATCATCGGCGCTGCACTCGCGTCAGCCATCTGGCTCGTACAGCCAGGTTTGCTTATGACGGCACTTCAACCAGGCACTGCTCCAGGATTCGCGGCTGGCCTTGTATCCGCGATCGTCACCAGACGCCATCCTTGGATGGCCGTCCAACAATTCATCGAAGTCGAACCCGCTTCACGGCCCGGCCAACTCAGGCGTTAGCGCTCATTATGGGGAGTCGTAAGTTGAAGAATTCCATCCTGCTCCTTTTGTTCTTCGCAGCAGATCACGCGCTTGCTGCGGGCCCCGTCATCGAAGTCCCTGTGCAAGCGACGTGCCAAGAGCACATTGCCTCAGAACCGCGCGTTACGGCTCAAGACTGGCCGAAGCGTGCCAGGGGCCGAGAAATCAGCGCATATGTCGTTATCAGCTACAGCCTTGACGGCTCCGGAAAGGCGATGAGCCCAACCGTGACAGATTCAAAGCCAAAGGGACTTTTTGAAGAATCCACTCTCGGCATCCTGGAGCGAACGGAGTTCGTACAGGGCGCTAAAGCGCCATCGTGTACGTATGTAAGAACATATGGCTCAGTCAAAAGGGCTGAGCGTTAGCAGTCCGTTGGCCGCCGCTGCTTTGCGATGGAAGCAGGCACTGCATGAAGAGCTTGCCATGTGGTTGCTTCCACGGAGCTGCGCGGCCTGACTCGGGCGTTGGCCATCATGGAGGGTACGTCGATGTTCAAGCTATGCACTGCACTTCTCGCCACTCTACTTCCAATCTCTGGCTCAGTGATTGCCTCACCGAATGTCTATGAGGTTTCAGCAAGCATCAAGCAGAACGGGCAATCGGTTGCTGCGCCCCGCATTCGCGTCAAGCCAAATGCACCAGCGGAGGTCTCTGTCGCCGGAGACAACCGATTTCGCCTGGCGGTGATAATCATCCCGTCCGAGACGGATGGCTTAGACGTGTCCGTAGAGGTGGATACATCTCAAGCATCACTTAAAAGTGTCGTTACCACATTCGTGGACAAGCCTATCGTTGTCTCGTCTGGGGACCTTGAAGTGACTGTTACCGTCGCTGACGGCGACAGTTAACGATTCATTCGAGCCGACATCGCTTTGTGGCTCGAATCAACCCAGGCATTGGATGCATATGGAGCTAGTTGCGGTAGTCGAGAGTGCGTGGGACTGGACTGGCCTCGAGCCGGATCAGATTGTCGGGGACAACGATTTCGGCAATCTGCTGATAAACGATAAACAGGGTCGCTACTGGCGCCTGTGTTCCGAGGATCTGTACCGCAGGGCCGTGGCGGATTCCGGGGCGGAGCTTGATCGGCTATCGCAGAACCAGGAGTTCCTGCACGATTGGCACATGACGTGCTTCGCAGGGAACAGGGCGCGTGGCGCATCCATTTCTTCCACAGCACCCCGGGCGCCTGCGGAATGAGCAACCCCGACACACTCCCGGCAATGCGGCCATGACAAGATTCCCAGCGGGTGATACAGGACGTCACATGCCGTCAAAGCGCTACTGGTTCCGTGCGAAGACCCATGGGTGGGGATGGGGCCTGCCCCTGATGTGGCAAGGATGGATGGCCTACGGCATGGCAGCGGTACTTTTGTTTGCCAACTTCTTCGTCTTTCCGCCCGCCGGTCATCCAGTTCCTTTCATCGTCACTACGTGGGTGGTCGCGTCGCTCCTCATTGCGGTGTGTTGGATCAAGGGCGAGCCGCTCCGGTAGGAGATGAAACTGGCCCGCATGGAGCTGCGGAGGATGGAGGCCCCGTGTGTTGCCAGTGATGGTGGACTACGCTTTCATTCGTGCAGAGCGACGCTGGGCCGGTCGCGCTGACGATGTTCGATGATCAACCTCGAGGGGCGGGCGATGGCGAAGGTGACGGGAATCGGCGGGGTGTTCTTCAAGAGCCGCCACGACAGCGGGGCGCTGGCAGCGTGGTACCACACGCACCTGGGGCTGCCGCTGGAGACGTGGGGCGGTGCCGTGCTGCGCTGGCCGGACGACACCGCCAGCGACCAGGGCCTGACGGTGTGGACGGTGGCGGAGAAGGACAGCCAATGGTTCAGTCCCAGCGACAGCGCTTTCATGATCAATTACCGCGTGGACGATCTCGATGCGCTGCTCGCCCAACTGCGTGCTGCCGACGTGGAGATCGTGAAAGGCCCCGAGTCGCACGAGAATGGCAAGTTCGCCTGGATCATGGATCCGGAAGGCAACAAGGTGGAGTTGTGGGAACCGATGGCGTGGGATGAGAAGAACAAGCAGGCGTAGTCTTCGCGGCGATCATCGCTCCCACCTCCCCGAACACGACTTGCACGCAGGTGCCCATGGGTTTCATCGATGTCTTCGGCGCAGAACTCACCGCGATGCTGGCGGCGGTCGCCGTCGCCTATTTCCTGGTGACGTTGATGCCCGTGTGGTGGCCGGCGGTGCATGCGTTGCGCCGCAAGCCACGACTGCCACGGCCGTTCCTGTTCGTGGCCACCGCCGCCGCGCTGGTCTACGGTGTCTCGACGTTTCTCGCGCTTGTCCTGTTTGTCCCGATGGCGGTGCTGCGCATCTTCATCGTGCCGCAGCTTGAACAGGCAGGTGCTGCCTACGGTACCGGGCTTGGGCAGGTCACCGGCGTGGCCGGTGATTACGGCTGGATCGTGCTGGTGCTCGTGGAGGTGCTGCTGGCCTGGTATGTCACGCGGCACTTGGCCAGACGATGGACGCACCTGTGCTCGGCCCCCGAGGGCACGCCAACCCTTCGCCGCGATGGAGCGCCATCACCGTGATCGGGTACGTCCTGGTCACGCTGATGCTCGTCGCCTACCTCCACAACTACCTGTGGATCAGTGGGCTGAAGCGCGCGATAGCGCGGGAGCATGCGCGCCATCCCGAGATTGATCAGTTTCGATCGCTTGCGCCGCCTTATCAGCTTGTCCTGAACCTGATCAGGTTCAAGCACTCGCGCGCGCTGCAGGCTCTCCCTGCAGACGAGCAAAAGCTGCAACACCTGTACTACCGGTTCCAGCTCTTCATCCTGGCATCGATACCGATCTCGATCATCTACGCCGTCGCCTACCTGGCGGGCTGAGGTAGACCCGTCAATCGGCCGGCACCGTCCGCTCCCGCGCCCACTCGCGCAGCGCCTGCACCTGTTCGGCCATCAGCACGGACAGCGGGCGGGTGCCGCGGATCTCGTGCATGACCAGGTCGGTGTCGAGCGGCTTCTGCTCGGCATGCGCGGCGTACATCGCGGAAACGATGGCCTGCTCGAGTTCGGCACCGGAGAAGCCGTTCGCCGCGGCGGCCAGCGCCGGCAGGTTGAAGCCTTCCGGATCCAGCTCGCGCCGCGCCAGGTGCACGCGCAGCACCTCGACGCGCGCCTCCGGCGAGGGCAGGTCGACGAAGAAGATCTCGTCGAAGCGGCCCTTGCGCAGCAGCTCCGGCGGCAGGTCCTGCACCTGGTTGGCGGTGGCAACCAGGAACACCTGTCCACTGCCGGCACCGGCCTTGCGTTCCGCCATCCACGTCAGCAGGTAGCCGAGCACGCGGCGCGAGACGCCGCCATCCTCGTCGCCGCCGCTGGCGAGGCCCTTCTCGATTTCGTCGATCCACAGCACGCACGGCGCCAGCTGTTCGGCCGAGGCGAGTGCGGCGCGCAGGTTCTTCTCGGTCTCGCCGTGGTACTTGTCGTACAGCGTGCCGAAATCCAGGCGCAGCAGCGGCACGCCGAAGCCGCCGGCAGTGGCCTTGGCCAGCATCGACTTGCCGCAGCCCTGCACGCCGAGCAGCAGCACGCCCTTGGGCAGGTCCAGGCCGGGCGGCGGATTGCCGGAGACGAACACCGCGCGGCGCTGTTCGATCCAGCGCTTCAGGCGGGTGGCACCGGCGACGTCGGCGAACCGGGCGGTGTCGTACTCGTAATGCAGGTGGCCGCTGCGGTTGAGCAGCTCGAACTTCAGCTTGTTCAGCGCGGGCAGGTCGCTGGCGGTCAGCGCACCATCGGCGAAGATCAGCTGGCGGGCGATGCGGCGCGCGTCGACCAGGCTCAGGCCCTGCAGGTTGCGCACGATCTGCTTGACCGCCTCGCCATCGGCTTCCACACGGCGGCCGCCGTGCTCGCGGGCGTAGTGCTCGGCTTCCTCGCGCACCATCTTCAGCAGCGCCGGGCCGTCGGGCAGGCGCGGATTGAAGCGCACGGCCAGGGCTTCGAGTTCGGCCGGCAGCTCGATCTTGGCGCCGACCAGCACCACCACGTGCGGCAGGCTGTGGCGGCGCTGCATGATGTCGCGCAGCTGGCGCTGGCTGCTGGCGTAACCCAGGTAAGGGTGGAAATCGAGCAGCAGGTAGATGCCGCGCTGGTCGGCCTGCTTGATGGCCTGCAGGGCGGCGCTGGCGTCGGGCGGGCCCACGGCCTCGTCCTCGCGGTCCATGTCCAGCCGGCGCAGCCCTTCGGTGATGCTCCAGCGGAACAGCGCCCGCCACACCTGGCCCAGCGCCTGCCGGAACAGTTCCACCACGCGGGCCTCGTCCTGGGTCTCGATGACGATCAGCGGGGTGTTGGCGCGGATCAGCGCGGTCAGGTCCTGCAGCTCGTTCATGGGGCATCCGGTCCGTGGGGACCGGCACGATAGCAAGCGCCGTACGGAACGGGGAGCCGGAAGGCCCGCGACAGCGGGTCGCGGGGGCCGGACACGCCGGTTCCCGCTTCACTTGTCGCGGTGTACCCTCCGGGTTCTCCAGCAACGAGGTGCGCGCATGAAGACGATTCTGGTCGCCAGCTCCAAGGGCGGCGCGGGCAAGACCACCCTGGCGACCAATCTGGCCGCGTACTTCGCACTGGATGGCAAGCGCACCGTGCTGGTGGACGTGGATCCCCAGCATTCCTCCACCCGCTGGGCCGAGCGCCGGGCGGAACTGGAAACCGCGGTGCTGCCGATCGACGCCAGCGGCAAGCGCGCCTGGAAGGCCTGGTTGCCTGAAGATGCCGAGCGCGTGGTGATCGATGCCCCGGCCGGCGCGATGGCGGACGATCTGGAAAGCTTCCTCGAGCAGGCCGACGCCGTGGTGGTGCCAGTGTTGCCGTCGGCGCTGGACATCGAGGCGACGGTCGGCTTCCTCAACACCATGGCCAAGGTGCCGCGCGTACACAAGCGCAAGCTGCCGGTCGGGCTGGTGGTCAACCGCAGCAAGCCGTGGACGAATGCGTCGCAGCAGGCGGTGGACATGCTGAAGACCTGGCCGTACCCGGTCATTACCCAGCTGCGCGACACCCAGGCCTACGTGGTGATGGCCGGCCTGGGCCGCAGCCTGTTCGATTACCGCTCGGCCCAGGTGCGCGAGCACCAGGCCGACTGGGAACCGTTGTTGAAATGGATCAAGAAGGCCTGAAGGCCAAACTGAAGGAGTCGTTGTCCCATGCGTGAACTGATCCTGCTGCGCCATGCCCATGCCGAACCGGCCACTGCCGGCCAGTCCGACCTGGATCGCCCCCTGTCGCCGCAGGGCCTGGCCGAGGCCGAGGCCGTCGCGCGCTGGCTGAAGGAGCAGGGCCTGGTGCCGGACCGCGTGCTGTGTTCGCCGGCGCGGCGCACGCGCGAGACGCTGGAGGCGGTGCTGGCCACGATCGGCTATGTGGAACAGCGGCTGGAAGAGCGCATCTACGAGGCCACGCCCGGCACCCTGGCCGATCTGGCCGACCAGCACCGCGAGGCCGAGCGCCTGCTGCTGGTCGGGCACAACCCGGGCCTCGAGCAGCTGGCCGCCCTGATGTATTCCGGCGTGACCAGCGAGTACCGCGGCATGCCGCCGGGTGGCGTGGTGGTACTGACGCTGCCGGTGGATGCGGCGATCGAGCCGGGCGTGGCGCACCTGTCCGCTTTCTGGTGGCCATGAAGTCCGATCTGCCGCTGGCCGTCTGGCTGGCCATGCTGTGCCTGGCCCTGCTGTGCGCCGCACCCGCATGGGCGCAAGGGCGCAACGATTTCGATCCTGCGCACACACGGCTGGGCTTCGAGTTGCGCACGCGCTGGGGCCAGGTGCTGGATGGCCTGTTCCCGCGCTATGAAGGCTCGGTCGAGCACCTGCCGGATGGTCGCCAGCAGGTGCGCCTGCGCATGTACACGCGCGAGGTGGAGATCATCGACCACCAGCGCTACGGCGACTGGGCGCGCAGCGAGAAGTTCTTCGACGCCGACCACTATCCGGTGGTCACCTTCACCTCCAGACCCTACGACCCGATGCTGCTCTACGACGGCGGTACGCTGGAGGGCGAGCTGAGCATCAAGGGCATCAGCCGGCCGCGCAGCCTCGAGGTGGCGGCGGCGACGTGTTCCCGCCCTGCGGTGGACTGCGACGTGGTGGCCACCGGTGCGGTGCGCCGCAGCGATTACGACATGGACGACTGGATGCTGGCGGTCAGCGACCGCGTGGTATTCGTGTTGCGCGCACGCATCCGGAGCGCAAAGACCCCGTGAACCCCGGTTTTTCCTCGCTTGCCGCGCGTTGCGTGGTGCTCTGCGCTGCGCTGCTGGGCACCGCCTGCGCCAGCCTGTCCGATCGCCAGCACGACCGCGCCGCCGGCATCGCCCTCGCCGCGCGCTCGACGGTGGTCGAGTGCACGCAGGCCGATGCCTGCGCACTGCCGTCGCCGCTGTACGACCTGGCGGCGCAGGCGCGCGCGGAATCCACCGCCGTGTCGCCCCGCCATTACGCGGTGATGCTGGACAAGGGTTCCGATGCGTTGCTTGCGCGGCTGAACCTGATCCGCAGCGCGCGCGCGCGCATCGACCTGCAGACCTACATCTTCGACAAGGACGACAGCGCGCGGCTGGTGCTGGATGAACTGCTGGCCGCGGCGCGGCGCGGCGTGAAGGTGCGCGTGCTGATCGACCAGCTGTCCGCGATCGCCGACCTGGAGATCCTGGCTGCGCTGTCCGGTTCGCACGAGAACTTCGCCATCCGCATCTACAACCCCAGCTTCGGCAAGGCCAAGCTCAACTACCTGGATTATGCGGGCAGCGTGCTGTGCTGTTTCCGCCGTTTCAACCAGCGCATGCACACCAAGCTGTTGCTGGTGGACGACCGCATCGGCATCAGCGGCGGGCGCAACTACCAGGACGACTATTTCGACTGGGATGCGGAGTACAACTTCCGCGACCGCGATGTGCTGGTCGCGGGGCCCGAGGCCGGCGCGATGGCGACGAACTTCGATGCGTTCTGGAATGCGCGCCGCAGCGTGCCGGCCGAACGGCTGAACGACGTCGGCCGCACGCTGCTGGAGGGTGGCGTGCCGGCGATGCCGGTGCCGCGCTACCTGCGGCCGGAGCGCGTGCAGGCGGCGAAGGACGAGGCGAGCGATCCGGACGTGATGCGGGCGCGCTTCGTCGATGCGGCGTACCGGGTCAGCCACGTGCGCTACATCGCCGACCTGCCGCAGAAGCACCGGCGCGAACGGCGCGACGACGATGCGCCCGCCGCACCGGAACTGGAGGCGCTCATCCGCAGTGCGCGGACGGAAGTGCTGCTGCAGACGCCGTACCTGGTGATGTCGAAGCAGGCGCAGACGATGTTCCGCGAGATGCGCGAACGCCAGCCGCCGCCGCAGGTGGTGGTGTCGACCAACAGCCTGGCCGCCACGGACAACCCGATCGTGTACTCGATGTCGTTCAAGTACAAACGGCGGTACCTGCGCGAGTTCGGCTTCCGCATCCACGAATACAAGCCGTTTCCGGAAGACGCGCCGGTGGATTACGCCGCGCTGATGCAGGATGGGCCGCCGGTGACATCGCCCGGTGATGCGGGCGCCAGCCGCAGCCGCAGCGGTGGCATCCGGGGGCCGTCGGGCTCGATCGGGCCGTCCAGCGGCGGGTCGTCCGACGCCGGTGAAACCACGCGCCGCCTGCAACGCACCGAGTCGCGACCCTCGTTCTTCAGCAGTGGCGCGGCGGCGGAGCCGTTGCCGCTGAAGCGTGCCGGCGTGCGCATGGGCCTGCATGCCAAGTCGATGGTGATCGACGGCGAGATCGCGGTGATCGGCACGCACAACTTCGACCCGCGGTCGGAGAACTACAACACCGAAGCGGCCGTGGTGATCAACGACACCGCGTTCGCGCAGGCACTGGCCGGCAGCATCCGTCGCGACATGTCGACAGAAAATGCCTGGACGATCGCGCCACGCGCCAAGCCGGTGGTGTTCTCCGGCCTCGACTACAGCCTGGGCAAGGTGTCCGAGGCGCTGCCGATCTTCGACATCTGGCCGTGGCGCTACGCGACCAGCTATGAGTTCCAGCCCGGCCCGGATTGCCCGCTGCCGGTGACGCCGAAGGATCCCGCGTTCCATCGCTGCTATGTCTCGGTGGGTGATTTCCCCGAGGTCAACGTCGGCCCGAAGTGGCTGTACACGCGCGTGCTGACCGCGTTCGGCGCCGGCCTGGTGCCGATCCTGTAAGGCCTCCGAAGAGAGCCGTCGGCGCTCGACCTCGCTGCCCGCCTCGTTTCCCACGCGTATCGCTTCCCTTTTGCAGAGAACCTCCGCCATGGCCTTCCGTGCTCCCGTCGATCTCGCCGCCGTCAACGCGCACGCCGCCAACACGCTGGTGTCGAACCTCGGCATCGTCATGACCGAAGCAGGAGAGGACTGGTTGCGCGGCACGATGCCGGTGGATGCGCGCACCGTGCAGCCGTACGGCATCCTGCACGGCGGCGCGTCGGTGGCGCTGGCGGAAACGCTGGGCAGCGTGGCGGGCAACCTGTGCGTGGACACGACCAAGGAGATGGTCGTGGGCCTGGAGATCAACGCCAACCACGTGCGCGCGATGCGCGGCGGCGTGGTCACCGGTACCGCGCGGGCGCTGCATGTCGGCCGCAGCACGCAGTTGTGGGACATCCGCATCGAGAACGACGACGGCAAACTGGTCTGCGTGTCGCGGCTGACCTTGGCGGTGGTGCCGGTATCGAAGGGCTGAAGGGAACGGGAACTGAGCGGGTGGCCCACCGCGCGCGGCGTTTCGCTCACGCCGGCCGCCTGACTCCTGCTATCGTGACAGCATGACGCCGCCCCCTGTTCATGTTGCTGGCGGCAGCGGTGTCGCGCGGGCGTTCCGCTACGCGTACCGCGTGCCGTTGCTGCTGGTCCACCTGCTGGTCTTCCTGCCGATCGTCCTGCTCTGCCTCTCGCCGCTGCTGGCCGGGGTGCGGGTCGGCGACGAAAGCGTGGGCGACGTGGCGGTGCGCTGGTGGTCCAGCGGCCTGATGCGCATTTTCGGATTCCGCCTGCGCCGGGTCGGCACCCCACTGCCGGGCCCGACGATGTTCGTGGCCAACCATGTCAGCTGGATCGACATCGAGGCGCTGCACAGCCAGCGGATGATGGGGTTCGTCGCCAAGCAGGAAATCCGCGGCTGGCCGGTGGTCGGCTGGCTGGCGGCGCAGGGCCACACCATCTTCCACCAGCGCGGCAGCCAGGAATCACTGGGCGGCGTGCTGCAGGCGATGATGCAACGCCTGCGCGAAGGCCGGCCGGTCGGTGTGTTTCCCGAGGGCCGCACCCGCGATGGCCACACGGTGGGGCCGTTCCATGCGCGCATCTTCCTGGCCGCGGTCGAGGCCGGGGTGCCGGTGCAGCCGGTGGCGCTGCGCTATGGCGCCCGCGGCAGTGCGCAGCCGGTGGTGGCGTTCGGGCCGAAGGAGAGCTTCTTCGCCAACTTCCTGCGCCTGCTGGGCGAACCCGCGCGCACCGCCGACATCTGCTTCCTCGAGCCGATCCGCGTCGCCGACGTCGAAGGCCGCCGCCGCATCGCGGACCTGTCGCGCGAGCGCATCGTCCAGGCGATGGCCGAGGCCTGAGCGGCCGGCGTGACGGCATGGCGACGTATTCGAGGGAATACTCCATCCCCCGGTGCCACCCTCGTACCGCTGCCGCCGCGATGACCCCATGATCACTGCCGCCGATTTCCGACCCCCGCGCTGGCTGCGCAACCCGCACCTGCAATCGGTGCTGGGTTCCAGTGCGCTGCGCCGTCGGCTGGCGCTGCGGGCGTTGGCGGGCAGCGGCGCGGTGACGCTGGAGCACATCGTGGACGGTGGCGACGGGGTGCGCCTGCAGGGCTTCCTTAGCCAGATTCCCGGCCGCACGGCGCGCGGCCTGGTGCTGCTGCTGCACGGCTGGGAAGGCAGCGCCGATTCCAGCTACATGCGGCTGACGGCGACGCAGTTGCTGAAGCGCGGGTTCGACGTGTTCCGGCTGAACTTCCGTGATCACGGCGACACCCACCACCTCAACGAGGACCTGTTCCACTCCAACCGGCTCGACGAGGTGGTGCATGCCGCGCTCGACGTATCGCGGCGCTTCGCCGGCGACGTGCCGATGCGGGTGGCCGGGTATTCGCTGGGCGGCAACTTCGCGCTGCGGCTGGCGCTGCGCGCGCCGGCCGCCGGACTGGCGCTGGCGCACGTGGCCGCGGTCTGCCCGCTGCTGGACCCGGCCATCACGATGGACCGCATCGAGAGCGGGCTGCCGCTGTACGACTGGTACTTCGCGCGCAAATGGCGCCGTTCGCTGGAGCGCAAGCGCGACCTGTTCCCGCAGCGGCACGATTTCGACGACGCGGTGCTGGCGCTCGACATCCGCGCGCTGACCGACTGGCTGGTGCAGCGGCACACCGCGTTCGGCACGCTGGATGCGTACTTCGACGGCTACGCCATCGCCGGCGAGCGGCTGGCGGGGCTCAGCGTGCCGGCGCACATCCTGATGGCCGAGGATGATCCGGTCATCCCGTTCGACACGTTCCGCGACTGGGCGCTGCCGGCGCAGGCCACGCTGGAGATCGCGCCGTGGGGCGGCCACTGCGCCTTCATCGAGAACGTGGCCGGCGACGGTTACGCCGAGCGCTGGGTGGCGGAGCGGCTGGCCGGCAGCGCCGCCTGAGCCGGGAAGCCCCGTTACAATCGGCGTTTGACCGAACGCTGGTAGCCCCATGTACGACACCATCCTGGATGCCCTGCGCCGTGGCGCCGTGGCCGATGCCCTGATCGCTGCCGAGGCCCTGGTGGCCGGGCGTCCCGACGACACGCAGGCGCTGCGCTGGCTGTCCACCGCGCAGATGCAGGGCGGCCAGCCCGAGGCCGCGCTGGCCACCATCGATCGCGCCATCGCACTGGCGCCCGACAACGCCGACCTCCACCTGGCCCGTGCCGGCGTGCTGGTGGGCAGCCGCCGCAACGAGGACGCGCAGGCGGCATTGAGCCAGGCGACGGTGCTGGATCCCAACCAGTTCACGGCCTACCTGATCCAGGGCCAGCTGGCTCTGGGCCGCGGCGACCTGGACGACGCCGAGCGCCTCGCCCGGCTGGCCGCGCGTGTCGCGCCCGATCATCCGCAGCTGGCGGCCATCAATGGCATGGTCATGCTGCGCCGGGGCGATGCGGATGGCGCGCTGAAGGTCGTGACGGCCGCCATGAACGTGGCGCCGGACGATGTGCAGCTGCGTTACGCGCTCGGCTTCATCCACATGGGGCTGGGTCACTGGGCCTTCGCCGAGCAAGCCTTCCGCGGCGTGGTCGAGAAGGTGCCCGGCTCGGACAGCCTGCGCAGCCTGATCGCCGACCTGATCCGCCGACAGGGCCGGCCCGCAGACGCGGCCGATGAACTGGCGCCGCTGGTCGCCATCAATAACGCGCCGGCACTGCACCGTTACATCGGCCATCTGCGTCTGGCGGCGGGACAGAACGACGAAGCACTGGCAGCACTGCGCATCGCGCTGGCCGGCCAGCCGCGCGATCGCGAGACCGTGCTGGCGATCATCGAGGCCTGGCGCCGCCTGGGTGCGCAGGACGATGCGCGCAACACGCTGGATGCGGCGCTGGCGACCACTGCGGACGTGCATGATCTGTGGCTCGCACGCCTGCTGTTCGAAACCGTGGGCAGTGCGGAAGCGCGCACCGTGGTCGAGCGCTGGATCTCGGCGATGCCGCAGCATGCGCCCGCACTGGAGGCGCAGATGTCGGTGCTGGATGCGAGTGGGGACCATGACGCGGCCGAGGACGTCGCCCGTCGCATCATCGAACTCGAGCCGGGACGTGCCAGCGGAGAACAGCGTCTGGTGGAAGGCCTGCTGCAGCGGGATCCGGCGGCAGCGATCGCGCGGGCCGGTGAATTGGCCTCCAAGGCGGACGATCCCGATCAGCAGCACAGCCTGCGCAGTTGGCAGGCGTTCGTGTGCGACCGCGCGGGCCATTACGCTGAAGCGGTGGCAGGCTGGACCGCGCTGGCGCACGCGATGGCGCCGTCGCGCCTGCCGCTCTGGTCGCGGACCGAGGCTCCGGTCGCATGGCCGCCACGTGCCGTGCAGCCGGATGGCCCGGCCGTGCGTCCCTTCCTGGTATGGGGCCCCCCGGGCACCGTCGTCGAATCGCTGGCCGGTGTGCTGGGCTACATCACCGACGAGTTTCGCGGAGACCGTTACCTGCCGCAGCCGCCGAACGATGGATTCCAGAACTACCGCACTGCGGAGGCGCTGTCGACCGGCGAGCTGTCGGCCGACGCCTTCCTGCGTGGATGGCGGGACGCGCTGCCTGCCCGCGGCGTGCAGGACGGACGGGTGATCGACTGGCTGCTGCTGTGGGACAACGCATTCCTCACGGCATTGCGCCCGCAGCTGCCACAGGGGTGCCTGCTGCTTGCCGTGCGCGATCCCCGTGACGCCTTCCTGGACTGGCTGGCTTTCGGTGCGCCCGCACCGCTCGCGCTGGATGACCTCCAGCATGGTGCAGCGTGGTTGGCCGGCCTGTTCGATCAGATGGCCGATCTCCACGAAGAAGATCTGTATGCGCATCGGCTGATCCGGATGGACGACATCAAGGACGACGCGGGCGCCGTGTCCGCCGCCCTGGGAGCGGCGCTCGAGGTGCAGCTGCCGGTTCCACCGTCTTCGGGTGCACGTCGCTTCCCGGCCGGCCATTGGCGTCATTACGCCGAAGTACTGGCCGGGCCGTTCGCCGCGCTGACGCCGGTGGCGGTGCGGCTGGGTTACCCGGAAACCTGATTCCCCCCACGAGCAGGAGCCACGCATGCGTCTCTGGAGCGACAGTTTCGAGAACACCACATCCATCCCGGCCGCGTTCGCGATGGGTCAGCCAGACGGGTTCGCCGCCAACCGCAACCCGCACCTCGCGTGGGAGGGCGTGCCGGAAGGTACGAAGTCCTTCGCCCTGCTGTGCATCGATCCGGACGCGCCGACCGTGCCCGAGACCGTCGGTCGCGAGGATGTGCAGATCCCGGTCGAGCAGCCGCGCGCGCACTTCATCCACTGGGCGATGGTCGACATCGCGCCCGACGTGCGCGACATCGCGGCGGGTAGCTGCAGCGATGGCGTGACCGCTCGCGGCAAGCAGCAGCCTGCCGGACCGGCCGGCGCGCGACAGGGCCTGAACGACTACACCGGCTGGTTCGCCGGTGACGCGCAGATGGGCGGCGACTACTACGGCTACGACGGCCCGTATCCGCCGTTCAACGACCTGCGCACGCACCGGTATTTCTTCCGCCTGTTCGCGCTCGATGTTGCTTCGCTCGACGTGCCGGCGCGCTTCACCGCCGGTGACGTCGAGTGCGCGATGCAGGGACACGTGCTGGGCGAGGCGCTGGTTTACGGAACGTATTCGTTGAATACGAAGGTGCAGGGATGAATCCGGCGGACGGGGACAATCCCTACGAGAGTCCCCGCAGTGTAGTCGACGACCGTGCCGGCGAAACGGTGGTGCTGATGCCGGCCACCAAGCTCCGGCGCTTCGTGCACTGGATGATCGACCGGATCATCGTGGTCGGCATCATCTTCCTGGCCATGATCGTCGCGGGCATCGTGGGTGGCGACGAGGTGCTGGACTGGGCGGAACGAATGACCTGGTGGCAGGACCAGCTGATCGGCGCCGCGGTGATGATCGTGTACTACACACTGATGGAAAGCACGACAGGGACGACGATCGGCAAGCTGCTGACGCGTACGCGCGTCGTCGACGAAAGCGGCCGCAGGATCAGTTTCAACCAGGCGTTGTTGCGCAGCCTGAGCCGCGTGGTGCCGTTCGAAGCGTTTTCGATCCTGTTCGCCGACGACGAAGATCCGCGCGGGTGGCACGATCGCTGGCCGCGCACGCGCGTGGTGCTCAGGCGCCGTCCGGCCGCGCTTTCCGCTTGATCCGCAGCAAACGCATCACCTGGCGGCGTTTCGCCAGCGCCAGCGCCCGTCGGCATCGATGACCAGGCATGTGTCCGAGGAAGGGCATTCCCGGGCCACGCGGATCTGCTCGGGCGGCAGGCCGAGCCGCCATGCCAGGCCCATCTGGCCGATGGCGTAGAAGCGCTGCTCGTCCGCCACGCCGACATGCAGGGGGGCGGCGACCGGTTGCCGTTCCAGCGCCTGCAGGGTCGCCTCCGCCCAGTGCGTACGGCCGATGAGGCCGGGATGATCCAGCCGCCGCGTGCCTTCCACGGCGATCCACGACGACACGGCGATCAGGACGGCGACCACCAGCGCGACGCCATCGGCGGCCACGCAGCGCGCCAGCACGATCACCGGCAGGATCACGGCGATGGCGGCGTAGTACTCGTAGCTGTTCCAGGCGAACAGGAAGTACGGCGCATACGCGAGCCCGGCGAAGGCCGCGACACACCACCACTGCAGCGGCGTCAGCAACGTGCGCCCGCGCCAGCCGGCGATCGCCCACGCGGCCAGCATCGGCAGCGCGGTGGCGGCGATCCAGGCCAGGCCCTGCATGCGTTCGCCCGCGACCGCCATGCGCATCGCCTCGCGCGGGACGTTCAGCAGCCACGCCACGAACGAGGCCGCGTTGCGCAGCACGTTGCTGCCCAGGCTCAGGTCGTAGGACGCGTCGGTGTTGGCGGTGAAACGCGAGCGCAACGACAGCCAGATCGCGACGACGGCCACGCAGGCCAGCCAGGCGACGAGTTCGCCGCGGTCGAGCCGACGTACGACGACGAATGCGGCGACCACGAGCATCAACGCAGGCGTCAGCGCGGCGGATTCCTTGCTCAGCAGCGCCAGCGCCAGCCACACCGGCAACGAGGCCAGCAGGAGCGGGCGCAGCCGGAGGGTGGCGTCGGCGCGCGCGATGACCCAGGCCGCAAGCAGCAGCGTGGTGAACAGCGTCAGCATCGCGTTGTTGGCCGCTGCTGCCCAATGCACCGGCAACAGGTGCAGGGTCAGCGCGCCATACACGGCACCGGCGAAGGCGGCGATGCGGCCGGCATGCGGCCAGCGGCACGCGCGCGCCAGGCGGAAGGCGAACAGGGCCACACCGAGCGTGGCCAACACATGCAGGACCAGGCTGACGATGTGCGCCGCATGCGCGCTGCCGCCCAGCGCTGCGTCGACCCAGCGCCAGTAGCCTTCCTGCGAAAGAGGGCGCCAGAACCGCGGCGGCGACGACGGCCAGAAATCCGACCACCAGGGCGCGCCGGCGGCGTTAGTCGCGTGCGCGGCGTGGAGGAAAACGTAGTCGTCGCCCCAGAACGGCGTCTGCAGCGCCGGCCACCACATCAGCAGTGCGGAGGCGGCCAGCAAGGCAACGGCGATCCACGGAAGAGGAGAAGCGTTCCTTGCGGAGTGATTCATCAGGTACGCGTCGATGCCGGTGACGCGCCACTATAGCGTCTGGTCCCCAGCACCGATGCGCGTCATGCGGGCACGACGCGCATCGGTTGCAGAGGCGTCACTTCTTCTCGCTGGCCGACTCCACCACCATGTCCAGCACGTAGGCCTTCGAGGAGGCATCGGCCGGCGGGTTCTTCACCGTGTAGCGATCCACGCGCAGCACGTTGCGGATGCCGGGCTCCTGCGTGTAGCCCTCGATGCTGTCGTAGAAATGCTGGAACTCGCCGGGCGTGCCGACCTTCAGGCCCTTGTCGTCGTACTGGATCTCGCGCACCTGCAGGCACTGCTTGTCGGGGATTAGCGGGTGGCTGCAGGGCTTGGTCTCGGACGCGACCTCCAGGAACACGCGCTCGCCGGCACCGCCGTAGCGGGTTTCCGCGGTGGGTTCGCCGGCGAAGGCGAGCACGTCGCCGGTGGCGGTGGTCAGCGTCAGCGTGGGCGGCTCGCCAGTGGTGGTCGCCATCTTCAGCGTGCCTTCCAGGCGCTTGCCGACTTCCTGGTCCAATGCCATGACGGCGCTGTCGCCACAGGCCATCTGCGTGGCGGCCAGGCGCCCGGCCGTCAGTGAACTGTCGGAGGCGGTATACGTGCCGCCCATGCGGTTGCAGGTATTGGACACGCCGACGCGACCGTCGCGGAAATCCAGTTGCACCGGTTGATCGGCGCGCGCGAACAGTGCCGCGATGCGCTGGCCCTGCGCATCGGTCGCCTCGCTGAGTCGCCAGTGGTACTTCGGCAGCAGCGCCGCATCCGCCATGCTTGGTGCGACCGCAGGTACCGCTGCTGCGGGCGTCACGTCGGGTGGAGAGTCTGGCTCGGCGGGCTTCGTGCAGGCAATCAGGGCCAGTGGCAGGGCAAGCAGCAGCAGTCGTTTCATGGTGATGTCTCCCGAAGGTGGACTATCCGAACGCATGACGGGTTGGATCGGGGTGAAGCGCCCGCCCGGCTCAGGCGCCTGCCGGCATCAGCAACAGCAGCAGCGCGCCCAACACGATGCGGTAGACGGCGAAGCCGGTGAAGCGGTGCGCCTTGATGAAGCCGAGCAGCCACTTCACCACCATGAAGCCGGTGACGGTGGCGGCGGCGAACGCCAGCGCGACCTCGCCCCAGTTCTCGGTGCCCAGCGCGTCATCCTTGACCAGTTCCAGGAACGCGTAGCCGCTGGCCGCGAACATGGTGGGGATGCCGAGGAGGAACACGAACTCCGCGGCCGACGAGCGCCGGCTGGTACCGGCCAGCATGGCCATGAAGATCGCCGCGGCCGAGCGCGAGGTGCCGGGGAACACGCCGGCCACCACCTGCGCCAGACCCACCAGGATCGCGACCTTCCACGTGATCGTGGCGACGTCGCCGCGTTTTTCTGCGAAGTGCTCGGCGATCAGCATCCAGACGCCACCGAGGATCAGTGCCCAGGCGATCGGCGTGACGGTCTCCGGCAACTCCCAGCCGGCCAGTCGCACCGGCAGGCCGACCAGCGCGGTCACCAGGAAGGCGGCGGCCAGTTTCATCGAATAGTCGCGCGCCTCGGCATCGCGCCAGCAGCCGGTGGCCAGTTCCCAGATCCGGCGGCGGAACACCAGTGTGGTCGCGAGGATCGCGCCCGCCTGGATGACGATGTTGAAGAAGTCCGAGCGCTCGCCCAGCCAGTGTTGCGCGATCAGCAGGTGTCCGGTGCTGGACACCGGCAGGAATTCGGTCAGGCCTTCGAGGATGCCGAGCAGCAGCGCGGCGAGCAGGTCGGTCATGGGGCTCGCGTGAGGGGCGACGGAGAGGCGCAAGGATAGAGGAAAGCCGAATGCACCGTAATGGTGCTCACGGCCGGATGAATGCGCCAATCGGGTGCCTTGCTGTGAGCGCGGCGTGACGAGGGCTATTGAAAATCAATGGGTTGGAGGCGGTGAAAGGTTGGCACGGCGATTGCTCTAGTCAGGCTCAACCCTTCATCCAACCCGAGGTTCCAAGATGTCCCTGGACAACGTCGAGAAGCTGATCAAGGAGCACAAGGTCGAGTTCGTCGACCTGCGCTTCGTCGACATGCGTGGTGTCGAGCAGCACGTCACCTTCCCCGTCAGCATCGTGGACGCCTCGCTGTTCGAAGACGGCAAGATGTTCGATGGCTCTTCGATCTCGGGCTGGAAGGGCATCAACGAGTCCGACATGGTGCTGCTGCCCGACCCGAGCACGGCGTATCTGGATCCGTTCTATGCCGATCCGACCCTGGTGCTGGTCTGCGACATCCTCGATCCCGCCACCATGCAGGGCTACACGCGCGATCCGCGCGGCATCGCCAAGCGCGCCGAAGCCCACCTGAAGGCCAGCGGCGTCGCCGACGTGGCGTTCTTCGGTCCGGAACCCGAGTTCTTCATCTTCGATTCCGTGCAGTTCGCCAACGACATGGGCAACACCTTCTTCAAGATCAATTCCGAGGAAGGCGCCTGGAACAGCGGCAAGAGCTACGACGGCGCCAACAGCGGCTATCGTCCGGGCATCAAGGGTGGTTACTTCCCGGTGCCGCCGACCGACTCGCTGCACGACCTGCGCGCCGAGATGTGCAAGACGCTGGAACAGGTCGGCATCGAGGTCGAAGTGCACCACCACGAAGTCGCCACCGCCGGCCAGTGCGAGATCGGCGCCAAGTTCAACACGCTGGTGCAGAAGGCCGACGAGCTGCAGCGCATGAAGTACGTGGTGCGCAACGTCGCCCACCGCAACGGCAAGACCGTCACCTTCATGCCCAAGCCGATCGTCGGCGACAACGGCAGCGGCATGCACGTGCACCAGTCGCTGGCCAAGGGCGGGCAGAACCTGTTCTCCGGCGACGGCTACGGCGGCCTGTCGCAGATGGCGCTGTGGTACATCGGCGGCATCTTCAAGCACGCCAAGGCGATCAACGCGTTCGCCAACTCGGGCACCAACAGCTACAAGCGCCTGGTGCCGGGCTTCGAAGCACCGGTGATGCTGGCCTACTCGGCGCGCAACCGCTCCGCTTCGTGCCGCATTCCGTGGGTCGCCAATCCGAAGGCGCGCCGCATCGAGATCCGCTTCCCCGATCCGCTGCAGTCCGGCTACCTGACCTTCACCGCGCTGATGATGGCCGGCCTGGACGGCATCAAGAACCAGATCGACCCGGGCGCGCCGAGCGACAAGGACCTGTACGACCTGCCGCCGGAAGAAGAGAAGAACATCCCGCAGGTCTGCTCCAGCCTGGACCAGGCGCTGGACGCGCTGGACAAGGACCGCGACTTCCTCAAGGCCGGCGGCGTGATGTCGGACGACTTCATCGACGCGTACATCGCGCTGAAGATGCAGGAAGTGACCAAGTTCCGCGCGGCCACGCACCCGCTCGAATACCAGCTGTACTACGCCAGCTGATGCCGGCGTACGCGCACATCGCGATGCACGTGGAGGGCCGCATGCTGGTCCTCCACGGTGCAGCGGGCGTGCACTGAGTTATCGCGGCGATGGCGACGGATCTCCCCTCCCACCCGTCGCCATCGCCGCACCTTATTGAAGACATCGCCTCGCGATGCCTTCGACCGGTTGGGGAACCGGGGCACCACCCGTCTTCGATTCCTGGAGATCGCACCAACGTTGTAACTGGGGAAACACAGGAGAGGTCCATGAACCGCAGCTCCCTCCCACGTCATCCGCTCCTGCCGCAGACGATCGCGGCAGGCACGGAGGCGGTTCATGCATCGCTCCGCACCGATCACGTGCACGCGGCCAGGGGGTTGCGCGCACCGGTGACCTGAAACCGCCGGCCGGCTCCGGTCGGCCGGTTCCATCCACCATCGGGGTATGCGCATGAAACTGATCACCGCCATCATCCGGCCGTTCAAGCTCGACGAGGTCCGAGAGTCCTTGTCGCAAGCGGGCGTGTCCGGCATCACCGTGACCGAAGTGAAAGGCTTCGGCCGGCAGAAGGGCCACACCGAGCTGTACCGCGGCGCCGAGTACGTCGTCGATTTCCTGCCCAAGATCAAGATCGAAACCGTCGTGACCGACGAGCGACTGGAGGCCGTCATCGAGGCCATCCAGCAGGCGGCCGGCACCGGCAAGATCGGCGACGGCAAGATCTTCGTCACCACCATCGACCAGGTCATCCGCATCCGCACCGGCGAAGTCGGCGCGGACGCGCTCTAACACTCGGAGCCCCCACATGAAGACTCGACTGTTGTCCGGGTGGAAGACCCGTGCGCAAGTGCTACTCCTGGCCGCGTTGTGCGGCGTGATGACGATGGGCGTGGTGGCGACCGCCATCGCGCAGGACACCACGCCGCCGCCGGCGGCCGAAGCGACCGCCGAAGCCGCACCCGCGGCGGACGTGGTCACAGAGGTCGTCACCGAGACGGTCACCGAAGCGCCCGCGCCGGAAGCGGCGCCCGCTGAAGAAGCCGCTGCCGAACCGGTGGTGGAGAAGGGCGACGTGGCGTGGATGCTGACGTCCACGCTGCTGGTGCTGCTGATGGTGGTGCCGGGCCTGGCGCTGTTCTACGGCGGCATGGTGCGTTCGAAGAACGTGCTGTCCGTGCTGGTGCAGGTCATCACCGTGTTCTCGCTGCTGGTGGTGCTGTGGATCGTCTACGGCTACAGCCTCGCGTTCTCGGGCGAAGGCCAGTGGATCGGCAACCTCGACAAGCTGTTCCTGAAGGGCGTGACGCCGGAAACGCTGGCGGCCACGTTCACCGATGGCGTCAGTCTGCCGGAGTACGTGTTCGTCGCGTTCCAGTCGACGTTCGCGGGCATCACCGGCGCGCTGATCGTCGGTGCGTTCGCCGAGCGCATGAAGTTCGCCGCGGTCATCCTGTTCTCGGTGATCTGGTTCACCTTCGGCTACCTGCCGATCGCGCACATCGTGTGGGCCACCGGCGGCTATCTGTTCGAACTGGGCGCGCTGGATTTCGCCGGCGGCACCGTGGTGCACATCAACGCGGGCGTGGCCGGCCTGATCGGCGCGTACTTCGTCGGCAAGCGCCTGGGCTACGGCCAGACCGCGCTGAAGCCGCACAACGTCACCCTGACCTACGTCGGCGCCTCGCTGCTGTGGGTGGGCTGGTTCGGCTTCAATGCCGGTTCCAACCTGGAAGCCAATGCAGGCGCGGCACTGGCCTTCATCAACACGCTGGTCGCCACCGCTGCCGCCGTCATCGCCTGGGCATTGACCGAGAAGATCTTCAAGGGCAAGTCGTCCGCACTGGGCGTGGCTTCGGGTGCGGTGGCCGGCCTGGTCGGCATCACCCCGGCCGCCGGCCTGGTGGGTCCGTTCGGCGCCGTGGCCATCGGCTTCATCGCCGGCGTGGTCTGCGTGTGGGGCGTCACCGGTCTGAAGCGCCTGCTGAAGGTCGACGACACCGCGGACGTGTTCGGCGTGCACGCGGTCGGCGGCATCATCGGCGCGATCCTGACCGGCGTGTTCCATGCGCCGGGCCTGGGTGGTCCGGGTGCCGAGGACTTCGACTGGGTGGCGCAGGTCATCAAGCAGGCGACCGGTGTGGGCCTGACCATCGTCTGGATCGGCGTGGTCTCGGTGGTCGCCTTCCTGATCGCCAAGGTCGTGTTCGGCCTGCGCGTGACCGAGGACGCCGAGCGCGAGGGCCTGGACATCGTCTCGCACGGCGAATCGGCCTACGAGGCCTGATGGATTACCGGGGACGGCTTTGCACTAAACTGGTGCAATGTCGTCCCCGGCCCCGTCCCCTATGCGTTTCGAGCCCACCACCGACGCGCTGAGCACGCCGGTGGCCTGGGCGGATGCCGCCGGCCTGATCCGCGGCGTGAACCCTGCCTTCGCCCGCTGGCTGGGCGTCAGTACCCGCCGCCTGCTGGCCCAACCACTGGCGGCCCTGGAGATCGAAGGCGACGCCATGGCGCGCTTCCTTGAAAACACCGATCGCGACGTCCTGCGCCTGCACCGCATGGCGCTGGGCATGCCGGGCGAGTCGCCCTGCTTCGCCGAAGGCTGGCTGTCGCGGCTGGAGGGCGGCGGCTGGCTGCTGGAAGCGCATCCGGTCGACGAGTTTCCCGCGCTGGATCCCACCCACGTGTTGCCGAATGCCTTGAGCGCGGCCCTGAAGGGACTGGCGCACGAGCTGCGCAATCCGCTGGCCGGCCTGAAAGGCGCCGCCCAGCTGCTGGCGCGGCGAGCGGCACACCGCAACGACAACGACGACGAGCGCGAGCTGATCGAACTGATCGAGTCCGAGATCAACCGCCTCAACACCCTGCTGGAGCAACTGCTGTCGCCCTCGCCCCAGCGGCCACACGCGCCGTTGAACATCCACACCGTGCTGGAACGCGTGCTGCGCCTGGCCGAGAACGAGGGTGGCTGGTCGGTGCGCCTGCAGCGCGACTACGACCCCAGCCTGCCGGAACTGTCCGGCGACGCCGACCGCCTGACCCAGGCGGTCTGGAACCTGGTCCGCAACGCCCTGCAGGCGGGTGCGGCCAACATCATCCTGCGCACCCGTGTCGAACACGGGTCGCGCATCCACGACCACCTGCACACGATGGCGCTGCGGGTGGAGATCGTCGACGACGGCCGCGGCGTGCCCGAAGCGCTCGCCGAGCACCTGTTCCTGCCGCTGGTCAGCGGCCGCGCCGAAGGCAGCGGCCTGGGCCTGGCGCTGTCGCAGCAGGTGGCACGCGAACACCGGGGGTCGCTGACCTACCGCTCGCGCCCCGGCCATACGGTCTTCACCCTGCTGCTGCCGCAATCGTTGCACGACACCGACGAGGAACGTCATGTCCATTGATCGCCTGGCTGCCACTTCCACCGACGCACGCCGCATCTGGGTGGTCGACGACGACCGCTCGGTCCGCTTCGTGCTCGCCACCGCGCTGCGCGATGCGGGCTACACGGTGGATGGCTTCGACAGCGCCGCCGCCGCGCTCAACGCACTCGGCGCGCGGGGCGCGCCCGACCTGCTGTTCACCGACGTCCGCATGCCCGGCGACGACGGTCTGGTGCTGCTCGACAAGCTGAAGTCCACGCACCCGCAGTTGCCGGTCATCGTGATGTCGGCGTACACCGATGTCGCCAGCACCGCCGGTGCGTTCCGCGGCGGCGCGCATGAATTCCTGTCGAAACCGTTCGACCTCGACGACGCAGTCGCGTTGGCCGCGCGCACGTTGCCGGATGCCGAAGAGGCAGCCGATGCGGCACAGGACGGCGATGCGCCGGCCGCCGCCACGCCACAGCTGATCGGCGACACGCCGGCGATGCGCGCGCTGTTCCGTGCCATCGGACGGTTGGCGCAGGCGCCGCTGTCGGTGCTGATCACCGGCGAGACCGGCACCGGCAAGGAACTGGTGGCACATGCGCTGCACCACGAATCACCGCGCTCGCGCAAACCGTTCGTCGCGCTGAACACGGCCGCCATTCCGTCCGAGCTGCTGGAGAGCGAGCTGTTCGGCCACGAGGCCGGTGCGTTCACCGGCGCGCAGAAGCGCCACATCGGCCGCTTCGAACAGGCCGACGGCGGCACGCTGTTCCTCGACGAGATCGGCGACATGCCGTTGCCGTTGCAGACGCGCCTGTTGCGGGTATTGGCGGAAGGCGAGTTCTTCCGCGTCGGTGGCCGCGAACTGATCCGCGTCGACGTGCGCGTGATCGCCGCCACGCACCAGGACCTCGATGGGCTGGTCGCCGAGGGCCGTTTCCGCGCCGACCTGCTGCACCGGCTCAACGTGGTGCGGTTGCAGCTGCCGCCGTTGCGTGAGCGGCGCGCCGACGTGCCGCAACTGGCGGACAATTTCCTGGCGATGGCCACGCGCAAGCTGGACATCGCGCCGAAGCGCTTCAGCAATCCAGCGCTGGACCTGTTGCAGGCCCACGACTGGCCCGGCAACGTGCGCGAGCTGGAAAACGTCTGCTGGCGATTGGCCGCGCTGGCGCCGGCCGATGTCATCAACACCACCGACCTGCAGGGCGCGCTGTCGCACGCACCGATCGCCGGTGGACGCGGCGAATGGGACCATGCCCTTGGCGAATGGGCGCGCCGCCGCCTGCTGGAGGGCGCGGAGTCGCTGCACGCCGAAGCGCGCGAACGGCTGGACCGCACGCTGCTCGAGGTGGCGCTGGAAATGACCCACGGACGCCGCGCCGAAGCCGCCGCCAAGCTGGGCGTCGGCCGCAACACGGTGACACGCAAGTTGGGGCCGGGCCGCAAGCGAGGCTGAGGCGCCATCGCTTTCATTGCACATGAAGGTATCGATGGTTACGTTAGCGGGCCATACCCTGCTCCCGGAGCTTTCCATGCGCATCGCCTTGCTGGCCGCCGCGTCCGCCCTCGCGCTCGCCGCCTGCGGCACCACGCCGTCTTCGTCATCGCCACCATCGGCCGCAACGACCGTCGTTCCGACCACCAGCACCGCCAAGCAGGCGGTCGCCGTGCTGGCCTCGGCCTCCGGCAGTCTGGTCAGCGGCAGCGTCACCCTCACGCCGATGGGCAAGGGCCTGCACCTGACCGGTGAGATCGGTGGCCTGCCGACCAACGGCACGCACGCCTTCCATATCCACGAGAAGGGCGACTGCGGCGCCGTCGACGCCAGCAGCGCCGGCCCGCACTTCAATCCGTTCAACGCCGCGCACGGCAGGACCGGCAGCGGCGCGCATCACGCTGGCGACATGAACAACCTCGCCGCGAACGCCGATGGCGTGGCGACCGTCAACGCGCACCTCGAGGGCGTCACCCTCGGCGGCGGTGCCGTCAACGATGTCGCCGGCCGTGCGCTGATCGTGCACGCCGCCGCGGACGACTACGCCAGCCAGCCAGCCGGCAATGCCGGCGCGCGCGTGGCGTGCGGCATCATCAAGGTCACGCAGTAGCGACGGGACAGGCGCGGGAGTGGCGGATGACCACTCCCTCGTCCCGGATGTGCCGCCTGCACTGTGAGCCGAGTGCGGGCACGTGGCGCGCAATGCCGTTGGTAGCATGTCGCGAGGGAATCACGAGAGTCGCAGTCGATGGATCGAGAGGTTGGCCAGGGCATCTTGCTGGACTGGAAGGCAGTGGGGCGCGACTTCCTTGGTGAATTCCCGCGGGCTTACCCCGCACTGGATTTTCTGCGTGGCGGCGCATTCGATGCGCTGCAGCTGCAGCTTGCGAACGAATCCAGCGAGACCTGCTTCGAGGCGCTTTCCGGTTTCCTGCGCCGCCACGGGTACCAGCTGTGGTCGGTCGATACCGGTGGCGATGCCTACCTGCTGCACGCGGTCGCCGCTGGCGAGGCGGAGGCGTTCGTAAAGGCGTGCAGTCACGGCGGCCAAACGCACGGCTGCGAGCGCCTGGCGCCCGACGCGCCGGCCTGGAAAGCACCCGCGAAATCCGGCAGGAAGAAGCCGCCCACGCTGGTCGAATCCACCGACTGGCACTGCGGCTACGGTGGCCTTTATCACGGCGGCGGTGCGGTGCGCCACGCGATCGTGCCGTTCGAGAACGAAAGCGGTGCCTTTGACCTGCTCGTGGACCTGGATGTCTTCCCGCCGCAAGAGATCGAAGCGGACGGCTTCTTCGCACTGCGGGAACAGGGACACACGTTCCATCCCGTCCATGCCACCTCCGACGGGCACTATTGGGAGTGGGAGCCGGCGCGGGTCCGGGGCCGGTCGCCGGACGCGCATGGCATCAAGCTCATACGGATCACCGACTACCAGACAGCCACCTTCGTGGAGGTGGAGCGCGCGGCACGCGGCGCGCACGGGGATGGTGGCCGGACGGGATGGGGCGACACGCTGTGCCTGGAACGCCCCGCGGACCCGTCCGCCGCCTGGTTCGACGCCGCCGCGCCGGTGCTGGACGTGCTGGCGCCGGTCGGTGGCGGGGAGGACGCGCTGGTCAGCGTTCTGTGCGTGCAGCACGGGGAGCTGCGGCATGTGGCCAGCCTGTCGTGCGGTGCCGGCATGCAGCTGCAGCTGCTGGCGGAGGATCGGTTGCTGGTGCTGCGCGCCTTGCCATGGACCGAAGCAGCCGACGGTGCCATGGACCTGTTCCTGCTGGACCTGGCGAGCGCGACCGTCCTGCTGCGTTGCCAGCTGCCGCATCCCGCGTGTGCGATGGGTGCGTCGGTCCATCGGCTGGATGCGGGCCGCGTCCTCTACGTGCGCCGGGAAGAGCGGCCGCATCCCACCCATGAGCACCTGAAGGAAAAGACCGGTTGGCTGGTGGAGCTGGACCTGCAGGGCCGCCGCTGGCGGGAGGCGGCGCTGGATGGGCTGCACAACGATACACGGTGAACATGGCCTTTCGTCGTGGACAGGCGCCTGACCGCCATCGGGTACGCAGCTTCGACGGGCATATCGTCTTTGCCACGGGCCATGACCCGGTGGTGGTGTTGAACTACCTGACCAACGTCAGCGGCAAGCACGATGCGGCGTGGCTGTGGGACCGCCGCGATGACCGGGTGACGATCCTGCGCCCGGCGGATTTCGAGGGCGGCACGCCAGCCGTCCGCTACCTGCCGGCGACGCAGCGCTACATCGCGGACGACAGTTGCCGGCTGGACCTGCTGATCCCGTATGCGCAGATCCAGGCGACGCGTCCGCAGACTGCGTTGAACTGGACGCACTGGCAGCCGCTGCCCACAGGGGACGCCGTACCGGCATCGGGCTGAGCGGAGGGATGACTGGATTCGCCTTGGTTTTCCGCTGACTGGAGAACAGCCCACCGGAATGCCGTCATGCCCCACCGTCGCCCGCTTGTCGCGTCCACGTTCGCCCTGCTGCTTGCCGCCTGTTCGCCCTCATCCGGTGATGCTCCTTCCCGTTCCTCCGATCCGCCGCCGGACCAGCACCTGAAGGCCGGCCTGGAGCGGCTGAAGGCCGAAGGCCCCCTGCCGTCCGCGCGCGAAGCCTCCGCGCTGGAGTACTGGCTGCACTACAAGGTGATGCAGGCCACCGGCATGGAGGAGGCGCTGGGCGGAGAGGCCCGCGCCATCGCGGCGCTGAAGGCCTTCGGTCTGGCGGTGGAGCGCTCTGCGGTGGTCGCGCAGACGCAGGTGCCGCGCATGACGCCTGCTGCGTTCGATGGCACTGGCATGGATGCCGGGATGATGGGGGCCGGCTACGGCATGGTCGGTGGCCTGCTGACCGGCAGCATGCTCAATGGCGGGCTGACCCAGGATCAGGTGGCGCAGGCCATCGAACAGGGTCCGATGAAGTTCGAGGGACAGGACGGTGCGATGGGCGTGGACATCACCCAGGATGGGGTGAACACCACGCTGGAGCAGACCATCAAGGAGAACGGCGTGACCGGTAAGGTCAAGACCAAGATCCACGTCGATGCCTGTCCCGATCCGCAAGGCAAGCTGGTGGTCACCATCGAAACCGAATCGCAGATGGCCGCCGGTGCGGCGCAAGGCGCGGTCAAGATCGCGTATCGCCGCGAACGCTGGCTGGACGACGACGCCCGGCTGGTCGAGGGGGGCGACGGAAGCGGCGATGAATTCCGCATCGAGATGAGCGGCACCGGCGCTTCCGGCAACAACCTGTCCTTCACCGAAAGCACCACCACCGGCCGCGGTGGCCTGCAGACGGGCCAGGTCGAGCGCCAGCGTGGTTTCACCATCTTCAATCCGAAGGACGCCGAGCATACCGGCAAGCTGCGAGACGCCGCGCTGCAGTTCATGCGGTTCACCGCGGAGGTCATGCTCACCGGCGCACTCGGCAAACAGGCACCGTGGGAGTCCGGGCGCTGCGTGGAGCTGAAGCTGCGCAGCACCCCGGAGAAGCGCACCGGTGCCCGCCCGAACACCGCGTACACCGTGTTCGCGGAACCGCGCGCGAAGAAGGACGGCCTGCCCACCGGCGGCACGGTCAAGGCCACGCTGGCGTTCGATACGGAGAAGCGGCCTTCGTACCGCATTGATTTCGCCCAGTGTCCCGGCGGCGGTCGCGAAAGCATGCGCGCCTGCGACGTGAGCAAACCCTTCACCGTCACCGCCTGCGGCGGCACGGCGAGCATCACCCATACCCCCAGCAGCGACCGGGTCGGCACCTGGACGTTCAAGTTTCTGGGCGCGGGTGGCTTCGCCGACGCCACCGGCACCTACACGTTGAGCGGAACAGAGGAGTCGCTCACCCAGCATCTCGTCAGCAACAAGGTCTGCGGACATGCCGCCGGCCGGACGGTCTGCGCCACACCGAAGCCGAGCACCGCCACCTGGACGAAGATCGAGGACTGCGGCGAATGAACCGTCGTCATGCATCCGGCGTTCCGATGCGCACACGCCAGTTCGTGTCCGCTTGCGCGGCCGCATGGCTGTTGTTGACGCTGGCGGCGTGTTCGCCGGGGCGCGATCAGACACCGGTCGCGGCGCCTGCAGGCATCGCGATGCCGGAAGCAGTGGATGCGCGCAAATGCATCGACGAACCGCGCACCGATGAACGCGACGAGCGGCCACGCTGCGAAGGCATGGCGGCCGCACCGCCTGCGCCGCAGGCGTATCGCATCATCGTTGGTGGCGGCGACCCGGTCGACCAGGTCGTCTGCGACATCGGCAAAATCTTCGTGCTGGAGGGTACGTTGTTCGGCACAGAATTCAGCGGCGGCATGGACGGCACCTACAGGATGGTGCGCACGCCGAACATTCCGGGGCTGAACTGGAAGGCCAGCGGCACCTATCGCATCGACCTGCCCGATGGCCCGGGTGCGCCGGGCACGTTGTCGGTCAAGGCCAATGAAGCCGCCACCCGTGCGGGTGGTGTGGTCGACGAGAACGCGGGCTACGCCGACACGTTCAACCTGACGCCGGCTGAGGCCTGCACGCCATGAACATCACCACCACCCCGGATGCAGCGATGCGCAACAAGATGATCCCGCTGCCGATGGTCGCCTTCGTACTCGCCGCGCTGTTCGCCGCTCCCGCCGCACATGCACAGCAATCGATCGTCAACCACTCGATCCAGCACCAGATCATCGAGACCGCCATCTGCGATGGCGCGCTCCGCAATGGCCGGCGCCTGCCGGCGGAATGCGCCAAGTACCCGAAATACTCCGGGGACAAAGCGCCACGGCAGATCGCAACCCCAGCGCCGAACGCATCGGTCGCGGCCACCCGCTTCACCCCGGTCGCCGGCGACGCGTCGGTGAAGAATCTCGCCGACAGCTTGGGCAACACGCCGGAGGAGCGCGCGCAGATCCTGCAGCTGGCCGGTGCGGGCAAACAGCTGTTCGCGCAGAAGTACCGGGGCAAGGGCTGGGACAACACGCTGGCCGGCGCGGTGACCTTCTTCATGACGTCGACGTACATCGTCGCCACTGACCGGGAACCCAGCGCGGCAGCCGAGGACAACCTGTTCGCCTCGCTCAATGCCGCGCTGGCGCAGTCGGAGATCGTGCGGGCCTCCAACGCGGACAAGACCGCGCTGTACAACGCGCTGCTGGCCAGCGCCGGGTTGCCGCTGGTGTTCTACGTGGACGGCAAGCAGACCGGCAACGCCGCACAGGTCGCACAGGCGAAGACGATGGCGGCCGGCTTCAGCAGGAAAATCCTCAACGTGGAACCGGAGGCGCTGACCGGCATGCTGTAGCCCGGGCTACCGCCGCGGCCTGTCAGCGCACGCCGAGTTGCCTGGCAAGGGACTCGGCATTGACGCGACTGGTTTCCTGCGGCAGCACGGCATCGCGCAGCACCGGCAGCGCCTGTTCCAGCAATGCACCTGCTTCGCGCTTGTCGCCTTGCGCGAACCGGATGGCGGCGAGTTCTGCGCGCGCGCCTGCCAAATCGACCGGCAATGCGTTGGCGGCTTCGAGTTGCGCGATGGCGTTGCGCTGCGTGGTTTCGGCACCGGCAAGGTCGCCGGTGTCGCGCGCGAACGAGGCTTGCGTGCGCAAGGCATGCACGAAGATGGGATGTGCCTCCGGCACCAGCGCGGCCCAACGCGTCCGCGCTTCCGCCAGCAGCGGCTTGCCGCGCACGGGATCGTGCCGGTTGCGCGCCATCACCACCAGTTGCCAGGTGGTGAGTGCGTACTCCGCCGAGTCCTCGCCGTCCAGCGCGCGTGCGCGTGCGCGCAACGCCTGCATGCGCCGGAAGGCGTCATCGTGCTGCCCGGACAGGCCAAGGCTGCGCACGTAGTTGCGTTCGGTCATCCGGCGCTCGGCATCGTCCTCGGCCAGGCCTGCGTCATCGAGTTTACGCAATGCCTGCCGGCCGAGATCGACCGCCGTCGCGTAGTCGCCGGCGCTTTCGTGCACGCTGGCGCGGTTGCTCAGCGAGATGGCGCGTTCGATGGGTGCCGACGTGACGGCATTGCCCATCGCTTCGGCCGCGGTCACCGCCTGCATGGCTTCGCGGAACCGCCCCAGGTCGTTCAGCGCGATGGCCAACGCGTTCTGCAGCACGGCCATGTGATTGCCGTGCGCACTGGTGGTCTTCTGCTGCAGGGCGATGGCCTGGCGGATGACCGGCTCCGCATTGACGGCATCGCCCAGCTTCAGCAGGGCCTCGGCGCGCGCGCGCATCAGGTTGATGCGCATCGGTGCCTCTGCCGGTACGCCGCTGCGATCGGCGAAGGCCATGCCCTGCTCGGCGATCTCCAGCGAGCGCTTGAACTCGCCGTTGAACGCCAGCATGCCCGACAGCAGCTGGCTGGCGTTGATCACGGCATCGCGCGGGGGCGACTCCATGCCGCGCGCCAGCGCCAGCACCTGCATCCATTCCTGCTCGGCGCGCGCGTTGTCGCCGCTGCGGTAGTAGGCGAAGCCGAGTTGATCGTGGATATACAGCTGCTGGGCGGGATCATCCGCCGCGTAGCGGTTGCGCAGGTCGGCCGCACGGTGTGCGGCGGCCAATGATTCCCTGCCACGCTCCAGCAACCCCAGCGCGCCGGAATAGCTGTCCAGGTCGCCGGCCAGCGCCAGCGCATCCTCGCGCCCGACGGGCGCCGCGCCACGCAGCCCCTGTTCGAGCAGGTCGGCGGCGAGGGTTGGTTCGCCGAGCGATTCATAAAGGCGGCCGAGCATGCGCTGCACGGGTTGCTTCACCTGTGGATCGGTGGTCTTGCGCTTGTCGAGTTCGGCGCGGGCGCTGTCCAGCAATTGGCGCACGCTGACTTCAGTGGCCATCGCTTGCTGGGGCGAGGCGGCTGCGAAGGTATCCGACAGGAACTGCAGCGATTCGCGCGTGCGTGCGCTTTCGCGCCGCGCGTCGTTGGCCTGCCACAGGGCGACGCCGGTGCCTGCGACGAGCGCCAGTGCGACGGCCGCGGCTGCGGCCGCCAGCAAGCGGTTGCGCCGCAACCACAGGGCCGCGCGTCCGCCCGGGCCGAGGGGTGCCGCGCTGACCGGCCGGTGCTCCAGCCAGCGGCGCAGGTCGGCGGCCAGCGCATCCACGCTGGCGTAGCGGGCCCCGGGTTCGCGGCGCAGGCAGGTTTCGATGATCGCGGCCGGGCCACCGCGCAATGCCTTCGCCAGCGCCGCACCATCGGTTTCGGCACGCAGCGCGGCCTGCTCGACGCTCGCTTGGGATGCGGCGCGCGTCAGCGGCTCGGGCGTGCGCTCCAGCAATTGCAGTTGCTTCGCCAGCGGCGTGTCGCGGGTCAGGCCGAACGGATGCGAGCCGCTCAGCAGCCGATGCAGCACGATGCCCAGTTGCCAGATGTCGGTGGCGGTGGTGATCGGCGCGGCGTGCAGCTGCTCAGGCGAAGCGTATTCGAACGTCAGCGCGCGGTCGCTGGTGGCGGTGGCATCGCCGGCGTCCAGTTGCTTGGCGATGCCGAAATCCAGCAGCTTCACCCGGCCGTCGCCATCGACCAGCAGGTTCGATGGTTTCAGGTCGCGGTGGATGATCAGGTGGCGATGGGCATGCGCGACGGCGTCGAGCACCTGGGCGAACACCTGCACGCGCTGGCGCAAGCCCAGGCGGTGGGTATCGCACCACCGGTCGATCGGTGCGCCTTCGACATACTCCATCACGAAGTAGGGGTCGCCCTCGTCGCTGAAGCCGCCGTCCAGCAGGGTGGCGATGTTCGGGTGCTGCAGCTGCGCCAGCAGCTGGCGTTCGCGCAGGAAGCGTTCGCGCGCGGCCGGCGAATCGGCGGCCGCGCGGATCAGTTTCAGCGCGGCGAGCTGCGCATAGGCGCCGTCGTTGCGCTGCACCGCGTAGACCGCGCCCATGCCGCCATGACCGACCACCGCCACCACGCGCCAGGCGCCCAGTTGGCGACCCAGCATGCCATCGCCATGTGCTGCGTCGCCGTGCTCGCGCAAGGCCTGGCCCCAGGCAGCGGCGTTGCCCTGGAACGGCTGGTCCTCGCTGGCATCCGCCGCCAGCATTGCGCGCACGTCCTCCATCAGCAGTGGATCGTCGCCGCACAGGGCGCGCAGGCGGTGTTCGCGCGTCTCGCCCACCAGATCGACGACGGCGTCGAATACCGCCATCGCGCGTTGCTGCCGCGCCACCCGGGCGTCGATCATGCCGTTTCCTTCAGCAGGAAGGCACGCGCGCGCCGCCAGTCGCGGCGCAGGGTGCTTTCGCTGATGCCCAGCAGGGCGGCCACTTCGCCCTCGGTATAGCCGCCGAAATAGCGCAGTTCGACGATCTGCGCGGCGCGCGCGTCAAGCCGGTGCAGCGACTCCAGCAGTTCGTCCAGCTTCAGCACTTCGATCGCGGCGGCTTCGCCGGCCGCCGCCGCTGCGCCCAGGGTCAGCGCGTCCTGGCCGCCGCCGCGCTTGTCCGCCTTGCGCGCGCGCGCGTCGTCCACCAGCACCTGCCGCATGGCGCGGGCCGACAGTGCCAGCAGATGGTTGCGGTCCTGCGCGGCCAGTTGGGCACCGCCGAGTTTCAGGTAGGCCTCGTGCACCAGCGCGGTGGTCTCGAAGGCGTCGTGCATGCGTCGCAGCTGCGCGCGGGCGGCACGCTTGAGTTCGGCATACACCGCCGCATAGGCCGCCTCCATCGCCTGCCCATCGCCGGCGCGCGCGCGCGCCAGCAGGCGGGTCACGTCGGGCGGCGGGGCAGGTTCCATCATGCGCGAGTGGCATCCATTGAGCCGGTCCGTAGTGTGGCACGGGCGTGGCGCGGCGGGGTTCGACCGGTGAACGGATCCGCCCCCGGATTCCGCATACCTGTCCAGGGCCGGCATTCCGCCGACACCATTGTGAGAGGAGCATGACCATGCGCCATTCGAAGATCCGCCGCCGGCATTCGCTGGTCCCGTCCGCACTGTGTCTGGCCCTGCTGGGCGCCATTGCCGCGCCGGCGTGGGCCGACGACCCGTGCACGAATCCGGATGGCACGCCGGTCACGCCTGCGCCGTCCACCGACCAGGGCAACGAGCATGGCGACAACAACGCCACCTGCACGCCGGACGCCAGCGCGTACGGCGAACGGAACAATGCCAGTGGATTCACATCGGCGGCGTTCGGCAATCTCAACATTGCGGCTGGGGTGGAAAGTACCGCCTTCGGATTCAGGAACCAGGCCGGGAACTGGGCCAGTGCTTTTGGTGCGTGGAACCAGGCGACCGGCAGGGTCAGCAGTGCATTCGGTTTCAGCAATGCAGCAGGTGGCGACTTCAGCGCGGCGTTCGGTTACCAGGGCACGGCTACCGGCCTGCGCAGCATCGTGTTCTCCGGCTGGTACGACCGTGATGGCGATGGCGCGGAAGATGCCGCGGACGAATTCGCGACCGCCAGCGGCACATCCTCGGTGGCGCTGGGCACGGGCGTGGTGGCATCGGCCGACTATTCCAGCGCGATCGGCGTGGGCAACAGCGCTGCCGGAGTACGGGCCAGTGCCGTGGGCTACAGGAACACCGCCAGCGGTACCTTGAGCAATGCGATTGGTCATTCCAACACCACCAACGGATATGGCAGCAGCGCGCTGGGCAACCTCAACCTCACCAATGGCGGCGACAGCAACGCGCTCGGCTACGCCAACACCGCCAACAGTTTCGGCAGCAGCGCGATGGGCGCACACAACCGCGCAGAGGGCCAGCAAAGTGCGGCGCTGGGCAACTACGCCACCGCCTGGGGCAATGGCAGCCTTGCGATGTCGACGTTCTTCCAGGGTGAAGGCGTCCCGGCGCCGAACGTGGACATCGATGGCGATGGCATCCCGGATGCCTATTCCAACGGTGCGATTGCCAGCGGCGAGGCATCGCTGGCCGTGGGTACGGGGGTTCGCACCACGGGCAATTACAGCAGCGCCTTCGGCTTCCAGAGCCAGGCACTGAATATCGGCAGCACCGCAATCGGTTACCAGGCGGTCGCCGACCGCGATTACGCCGTCGCCGTGGGTTCGAGTGCCGCACCGCGGCAGATCATCCATGTCGCCGCCGGCACCGCCGACACCGATGCGGCGAACGTCGGTCAACTGCGTTCACTGGCGGACTGGTTTGGCGGTGGTGCCGGTTTCAGCGGCGGCGTGTTCACCGCACCCAGCTATGTCATCCAGGGCACGAGCTACACGAATGTCGGTGCGGCCTTCAGCGCCGTGGACAGCCGGCTCACCGCGCTGGGCAGCGGCGGTGGCGGGGCCGGCGCCAGCGCCTACCAGGTGGCCGTCAACAACGGGTTTGTCGGCACGGAGTCGCAATGGCTGGCGTCGCTGGTCGGTCCGCAGGGGGCTGCGGGAGCCGCCGGGGCGCCGGGCCTGCAAGGGCCGCAGGGCGAGCCCGGAGTCGGGGGGGGCGCCAGCAACTTCGTCGGCATCAATTCCAGCGACAGCAGCGCGATCAACTACAGCGGCGATGGTGCCAGCGGCACCGATGCGATGGCGTTGGGCGTGGGCAACACCGCCAGCGGTGAGCAGAGCACCGCCGTCGGCATCAACAACACGGCCAGTGGGGACTGGAGTGGCGCGTATGGTGCGGTCAACGTGACCAGCGGTACGTTCGCGCAGGCTTTCGGCATCAACAACGAGGCGACCGGCCTGTCCAGCATGGCTTTCGGCGACGACAACACCGCCAGCGGCGCAGGCGGCATCGCGGCGGGTCGCTACAACGTGGCCCAGGGTGGCAACAGCAGCGCCATGGGTTCCGCCAACACCGCCAGCGGCGAGCAGAGCAGCGCGTTCGGCTACGGCAACACTGCCAGTGGCAACCAGAGTTCGGCGTTCGGTTACCAGTCGCAGGCGCTGGCGACGGGCAGCACCGCCATCGGCCACGGCGCGGTCGCCGACCGTGACTACACGGTCTCCGTCGGCAGCGCCGGCAACGAACGCCAGATCACGAACGTCGCCGCGGGCACCGAAGCCACCGACGCGGTGAACGTGGGCCAGATGACGGAGTACACCGACGAGGTCGCCACCGAAACATTGAACCAGGCCAACAGCTACACCGACCGGCGCATCTCGCAGATCGTGCTGGGAGGGTGGGATGACGACTTCAACGCGCTGCGCACCGACATGAATGTGCGCTTCGCGAAGACCGACCGCCGCATCGACCGGATCGGCGCGATGGGCGCCGCCATGACGCACATGGCGGTCAACGCGGCGAACGGTGGCGCGGGCAAGGGCCGGCTTGCGGTCGGCGTGGGTGCGCAGGGCGGCCAGGGGGCGGTGTCGATCGGCTATGGCAAGCGGGTCGGCAGTCGCAGTTCGTTCTCGCTGGGCGCCAGCTTCAGCAGTGGCGAATCCTCGGTGGGCGGCGGCTTCGGCATCGACCTGTAAGCGGCGGCCGGCACGGCGCGATGCGGATCGTCACCGCATCGCGTCGCGCCACGGGGAGAAGGCTCAGACTCGCAGTTCGGCGTGCGGATCGGTGGCGGAGCGGCAATGCGCGAACGTCACCGGGATGCCATGCGCCTCCAGAACCGCGGCGATCTGCTGCTGGCGGGCCTGGAAATGCTGGTAGGCGCGCTCCAGGCGCTCGTCGGTAGCGTCCTGCGCCGCATAGCGCGCACGCCAGGCGACCGGTTCGAACAGCGCGATATGCACTTCGCCCTCTGCATAGCGCAGCAGCGGCTCCGGCGGTGCGTCCAGCCACTGCTCGTCGGTGGGCGCCATCAGTGCGGTCTCGATCACCGGCCACAGCGCGCCGAGGCCGCCGTGGTCGTACTGCATCGCGGTCATCGCCGCGAGGTCGTGCAGGGTCATGTAGCGCGCATGCTCGATCTGCGCACCGAACGCGGTCTGCGCCAGCAGGGCGGTATCGGCCTGGGCCATGCCGGTTTCCAGCAACACCGCCTCCAACCGTTCGCGTACCGCTTCAACCGTATGGTCATCGCCGCTGAGCAGGAACGGCACCACGCGCAGCGGGCCGCCGCGGAGGCCGTCGTCCGCCTGCAATGGCATCGGGATGTCACCGGTGTCGTCCGCGCCCAGGGCGATGATGCGCGCGCCTTCACCGCGGCCTGGTGCGCGCTGATGCAGCTCGCGCAGGCGCTGGTGCAGCGACCAGCCGGGCCGCAACGCCTCTGCCGGGTCGAAATGCGCCGCGGCGAAGATGAGATCCAGGTCACGTACCTGCGGCGCGTGCGTGGCGAGGTCGCGCCCCAGCTTTTCCGCCAGTCCGCTCGCCTCGGCTGCGGACAGCGCCGCACGCTGTGGCGTGCTGCCGGCCGCCAGTTCGAGGGCGATCACGCCCATGACGACGGGACTGGTTGTGGATCGAGTCATGTCAGCGGTTGGAGGCGGTGGAGGGGCGCATTACACTCCCCCATTATGCCTGCCGTACGCAGGCGCATCTTCACCCTCCCATCGTCGCCATCCGCACAGAGGTCCCCATGCCCGCTCCCCGTCCCGTCGCCATCCTCGGCGGCGTCCGCATTCCGTTCTGCCGCCAGAACACGGCCTACGCGGATGTGGGGAACCTGGGCATGTCGGTGCGTACGCTGGGTGCGCTGGTCGAGCGCTTCGGCCTGCACGGCCAGCAGCTGGGCGAAGTGGCGATGGGCGCGGTGATCAAGCATTCCTCCGACTGGAACCTGGGCCGCGAAGCCGCGCTGTCGTCCGGCCTGTCGCCGCTGACGCCGGGCATCACCCTGCAGCGCGCCTGCGGCACCAGCCTCGACACGATCATCCACATCGGCAACAAGATCGCGCTGGGCCAGATCGAGTCCGGTATCGGCGGCGGTTCGGATACCACCTCCGAAGTGCCGATCGTCTACGGCAAGAAGCTGCGCGCGCGCCTGCTGGCCGCCAACCGCGCCAAGACCACGCAGGACAAGCTGAAGGCGCTGGTCAGCGGCTTCAAGTTCGGCGAGCTGAAGCCCGAGTTCCCCGGTGTGGCCGAGCCGCGTACCGGCAAGAGCATGGGCGAGCACTGCGAGGACATGGCGAAGGAGTGGAGCATCTCGCGCGATTCGCAGGATGAGCTGGCCGTGGCCTCGCACAAGAAGCTCGCCGCTGCGTACGAGCGCGGCTTCTTCGACGACCTGATCGCGCCGTTCCGTGGCCTGGAACGCGACAACATCCTGCGCGCCGACACGTCGCTGGAAAAGCTGGCGACGCTGAAGCCGGCGTTCGACAAGGTGTCCGGCCGCGGCACGCTGACCGCCGCCAATTCCACGCCGCTGACCGACGGCGCCGCCGCGGTGCTGCTGGCCAGCGACGAGTGGGCGCAGGCGCACGGCCATGAGCCGCTGGCCTACCTGAAGGACGCGCAGGTGTCCGCGGTTGACTTCGTCCATGGCGAAGGCCTGCTGATGGCGCCGACGGTGGCGGTGCCGGAGATGCTCAAGCGCCACGGCCTGACGCTGCAGGATTTCGACATCTACGAGATCCACGAAGCCTTCGCCGCGCAGGTGCTGTGCACGCTGCGTGCGTGGGAAAGCGAAGACTACTGCCGCAACCGCCTGGGTCTGGACGCGCCGCTCGGCAGGATCGACCCAGCCAAGATGAATCCGAACGGCTCCTCGCTGGCAACGGGCCATCCGTTCGCCGCGACCGGTGCGCGCATCGTCGCCACCGTGGCGAAGGAGCTGAAGCAGCGCGGTGGTGGTCGCGCGCTGGTGTCCATCTGCACCGCTGGCGGCATGGGCGTGGTGGCGATCATCGAGCGGTAGGCGAAAGAGCAATGTCGCCGTGGCGCTGGACACTGCTTGGGTTGTTGCTAGGTAGTTCTGCAGTCTCCGCGGGCAAGGACGTTGTCCTGCCATCTGATCCGCGGACCTGGTATGGGGACCTTCGCTCCATGATCACCCCGACCCAGCAGTGCCCGGGCGGCACCGTCGAGCAACTTCGCAAGCGCATGTCCGTCTCGGAATCCCATTCGGCACGCATGCTCGATGCGAGGCAGCGATTCTCGCCGTCGGCACTGCGCGGCATCGAGGACGCTGACGTGGTGCATGAGTTTCATTTCAGTGCTGAGCTCGCCGGCGGCGGCTTCTGGGGATTCGGCGGTTACCTGATCTCACGTGGCGGGTGCGTCATCCATGCGAAGGTCACCACCATCGACAATTAGGTTGTCGAACCACGGTTCATCCAAGCGAAGTCCTTCCGGTGAGTCGGATTGACCCGCCTGTCTAGCGGGTTTCGTCCTGCGCAGGCTTCTGCACCTGCGCACTGCCGACCCCATGCCGATGGCCTTCGCTCACCGCGGTCACCGTGCCATCGGCATTGAACACCAGCGCATTCGCGGCGCCGATTTCTTCCGGCTGATCCGACCAGCGCTGCCCGCGGGCAACGAGTGCTTTCGCCTGCATAGTGCTCGCGAATCCGGGTTCGAGATCCGTCGTGCCGCCATTGCGCTGCGACATCCGCGGCGCATCGATGGCCTGGTCCATCGGCATGCCCAGGTCGATGTAATTGACGATGGTCTGCAGTACCGTCGTGATGATCGTCGAGCCGCCCGGACTGCCGATCGAGAACGCGGGCTTGCCGTCCTTCAGCGCGATCGTCGGCGTCATGCTGCTGCGCGGTCGCTTGCCGGGTTCGGGGATGTTCGGGTGCGGCGCGGTGAAGTCGAAATCGGTGAGTTCGTTGTTGAGCAGGAAGCCGTAGCCCGGCACGACCATGCCGCTGCCGCCCCAGTCTTCGATGGTGAAGGTATAGGCCACGACGTTGCCGTCCTTGTCGGAGACGGTGAGATGCGTGGTGTGCGCACTCTCGGGTTGCGGCACGCGCGTTGTCGGCCGCAGCGGCTGGCTGGGATCCCGCTGGAACGGGTAGGGGTCGCCCGCAGGCACGGGGCCTGATGCAGCGCTGGCCGCGTCGATCAACGTACGACGTTGCGTCGCGTAGTCCTTGCTCAGCAGGCCGGCCACGGGTGCATCGACGAACTCGGGATCGGCCAGGTACGCGTCACGGTCGGCGAACGCCAGGCGGCTCGCTTCCAGATAGAGATGCTCGACCTGCGCGCGCGACATCGACGCCAGGTCGTAGCCTTCCAGCAGGTTCAGCGCTTCGAATACGGTCACGCCGCCACTGCTCGGCAACGGCATGCCGTACAGGTCGTAGCCGCGGTAGGTGGAATGCACCGGCAGGCGCAGGCGCGCCTCGTAGTTGGCCAGGTCCGCCAGCGTCATCCGACTGCCGCGCACCGACTCGCCGGGCGCGGTCGGTGGCCGGTTGACCGTGGCGACGATGGCATCCGCCAACGGGCCATCGTAGAACGCATCCACGCCGTCGCGCCCCAGCAGGCGATACGTGCCTGCGAGATCGGGATTGCGCAGCAAGGTGCCGGGCCGGATCGCCTTGCCGTTCTGCAGGTAGAGCGCCGCAGCCGCCGGGAAGCGGGCGAACTTGCCTTCGTTCCGCGCCACCAGCGTCGAGAAGTTCGCGTCGATACGGAAACCCCGCTCCGCCACGTCGATCGCCGGCGCGAGCACCTGCTCGAACGACATCGTGCCGTAGCGCCGCAGCGCCTCGTCCCAGCCACGCACGGTGCCGGGCACGCCGACGGAAAGCCCGCTGGCGACGGCTGTGTCGAACTCCATCTCCTTGCCGTCTTCGATGAAGAGGGTCGGCGTGGTGGCGGCCGGCGCCGTCTCGCGATGGTCGATCGTGATCACGCGCCGGTCTTTCGCCAGGTACACGACCATGAAGCCGCCACCGCCGATGCCGCAGCTGAAAGGATCGGTCACGCCCAGCGTGGCGGCGGCCGCGACGGCGGCATCGATGGCGTTACCGCCCTGGTCGAGGATCGTGATCGCGGATTGCGTGGCCTGCTCGCTGATCGTGGCGGCAGCACCTCCCGTTCCCCTCGCCAAGGGGGTCTTCGCGTGCGCGGCCGTGGAAGCCAGCGCGAAGAGGAGCAGTGAAATGCGAAGGAGTCGATGCATCGGACGTCACCGCGAGTGAGGCGATCCGATTGTCACATGGGTGTCGGCCTGCCACGAGCCGCCCCGGCGTGGAATGATGTCGGCCAACCCCGGTGGGCGGCGCCGTGCGTTGGACGTCTGGCCGGCCTGTCGGCCATCACCCTTCCGTTCGGAGCTTCCATGCGCAGGCCAAGGATGTATCGCGTTGTCCCCGTCTTGATCCTCTCGGTGTTGGCGGTGTCGTGCAGCAAACACGAAATGGCGCCCGCCGACGCCGAGATGGCGTCCGCGTCCGAGCCTGCCATGGCAGAGGTAGCGGCCGATGCGGCGGCACCGGCACCGGCATTGCAGAAAAGCGTTGAAGTGCCGGGCGTGTCGCCCTCGCAATTGACATCCGATGCCCTGGTGCAGACCGATCCGCAACGCCGCTTCATCCGTACCGCCGCGGCGGACTTCCAGGTCAAGGACGTCTACCGCACGGCGCTGGCGATCGAGGACGAGGTCGCGAAGCAGGGTGGATTCGTCGTCGACAACGACATCCAGGCACAGGTGCAGCGCGTGCAGAGCCGGTCGATCGGCAATGGCAAGCGGCTGGAGCTTGCCGAGTACCGGCTGCAGGGCGCGTTGACGGTGCGCGTGCCCAGCGAGCGCACGCAGGTGTTCCTGCGCGCCATTGCGTCGCAGATGGAATTCCTCGACAGCCGCAACTTCAACGCACGCGACGCGCAGTTCGACCTGTTGCGCCAGCAGCTCGCGCGGCAACGCGCGCAGGATGCACAGCAGGAGCTTGGCGCTGCCGTGCAGGCGGGCGGAAAACTGGGCGACAAGGCGGACGCCATCCAGGCGCGGGGCGACGCACGCACGAGTCGCGATGAGGCGGTGATCGCACAGAAGGAGTTCGAAGACCGCGTGGCGTTCAGCACCATCACGCTGTCGCTCAGCCAGGACGTGCAGATCCGCACGCGCGAGCGGGTCGACGTGGACGCCGTGTTCCGCGACAACGGCCCCGGCTTCTTCCGCCAGTTGGGCGATGCGCTGGCCGTCGGTTGGCGCGGCGGCCAGCAGGCCGTCGTGGCGCTGTCGGCCCTGTGGCCGCTGTGGCTGGTCGTGCTGGCGGTGGTGATCGGGTGGCGGCGCTGGCGCAGGAAGCCCGTCGCCGGCTGACCGTCAGTCCTTGAGGCGCGGCAGGCCGTGGGCGTCGCGCTCCTCGATGACGGCCTCGTCGCGGATCGCCTGCTTGATGTCGCGTCCCGACAGCCGCGCAGGCGGCTCACCCCGCAGGGCTTTCACCGCATTGGCGCGGCATTGCTGCGCCGATGCGGCATCGCCGGCTTCATCGAAGCCGGTGCCCAGTTCTTCCCATGCCTCGACGCCAGCGCCCTGCGCAACGGCGCGATGAAGAAAGTCCTGCGATGTCGTCCATTGTCCCTGGAGACGGGCGAGCCGCCCCAGGGTGACCAGCAGGGCGGGACTGGCCGGGTGCGCCTGTAGCCAGTGCTGGGCGCTGGCGCGCCGCGAATCCAGTTTGCCCACCGGCAGGCGACCGTATAGCGCGACCAGGCTCTCGTCCCAGTGCGATTCCAGGGCCTGCTCGATGCTGCGCGTCGCCGCGTCTTCCCAACGCAGCGCAGCGGCACGCTCCGCATAAGCCGCCACGACGACGGCTTGCAGGCGCAGCGGCTTGGTCAGCATTTCCCAGCGTTCGGCCAGTACATTGGGGTCGGTGGCTTCGTGCAACGACTGCGCCGCCAGCCGGATCTCCATCGCGTCGAATGCGGCGGGCGCGAGTGCCTGCTGCTGCTTCAGTGCGCCCAGCAAGCCGTAGGCCTCGCCCGCCCGGGCGGTGCCGGCCAGTGCTTCGGTGCGCAGCGCCAGGCCGCGCGGCGGCAACGGCTGCACGCCGGCAGCATCCAGCAAGACCAGCGCGTTCTGCGGCTGTCCCGCGTCGAGCGCGATCTGTGCCGCGGTGACCGCATGCGCCTGCGCGGATCGTTCGCGCAAGGCGATGAGATGGCGTTGCACCGCCGCGTCGTCGCCACGGGCCTGCGCCGCGCGCACGGCGGCCACGCGCGCGATCGCGCCGACTTCATCGTCGTCCGCGGCTCGCTCAAGCAACTTCTCCGCCTTCTGCCAATGCCCGGCATGCAGCGCATCCAGTCCATCGATGAGGCGCGCGCGCGCCTGCTTGCGACGGTGGCGTCCCCATGCGCGGAACGGCAGCGTCAACAGGCGCCACAGCAGCCATGCCGCGCCGCCGACGAGCAGCAGCGACAGCAGCGCGCGCGGCACGTTGGTGTGCAGGTCGTAACCGGCGAAGCGAACAAAGACCTCGCCCAGGTCGCGATCGGTGCTCGCCATCCATTGCGATGCCAGCACGCCTGCCAGCAGCAGCAACAGCAGGAGCACCACGGTGCGGAATGGCTTCATGGCGCTACCTCCGGCGTTTCGGCGGGTGTCGTCGGCACCTGCAGCCTCAGGCCGGCATTGCGCAGTGCGCGCAACTGCTGCAGCGTGCTGCCGAGTTCATTCGGGCGCGCCGGCGCCGATGTCGCCTGCAAAGTGCGCAATTGCGCGTGAACCCGACGTCGTTCCGGTGAATCCGGCCACAACTGCGGCAGCCAGGCGTCGATGCGCGCCAGACTGGCGCGATAGCCCGCATCGTCATCGCGTTCCACGGCGGCCCGCGCGAGGCCGATGTCGATCTGCAGTGCTGCGTCGGCGGCCGTGCGGGCATCCGGTGCCACCAACGTGGTGTCGCGCGTGGCACGGACGTCGACCAGGGGTGCCAGCCAGCGCTGCCACGCCGGACGTGAAGGTGTGTCCATGGTCGCGATACGTTCGCGCGGCAGGCCGGGCAGTGCAGCGGCAATGGCACCCAGCCGCCCGAGTGCATCGGCGTGTGGGCCCGCACCCAACGCATCCACGGCGATGCGTTCCTGCGCCAGCGTCTGTTTCAGGTTGAGCAGCCGGTGGTCGTCGATGCCGTCGAGCGCACCCGCAGCCAGCGCATACGCACGGCGTGCGCCTGCGACGTCATGTGCAATATCCAGGCGTTGCGCCGCCTGCGAAAGCAGCAGTTCCACTTCGTCGAGCCGCAGCGCTTGCGCGCCATGCCGGGTGGGATCGCTGAGCTTGGCCACGCTTTCTTCCAGCAGGGCGCCGCGCTGGCCGAGGCCGAGCACTTCATCGCGCAGCACGCGGTTGGTGGCCGCGGCATCCAACAGGCGTTGCGCCTGCGCGCGCTGATCGCGGCGCAGTGCGTCGGTGCGTGACTCCAGGGCTTCCAGGCGCTGGGCTGCCACCGATTGGGCGGTCTGCTGCTGTGCGCTGCGTGCTTGCCACCAACTCCATCCGCGCCATGCACCGATGCCGACGACGAGCACCGCCAGCGCAGCGACGACGAGTCGCGTGCGATGGCCCGGGCGGGGCGAAAGGGAGGATGGGTCGTTCACAGGCTTCCTTGGCGGCAGGTGAAACGTGATGGACGCCGCAGATGCTACCGGATGCGGGTGGACCGGATCGTGCACGCCGCCTTCATCAACTGGGCCGGGCGCGGACCGTCGGCGAGGATGACGTGGATGAAGCCGGCAGCGTGCGCGGTGTCGACCAGGCGTTGGCTCGCGGCCACCACCGGCACCGTCTTCAATCGTGAGGCGAGGGACGCGGGAAACTGATCCAGGACGTGTTGCAGAGCACCGCCACTGCTCAGAAGCAGGAAGGCGGGTGCCTGCAGGTCAGCGAACGCATCGAGCGCGCGAGTGCCCAGCGGCGTGGGTTCGCGACGGTATACCTCCGCGCGATGAACGTCCGCGCCGCGTGCTTCCAGCGTCGGCACCAACAGGTTGCGTCCGTCGGGTGCGGTAACGAAGCCCAGTCCGACGCCGCGGATGTCGGACAAGTCGGGCAGCGCCAACAGGCCTTCGCTGTCCATGCGCGCAGGGAAGGACACCCGGTCGATGCCCGCGCGGCGCAACGCAGCCGCGGTGCCGGCGCCCACCGCCAGCCAGGTCTGGCCTGGATGCGCCTCCAGAGGCTGCAATGTCTGTGCGGCGGCAACGGCGGCAGGGCTGGTGAATACGACGATCGGGCAGGCAAGCGCAGCGCGCAGGGCGTCCCGCGTGGCTGTGTCGTCGCACCGACGGATACGCCACGGCGACAGCGCCAGGAGTCCCGCGCCATGGCGTCGTGCGGCACGCCTGAGCGCGTCGTGGCCGCCCTGGGGCCGCAGCGAGATGACGTACCATGCCGGCGGCGTTGGATGTCCCATGCGCGGATTATGAGTGATGAGTCCGGAAGAAGCCTTGCAGGAACTGCGTGAGTACTGCCTCGCCATGCCGCCGGTGGCGGCGATGCGGGTGGAGGTCGATAGCTTTCATGGCGAAGCGTTGCGGCTGACCGCGCCGCTTGCCGCGAACGTCAACGACAAGGGCAACGCGTTCGGTGGCAGCCTGACGTCGCTGATGACCATCGCCGGCTGGGGGCTGGTGACGCTGAAGCTGCGGCTGGCCGGCCTGAAGGCCGAGGTCTACGTGGCGGACAGCCAGATCCGCTATCTCGCGCCGCTCTACGGCGACCTGGCGGCGGACGCGGCCTTTGCCGACGGCCAGTCGCTGGAGACCTTCATCGACACCTTGGTGCAGCGCGGCCGGGCGCGGATCCAGGTAGACGCCTGCGTACGGCTGCCTGAAGGCGGTATGGCCACCACGCTGAGCGGGCGGTTCGTCGCCATCGCGAAGCGGTAGCATGCGGCCATGACCGGGGGAATGCCATGCGGATGATCGGGAAAATGCTGTTGGCGGCCGGATTGCTGCTGATGCTCGTGCCTGCCGCAGCCCAGAACCGCCTGCAGCGCGGCCGGCTGCTGGAAGTGCAGGATGCCTACGCGACCGCCATCCGCTGGGGCGATTTCGACAATGCCTGGAAGGCGGTCGATCCGGCGTACAGGGCCGAGCATCCGATGACCGAGCTGGAGTTCGAGCGCTACCAGCAGGTGCAGATTTCCGGTTACCGGGACCTGTCGATCAGCTCAGGCCCGGACGGCACCGTCGAGCGGGCCGTCGAGCTGCGCGTGATCAACAAGCACACCATGGCCGAGCGCACCCTGCGATACCGCGAGCGCTGGCGATGGGACGCGGAGTCCAAGCGCTGGTGGCTGGTGGTGGGCCTGCCGGACCTGTGGAACGGGGAATAAGCGACCGGCGGCCGGATGGCGTCCTGTGCGACAATCGCCGCCCACTCGAAGATCGCCAACCTTGTGAATTTCGAAGAAATCCTGGCTTTCGCCACCCGTTCTCCCTTCAACCAGATGCTGTCGCTGGCCCTCGTCGGCCTGACGGTCGCCATCGTCTATACCGAGATCGCGCGCCTCTTCCGCGGCTACAAGACGTTGCGCCCCGCCGAGCTGACCCAGTTGGTCAACAGCGAAAACGCCCTGGTCGTGGACCTGTCGGCGAGCAACGACTTCGAGAAGGGCCATATCGCGGGTAGTCGCAACGTGCTGCCCAGCAACTTCGACCCCGACAACAAGCTGCTGGCCGGGGCCAAGTCCCAGCCCGTCGTGCTGGTCTGCCGCACCGGGCAGGCGTCCGGCGGCGCCGCCAAGCGGCTGAAGAAGGCCGGGTTCGAGAAGGTCTACGCGCTGGAGGGTGGTATCGCCGCCTGGCAGCAGGCCGATCTGCCGCTGGTCAAGGGTCGCTGATTCCCCGGTGGCCGCGCACCCGCCCTTGAACCGGGCCCCGCATGTCGCCATGAGATAGTTTCCATTCACCGCTGCAATCCAGATTCCGGAGTCAAAGAAATGTCCGACGAGATCACCAACGGCGCGGTCGCGCCCGCCGCCGAAGCCGCTGGCCCCGCTTTCACTGTCGAGAAGATCTACGTCAAGGACGTTTCCTTCGAAGCCCCCGGCGCCCCGGCCGTGTTCGCCGAAAACGTGCAGCCGGAACTGCAGCTCAACCTCAACCAGCGCGTGCAGCGCCTGGGCGAGAACGCCTTCGAAGTGGTGCTGGGCGTGACCCTGACCTGCAAGGCCGGCGACAAGACCGCGTACGTGGCGGAAGTGCAGCAGGCGGGCATCTTCGGCCTGATCGGGCTGGAGCCGCAGGCCGTGGACGTGCTGCTCGGCACCCAGTGCCCGAACATCCTGTTTCCGTACGTGCGCCAGCTGGTCAGCGACCTGGTGCAGGCCGGAGGCTTCCCGCCGTTCTTCCTGCAGCCGATCAACTTCGAAGCGCTGTACGCCGAATCGCTGCGCCAGCGTGCACAGGGCGGCGACGCCAGCCTGGCCAACTCGGAACCGGCTGGCAACGCCTGATTGCCGGTGCACGGTCCCGTCAGGGCGGCGACGCCGCACACAGGGGTGACGGATGTCTGACCCGAAATCCACCGATGTGCTGAAGATCGCGGTGCTTGGCGCCGGATCGTGGGGGACGGCCTTGGCCGCGCTGATGGCGCGGCACGGGCACCATGTCACCCTGTGGGGTCGCGACCCGGTGGTCGCGGCCGCCATCGACGGCCGGCACGAGAACACCCGCTACCTGCCCGGCATCGCGTTGCCGGACACCTTGGGTGCCACCACCGACCTGGCCGCGTCGCTCGCCGATGCCGATCAGGTGCTGGTGGTCGTGCCCTCGCATGCCTTCACCGAAACCCTTCGCACGCTGGCCCCGCTGCGTCCTGCCAAAGCGGGTGTGGCATGGGCGACCAAGGGGTTCGAAACCGGCTCCGGTCGTTTCCTGCACGAAGTCGCCGAGAAGGTCCTCGGTCCTGACGTGCCGATCGCCGTCGTCACCGGTCCCTCATTCGCCAAGGAAGTCGCACTCGGCCTGCCGACCGCAGTGACCGTGCATGGCGCCGATGCGGACTTCGCGCAGTCGGTGGCCGACGTGATGCACGGGCCGGCATTCCGTGCCTACACCGGCGATGACATGGTCGGTGCCGAACTCGGCGGCGCGATGAAGAACGTACTTGCCGTGGCGACCGGCGTATCCGATGGCATGCAACTGGGCCTCAATGCCCGTGCCGGCCTGATCACGCGCGGACTCAACGAGATGTTGCGTCTGTCGGCCGCCATCGGCGCCAAGCCGGAAACCCTGATGGGACTGGCCGGGCTCGGCGATCTGGTGCTGACCTGTACCGGCGACCTGTCGCGCAACCGGCGCCTGGGCTTGGCGCTTGGCCGGGGCCAGTCGCTGCAGGATGCCGTGCGCGAGATCGGCCAGGTGGTCGAGTCGGTGCAGACCGCCGACGAAGTGATGCGCCAGGCGGAGCGCCATGGCATCGACCTTCCCATTTCGAGTGCCGTACGTGCGGTGCTGCATGGCGATCTCACGCCGGCGGCAGGGCTGCAGCATCTGCTTTCGCGCGAACAGAAGCCGGAGTATCCGGAAACATTGTTCAAGTGAGGCGCATCAGTGCGCGATTAGACAAGCCCGGCAACGCCGGGCTTTCTCTTTAGCGCTTTCCCACAGGCAAAGAAAAGCCCGGCCTTGGGGCCGGGCTTTGGGTGCGACGCGGGGAGAGAGGACGCGTCGCGGGGGACCGTTGTCGCGGATTACCAGGTGAAACGCGGACCTACGAACCACTGGGTGTCGCCATCGATCAGCTTGACGTCGGCGGAAGCACTCCAGTTCGGCGTGAACTTCACCTGTGCGCCGAGGCGGCCATAAAACTCACCGTTATAGAGATCGGTGTCTTCGTATCCAGCCAGAGCGTAACCATTGACACGATTGGTGAGCGAGCTGTTCACGCCGACCTCGGCGCTATAGCCCGTCAAATTATTGAAAGGTAGCTCGTAGCGCTCATAGGCAACGCGCGTCAGCAAGTCGACGCGCTGGCTGATCTCGTGGTTGTAACCGAGGCCCACGCGCCAGTTATCGATGTCTGAATTGATGTTGTCGAACTTCTGCGAGGTGTAGTCGCCGAAGATGTGGAAATTTGGCGCGATGGCGACGGAGCCCTTCAGGCCCCAACCATCGGCATCGGGAAGGCCATTGCTGAGATTGGATGCGACATAGCCGCCGTCCACGTAGTTGTAGGACACGCCTTCTGCAGCGGATGCGGCGAAGGGAGTGGCAGCCAGCAGGGTCAAGGCAAGCAAAGACTTCTTCATGGGGTGTTTCTCTCTTGTTGTTGTGTGTCCGTCGCTTCGGGGGAGTGACGGTGGGCGAAGTATCCGCTTCAGCTCACAACACCCCCTGAATATAAAACTGACCAGTACATAAATTATAAGATTGTGATGGGAACTTCCCCACTTGCGTAGACAGAACAGCAAAGTTGCAGCACTGCGAACGGCATAGTTGCTGCGCCAACGGCGCCAAGCTGTGGCAACTATGGTGTTTTGATCCGGGTTCGAGGGCATCGGAAGTCGTTTGGCGTCCAATCAAAGCAAGCGCTGGTTGCGGTTGATTTGTGCGCGAGACTTGTTAGATTTGGTCCCGTGAACTCCGTCAACCGCGCGCTTCGAATACTTGGCTGATCAGTCGACTGATCAGCCCCTGTAGCTCAATGGTTACAGCAGCGGTTTTATAACCCGTCAGCGCCAGATAAGCGGCTTGTGCCGGTTCGAGTCCGGCCAGGGGCACCATACCTCTCACTGGGGTTGCTTATGCCCGTCTTAGATCCCGAAGACTACCTTTCGCACATCGTCTATGACGAAGTGCGTGGTGGCTGGTGCCTGACTGAAGAAGGCCAGTGGCTTCTTGTCCAAGAGATGATTGCCAGGACCAAGGAGCTTGATCGCCTGGACGTAATCGAGGGGCGAAAGCCTCCCACCTATACGCATTTCATCCAGCCGGAGATGGTTAAGGGGGCAACAGTGATCTGGCCGAAGAAGTACACGTCAAGCTGAAGCCATGACCTACCTATTCCTTGATACCGAATGGGCGGATCCGACGGGCTCTGAGCTGGTGAGCCTGGCGCTCATCACTGAAGACGGAATCCATCGGTTCTACGCTGAGCGCGACCCTTTGCCTGATGTAGCCACCGACTTCGTGTGATCGGTTGTCTATCCCCTGCTCGAGCGCGGCAGGTGGCGTATGACAGACCAAGCCATGACGACCGGCCTGCGCGCCTTTCTGAGCGCTGTCACAGATCCGATCGTGTTGGCTGACTATCCCAATGATCTAGCACTTCTGCAGTATGTGATCGCAGGGTTCGACCTTTCAGACGATCAGGCTGCGGCGTGTGGACCAATCCCGCAGCCCGTGATGACTAGAATGCTGAAGGAAGGTGCGCTGGGAATGATAATTGAGGACTACTTTGCGGCGCATCCGGCGGCCTCCGCCCGGCGCCATCATGCACTGGTTGACGCAGAAGCTTTGCGAATCGCGTGGCTGGTGGTGGCCGGAAGGGTAGACGCCCCTGAGTGGGCGAGAACCATGCACATGCTGCGCCTTCGACCGAAGCGCCCACCCGGATGAACGCCGTTCTGTTTCTCGATTTTGACGGCGTGCTGCATCCGCTATGGACTTCCGCTCCCTTCAATGACTGGCAGCTTGAGGTCACCTTTGGCCCAACGCCTTACGCGGGCCCCTTCTTCCTGCATGCATCTGCTCTGGCTTCAGTTCTTTCGCCCTTTCTGGAACATCTGGAGATCGTGGTCTCTTCGGCTTGGGGAAAAGGCCGTACTTTGGACGAACTAAGGCAGTTGCTTCCGGTGCCTGTCGCAGATCGAGTGGTAGATGCCGTGTATCACCATCTGCCGTCTACTACGAAGACCAGATCGCGCTGGGAAGAGATCTCTTGGTATCTGCAGAATGTCCGCTCCTACCAAGGGAGCCACTGGTTGGCCATCGATGACGATGCCACGGGTTGGCCGGAGGCCATGCGGCCGCAGCTGGTGCATTGCGAGCGAGACTTGGGAGATGCCGGACGCTTAGAAGACTGGAGGCCGCTCTGGCCGAGCGGTATGGGCCATGATCAGGCTGTTTCTTGACAGCGAATGGGCCAACGATGCGCTTCGTGAGCTCGTCAGCTTGGCTCTAATCAGTGAGGACGCCGAGCATGTCTTCTATGCGGAGCGAGATCCGCTACCTGGTATGCCGTCCAGCTTCGTACGTGACACTGTTTATCCGCTTCTCAACCGCGGGCAAGCGGCAATGACAGACAACGCCATGACCGATGCGCTGCGGAGCTTTCTGGAGCCAATGGGGGCTTGCGAGATCTTCGCAGACGCGCCTGACCCACCCCCAGAGAACTGGGCCAACGTAAAGTAGAGACTTTGTTCCGCATGG
>NZ_LSIF01000091.1 GCF_001556105.1 Pseudoxanthomonas mexicana | reverse complement strand
CCTGCACGTAGGTGGCGCCCACCCCGACGTGATCGCCGAACCAGTGCTTGCCGCGGAAACCGGCCGTGACATCGTCGGGATCGAAACCCGATGGCACCCATTCGTAATCCACCAGCAGGCGCTGCTCGAAGCCGTCCAGCGGCATGTCGCGCGTCAGCGTGGGGGTGTTCTCGCGGGTAATCTGCGCCAGCGGCCGGGTCAGCAGCACGCGGCCCTGCAACTCGTCGATCTCATAGTCGGTGCCGCGCTGGAGGACCACGCGGTTTTCGACGCGACCCGTGGTCAGGTCCCGGATCTCCAGCGTCACCACGTCCGAACCCGGCAGCACGCCGGTGTGCCGCAGGTAGTACAGGCTGCCACCGGTGCCGATGAACTCGCTGTGGCC
>NZ_LSIF01000090.1 GCF_001556105.1 Pseudoxanthomonas mexicana | reverse complement strand
GGCGCTGGTGGAAGAAGCCTCCGCGGCCGCGCGTTCGATGGAAGAACAGGCGCAGGCACTGAACGATGCCGTATCCAGCTTCCGGCTGGAGGGCCACGGCAGCGTGGCGCGGCTGGTGCAGGAGCGCGTCACCCGCATCGCCGCCGGTGGCGCCCCACGCACCGTGTCGGCACCGCACGCTTACTGACCGCACTAAAGAAACCCCGCCCGGGGCCGATCTAGGCCTTGACCGGTTCCGCCCCGGGAACCCCGACCCCTTACCGGCTGCAACAGGAGCCCGACGAATGAGCGACAAGAAAACCCTGGCCGTGGCGAGCGCGGACGAGTTCCTCAGCTTCACCCTGGGAGACGAGCACTACGGCGTGGACATCCTGAAAGTGCAGGAAATCCGTGGCTACGACTCGGTGACCCGCTTGCCCGACGCGCCCGACTACATCAAGGGCGTGATCAACCTGCGCGGCACCATCGTGCCGGTGATCGACCTGCGCCTGAAGCTGCGGCTGAAGGAAGCACGCTACGACGCGTTCACCGTGATGATCGTGCTGAACGTGGAAGACCGCGTGGTGGGCATCGTGGTGGACAGCGTGTCGGACGTGCTGGCGCTGAATGCCGAACAGATCCGCCCCACGCCCGAATTCGGCGCCAGCGTCGACACCCGCTTCATCTCGGGCATCGGCACGGTGGACGAGCGCATGCTGATCCTGCTCGACATCGAAACCCTGATCGACAGCGCCGACCTCGGCCAGCCCGTGCCGGAACAGGCCGCGGCCTGATCCATCGCCGGGACCCCGGCGCCATGGCGTTCCCAGAAACCGCGGACTGCGAGGTCCGCGGTTTTCGCGTTGGCGGGACAGGCGGCCTCGGCGACGTGCGCCATTCGTCGCATGCGGCTTCACGTGGCTGAAAGTTCTCACATTCCGGCCGATATCAAGGCAGGGCGGCGGCACGCCGCCTGCGTCCTCTCCCCCCGCCCGCCACCGTTGCCGTACGAGATCGCCATGACGTTCACCGCCAAGATCGCCGCCACGCTGTCCTCCATGCCGCTGAAGCGGCGGTTCCTGATCCAGACCGCCCTGGTCGCCCTGGGGGTCGTATCGCTGGCCGTGATCGCGGCGCGCATGCAGTACCTGGACCTGAACGCGACACGCCAGGCTGGATTGAAGGCGCAGACCGACATGGCGCTGGGCGTCATCGGGAGCTACGCCAAACAGGTCGACGCCGGCACGCTGGACGAAGCCCAAGCGAAGGCGCGCGCGCTCGCCGCCCTCGCTGCGATGCAGGCCAACGAGGGCGTGGACTATTTCTTCGTCACCGACGAAGCCCCCGTGATGCTGATGCATCCCTCGCGCCCGGACCTGATCGGCAAGCCGCTGGGCGAGGTGGAGAGCCCCGACGGCAAGCGGATCTTCCCGGAGTTCGTGCGTGCGGCGCGTGCCGGCGGCGGTCATGTCGACTACCGCTGGGCCAAGGCCGGCGAGGAGCATCCGGTACCGAAGACCTCCTACGCCGCGCTGTACCAGCCATGGGGCTGGGTGGTCGGCACCGGCGTCTACCTCGACGACACGCAGGCGCAGGCGCTGCAGTTCACCTTCATCATGACCGCCGTCGGTGGCCTGCTGGTGCTGCTGAGCATGGCGATCAGCTGGGTCATCGGCCAGTCCGTGCTGGAACCGGTGGCGCGTGCCCTGTCCGCGATCAAGGGCGTCTCGCGCGGCGACCTGAGCGTGCGCACCGGCCACCATGGCCGCGACGAAGTCGGCCAGATGCTGAAGGCCACCGACGAGATGGTGCACATGCTGGAGCGCTTCTCGCACGAGACGCGCGACATGATCCGCCTGCATGGCGCCGACGACATCAGCCATCGCATGCCGGAGGATTTCCCCGGCGTGTACGGCGAACTGGCCGGCGGCATCAACACGATGATGTTCGAGCATCTCGACGCCTTCCGCGACGCCATCGGCATCCTGGAGCGCTATGCCAGCGGCGACCTCAGCCAGGATGCGCGCCGCCTGCCCGGCACGCGCGCCTTCCTGCACGAAGCGATGGACGCCGCCAAGCAGAGCCTGCTGGCCATCAATGGCGAGATCAAGCGCCTGGCGCAGGCCGCAGCGGCCGGCGACTTCACGGCACGCGGCGACGAAGCCGGCTTCCGCCACGACTTCCTGCAGATGGTGCAGGGCCTGAACGCGATGATGGCGACCAGCGACCGCAACCTGGCGCAACTCTCGGCGCTGCTGCGCGCGATCGCCGACGGCGACCTGACCGCACGGATGGAAGGCGACTTCCACGGCGTGTTCGCCACCATG
>NZ_LSIF01000009.1 GCF_001556105.1 Pseudoxanthomonas mexicana | reverse complement strand
GTTCCGCCATGCCGGAATGTCAAGCCTTGCCCCTCCCCACCCCCGCCGGTACGCTGCCCCGACAGCACCCTGAGCCGGCATGTCTTCCCGTTTCGTCCACCTCCACCTGCACACCGAGTTCTCGCTCGCGGATTCGATCATCCGCGTGCCCGAGAAGCCGGATCATGCCGACCCGAAGAAGGCCAAACAGGCCAACCTGCTGAGCCGGGCGGTGGAACTGGGCATGCCTGCGCTGGCGGTGACCGACCGCAACAACCTGTTCGCGCTGGTGAAGTTCTACAAGGCCGCCGAAGGCGTGGGCATCAAGCCCATCGCCGGTGCCGACCTGCTGGTGGCCGACGGCAGCGATGCCCCGTGGCCGGTGACGCTGCTGTGCCGCGACCGTGACGGCTACCTGTCGCTGTCGCGGCTGCTGTCGCGCGCGTGGATGGAAGGCCACCGCACCGATGGTGTCGCCATCGACCCGGACTGGTTGCGTGCCGACCACCAGGGCCTGTTCGCGATCATGGGCCGCCAGAGCCTCGCGGGGCGACTGGCACTGACGGGTCGCCACGACCTGGCCGAACAGCATCTCGCCGACTGGCAGCGCGCCTTCGGCGACGACCTGCACCTGGAACTGACGCGCACGCAGCGCGACGGCGAAGAGGCGTTCAATGCGTTCGCCCTTCACGCCGCCGGTGCGCGCAGCCTGCCGGTGATCGCCAGCAACGATGTGCGCTTCCTGTCGCCGGACGATTTCGATGCGCACGAAGCGCGCGTCTGCATCGCCTCCGGCCGCGTGCTGGACGATCCCAAGCGTCCGCGCGACTACAGCGCCGAGCAGTACATGAAGTCGGCCGAGCAGATGGCCGAGCTGTTCGCCGACGTACCCGACGCCATCGACAACACGCTGGCGCTGGCGCAGCGCTGCAACATCGAGATGCGCCTGGGCACCTACTTCCTGCCCGCGTATCCGGTGCCGGACGAGGAGACGCTGGACAGCTGGATCCGCAGCCAGTCCCACGACGGCCTGAAGACGCGCCTGGAGAAGAATCCGCTGGCGCCCGGCCACACGCGCGAGGACTACGAGAAGCGGCTCGACTTCGAGCTGGACACCATCTGCAAGATGGGCTTCCCCGGCTACTTCCTGATCGTGGCCGACTTCATCCAGTGGGGGAAGAACCACGGTATCCCGATCGGTCCGGGCCGCGGCTCGGGTGCCGGCTCGCTGGTCGCGTGGGCGCTGCAGATCACCGACCTGGACCCGCTGCCGTACGGGCTGCTGTTCGAGCGCTTCCTCAATCCGGAACGCGTGTCGATGCCCGACTTCGACATCGACTTCTGCATGGACCGCCGCGACGAGGTGATCGACTACGTCGCGCGCAAGTACGGCCGCGACCGCGTCAGCCAGATCATCACCTACGGCACGATGGCGGCGAAGGCGGTGGTGCGCGACGCCGGCCGCGTGCTCGGCTTCCCGTACGGCCTGGTCGACGGTGTCGCCAAGCTGATCCCGAACATCCTCGGCGTGTCGCTGAAGGACGCGATGGGCGAAGGCAGCAGCGAGGCCGCCTCGCAGGAGCTGATCGACCGCTATCGCGACGAGGACGATGTCCGCGACCTGATCGACCTGGCGCGCCAGTTGGAAGACCTCACCCGCAACGCCGGCAAGCACGCCGGCGGCGTGGTGATCGCGCCGTCGCCGCTGTCGGACTTCTGCCCGCTGTTCGCCGAACACGACGAAGGCGGCCGCGGCAAGAACCCGGTCACCCAGTTCGACAAGGACGACGTGGAAGCCGTCGGTCTGGTGAAGTTCGACTTCCTGGGCCTGCGCACGCTGACGATCATCGACTGGGCGGTGAAGGCCATCAACGTGCGCCATGCACGTGCGGGCGTGCCGCCGGTGGACATCGCCACGATCCCGCTGGACGACGCCAGCGTCTACCGCGACGTATTCGCCAACGGCAACACCGGTTCGGTGTTCCAGTTCGAATCCACCGGCATGCGCCGCGCGCTGAAGGAAGCCAAGCCCGACCGCTTCGAGGACCTGATCGCGCTGAACGCGCTGTACCGTCCGGGCCCGATGGACATGATTCCCTCGTTCGTCGAGCGCAAGCACGGCCGCGAGGAGTTCGAGTATCCCGACCCGCGCACGCGGACCATGCTGGAAGAGACCTACGGCATCATGGTCTACCAGGAGCAGGTCATGCAGATGGCGCAGATCGTCGGCGGCTACTCGCTGGGCGGCGCCGACCTGCTGCGCCGCGCGATGGGCAAGAAGGTGCCGGCCGAAATGGCCAAGCACCGCGAGATCTTCCGCGAGGGCGCCGCCAAGGGCGGCGTGCAGGAGCGCAAGGCCGACGAAATCTTCGACCTGATGGAGAAGTTCGCCGGCTACGGCTTCAACAAGTCGCATGCCGCCGCGTACTCGCTGGTCGCCTACCAGACGGCCTGGCTGAAGAAGCACTACCCGTCCGAGTTCATGGCCGCCACGCTGTCCTCGGACATGGACAAGACCGAGAAGGTGGTCGGCTTCCTCGACGAGGCGCGCGGACTCGGCCTGAACGTGATGCCGCCGGACGTGAACCACTCCGATTTCATGTTCGTCGCGACCGACGCGAACACCGTGCGCTACGGCCTGGGCGCGGTGAAGGGCGTCGGCCAGGGCGTGTGCGAAAGCATCGTCGAGGCGCGCAAGGACGGCGGCGAGTTCCGCGACCTGTTCGATTTCTGCAAGCGCGCCGATTCGTCGAAGCTCAACAAGCGTGCGCTGGAAGCGCTGATCAACGCGGGTGCGCTGGATGCGCTGGGCCGCAACCGCGCCTCGCTGGCGCTGCAGCTGCCGGAAGTGCTGAAGGCCATCGACCAGATCAGCAAGAACCGCAATGCCGGCATCGTCGACATGTTCGGCTCCAGCAGCGGCGGCGACGACATCCACGTCGAACTGTCGAACACCGACGAATGGCCGCTGATGCAGGTACTGCACGGCGAGCGCGAAACGCTGGGGCATTACCTCAGCGGTCATCCGATGGATCCCTACCGCGACGACCTGCGTTCGCTGGTCGGCAGCGATCTCAGCGAACTGGACCGCATCTGGTCCAGTTCGTCCGGCGGCGACAAGAAGGGCTGGCGACCGGAGGTCAATGCGATCGTCGCAGGCCAGGTGGTCGGCATCCGCCGCAAGGGCGACAGCCAGGTCTTCGTGCAACTCGAAGACGGCCGCGGCCGCATCGAATGCAGTGCGTTCTCCGATGCGCTGGCGGAGTTCGGCGCGCTGATGACGCGCGACCGCGTGCTCGTCATCAAGGGTGGCCTGCGCGAGGACGAATTCAGCGGCGGCTACAGCCTGCGCATCCGCCAGGTGTGGGACTACACCCAGCTGTGCCAGCAGCATGCGCAGCGCCTGCAACTGCGCCTGGACCTGCGCGTGCCGGGCCTGTGGGAACGCGTCGACGCCCTGCTGTCGCGCCATCGCCCGGGCGGCACGCCGCTGCGCCTCGACCTGCTGATGACCACCGGCGGCTCGGCCATCGCCGGCATGCTGGATCTCAACGGCCAGAAGGCCGTCCGCGTGGATGCGGAGCTGCTCGATGCCCTGCGCGCGACGCCCGGCGTGCGCGCGGCCAAGCCTGCTTTCAGCCGGCCGTGGGCGAACTGACGCGCCACGAGCGCGACGTCGCGGCCCTACCCCCCCGTACGTGACCGCCGGACCGCTTCGGCTACACTTCCCCCCTTTCCGGCCCATGGCCCGCAGATGAATCCGAACTACCTCGATTTCGAACAGCCCATCGCCGATCTGGAGGCCAAGATCCAGGACCTGCGTGCCGCCAGCACCGGCCCGGCGGTGAATGTCGATGCCGAGGTCCATGCCCTGCAGGACAAGCTGCGCGTGCGTACGGCGCAGATCTTCCGCGACCTGTCGCCGTGGCAGGTCTCGCAGCTGGCGCGCCATCCGGCGCGGCCGTACACGCTGGACTACATCAAGGTGTTCTGCGACGAGTTCCAGGAACTGGCCGGCGACCGCGCGTTCGCCGACGACGCCGCCATCGTCGGCGGCCTGGGCCGCATCGATGGCCGCAGCGTGATGATCATCGGCCACCAGAAGGGCCGCGACACCAAGAGCAAGATCGCACGCAACTTCGGCATGCCGCGCCCCGAGGGGTATCGCAAGGCGCTGCGGCTGATGAAGATGGCCGAGCGTTTCAAGCTGCCGCTGCTGACCTTCATCGATACGCCGGGTGCGTATCCGGGCGTGGGCGCGGAAGAGCGCGGCCAGTCGGAAGCGATCGCGCGCAACCTGCTGGAAATGGCCGAGCTGAAGATCCCGATCATCTGCACGGTGATCGGCGAAGGCGGCAGTGGCGGTGCGCTGGCGATCGGCGTCGGCGACCGCACGCTTATGCTGGAGTACGGCACCTACTCGGTGATCTCGCCGGAAGGCTGCGCCTCGATCCTGTGGAAGGACGCCGCCAAGGCCAAGGACGCCGCCGAACAGCTCGGCCTCACCGCCAAGCGGCTGAGCGCGCTGGGCCTGGTCGACAAGGTCGTGCGCGAACCGATCGGTGGTGCGCACCGCAACCCGCGCCAGATGGCCGTTCGCCTGAAGGCCGTGCTGCTCAACGAACTGGACGCGCTGGAACGGCTGCCGGTCGACCAGTTGCTGCAGAAGCGCTACGAGCGCCTGCGCGGCTACGGTGCGTATGAAGCCGCATGAAACACCGCGTCACGACGTGATTCACGCAAGACCACGAACGCTGTAAACCTCCATGGGGATGGAGCCCGGCACCGCATCGTGCCGTGACACAGGGGAAGGGCATGAGCGAGTCGATCGACCGTATCAACCGTAAAACCATGACCACGGCGTCGGTGGTCGACCACTACGCGCGCCCCTGGGAGCTGAGCCGGGCCGAGCAGGCCACGTTCGACCAGGTGGCCGCGCTCGCGAAAGACCAGCCCATCCTGGATCTCGGCGTAGGCGGTGGCCGCACGGTACCGGCACTGCGCCGCATCAGCGAGGACTACCTGGGCATCGACTACAGCCAGGGCATGGTGGATGCGTGCAGGCAGCGTTTCCCGGACGTCAGGTTCGAGCTCGCCGATGCCCGCGCACTGTCGAACGTGGCCGATGCATCGATTTTCCTGGCCGTCTTCAGCTGCAACGGCATCGGCATGGTCTCGCATGCCGACCGCCTGCTGATCCTGCGCGAAGTCCAGCGCGTGCTACGTCCCGGCGGCTACTTCGTGTTCTCCACGCATAACCGCAACTCGCCTGAGTTCAAGCGCGGCTTCCTGTTCCCGCCGTTCGACTGGTCGTTCAACCCGCTGCGGCTGGCGGTGCGTTCGCTGCGCTTCACCGGCGAGACCGTGCAGCGCATGCGCAACCGCAGGCAGCACCATCCGCATGAGATTCACACCGAGGACTACTCGGTCATCAACGACGTCTGCCACCACTACAGCACGATGCTGTACTACCTGACGCTGGAGAAGCAGCGCCAGCAACTGGTGGACGCCGGCTTCGAGGCCGATGCCGAGGCCTACGACCTGAGTGGTGCGCGCGTGCAAGACGGGACGACCGATGATTCCATCGCGCTGATCGCACGCAAGCCATCGGTGCCGGCCGGATAGCCGGCGACTCCACGGCATGGTCGCCTGCCAGATGCCTGGTGGAAGCGGTGCTGCCGTCCACTCCCGCATGGCCCATACCCGTCCATCGCCCATGAGCCCACTCCTCCTGCTGTCCTTCGCCCTGCAGATCGCCTGCTGCGTGCACGTGGTAAGAACCGGACGCCCGCTCTACTGGGTCTTCATCCTGCTGGTGTTCTCGTTCCTGGCGGTGATCATCTACTTCATCGCCGAGATCCTGCCCGACCTGCGCCACAACCCGTCTGCGCGGCGCACGGTGCGCAATCTGCGCAACCGGATCGATCCGGAGCGCGACCGTCGCGATGCGGCCAAGCTGCTGAAGGCCTCCGATACGCCAGAGAACCGCAGGCGGCTGGCGGAGGAAAGCCTGCGCAGCGGCGACTATGCACAGGCGGCCGAGTTGTACGAGCACGCCTTGAAAGGCCTCTACGCCACCGACCCGGACCTCATGCTGGGACTGGCGAAGGCGCAGTTCGGGCTGGGCGACGCGCAGAAGGCGCGGACCACGCTGGATGCACTGATCGCCGCCAATCCCGGCTTCCGCTCTGCCGACGGGCACCTGCTGTATGCCCGCGCCGTGGAAGACAGCGGCGACCTGGCCTCGGCGCTTCACGAGTACGAGACCGTGGCGCAAGGCTACCCCGGTGAGGAGGCACGCGTGCGCTATGCGCTGCTGCTGAGACGCGATGGCCAATTCGCGCGGGCACGCGACGTGCTGCAGGACGTCCTCGACCGCTCCGACGCGGCACCGAAGTACTACCAGCGCGAACAGCGCGACTGGATCGAGGCCGCGCGTCGCGAACTGGCGGTTCTGCCGCAGGCCTAAGCTGCTGCGCGCTCGCCCGCTGCCGCATCCTTCTGCAGACTCAGGTCTTCCTCCGCCCGCAGGTAGACCAGATGCATGGCTTCGCCAGGCGTCGCGGTCGCCGCACCCACCAGCAGTGAAAAACCTTCGCGTTGCCCCGCTTTTCGCGCCGCCTGCCGCAGCGCCTGCACGCGTGCATCCAGGTCGTCACCGTGCAGCAGCGCGACGTACTCGGGACTGTCGGTGACGCGGCTGACGTGGTCGCCCGACCCGGATGTCACGCAGGCATCGAAGTCGGGCGCCAGTCCCTGCAGTTGCCGCTCCAGCGTGCGGTCGCCCAGCCGGCGCGCGACCTCGGCCATGCCCTGCAATTCGATGATGACGACGGCAAAGACGGGGCCTGTCGCCGTCGGTGCGCTTATGGCCGGCGTGGCAGCGACGGTCGCATCGACCTGCAACGCGGCCAACGCCTGCACCTCATGCTGGGCGCGATGCGCATCCAGCAGTGCCATCGTCACGCGCGCCAGCGAGCGCATGGACGCTTTCTGCTGGCTGTTGAGGCGGCGCGGCTGCGTGTCGACCACGCAAACCGTACCGATGGCCTCGCCATTGCCCGTCACCAGCGGCATGCCCGCGTAGAAACGCGCCTTGACGTCGCCAGTGACGATGGGGAAGTCGTTGAAGCGCGCGTCCTCGCTGAGATCCTGGATCTCCAACAGCTCGTCGGGTTGGCGGATCGCGTGATCGCAGACAGCGGTATCGCGCGTGGTCTCGTGGCCGTCCAGCCCGACGCGGGCCTTGAACCACTGGCGATCACGGTCGATCAGCGACACCACGGCGATCGGGGTGCCACAGATGGCGGCCGCCACATTCACCAGATCATCGTAGACCGTGGCCGGCAAGGTATCCAGCGCGTGGTAGCGATCTAGCGCGTGCTGGCGCTGGCGTTCCTGCACAGCGGGGGAAGCCGTCGAAGCCGTCATGCGTTCTCCTTCGTAGCGGTGACGCCCCCATGTTGACCGGATGTCGGTTCAGACACCGTCAACGGTCCATGGCAGATCGCCTGGATGTGACCGGCTGCACAACGTCTGCATCGCCGCTAGCATGCACGCATGCCCCGCCCCGACACCCGGACATTGATTTTCCCCGCCCCGCGTGTGGGTGGGGTTGAGTGGTGGGATGGATTCCATCGTGCTGCTGCATCGGCTCGCACACGATCCCGCCACGCGCCGCCCCGGCCTGCACGCGATCCATGTCCATCACGGCCTTCATGCCGAGGCCGATGCGTGGACCGCCCACTGCGAAACGTTCTGCGCCACGCTCGGTGTGCCGCTGCAGGTACGCCGTGTGCACGTGGACGCCACGAGCGGCGAAGGCCTTGAAGCGGCCGCGCGACATGCACGCCGGCGGGCGTTCGCCGATGTCATGCAGCCAGGCGACATCATCGCCCTCGCCCATCACCGCGATGACCAGGCGGAAACCTTCCTGCTTCGCGCACTCCGCGCCTCCGGCCCGGATGGATTGGCGGCGATGCGGCCGTGGCGTGCGTTCGGTTCCGGCTGGCTGTGGCGCCCCTTGCTGGACTGCGCGCGCGCTGCCATCCGGTCATACGCGGATGCGCATGCGTTGCCGTGGGTGGAAGACCCCAGCAACGCGTGCGCGGATGCCGACCGCAACTTCCTGCGGCTTGAGGTGCTGCCGCTGCTCCGACAGCGCTGGCCGCACGTCGATGCCGCGTTCGCACGCAGTGCTCTACTGAGTGAAGAAGCCAGCGGCTTGCTGGCGCGACAGGACCGGCAGGTGCTGGCCGGCGCCGCGACCGCCGATCCGGCCGCCCTTCAAGTCGGGCCGCTGCGCGATGCCGGTGCTCCGTTGCGCGCACGTGCGCTGCGGCGCTGGATCAGCGGGCTGTCACTGCCTTCGCTGCCCGCGGAGGGCGTGGCGCAGATCGAGGCGCAGCTGCTGGACGCGCGCAGCGACGCGCAGGCCGAATTCGCCTGGCAAGGCGCGATCATCCGGCACTGGCGTGGGCTGCTGCATGCCGAGTGGCTTCGTCCTGCGCTACCGGAAACGTGGCAGACGGTTTGGGACGGCGCCACGCCACTCGCACTGCCCGATGGCGGCACACTGGCGCTGGAAGGGCATCCCGGGAAGTTCGATGTGCCGCTGAGCCTCAGCGCGCGCGTCGGCGGCGAGCGCATCGTGCTACCGGGGCGCGACCACGGGCACGCATTGAAGGATGTGCTGCAGTCGCTGGGGTTGCCGCCGTGGGAGCGTCGGCAGCTGCCGCTGCTCTGGCGGGGCGACACGCTGTGGGCGGCAGGCGACCTGGTCCTGTCGGCCGCGGCCGATGCATGGCTGCGTGAGCGGGACGCCCGCCTGGTCTGGCAGCGCGGCTGAAGCGGCGCTGCGTTTGACCTGACCGCGACCGTTCCCCACACTTGCCGCATGGCAAAGAAGACCCCCGCAGACGCCTCCCCCGTCGCCCATTTCGAGCAGTCGCTGGACGAGCTCGAGCAACTGGTCGAGAAAATGGAACATGGCGACCTGAGCCTGGAAGCGTCGCTCGCCGCGTACGAGCGCGGCGTCGGCCTGTACCGGCAATGCCAGACGGCGCTCGAACAGGCCGAACTGCGCGTGCGCCTGCTCAGCGATCCGGAACGGCCGGAGACCGGCGACACGTTCGCGCCCGCATCCGATGGCCGCTGACCCCCGCTTCGCCGTCTGGGCGGCGGGACTGGAAGACCACCTCGATCGCGTACTGCCTCCGGCGGACGCCGCCCCGCAACGCCTGCATGCCGCCATGCGCCACGCCGTACTCGGCGGTGGCAAGCGCATGCGGGCACTGCTCGTCTACGCCAGCGGCACGCTGCTGCAGGCGGACGAGGCGACACTGCACGCGCCAGCCTCAGCCGTCGAACTGATCCACGCGTATTCGCTGGTGCACGACGACCTGCCGGCGATGGACGACGACGACCTGCGCCGCGGCAAGCCGACCGTGCACATCGCCTTCGACGAAGCCACCGCCATCCTGGCCGGGGATGCCCTGCAGACACGGGCCTTCGAACACCTGGCGGCCAGCGATGCGCCGGCGGCGTTGCGGGTGGACTGGCTGGCGACGCTGGCGCAGGCGTCCGGCGCGGCTGGCATGTGCGGCGGACAGGCGTTGGACATCGACGCCACCGGCACGCAACAGACGCTGGACGCCCTGCAGCACATGCACGCGCTGAAGACCGGTGCGCTGATACGCGCGGCGGTGCGCATGGGGGCACGAGCGGGCGGCGCCGATGCCGGCACGCTCACGCGGCTGGACGATTTCGCCACGGCGCTCGGCCTGGCCTTCCAGGTCCGCGACGACATCCTCGACATCGAGGCCAGCTCCGAACAACTGGGCAAGACCGCCGGCAAGGACGTGGCACAGGCCAAGTCGACGTATCCGGCGCTGCTGGGTATCGACGGCGCGAAGGCGAAGCTCGCGGAACTCGATACCCGGATGCGCGAGGCGCTGGCGCCGTACGACAGTGGCGCAGATGCGCTGCGTGCACTCGGCGATCTCGCGATCCACCGTTCGCACTGAACAAGGCCAGCCCGTGTGGCCGCCATCAGGGTTCTTGCGGACACTGTGGCGCGCGCCAGAACTGCTTCATCGCAACGCACCGGCGCGACATCGCGGTTCCCTCGCGGCGATTGGCACTGCCTCGCACCTCATCGACTTGCCACGGGCATGCCTTCGAAGACGCTTTGGCGATGCCGGTGAACTGTCCGCCACTGCGCTCTTCATCGGCCGCACGTTCTGCACCGAGCGGGGGCATGCAGATTCAACCGACGCCACCTCGATGGCACCGCTGGCATACCCGAAATGTCGTGCCCAGGGACTGGCACCTGCTTCGCGGGCGTTCGATCCAGGCCCTCCCCTGAGCACCTCGGCCACCCGGACCATGCGTCCCTCGTGCAGCGCCCGGAGCGGGCCGTTCCAGTTCAGCGAGCCCCGGTCCCGGACCATCCCGCCATCTCGCCATCTCGCGGCGGCGTGACGGCGCCTTCCGGGCACTGGGCTACGATTGACGTCCCAAGCGCCTGATCGAGGGTCGTCGCGACATGCATGAAAACCTGGATGCCGAAGTGCTCATTGTTGGCGGGGGTCCGGCCGGACTCACGGCGGCGATCTATCTGGCGCGCTTTCATCGCCGTGTAGTTGTGGTCGACGACGGCAACAGCCGCGCGAAGTGGATCCCGCGGTCACACAATCATGCCGGCTTTCCCGATGGTATCGGCGGAACTGAATTGCTGGCCCGCATGCGCGAGCAAGCCATACGTTACGGCGCGCATCTCGTCGAGGCCAAGGTCGAGCGCGTTGATGTCCGTGAGGATGGATTCGTGGCCGCGACGGAGGCTGCGTCCATCGCCTGTCGCGCCGTCGTTATCGCCGCCGGCGTGCGCAATCGCCGGCCAGCGCTCGACGACGCGGTGCACAGCGACGCGCTTGAACGCTGCCTGCTGCGTTATTGCCCCATTTGCGACGGCTACGAAGCGACCGACCAGGCTGTGGCGGTGCTCGGTGCCGATGACCATGGCGTGTCCGAGGCACTGTTCCTGCGCAGCTTCTCGTCCAAGGTGACTTTGCTGGCGCAGAGTTCGGTGGAACTCGACGCGACTACGCGGCAGGCGCTGGCGCGCGCTGGAATCGCGTGGGCGCCGTCACCCGTGGCGCATCTCGATTTCAGCGATTCCCAGGTGACCGCCACGCTTCAGGACAGCAGCGTGCTGCGCTTCGACACGCTATACCCAGCGCTGGGATCCGATCCGAACCACGCGCTTGCGCGGAGTCTTGGCGTGGAGCTCAGCGAAGCAGGCTGCATCGTCGTGGATCGCCATCAGCGCACCAGCATGGCGGGTGTCTACGCGATTGGCGACATCGTGGCCGCGCTCGACCAGATCAGCGTGGCGATGGGTCACGCCGCCGTGGCGGCCACCAGCCTGCACAACGACCTGAGAGAGGCGGACGGGCAAACGCTGGACCGCCAGCGGCCTTGACGAACACCTAAGCCGTGCGGCGTGACGAATACGCATCCTTGAGGGTTTTCAACCCGCCATAACCTGCCACCGCAGCGATGGCGCCGGCAACGAGAAGATCAGGCAAACGCGAACCGGTCCATGCCACCAGTACGCCTGCCAATACGATGCCGAAATTGGAGGCGAAATCGTTGAGGCTCATGGTCCACGCCGCCCGCAGGTTCACGTCCGCCGAACGATGCGATCGCAGGATGCGGATGCACCAATAGTTCAGCGCCACCGCGACGAAAGCCATCACCACCATGGTCGGGCCGACAGGGTCTGAGCCCACGACATAGCGTCGCCAGGCATCCGCGAGAACTCCGATGGCCAAAATCAGGAGCATGATGCCCGTCATGCCCGCGGCGCCGGCCTTCCAGCGCTGCGAACGCGTCACCGCGAAGTAGCTTACGGCGTAAGTCAGGGCATCGGAAAGATTGTCCAACGCGTTGGCCATCAGACCGCTGGAGTCGGCGAGCTGACCCGCAATGAAGAGTGCGATGGCCAGGACCGCGTTGACGGCCAGGACCTTGACAAGTGCCGCTCGTTGCGCGGTGTTCGTACTCTGTTCTGTCATTTCCCGCTCACTCCCTGAAGGCCATCGGCGAAGCAGAGGTCTGGTGCGTCCGCAATATCGCAGACGACCGACAGTGTCCTTCCGGCAGCGGCACGATGCAATGGTCGATGACCGCCTCATGCGCCGCCGGGTACTGGGCTTGTCGCCAAGCCGAGCAGCATCCTATCGCGGAATACTACGGTTCACGGCTGACGTTGCGCCACCTTCACGACGGACATGAAAGACTTGCCGCCTGCGGTGACGATCCGTCGGAAAAGCTCGGTTACCAAGCGCCCGCCGGGACCGCCGGACAGGAAGCCGGATCACGTTTCGGAAAACATCGGCGCAGGACGAGCTCGTCCAGTCTGTTGATGATCCCGCCATGTGGCTATCGCGGTGCCAGCGAAGTCCACTGCTGGAGTCAACCTGAAAGTAAAAAAGCCCGGCGATGCCGGGCTTTTTGCTTCCCCGCGCAGACCGCTTACTTGATCAGGCGCAGCGCGAACGGATAGCGGTAGGTTTCGCCGTTGCTCACCTTGATGGCGGCGATGATCGTCAGCACCAGCCACGCGATGCCGACCAGGAACAGCAGCAGCAGGCCGATCACGATCAACGTCAGGATGCCGGAAATGATCGCGGCAATCAGGATAGTGATGTTGAAGTTCAACGCCTCCTTGCCCTGGTCGTTGACGAAGGGCAGCGTGTCCTTCTTGACCAGCCACACGACCAGCGGACCGAGCAGGTTGCCGAACGGGATGATCAGGCCGACCAGCGAAGACAGGTGCGCGAACAGCGCCCACTGCTTCTCCTCGGCGCCCGGGCTGCCAGACGGCGCCGGAGGCGGTGCGGTGATGTTGTCAAATTCGCTCATGCAGAATTCCCCGTGGATGGTGGTAGAGCTGTCGAGTGCAGCGGCTCGGCCGCAGACTCCGCTTACCAAGCATAACGGCAATCCATGTCGCGACGGGTCACCTGAGGCTACGGGCCCCTACTCGCCGGCAACTGTCATTCGACCGACCAGGATCGACCCCACCCCGACATGCGAGCGGCGGTCCACATCGCGACCCACCGCCTCGATACCGGCGAAGATGCCCTTGAGGTTGCCGGCGATGGTGATGCCGTCGACCGGATAGGCCAGCACGCCATCCTCGACCCAGAAACCGGCGGCGCCGCGAGAATAGTCGCCCGCCACCCCGTTCACGCCCTGCCCCATCAATTCGGTGACCAACAGGCCGGTGCGCATGCCGCCGAGCAGCTCATCGAAGCCACCTGCGTTGGCCTTCACCTGCAGGTTATGGACGCCGCCCGCATTGCCGGTGGTCTGCAGGCCAAGCTTGCGTGCCGAATAGCTGCCCAGCACGTAGCGCTCCAGCACGCCATCGCGAACCAGGTGCGAGCGTTTCGTCGCCACGCCTTCCGCGTCGAACGCCGACGAGCGCAGGCCGTGCGGCAGCAGCGGCAGTTCCTCGATGGCGAACCAGTCCGGGAAGATCCGCTGGCCGACATGATCGAGCAGGAAGCTGGCCTTCCGGTACAGCGCGCCACCGGACACCGCGCCCAGCAAATGGCCGACCAACGAACGCGCCACTTCGGCCGAGAACAGGACGCGGTACTCGCCGGTAGCCAATGACCGCGGCTGCAGGCGCGACACCGTGCGCTCTGCTGCCTTGCGACCGATCGACGCCGGATCGTCCAGTTCCAGGTGCGACAACGCCGTGCTGTACCAGCCATCGCGCTGCATGCCGTCGCCTTGCCCGGCGATCAACGCACAGCCGAGCGTGTGCTGGGTGTCGCGCTCGCGGCCGATGAAACCGTGCGAGTTCGCGTAGACCGACAGGCTTTCGCCGCTGCCGATGGACGCGCCGTCGGAATTCTCGATGCGCGCGTCGGCATCGCGTCCGGCGGCTTCGCAGGCCAATGCCAGATCGACGGCATGCTCCATGTCGAGCGCCCATGGATGCCAGACGTCGAGATCGGGGAAATCGGACGCCATCAGGGCCGCATCGGCAAGACCGGCGGCATCGTCGTCCTCGGTATAGCGCGCGATCGCGCACGCCTGCGCGACCGTGGCCTCCAGGCTCTCATCGCGCAGGTCGGCGGTGCTGGCGCTGCCCTTGCGCTGGCCGAAGTACACGGTCACGCCGATGCCGCGGTCGCGGGTGGACTCGACGGTCTCCACCTCGCCGAGTCGCACGCTGACGTTGAGGCCGGCTTCCTCGCTGCAGCTCACTTCTGCCTGCGTGGCGCCGTGCGCCCGCGCGCGCTCCAGCAGGCGCTGCGACAGCGCCTCCAGGCGTTCCAGCCGGGCGAGGCTGTCGTCGGGGGAAGTCAGGGCGGTGGCGTTCAATGCTTTATCCTTGTGTCCTGTGATCCGCGCACTGGCGCCGGATCGGTATGTGATCAGGCTTCCGCACCATGCGGCGGAAGCGAAAGAGAGGCTTCACCATGCGCGGACGCGACCCCGAAACCGGCGAATTCCTTGGCCCCAGCCGCACCCAGCAACGGGGCGAGGCGCTGGAGATCCGCAGCCTGGCCGAGAAGCTGGTGGCCCTGCCGGCCGCGCAACTGGCGCGCCTGCCGATTCCCGAAGACCTGATGCCGCATATCGTCGAGACGCAGCGCATCACCTCGCACATCGCGCACAAGCGCCAGCTGCAGTTCCTTGCCAAACAGATGCGGCGCGAGGACGACGAGGTGCTGGAAGCGATCCGCGATGCGATGGACGAAGGCGGCGACGCCGCGCGCCGCGAGACCGCCCTGCTGCATCGCGCGGAGCAATGGCGCGACCGCCTGCTGGCCGGCGGCGACACCGCGCTGGCGGACCTGCTGGACGCGTTTCCGCAGGCGGACCGGCAGCGGCTGCGCCAGTTGGCGCGCAACGCCGCCGACGAACGCGCGAAGAACAAGCCGCCGCATGCGTTCCGCGAACTGTTCCGGGAAGTGCGCGACCTGCTGGCGGACGCCGAGCCCGCCACCGACGTCGACGGAGAAGACGACGCCTGAGGCCTGGGCGCCCACACGCGCATTCACGCCTTGGTACCGCCCACCGTCAGCCCGTCGATCAGCAGCGACGGCTGTCCCACGCCGACCGGCACGCTCTGCCCGTCCTTGCCGCAGATGCCGACGCCCTGGTCCAGCGCGAGGTCGTGGCCGACCATCTTCACCTTCTGCATCGTTTCCGGACCGTTGCCGATCAGCGTGGCGCCCTTCACCGGCGCGGTGATGCGGCCATCCTCGATCAGGTAGGCCTCGGTAGCCGAGAACACGTACTTGCCGCTGGTGATGTCGACCTGGCCGCCGCCGAAATTGACCGCGTACAGGCCCCTCTTCACCGAGCGGATCATGTCTTCCGGATCGTGCTGGCCGGCGAGCATGTAGGTGTTGGTCATGCGCGGCATCGGCAGGTGCGCGAAGGATTCGCGGCGGCCGTTGCCCGTGGGCGCCACGCCCATCAGGCGTGCGTTGTGCGTGTCCTGCATATAGCCGACCAGCACGCCATCTTCGATCAGGGGGGTGCAGTTCGTCGGCGTGCCTTCGTCGTCGATGTTGAGCGACCCGCGCCGGCCCGGCAGCGTGCCGTCGTCGACGATGGTGACGCCCTTCGACGCGACCTGCTGGCCGATCCGACCGGCGTACACGCTGGTACCCTTGCGGTTGAAGTCGCCTTCCAGCCCGTGGCCGACGGCCTCGTGCAGCAGCACGCCCGGCCAGCCGCTGCCAAGCACCACCGGCATCACGCCGGCCGGAGCGTCGATCGCATCCAGGTTCACCAGTGCCTGGCGCAGCGCTTCGCGTGCGAGGTCTTCCGGCTTGCCGTCGGCGAACAGCTCCGCGTATCCGTAGCGACCACCCATGCCGGCATAACCGGATTCGCGGCGGCCGTTCTGTTCGACGATCACCTGCACGTTCAAGCGCACCAGCGGGCGCACGTCGGACGCGAGCACGCCGTCGCTGCGCGCGACCAGGATGGTGTCGATGCCACCGGAGAGGCTAACGGTCACCTGCTGCACGCGTGGGTCCGCTGCACGCAGCAGGCGATCCACGGCGCGCAGCGCCTCGACCTTGGCATCGTTGCCCATCGCATCGATCGGGTCGTCACCCGTGTATAGCGCGCGACCACCGCTGCGCACCAGCGTGCGCGGCGCATGGGCGGCGCCGTCGCGGGCAATCGCGCGCGCGGACTTCGACGCATCGAGCAGCGCCTGCGCGTTGATGTCGTCGGAATAGGCGAAGCCGGTCTTCTCGCTGGAGATCGCGCGCACGCCGACGCCCTGCTCGATCGAGTGCGCCCCGTCCTTGACGATGCCGTCCTCGACCGTCCAGCTTTCGCGGCGGGCATGCTGGAAATACAGGTCGCCGAAGTCGATGCCCGGCCCGAGCAGCGTGCCGAACGCACGGTCGAGTTCGGAGGAATCCAGCCCGGCGGGCAGGAGGAGACGGGTTTCGGCGAGCGGGATCGGCTGGGTCATGGCCATCACAATGGGGGCGGAAAACGGCTGCGGCAAGCGTGGCCGTGGACGCAGCGGCGTCAGGGCGCGCCAGCGCGGTCCGTGCGGTCGTCGTCGTTGCGGACGCGCGACTGCTCGCGGCCGACGACTTCGACCTTGGGGGATTTCCACGGACCGGTGACGCGGTAGGTCTTGGCGCCCATCTCGGCCAGCGGCTTCTTCAGCACGGCATTCGCCACCGCACCCACTGCCGCACCGATGGGGCCGGCGGCGACTGCGCCGACGGCGGTCAGCACGTTGGCGGATTTCGGTTTCACGTCCACGGTCTGGTCGAAGCGTTCGGTCCGCAGGTCGGTATCGCCACGGATCAGGATTTCGGCGGCGGGACCATCGATCACCAGGTTCTCGCTGCGCGCCAGCCCGCCATCGATTCGGATATCGCCATCGACGCGGTTGAACGCGAACCCCTTCGAGAAGAAGTCGCTGAAATCCAGCATCAGTCGGCGGCGGACCTCGGCCACGCTCAGCAAGCCCAGCACGCGACCCGCACCGGGCTCGACCTCGAGCAGGTGACCGTCGCGCACCGCGAGCTTCACGCCACCTTCCAGCGACGCCAGGCGGAACGCGGCCGGGCTGCCCGGCCAGCCGGCGTCGGCGGTGATCTGGCCGTGGCCTCCCCCCACGCGATCGCCCAGACCGAGATCATCGAACAGCACGCCGAAATTCTCGCTCTTCACTTCCGCGCTGAAGCGCGTGCGCGCAGCGCCCCCGTTGCCGGTCCACTGACCACGGACGTCGATCTGCTGCCCGGGCGAGCGCAACTGCAACTGCTCCACGTACAGGCCGTCGGGCTGCTGGCGGGTCCGTAGCTTGGCGGTACCGAGACGCGCATTGCCGAAACGCAGGTCTTCGACGTCCAGCGACAACGGCGGCACGGCAGACGGATCGATGTCGTCGGTGGCACTGCGCGCACCGGGCTCGGCGACCGCTGAGCCATCCCCGGCCGCCTTGCGCCAGTGCACGCGCGCCAGCTTGCCGGCGACCGTTCCACCCTTCGCGTCGGGTACCAGCAGGGCGCCGGACAATGCGTCGCCATCCAGCGACACGGCGAGCGCCTGTTGGGCCGGCGCGAGCTGCAGGCGTGTCGCCGGGAACACCGAGCCGATCATCAACAGTCGTTCGGCAGTGACATCGATATGCCGCAACGGCAGGCCACCGCCCTCACCGCCTCCCTTCGCCACCGCGATCCATTCCATCGCATCCAGCGTCCCGGTGCGACCGGTCGCCACCAGCCCCGAGGGCGGCGGCGCGTCTTTCACGTCGGCACTGCCCAGCACCACGCGTACGCCGGTCTGCCCGTTCTGGTTGCGCGCACGCAGCGCCAGCACGTCGCCGAACGCCACGTCGATCTCGCCACTGCCCATCGGCAGCGGCGCCCGCACGGTGGTGGCCAGCGGCGTCGCCGGCGCCTTGCGCATGGGCGCCGGCAGGCTCATCGCGGTCCCCACCAGGTCGGATCTCAGGCTCAGCTGCGTGGGCAACGCGGAGGCGCCCGACGGCGTGCGCGGGATGCTCACGGCGACCGTCCATGTGGAGCGGCCTTCCATGTACGGCTTCAGCCACGCCATCTCGGGTGCGCGATCCAACAGACCATCGGCATCGACCACCGCCGACAGGTCGGCTTCGAACGCCTGGTTGCGGTCACGCGTGCCGGTGCCGGCCCGCAAGCCCAATACGCCGGGCTGGCCATCATGCATGACCTGCAACGGGCCCGACGCGAATCCGCCGTCGTCGTACTTTGCCTTGCCGCGCACGTCGTCGAACACGAGGTCCCAGCGCGTCTCCGACAACTGCGCGCCCTTCAGGTCGACGGTGCCCGCCAGCTTCTTGCGGGCCTGTCCATCGGCATGCAGCGGCTGCAGCAGGTCGAATGTCGCGGCGACGGGCCCCTTGGCCTGCAGGTGGTCCAGCGTGTCGCCGTAGGTCTCGCGCAGCGGGCTCTGTCGCAACAGCGCGAGCAGGCGACCGGAGTCCGTCTCGGTCCGGGCACTGATCTTCAGGTCGCCCACGCCGAAATCCGCGATACCGGCCTGGAAGGCGGGAATCGCCACGTCCGCCAGCGCACCGCGCCCTTTCAGTTCGAACCCGTTGCCAATGAAGGCGATGTCGGCATCCACCTGTTCCAGCGCCGGCCATTCGGGCTGGAACTTGAACTGGCCTTTCTCGATGTGCGCGACGGCCTCGAAGCGGCCGTTGTGCTGTGTGAACGGCCAGTCGTCCAGGTCGCCACTGACGATCGCGCGCCCGCGCCGCACGGTACCGCCGACCAGCGCACCATTCAGCCAATCGACTGCGGCCTTCGACATCTTGTGATGGACCCAGAAGCCCTTCGCCACCGGCACGGGTGCATCGGCGAGGTCGGCCGCGATATCGATCCACGGCCGCGTGCCATCGCCCTGGAACCACAGGCCGCCGCGTACCGCGGCCGCGTACTCCTGTCCCTGCACGTGCAAGGCCGACGTGCCCACGCGCCAGCCGTTGCCTTCACGCCAGCCCAGCAGCTCGCCCTGCAGCCGCACATCGTGCACCACGGCGAATCCGCTGGGCCAGTCGAAGCGCATCGCGGCGGCGGGATCCAGTTTCAACCGGAACCCATCGGCATCACCGTCGAAGTCGCCCGCCAGCCCACTGAGCCCAGGCGCATCGCCCACCGCCTTGAACGACATGTCGCGCAGCTGTCCTTCCGCATGCAGCGCGCCACCCCTGCGTCCGGCCAGCGTCAGTCGCGCAAGCCGGGCGCCGGGCCGGGCCTGCACCAGCCAACGCCGCAGGCCTGCATCGACCTTGTCGCTGAGCGCCAACACGGCAAACAGCGGCGCGGCGTCCACCTGGTCCGCCAGCAGCGCATAACGCTCGCCACCGGCGAGCGCCAGGCCATCGAGCGTCTGCACGGTCGACGCCGTGCCCACCCGTAGTCGTGGCGCATCCAGCCGCCAGCCGCCCGACACCAGCCGCCAGCGCATGCGCGCGTCCATCTGCTCGAACGCGATCCGCGTCGGCGTGTCGGAATCCGGCAACGGCGCACCGCGTAGTCCCACCTGGCGCAGTTGGGCGTCCGCCGTGACCACGACCACGCGATGCTGCCGCAGTTCGGTCCAGGCACGCACGCGGCCGTTGCCGCGCTCTGCCTCCACGCCGGCGTAACGCAGCAGCGACGACCACGCACCTACGTCGTCGGCGGACACGTCCAGGTAAGCGCGGCCATCGCCGGCCTTGCGGTCGAAATCCACCGCCACGTTCAACGGCGCCGCCTCCTTGCGAATCCACGCACGCGCGCCTGCCCGCACACGGTCGCCCTGCACGCGCAGGCGCAGGTCGATGTCGGGCAACCGGATATCCCACCCCAGCGACGGTGCAACGATGGCCAACCGGCCGTCGATCACCTGCAGTTCTCCCAGCCCTTCCAGGCTACGCAAGGGGTCCTCGCCGGCCTGCTGCTGGCCGGGCAGGCCACGCACCGCCCACTTGCCGTCGTCGCCCCGCTGCAGCGTCAGCGACAGGCCGCGCAGCCGCAATTCGGTGAACGACCGTCCCGGCAACAGGCCGCCATACATCGAAACCAGCACCTCGGCCTGGCCGATACGCACGCCACTGTCGCCTTCGCCGAGGCGCAAACCATCCAGCTGCAGCAGCGGACCACGACGCGTCCATTGGGTCTTCACCGCATCGAAAGCAACCGGCCGGCCGGCCCGCTCACTGAGCCACGCGGCGATGCGGTCGGGGTTGCGTTCGGCCAGTGGCAGCACCTGGCTGGCGATGCCGAGCACCACGGCCATGCACACCAGTACCACCGCAATGCCATAAACGGCACTCCGGCGGACCAGGCGCAGGCGGCGGCGCAGTGGCGTGGGCATCAGGCGCGCGCCCAACTCCGCAGGTCAGAGCAGGACGACATCGAACTGCTCCTGCAGGTACTGCTCGTCCGCCTGGAAGCGGATCGACTTGCCGAGGAATTCCTCCAGCTCCGCCACCGCGGTCGACTCTTCGTCGGTGATGCGCGCAACCACCTTCGGCGACGCGATCACCAGCAGGCGCGCAGCTTCAAACTGGCGCACGGCGCGGGTGATCTCCCGGAAGATCTCGTAGGTGACGGTTTCGGTGGTCTTGATGCTGCCGCGGCCGCTGCACTCCGGGCACGGTTCGGACAACTGGCGCGCCAGGCTTTCGACCGTGCGCTTGCGCGTCATCTCGACCAGGCCCAGCGGCGAGAATTCGTAAACGGTGGTCTTGGCGTGATCCTTGGCCAACGACTTCTCCAGCGTCCGCAGCACCTGCCGGCGATGCTCGGGATCATCCATGTCGATGAAGTCGATGATGATGATGCCGCCGAGATTGCGCAGCCGCAGCTGGCGCGCGACCGACTGCGCCGCTTCGAGGTTGGTGCGGTAGACCGTCTCTTCGAGGTTGCGTTGGCCGAGGAACGAGCCGGTATTCACGTCGACCGTGGTCATCGCCTCGGTCTGGTCGATCACCAGATAGCCGCCGGACTTCAGCGGTACCTGCTTGTCCAGCGCACGCCCGATCTCGTCCTCGACGCCGTACAGGTCGAAGATGGGACGCTCCCCGGCGTAGAGTTCGATGCGCTCCGCCAATACGGGCATGTACTTGGCGACGAAGGCCTGCAGGCGTTCGTGCGTTTCCTTGGAGTCGACCTTCACCTTCTCCACGTCCTTGCGGATCAGGTCGCGCACGGCGCGCAGCGGCAGGCTGAGGTCTTCGTACAGGATGCTGCACGACGGCGACTCGCGCCCGCGCCGCTCCACCACGTTCCATACCCGCGACAGGTAAGCGATGTCTTCGGCCAGTGCCTCGGCCGGCTGGCCTTCGGCATTGGTGCGGATGATGTAGCCATGGCCACCATGCAGGCCGGCAAGTTCGGTGACGACCTGCTTGAGGCGGTGGCGTTCGGCTTCGTCCTCGATGCGTGCGGACACGCCGATCACTTTCGACTGCGGCAACAGCACCAGGTAGCGCGACGGAATGCTGATCTGCGTGGTCAGTCGCGCGCCCTTGCTGCCGATCGGATCCTTGACCACCTGGACGACGACGTCCTGCCCGTCGCGCAGCAGGTCCATGATCGGCGCGGCTGGCGGCGTGGGCAGCGGCGGTGCGTCTTCGCCATCGACCACGGCGCCCGGCGACGACCGCACGATGTCGTTGGCATGCAGGAACGCCGCACGCTCCAGCCCCACTTCCACGAACGCCGCCTGCATGCCGGGCATCACCCGCTGCACCTTGCCCTTGTAGATGTTGCCGACCACGCCGCGGCGCCAGCCTCGCTCGATGTGCAGTTCCTGCAGCATGCCGTTTTCGATCACCGCGACACGTGTTTCGCGCGGTGTGACGTTGACGAGGATTTCTTCCGACATGGGGTCCTTCCCTCAGGCTGACGCGGTGGTGGCGGGTGCCGATGGATGGATGCCGAAGTCGCGCAGCAACTTCGAGGTTTCGTACAGCGGCAGGCCCATCACCGCCGAGTAGCTGCCCGCCAGGCGAGTGACGAACTGTTCGGCCCGCCCCTGGATGCCATAGGCGCCCGCTTTCCCCATCGCTTCGCCGCTGCCCACGTAGGCGGCGATATCGTCTTCGTGCAGATCGGCGAAGGTGACGTCGGTGATCACCAGCGCCTGCGCTTCACGGCCGGCATTGATCACGGAGACGGCGGACACGGCTTGATGCGTGCGGCCCGAAAGACGGCGCAACATGGCGGCGGCATCGGCGGCGTCGGCAGGCTTGCCGAAAACCTCATCGCCCAGGATCACCTCGGTGTCGGCACCCAGTACCACCGCGCCGGGCGCGGCAACCACTTTGAGCAAGCCGGCACCCGCCTTCTCACGGGCAACGCGGCGTACGTAATCGACTGCGGGTTCGCCGGGCTGGCGGTGCTCGGGGATATCGAGGTCGATCCGGCCGAACGAGAGGCCCAGGCGGGTCAGCAGTTCGGCGCGGCGAGGGGATTGGGAGGCCAGATAGAGCATCGCGCAAGAATAACCCGCGGCGCCTGACTGAATGACCGCTGATGCCGGAGGGCATCGCGCAACCCTGCTCCAGATCACGGCGCGTTCATGTCATCGTGAACACCCTTGCGCGTCGACGACGACCGGGTGCCGCATCACCCCACACGAAAAGGAGATCCCATGCGCCTGCCCCTGATCCGCCCCTTGCTGCTCGCCCTCACCCTGTCCCTGGGAACCACCGCCGCCATGACCAGCCACGCCCAGACCGCTCCCGCCTACGCGATCCCGTCCGACGGCACCTTGCTCAACGTATCGGCGCAGGCCGAAGCTTCGCGGGTGCCGGACATCGCATCGATATCGGCTGGCGTCGTCACGCAGGCGGTCGATGGCAACACCGCCATGCGCCAGAACAGCGAGCAGATGGCCAAGGTCGTGGCCGCCATCAAGACCGCCGGCATCGCCGACAAGGACGTGCAGACCAGCGGCATCAGCCTCAATCCGCAGTATCGCTACGCCGAAAACGAAGCGCCGAGGATCACCGGCTACCAGGCCAACAACACCGTCAGCATCAAGGTGCGCGACATCGCCAAGCTGGGCAAGGTGCTGGATGCGCTGGCCGGCGTGGGCGCCAACCAGATCAACGGACCCAGCTTCGAGATCGACAACCCGGAGCCGGTCTATGACGAGGCCCGCCTGGCCGCGCTGAAGAAGGCGCAGGCACGCGCCGAGACCTATGCGAAATCGCTGGGCCTGAAGGTGCGCCGCATCGTCAGCATTTCCGAAGGCAACGGCGGCTTCCGCCCGATGCCGATGATGGCGATGGCCAAGATGGAAGCACGCGACGCGAGCGGTGCTCCGCCGGTCTCGCCGGGCGAAACCACCGTGTCAATCAACCTGGACGTGGTGTTCGAACTGGGCAAGTAGGGCCTGCTTTCGTAAATTCGACGACGGCGCCTCTCGGGGCGCCGTTTTCGTTCCGGCCCCCGACTACCGGACTACGCCGAAGGTCGAACCCGCCCCCTCTTGCGGACGCCATCCGCCGGAGTACAGTCTGGGCGTGCGGCGCCGGGACGTTGCAACCCCACTTCCTGCGGCCGAGCGTTGTTCCGTTCACAGCCCCAAGGAGGTGGATCATGGTTCGCGCACTACCCCACGGTTCCGATACCCGCATCGACACCGGCCGCATCGCCGCCATCGCGGCCGCCATCGCGGTCCATGCCGCCGCCCTGCTGATGCTGCTGATGCCGATGGCGGCGCCGCCGCTCGCTGCACCGACCAAGCCAAAAGAAGACGTCCGCTGGTATCCGAAGGAAGAGGTCAAGCCGAAGCCGGTTGATGCCGTGATCGTCAAGCAGGTGAACCCCAAGCCGGTTGAACCGCGTCCGGTGGTGCAGCCGCGCATTGATGTGCCGATCATCGATGCTCCCATCATCGTGGATCAGGACAGTGTGCGTGCCATCGATACCGTCGCAACCGCAATCGACGGTGGTGACATTGGCGCCTCATCACAGGGCACAGGTCCGTTGCCATCGGCCACGCTGGAATACGTCAGCGCGACTTCTCCGCGCTACCCGATCAACGAACTGCGTAGCGGCATCCAGGGCACGGTAATCCTGCGCGTGCTGGTAGACCTGGACGGCAAACCCACCGAGGTGACGGTCGAGAGCAGCAGCGGCAATCGCAACCTGGACAGGGCTGCGCTCCAGCATGTGCTGAAGACCTGGCGTTTCAAACCCGCCATGCAGAACGGACAGGTGGTACAGGCCTACGGACTGGTGCCGATCGCGTTCAACCTGCAGTGATCCTCCCGGCATGAAAGCAGAAGCCCGCCGAAAGGCGGGCTTTTTCGTGGAGAGTGCTCAGGCGCGGTGGTAGGGATGGTTGGCCAGCATCGCCGCGGCGCGATAGACCTGCTCGGCCACCACCAGCCGCACCAGCATGTGCGGTAGCGTCAATGGACTGAGCGACCATTTCTCGTGTGCGGCGGCCAGCACGACCGGCGCATGGCCTTCAGGGCCACCGATCAGCAGCGCGATATCGCGGCCCAGCGTGCGCCATTGTTCCAGCCGCTGCGCGAGCTGCTCGGATGAATAGGGTTTGCCGGTGACTTCCAGTGCCACGATATGCGCGCTTTTCGGCAACGCCGCGAGCACGCGCTTGCCTTCGTCCTCGATGGCGCGCTGCGGGTCGCGTCCCTTGCCGCGCAGACCCGGCTCGATCTCGACCAGGTCGAATGGCAGCCAGTGCGACAGGCGCTTCTGGTACTCGGCGAAGCCCTGCGCGACCCAGGTCGGCGCGCGCTCGCCCGTGGCGATGAGACGGCATTTCATGGCGACATGATACCGAGCGCGTGCGCGATGCCATGAACGGCAACGGCGCCACGAGGGCGCCGTTGCCTGATCCTGCGGAATCGCATCAGAGCCGCGATTCGTCCGCCGTCTCCACATCTCCCGGCGGCTGGTCGCCGACGGTCCATAGACGTTCGAGCGCGTAGAACTCGCGTACCCGCGGCAGCATGACGTGGACGATGACGTCGCCCAGGTCCACCAGCACCCACTCGGCTTCGCGCTCGCCCTCCACGCCCAAGGGCATCACATCCAGCTTCTTGGCGAACCTCACCACCTCGTTGGCGATGGATTTCACATGGCGGGTCGACGTGCCGGACGCGATCACCAGGTAGTCGGCGACGCTGGACTTGCCGCGCACGTCGATCTCGATGACATCCTTGGCTTTCAGCTCCTGCACCGCGGCATGCACGTTGGCAAGCAGGTCCGGCAGAGCCGGCGGCGGACTGGGGAGGCGGGTCTTGATGACGTGGGCTTGGCTGGACAAAGGCTTGGTGGCTCCGGGAATACGGCCGGGATTATAGCGGACCGACGTCGGCCGCCCGTGAGGCGTACAGCCTTTCGTCGGCAATGGCGTCAGCCACGGGCGGCGGAACCAGATGACGCCAGGGCTCGCCGGCCGCGATGCGACGCCGGATCTCGGTGGCCGATTCCGGCTGGAGTGGCTGGTTCAGGCGATAGATTCGCCCCGCCGGCGTGCACTGCAGGTCCTCGCACTGGGCAGTCCAGCGTCCCGTCAACGCCTCCGTCAGCACGGGGACCAGCCCGGTGTCGAGACCGCTGCCCGGCCGATCGGCGACGATGAAATGCGTCAGGTCGAAGAGCGCGTCCCACGCCCGCCAAGTCGGCAGGCCCAGCAGGCTGTCGGCCCCGATCAGCAGCGCGATCGGGGTTGCGCTTCCCACCTCGGCACGCAGTTCGCGCAACGTGTCGATCGTGTAGGAGCGACCAGCTGGATCGCGTTGCGCGCGCCTCAGCTCACGGCGGTCGACACGAAGATCACCCGTGTTCTGTACCGCGAGATCGAGCAGATGCGCACGCTGGGCCGCGGTGGCACCGGGAGGCGCACGGTGTGGAGGATCGGCTGCCGGCATCAGGTGCACCGGCACGCCAAACTCGTCGTGCGCGGCACGCGCGATGGCCAGGTGTCCGTTGTGGAAGGGGTCGAACGTGCCGCCGTAGAAAAGCTGCAGCATCGCCACTCAGGCAACCAGCAATCGCACGGCCTTCGCATCCGCGATGGCCAGCAGCAGCCGTTCGAGTCCGACCCAGGCATCGCCGTCGCCACGGCCCTTGGCGGTCCGGTCGATCTTCGACGCCTCGGCGACGAAGCGTTCCCAGCGCGCCGGCGACGCGTGACGTTGCAGTGCCCGCTTGAACGGTGCCTGCTTGGCTTCCCAGATGCCCTGGGACTTCATCTCGGCGGCCAGGTTTCCGCCGTTGGCCTGCACGCGGGCCAGCGCCGCGGTGCGCAGCAACTCCTTGACCACCATCGGCATCAGGCCGGCGACCACATCGCCCTCGGCGCGCAGGCCGGCAAGGATGCGCGACACCTGGACACCCTGCCCCGCAAGCACCGCGTCGGTCAGGCGGAACACGTCGTACCGCGCCGCGTTGGCGACCAGCGATTCCATGCGCTCGGCATCGAGCACTTCGCCGTCGCTCAGCAGCGCGAGCTTGTCGATCTCCTGCGCCGCCGCGAGCAGATTGCCTTCGACACGATCCGCCAGCAGCTGCACGGCATCGCGTTCGGCACGGAGGCCCTTGCTGCGCAGGCGGCTTTCGATCCAGCCCGGCAACTCATGCGGCTTGATCGCCCAGGCCACCGCCAGCACACCGACGCGCGTGACCGCATCGCTCCACTTGCCCTGGTAAGCCTTGCCCCACTCTCCCGAGGTGATCAGCAACACCACGTCCGGCGGCGGATTGGCGCAGAACGCACTGATCACCTCCGCGCCCTCCTTGCCCGGCTTGCCGCCTGGCAGGCGCACTTCCACCAGACGCCGCGCGCTGAACAGGCTCGGCGCGTTGAAGCTCGCTTCCAGGCGGTCCCAGTCGAAATCGCGGCCATCGGCATCGAAGACTTCGCGCTCGCCGATGCCCTGCGCGCGCGCCTGCGCACGCACGGCGTCCGCTGCTTCCAGCACACGCAGCGTTTCGGGCCCCGCAATCAGGTAGACCGGCAGCAGCGGCTCGGACGTGCCGCGCGCCGCCAACTGTTCCGGCTTGAGTTCCATCAGGGCGCCGCGTTCACCTGGCGCGAGCGCACCACACCATCGATACGGCGCAGGATCGAGGACGCCATCTCGCGACGCAGTTCGTCGGCCAGCACCTCACGCTCGGTCGCGGTGCCGGTCGCATCCTGTGGCGGCGACACATAGTCGCGCGACAGCTCCACCACCTGCTGCGGTACGAGGTCGGTACCGTCGGCCCTCTTGAACGAAAACACCACCGCATAGCGAAGGCTGAATTCCTGAGCGCGCCCGAACTGGTCGACCGCGATCGGCAGGTCACCCCAGCGTTCGGAAACCACCCGCAAACTGGCCACCTGATCATCGGCCGCTGCGGCGCTGTCTTCTTCGCCGATCTGCAAGTCCAGGACCGCACCGGCCGCCTGCAGGCCGCGCGACAGGCTGGTCACGAGTGCGCTGTAGGATGCCGAGGGACCCATCACGCGGACCGGACCCAGATCGGCCGGCAGGGCGATCCTGTTGCGCAGATGGAAGCCGCAACCGGTCAGGAGGACGAGGGCGAAGACGAGGGCGGGCAGGCGGAATCGGATCATGGGTGAAGTCTGGACGAGCCCGTCATGGGCGGCAATAGCGTAGCCGGACCACAGGTGAACGCGGGGGCAAGGCCCCGCACCCTCATCCTGCGACGATGTTGACGATCTTGCCCGGCACCACGATCACCTTCCTGATGGCCAGGCCGTCGAGGAACTTCGCGGTATTGGGTTCGGCTTTCGCCAATACTTCGACCAGATCTCGCGGCGCGTCCGCAGCGACCTCGATCGTGCCGCGCAGCTTGCCGTTGACCTGCACCGCCAGCGTCACCGAATCGCGCACCAGCGCATCGGCGTCGACCTGCGGGAAGGCCAGGTCCTCGATCAGCGCCTCCTCGTGCCCCAGCGCCTGCCACAGCGCATGGCTGGTGTGCGGGGTGATGGGATTGAGCAGCAGCACGGCCGCTTCGAGCGCTTCCTGCCGCACGACGCGACCCTGCGGCGAGGTATCGTCGAACTTGCCCAGCGTGTTCGACAGCTCCATCACCGCCGCGATGGCGGTATTGAAGCTGTGGCGTTTGCCGTAGTCGTTGCCGACCTTGTCGATGGTCTCGTGCGTCTTGCGGCGCACGGCCTTCTGGTCCGCCGTCAGCACAGCAATGTCCAGCGCCCCGACCGCACCGTCGGCGACGTGCTTCTGCACCTGCGTCCACAGGCGGCGCAGGAACCGCGCCATGCCTTCCACGCCAGCCTCGTTCCATTCCAGCGACTGCTCCGGCGGCGCGGCGAACATCGAGAACAGGCGCACCGTGTCGGCACCGAACTTGTCGACCATCGACTGCGGGTCGACGCCGTTGTTCTTCGACTTCGACATCTTCTCGACCGGGCCGATCTTCACCGGCTGGCCGTCAGCCTTCAGCATGGCGCCGACCACGCGCGCCTTGTCGTCGCGCTGGATCTCGACGTCGATCGGGTTGATCCAGTCCTTCGAACCATCGGCGTTGTCGCGATAGAACGTTTCCGCGATCACCATGCCCTGCGTCAGCAGGTTGGTCGCCGGCTCATCGCTGTCCACCAGCCGCGCGTCGCGCAACAGCTTGTGATAGAAACGGAAGTACATCAGGTGCAGGATCGCGTGCTCGATTCCGCCGATGTACTGGTCGACCGGCAGCCAGTAGTTGCCGCGCTTGTCGACCATGTCCTTCGCGCCCGGGGAAGTGTAGCGCGCGTAGTACCAGCTCGACTCCATGAAGGTGTCGAAGGTATCGGTCTCGCGCTCGGCGGCCGCACCGCATTGCGGGCACTTGGTCTTGCGCCATTCCGGATCGGCCTTGATCGGCGACTTCACGCCGTCCAGGGTGACGTTCTCCGGCAGCACGACGGGCAGGTCGGAGTCCGGCACCGGCACCGCGCCGCAGGCGTTGCAGTAGATGACCGGGATCGGGCAGCCCCAATAGCGCTGACGGCTCACGCCCCAGTCGCGCAGGCGATAATTCACCCGCCGCTGGCCCTGTCCCTTGCGCTCGAACCGCTCGGCCAGCGCCTCGAAGGCACCGCGATAGTCCAGGCCGTCGAACTCGCCCGAGTTGACCAGTTCCAGGTCGCCACGCGTCTTGTCGCCGTACCAGTCGTGCCAGGTGGTGGCATCGTAGGTCTTCTCGTCGTCGTTCTTCGGCGATTTCAGCGCGATCACCTGCTGGATCGGCAGCGCGTACTTGCTGGCGAACTCGAAATCGCGCTGGTCGTGGCCGGGCACGGCCATCACCGCGCCGGTGCCATAGCCCATCAGCACGAAGTTGGCGACCCACACCGGCACCTTGTCGCCGGTGATCGGATGGACCGCGCGCAGGCCCGTGTCCATGCCGCGCTTTTCCTGCGTTTCCAGTTCCGCCTCGGACACGCCACCGTGCTTCAGTTCTTCCAGGAACGCCGCCAGCGCCGGGTTCGCGGCGGCGGCCTTGAGCGCCAGCGGGTGCTCACCGGCGATCGACACGAAGGTCACGCCCATCAGCGTGTCGGGACGCGTGGTGAAGACCGTCAGCGGTTCATGCGCCTCAACGGCGAACTGGATTTCCAGGCCTTCCGACCGGCCGATCCAGTTGCGCTGCATGGTCTTGACCGCGTCGGGCCAGCCCGGCAGGTCGTCCAGGCCGTCCAGCAGTTCCTGTGCGTAGTCGGTGATGCGCAGGAACCACTGCGGGATCTCGCGCTTCTCGACCAGCGCGCCGCTGCGCCAGCCGCGGCCGTCGATCACCTGCTCGTTGGCCAGCACGGTCTGGTCCACCGGGTCCCAGTTCACCACCGAGTTCTTGCGGTAGGCCAGGCCCTTGCGCAGCAGCCGGGTGAACATGCGCTGCTCGTGCACGTAGTAGTCGGGACGGCAGGTGGCGAACTCGCGCGACCAGTCGATCGCGTAGCCCAGCGACTTCAGCTGGGTGCGCATGTGCTCGATGTTGGCGTAGGTCCACTTGGCCGGCGCGGTCTTGTTCTTGATCGCGGCGTTCTCGGCCGGCAGGCCGAAGGCGTCCCAGCCCATCGGCTGCAGCACGTTGTGGCCGGTCATGCGCTTGTAGCGGCTGATCACATCGCCAATGGTGTAGTTGCGCACGTGGCCCATGTGCAGCGCACCGGACGGATACGGCAGCATCGACAGGCAGTAGAACTTGGGCTTGTCCGACTGCTCGTCGACCTCGAAGGCGCGCCGGGCCTCCCAGAACGCCTGGGCGGCAGATTCGACGGATTGGGGATCGTAGACAGCGGGTTCGGCAGTGGACATGGCGGGCGGCGGCTCGGTGCTGCAACGGCAAAGCCGCAAAGGGTACCGCAGCGCACCATGCCCCGCCACGGCAACGGTTAGCATGGCCGGGTCGAAACCGGGGATTCCAGATGACCAAGACCGTGCTTGCCGTTGCCCTGGCTGCCGCCAGCCTGTCCGCCCACGCGGCCGAGCCTGCGGCGCCCTCCACGCTGGCCCTGCATTGCGAGCGCCTGTTCGATGCCCGCAGCGGCAAGGTGCTGGGAGAGCACACGGTACTGGTACGCGACGGCAGGATCGCCGAGGTCATCCCCGGCCGCGCCAAGCTGGCCGACGCCGAATCCATCGTCCTGGGCGACCGCACCTGCACGCCCGGCTGGACCGACCTGCACGTGCATCTGGGCAGCGAATCCAGCCCGCAGAGCTATTCCGAGGGCTTCCGCCTGGATCCGGTGGATTACGCCTACCGATCGGTCGGCTATGCCGAGAAGACCTTGATGGCCGGCTTCACCAGCGTGCGCGACCTGGGCGGCGAAGTGGCACCGCACCTGCGCGACGCGGTCAACCAGGGGCTGGTGAAAGGCCCGCGCATCTTCGCGGCCGGCAAATCCATCGCCACCACCGGCGGCCACGCCGATCCGACCAATGGCTTCAACGACCGGCTGTCGCACCTGCTCGGCCCGCCGGGCCCCACCGACGGCGTCATCAACTCGCCGGAAGAAGCCCGCCAAGCGGTACGCCAGCGCTACAAGGACGGCAGCGACGTCATCAAGATCACCGCCACCGGCGGCGTGCTGAGCTACGCGAAGTCCGGCGACGCGCCGCAGTTCGTGGTCGACGAGGTCAAAGCCATCGTCGACACCGCGCGCGACTACGGCTTCCGCGTGGCCGCGCATGCGCATGGCAAGGAAGGCATGAAGCGCGCCATCCTCGGTGGCGTCACCAGCATCGAGCACGGCACCTACATGGATGACGAGATCATGCGGCTGATGAAGCAGCACGGCACCTGGTACGTGCCGACGATCTACGCCGGCCGCTTCGTCGCCGAGAAGGCCAAGATAGACGGCTACTTCCCGCCCGTGGTGCGCCCGAAAGCCCAACGCATCGGCGCGTTGATCCAGGAAACCGCCGGCAAGGCCTACCGCAACGGCGTGAAGATCGCCTTCGGCACCGACATGGGCGTGGGCCCGCACGGCGACAACGCACGCGAGTTCCTCTACATGGTCGAAGCCGGCATTCCCGCCGGCGTGGCGCTTCAGTCCGCCACGCTCCGTGCTGCTGACGTGCTGGGTGTCGACGACCAGGGCGTGATCGAACCCGGCAAGCGCGCCGACATCGTCGCCATGCCGGGCGACCCGGTCGCCGATATCAACGCGGTGCTGAACGTCGACTTCGTGATGAAGGACGGCAAGGTGTACCGCCAGCCGCGATCCGACAGCACGGCGCTTTGATGTGATGGCGTCGGCGCAGCGTCAATCGGCGCTGCGCTGACGCACACCGAGTGAAGCAACGCACAGCCAGGCCAGCCACGCCACGTAACCCAGCCGCTGGGCGACGCCGGCCGGCATCAGCTCCACCGCCAGTAGCGCGACGAACAGCACCAGCAGCGCCGCGATGACGCTGGCCCGCGCCAGCGCCCGCCACGACGCACGCCCACGCAGGCCGAGTGCAACCAGCCACGCGCCGGGCACGAAGGCGACCCACCACAGCATCCACGCGGTGGCGTGCAGGCTGCTGGCCGGATTGTCCAGGTCGTCGGGATCGAGCGGCAACAGCCCCATCGCCAGGAAACCCAGCGCGGACAGGAAGGTCAACTGCGCGCCGACGCGCAGCACCCAGCCTGCATCGATGGGCAGGCGGCGGCGCAGGTCCAGCGTCACTGCCGCGGCCAGTCCGCCGACGAGGACGAACGCCAGCAGGTTGAAGCCGAGCGCATGCGGCACGCCTTTTGCGCCCAGCACGGCCACGGGGTGCACGATCTGCGAGTAACCCGACAGCGCGAAGCCAAAACCCAACAGCGCACCGACGAACAGCAACGCAGAGATCGGCCCGACGAAGGACAGCATCCCGCGCCGGACACTCATACCGGACCGCCCTGACCTGTGCCCGTCACGTCAGTCCTGCTCCCAGCCGGTCTTGCTGCCCTGCGCCGCGGCGTGATTGCCCTGCAGGTAGTCGCGCGCCAGCGACGCGGTGCGCACCAGCATCGTGTTGTCCGCAGCGCCGAACGTCCACGCACCGGCCATCCCCTTCGCGTGCTGGTAGAACTCAGGCTCGGCGATGACCGCGCCACTGGCCGCGTCCGTCAGCCTCAGCTTCACCAACAGTTGCGAACTGCCGGCGAACGCCCCCGCCCAGAACCGCTTGCCGCCGCTGATGAAGCGGATCTTCTCGACCCGCGGCTCGATCACCAGCGTACGCGCAGGCGTGTGCTTGGCCGGTGCCGCATTCTGTTCGGTGACCCAGGCGCCGACCCGCTCGTCGAAGTTGCGCTGGAAGGCGATCAAGGCCTCCTTGTTGGCCGGATGTTCCGCGTAGTCGGGCGCCAGCGTCGCCGGCTTCAACTCGTAGCGGTCGAACTGGCCGAGCGCTTCGGCGGGCGGCGGGTTGGTGCTCGAGGACGCGCGGATCTCGTCCTTGGCCCAGGCCGTCCCGACCGCCGCGACCGCCAGCACCAGGCCCAACACGATGCGTCGCATTCCCATGATCCGTGCCCTTCCGTCGATGGCGCCGCTGCGCCGGGACCGCGACCCTAGCAGACCCGCATCGCCACCGCGCTAGGGTGACGAATCCCAGCGGAAAACCCCCTCGACCCCCACGCCGAATGCCCGCGCAATGCGGAACGCCAGTTCCAGCGACGGCGCATAGCGCCCCGCTTCCAGCGCGATGATGGTCTGCCGCGTTACCCCGCATGCATCGGCCAGCGCCTGCTGGGTCATCTCGCCACGCTCGAACCGCAGCCGCCGGATGTCGTTGGCGATCGGCGTGCCGGTCATCGACGGCCCCACCAGTACATCACCGCCGTCGCCGCGTACTCGCACAGCCAGCCCCACATCAGCGCGAACACCAGCAGGTTGGCGATCATGAAATGCGACGCCCACGCCAGCCGGTCTGCCGGCGAGAACGCCAGCATCACCGCCAGCCCGACCACGACGAAGGTCAACCCGCCCCGCCCCCAGCCCGCGGCCTGCTTCTCGATCTCGCGGTCGCGCTCGTCCTCCTGTACCCGTCCCTTCCAGCGTTTGCCGAGCATGCCGATGAGCACGCTCCACGCGACCAGCAGCAGCACCAGGTTGCGCCCCACCGCACGGGCAGCGTGGTTGTCCCAGGCGGGGCCATCGGCGAACACGTGCGTCTTGGCGAGGAAATAACCGGTGGCCGCCAGCATGAAGGCGACACCGACCCACGCCTTCCACTCGCCCGGCGAGAGGCCGCGCTCCACCTCGCCGGGCGGCGTTTGCGAGACCGCGAACAGCGATACCCAGGCCACCGTCACCAGCAGCGCCGTGCCCCACTTGCCCAGATCGACGCCGAACAGGACGTCCGGCCCGGCCAGCAGCGCCCAGAACGCGAGCATCGCGCCGACCAGCAGGACCCACCACCTCACATGCTGCAGCCGCATCGACGTCATCCTCGCCAGACAATATGTAATGCATACATTACATTTCGACCAAGCGATGTCAAATGCTTTTTACATCTCCTTGTATCCTGCCGGCCGCGGCACCATGTGACCGCCACGCCCCACCGCCAAGAGTGACCCGATGAGCGACCTGCCCCACGTATTCGATGCCACCACCGAGACCTTCGAGGCCGAGGTCCTGCGCAAGTCGCTGGAGGTGCCGGTACTGGTCGACTTCTGGGCCACCTGGTGCGGGCCGTGCAAGACGCTCGGGCCGATCCTTGAGAAGCTGGCGGGCGAGTACAACGGCGCGTTCCTGCTGGCCAAGGTCGACGTCGACCAGGAGCAGCAGATCGCCGCGGCGTTCCAGATCCGCTCGGTGCCAACCGTCTTCCTGGTCAAGGACGGACAGATCGTCGATGGCTTCCCCGGCGCGTTGCCGGAAGGCCAGTTGCGCGAGTTCCTGGCGTCGCATGGCGTGCAACCGGCCGACGCGGCCGATACCGTCGCCGAAGAGATCCCGCTCGATCCGCAGGCGCAGGTCGCCGCCCTGCGCGAGTCCATCGCGGCCGACCCCGACAAGGAGGAACTGAAGCTCGATCTGGTCCTCGCCCTGCTGAAAACAGGTGAAGCCGGCGAGGCCGAGCGCCTGCTCGATGCGCTGCCCGCCAACCTCGCCACGGACGATCGTGCGGTCAAGGCGCGCGCGCGGCTGGGCTTCGCCGCTGCGCTGAAGGATGCCCCGGCGCCCGACGCCCTCCGTGCTGCCATCGCCGCGAACGCGGACGACCTGCGCGCCCGCCACCTGCTCGGCGTGCATGCACTGGTCGCCGGCGACTCCGAGGCGGCGCTGGAACAGTTCCTGGAGATGCTCAAGCGCGACCGTGCCTACGAGGATGGACTGGCGCGCAAGAGCCTGATCGACGCCTTCCGCGTGATCGAGGACGATGCCCTGGTCAGCCAGTACCGCAGGAAGATGTCCTCCCTGTTGTTCTGATCCGCAAGTACTTCCCCGTCATTACCCAGCAAAGCAGTCCTGCATGAAACCCGGCACCCTGCGCCACATCTTCAACGTGTGGCCGCCCTTCCTTTTCAGCGGCATCCACGTCACCGAGATGGCACCCGACTGGAGCTTCGTACGCGTCGAGCTGCGCATGCGCCCCTGGAACCGCAACTACGTCGGCACCCATTTCGGCGGCAGCCTGTTCGCCATGACCGACCCGTTCTGGATGATCCTGGCCAAGGAGCGCCTGGGCGGCGAGTACTTCGTCTGGGACAAGGCCGCTGAAATCGAGTTCGTGAAGCCCGGCAAAGGCACGCTGCACGCCGAGTTCCGCCTGGACGAACGCGTGCTCGAGGACATCCGCGCCGAGGCCGCCAACGGCGAGAAGCACCTGCGCTGGATGCCCGCCGATGTGTTCAATGCGCAGAACGAAGTCGTCGCCCGCGTGCGCAAGCAGATCTACGTGCGACTGAAGCCCGAGGCACGCCGGCCGCGCTGATCACGGTGCCGGCAGGTCCGCGCCGGCGGCAGGTGGAGGCAGCGTGAACACGGGGCCTTGCCTGTCATTGAACAGGTCGATCTCCAGCCCGCTCCCGTCGGGACCAACCCGGATCCCGCGGCCACCCGGGTGCGCGCGCTGCCATTCGTCGAGCCGCTCCCTCAGCGGGCGCGCATCGTTGTGTTGTTCGCGCAACGCCCGCCAGGCCGACACCGCGCGCAGCCGGGCCTCCGTATCCTGGAAGCGCTCCGCGTAGCCCACCAGCGAAGGCGCGGCGATGTTGTCGAGAATGCAGCCGGTCGCATTCGCGAGGCAGGAGAACGTCCATCCTCCGGACACCGGTGCATGCTTGCCGATCGGGGTATCCGCGCGTACGAGCGCATCGGCCTGCGGACCGCAGAACCACGCGTGGCGACGTGCACCGCGCGCCATCGTCTTGCGCTGGTCGAGAAAGAGGTCCGTCATGAGCCTGCGATGCCAGTGCTGCTCGCTAGCACTCAATGCGCGGAAGCCCTCCATCAGGTAGCGCCCTTCGCCGATCATGGTGGGGCAGATGCCCGCGACCATCGCGCCATCCGCGTCGAATGCCTCCGCACATTCGTCCGGCAAAGGGTGATCGGGGGGCAGGTCCGCCAGCATGTCGACGAACAGCCGTGCGGACATATCCATCAACGCCGTCCCCACTACGCCGCCGACCAGCAAGTCGCCACTGGCCACCAGCTTGCGGGCGATCGACGCATTCCGGCAGGCGCCACGCAGGCCCTCTTCCCGATCTCCGTGCGCAAACGCGTACGCATGCAGCGTCTGCGTCTGGAACAGCGGGTTGTAGGCGGGCAGCGGCGTGTCCGGCCGTGCCGGAAACGGACTGCGGAAATAATCGTAGTCGTCCAGTGCAGCGACCCGCGCCGCGAGCGTCTTCCGGATCGCCACCGCCGGCACGAGGACGTCCATGCGATCGCGGACATGCCGCAGGCACTGCGTCTCCCGGCCGCTGCAGAGCTCATCGCTACCCGCCTCGACATCGATCCGCGGATACGCATCGAGTGTGGAGGCATCGGACGGTCCCGCGCCCCCTCCGGCCAGGATCGGCCGCGACCGGAAGCGTTCGACTTCCAGGACCAGCAGGCGCTCGGCCTCCGCCACCGGAACGTCATGCCGCAATGACCACAACGCCGCAAAGCCGTTGCTGCCTTCCATGGTGCGGGGCGCCTCGAGCAGGGCCAGCGCCTCGGCCTCGTCGCCAGGCATCGGCATCAACCTGCTTGCCGTGTACAGCACCACCAACAGCAGCGCCAGACCGAAGGCCAGCAGGCCGAACCACCTGAAGAAACCGCTCATTCCATTCCCCCTGCAACAGCGTCCTGCAAACGACTATATAGCCGGGACTGCGCGGCGGCCTACAATATCGCCATGCCCCCCGACCATCCCGCGCACCGCGTATCGGTGCAGAAGCTCTTCATCACCGGTCTGCTGACCCTGCTGCCGATCTGGCTGACCTGGGTCGTCATCAAGTTCGTGTTCGTGCTGCTCTCCGGCATCAGCAAGCCGTGGGTGGAACCGCTGTCGCACCAGATCGCGGCGACGTTCCCGCAGTCGCTCGGCTGGTTCAACGGCCTGTGGGTGCAGAACACCATCGCGATGGTCGCCACGCTGTTCGTGATCCTGGCCGTCGGCGCGCTGACGCGGCGCGTGATCGGGCAACAACTGCTGCGCTGGTTCGAGGCGCTGATCGCGCGCGTGCCGCTGGCGAACGTCATCTACACCAGCGCGCGCAAACTGCTGGACATGCTGGAAACCAAGCCGGGCAGCACGCAGCGCGTGGTGCTGATCGACTTCCCGCACCGCGACATGAAGTCGGTCGGTCTGGTCACTCGGGTGATCCGCGAGGAAGGCAGCGGGCGCGAGCTGGCCGCGGTCTACGTACCCACGACGCCCAACCCGACCTCGGGCTATCTCGAAATCGTCCCCGTCGAACTGCTGACGCCGACCGACTGGACGGTGGACCAGGCGATGAGCTTCATCATCTCCGGCGGCGCGGTCGCGCCAGAGACCATGCCGTTCACCCGCGCCGGGGAGCGCTGAGCGATGCAGGCGCCGCGCACGCTGGACGACCGCGCGGTCCGCCTCTTCATCGTGCTGGCGGCGGTGTTCTGCGCGAACGCCGTGCTCGCCGAGTTCATCGGCGTCAAGATCTTCGCGCTTGAAGACACGCTGGGCATCGCGCCGCTGGAATGGAACCTGTTCGGCCAGACCGGCTCGCTCAGTTTCACCGCCGGCACGCTGTTGTGGCCGTTCGTCTTCGTCCTGACCGACACCATCAACGAGTTCTTCGGCAAGCGCGGCGTGCGCTTCATCTCGTGGCTGGCGGTCGCCCTGATCGTCTACGGCTTCCTCTTCGCGTTAGCCGCCATCGCGCTGGCGCCGGCCGACTGGTGGGTGGACGCCGCGCAATCGCAGGGCGTACCGGACTACCAGAAGGCCTTCGCCGCGATCTTCGGCCAGGGCATGTGGACGATTGCCGGTTCGGTCGTAGCCTTCTTGGTGGGCCAGCTGATCGACGTTTCGGTATTCCATCGCATCCGCAACGCCACCGGCGAGCGCTGGGTGTGGCTGCGGGCGACCGGCTCGACCGCGATCTCGCAGCTGGTGGACAGCTTCGTGGTGATCTACATCGCCTTCGTGCTGGGGCCGCAGCAGTGGCCGACCTCGCTGTTCCTGGCGGTCAGCACCGTCAACTACCTCTACAAGATGCTGGCCGCGATCGCGTTGATCCCGCTGCTGTACCTGATGCGGTATGGCATCCGGCGCTACCTCGGCCACGAGCGCGAACGGCAACTGCGGGACGAAGCCGCCCTCGACTGAGCCCGTGCGCTGCACCGCGTGCCCTTGGCATGCCCCAGGACACGCGGCGCGCTACGTCTCGGTGCGACTGCAGGGCGAAGACCATCGGCTTCTGAAACGTGCTGCTGCGCTTCCCGACAACGCCTGACCGTGGTCGTGCCGAACCATCGCGATGCGGCGGAACCGTACCGGCGGGCACGGCACATTGCCGGTCTCTGGGGTGGCTCGCCATGAGGCAGCCTCGCGGCCAATTGTGAGGTGACGAGAAAAACGCGTGCAACCGGCCAGTGCGACCATCGGACCCGCTTATAATTGTGACCGATTCAACATTTCGTACGGCAGGCGCGGGAGCGGGCGATGCAGAAGCGGGCAATCCAGGGAAAGGGATGGCTGGGATGGGGACTGGCGATGCTGTTGCTGGCGTCGTGGTCGGCCCAGGCACAGGAATGGGTCTACCGGGTCCGACCCGGCGACACCTTGTGGGACGTGACCGGTGCCTACCTCAAACCGTCGGTTCCGTGGCAGCGATTGCAGGAACACAACCGCATCGCCAACCCGTACCAGTTGCCGCCCGGCAGCACGCTGCGGATCCCGTTGCAGTGGCTGGACCGCCAGCCTGCGAATGCCAGGGTCGTGGCCCTGCAGGGCAATGCCGTCGCGCGCTCGGCCGCTGGCCGCGATGCACCGGTGACCGCCGGCATGTCGCTGGCCACGGGTTACCGGTTGAAGACGTCTCCCGACGCCTCGCTGAGCCTGCAGTTCGCGGATGGTTCGCGCCTGCTGCTGCTCGGCGACAGCGAACTGCTGCTCGACCGGCTGACCCGTTTCGGCCGCTCCGGCATGGCCGACACCCGCCTGCGCCTGCAGCGCGGCAGGATCGGCAACGACGTCCGGCGCCTGCGCGGGCCGGCGGCGAACTTCATCGTAGACACTCCGACCGCATCGTCCGCGGTGCGCGGCACCCGGTTCCGGGTCGAGGCCGGTGACGACCACACCCAAACCGAGGTGCTGGAGGGCCGCGTCGCCGTGGATGCACCGCGCCAGCGCGGCGCGCTGCTGCGTCCCGGCTACGGTGCGGTGGTTGCGGCGGGACAGGCGGTGGTCAGGCCCATCGCCTTGTTGCCGGCGCCCGACCTGTCGCGCATTGCCGCACTGTCGCAGAGCGCGCATCCCGATCTGGCCTGGCCGGCGGTCGACGGGGCGCAACAGTACCGCGTCCAGGTGAGCGCCAACCGCGCCTTCGACAGCCTGCGTATGGATGCTGAAAGCGACGTGCCCCGCACCACCCTGCCGACACTGGACGCTGGTCGTTACTTCGTCCGCGTACGCGCGATCGCCGCGAACGGACTGGAAGGTCGCGATGCCGTCATCGAGTTGAGGATCGACGACCAGCCCGCTCCGCCCTATTCGATCGCACCCGCGGCAGGCAGCGTGGTGCGCACGCCGGACGTCGCCTTGAGCTGGACGCAGGCGCCCGGCGCGATCGCCTACGACTATGAAGTCGCCGGTGCCGGCGGATTTGCGCAGCCTCTTGCCCACGGCCGCGTCGATGCCGCGGTCTCGGCCCGCCTGCCCGATCCCCTGACGCCTGGCGACTACCACTGGCGCATCCGCAGCGTCGATGCCGCGGGCAAGGCCGGTCCCTTCGGTGACAGCCTGGCGTTCACCGTGCGTCCGCTCGCGGAGGTCACCGAGATCGACGGCACGGCCGCCGCCGGCAACACGCGCGACGTGACGTTCCGCTGGCCTGCCGGCCAACCTGGCCAGCGCTACCGCTTCCAGATGTCGCGCACGCCCGACTTCAGCGCGCCGCAGCTGGACGAACTCGTCGACGAAGCCCAGATCACCCTGCCGCGCCTGCGTTCCGGCACTTGGTATCTGCGCGCCCAGACCATCGATGTGGACGGCTTCGAAGGCCCATTCCCGGCCCCGCAGGTGATCGAGGTCCCCTGCCGCTGGTGCCGGATTGGCGCCGGAGCAGGCGCATTGCTCATACTGCTGGCCCTGTGAGCACCGCCCCGTCATCGCCGAAATGGAAACCCCGCCTGCTGACGGCGGTGGGTGCGGCTGCGCTCGTGATCCTGGTGACGCTGTCCGGCGTGACCGCGTCGCTCGACGCCTGGGTCTATGACCGGTTGGTGCTGGGCGCGGCGCCCGAGGCGGATCCGCGCATCGTGGTGGTCGACATCGACCAGAAGAGCCTGGCCGAACTGGGCCGCTGGCCCTGGTCGCGCCGCACCCATGCGCAGCTGGTCGATCGGCTGCGCCTGACCGAAGTGAAAGGCATCGCGTTCAACGTGCTGCTGTCCGAACCTGCGTTGTTCGATCCGGAAGGCGACGCATTGCTGGCCCGCTCGATCGGTCGCAGCGGCCGGGTCGTGCTGCCGGTGCTGGCCGAGCCCGTGCAGCTCAACAGCGCCACCGTGGAGCTGATGCCGATCCCCGAGTTCGCGGCGTCCGCCGCATCGCTGGGTCACGCCGAAATGGCGCTGGACGACGATGGCGTGGCGCGCAAAGCCTACCTGCGCGCCGGACTGGGATCCCCCCACTGGCCGGCCCTGGCGCTGGCCCTGCTGCAGTTGGACCAGCCAGCCGGTGCCGGCACCGAATTGCCGGGACGCCGCTTGGTGACCACCGGTCTGGAGCCTGTATCGCTCTACGAATGGGTCCGCGACCACGAGGTGCTGGTCCCCTTCACGTCGCCACCGAATGCCTTCCGCCACGTGTCGTACACCGACGTCCTCAACCAGCGCATTCCGGCCTCGCTGCTGCGCGGCAACTGGATCGTCGTGGGCGTCAGCGCGACCGGCATGGGACCGCTGGCGCGTGCGCCCGGGCAGGCGCCCACCGCCAGCATGAGCGGCACCGATTACCAGGCCAATCTGCTGAACATGCTGTTGAAGCGCGCGGCCATCACGCCGATGTCGGAGGGCTGGCAGGCGGCGCTGGCGGCGGCGCTGGTCTCGCTGCCGTTGCTGTTGTCGCTGCTGCCTGGCCTGCGTCGCATCTGGCGTCCCACCATGCTCACGATGGCCGCCACCCTGGTGCTGTCCGTGCTGCTGCTGCGCTACGGCCATCTCTGGTTCTCGCCCGTGCCCGCGATGCTCGTCCTGGCGCTGGGCGCTTCGCTATGGATCTACCGGCTGCTGCGGCGCACCCACCACCAGGCGCAGTCGGACGCGCTGACCGGGTTGGCCAACCGCAGCCGCTTCGACCATGCGCTGGACCATGAGCTGCGCATCGCGCGCCGTAGCGGCCAGCCGTTGTCGCTGCTGGTGATGGACATCGACCACTTCAAGCAACTCAACGACACCCAGGGCCATGCGGCCGGCGACGCCGCGCTGAAGGCGCTCGGCCGGATCCTGCGCAGCCGCGCGCGACGCCCGCGCGACCTGGTCGCCCGACTCGGTGGCGACGAGTTCGCGGTGCTGCTGCCCGAGACCTCGGCGCAGGCCGCGGCCACCATCGCGACCACCATCCACGTGGACCTGGCCCACCACGGGCGCAAGCCGCATGGTGCGAATGCCAGCGCACCGCCGCCGTTCACGGCCAGCGTCGGCATCCACACCTACCTGACCGGCGACGACGCCGGGCCGGAGGACGTGTTCGACCGCGCCGACGCCGCGCTCTACCGTGCCAAGCAGGCCGGCCGCAATCGCAGCTTCAGCAACACGGGCGAACACGAGCCCGTCGGGACGTCCGCGACGCGGGCGTGAGCATCGCGGCACCCCGGAACGTCCGCGCATGCCGCCAGGGTTCCCGTGAAGGCCCATGACCTTCGACACACCTGCCCGGTTCCCGACAGGCGTAGAGTCCGGCCACGCCCCCGCCTCGGGGGTTCCTTTTTTCGATTGCCCTGCCCAGGGCCGGAGTAACCCGTGATCGCCCGTAAACCCCAGATCCTGATGTTGTCGCTCGCCGTCGCCACCGTGCTGGCTGCCTGCGCGAAGAAGGAAGACGCCGCCCCCGCCCCCGCTGCCGATGCCGCCGCCCAGGCGCCGGCCACGCAGGCCCTGACGCTGGACGAGAGCGCCCTGCCCGGCGTGAACCGCTTCCAGATCGGCGACCTCGACACCACCAAGAACGCCTGCACCGATTTCGCTGGCTATGCGAACGGCAAGTGGCTGGCCGCCAATGCGATCCCCAGTGACCGCACCAGCTGGGGCGCGTTCGAGATGCTGGCCGAACGCTCCACCGCCGTGCAGAAGCAACTGGCCGAACAGGCCGCCGCGATGCCGGGCGCCACCGGTGTCGAGAAGATCGTCGGCGACCTGTGGTCCACCGGCATGGACGAGACCAAGGTCAACGCGCAGGGCATCGAGCCGATCAAGCCGATGCTGGCTGCCATCGACGGTCTGCAGGACAAGGACGCCATCGTGGCGCACCTCAACCAGACGGCCGCCAATGGCCAGAATGTGCTGTTCGGCTTCGGCGCGCTGCCGGAGTTCAGCAATCCGGACATGAACACCGCGGTCGCCATGCAGGGCGGCCTGGGCCTGCCGGACAAGAACTTCTACTTCGACGCAGACAAGAAGGACATCCGTAAGGCCTACCTGGCGCACATCGCCAAAGTGCTCGAACTGTCCGGTGTGGCGGCTGCCGATGCCAAGAAGCAGGCGGACCAGATCCTGGCGTTCGAGACGCGGCTCGCCAAGGCCTCCAAGTCCCGCGAAGACCTTTCTCGCGATGTCAGCCTGTACAACAACATGGTCAGCCTCGCCGACGCCGACAAGCTGACGCCCAACTTCTCGTGGACCAAGTTCCTCGAATCCCAGGGCGTGACCGGCCTGCAGCAGTTCTCGCTCGCCATTCCGGGCTTCCACCAGGAAGTCAGCACGATGCTGGGCGACACCGACGCCGCCATCTGGCGCGCTTACCTGCGCTTCCACACCATCGATGGCGCCTCGCCTTACCTGAGCGATGCGTTCGCCAACGAACAGTTCAACTTCTACAGCAAGACGCTGCGCGGCCAGAAGGAAATCGAGGCCCGCTGGAAGCGCGTACTGGGCACCATCGAGAACCAGAGCGGCGAAGCGCTCGGCCAGATGTACGTCAAGGTCGCCTTCACGCCGGAATCCAAGGCGAAGATGGAAACGCTGGTCGCCAACCTGGGCAACGCGCTGAAGGCGCGCATCCAGAACCTGGCATGGATGAGCGACGCCACCAAGGCCAAGGCGCTGGAGAAGCAGGCCGCATTCACCACCAAGATCGGCTACCCCGACAAGTGGCGCGACTGGTCCGGCCTGGCCACCGGCCGCGACAGTTACTACGGCAACGTGCTGGCCGCCCAGGCGTTCAACTACAAATGGGACCTGGGCAAGATCGGCAAGCCCGTGGACAAGAGCGAGTGGGGCATGCCGCCGCAGATGGTCAACGCCTACTACAACCCGTTCCAGAACGAGATCGTGTTCCCGGCCGCCATCCTGCAGCCGCCGTTCTTCGACCCGAACGCCACGGACGAGATGAACTATGGCGGCATCGGCGCGGTGATCGGCCATGAGATGACGCATGGCTACGACGACCAGGGCAGCCGCTTCGGTGCCACCGGCAAGTTCGAGAACTGGTGGAGCGATGCCGACACCAAGGGTTTCAAGGCGCTGACCGCGAAGCTGGTGGCGCAGTTCGATGGCTACCGCACCGACGCAGGCCAGGCGATCAACGGCAAGCACACGCTGGGCGAGAACATCGCCGATCTCGGCGGCCTGGCCACCGCCTACGACGCCATGAAGGCGGCCGCAGGCGACACGCCGGACCCGAAGACCGATGGCCTGACGCGCGACCAGCGCTTCTTCCTCAACTGGGCCACCGTGTGGCGCCGCAACTTCACCCCGGAAGAACTGAAGAACCGCATCGCCACCGACGAGCACGCCCCGGCGCAGTTCCGCGCGATCGGCGCGCCGTCGAACCTGCCCACGTTCGCCGCCGCGTTCTCGTGCAAGGCCGGCGAGGCGATGGTGCGCACCGGCAATCAGCAGGTCGTGATCTGGTAAGCGCGCGCGTCCCGTCGTGAGCTGGAAAGGCCCGGCATGTCCGGGCCTTTTCCTTTCTGAAGCCGGCGAATCACCGAGCTGTGACGCGTGCCCGCAAAAGTCGCCACCCGCGGCGGGATTCCCATCGACGACCGACGGGGCATCGACGACGCGCTTGCTAGAATCGCCCGACCCCTGAACTCCCGGATGTTCCTGATGCCCAGCCCGCGCCCTGCTCTCGGCCGCCCCACCCTGATCGCCTTCGCCCTTGTCCTCGCCCTGGGCGCCCCGGATGCCGAAGCACAGCGCAAGAAGCGCGCCCCCGCCGCACCGGCCGTCAGCGCCCAGTGCGCCGACTTCTACAGCGCCACCAACGCCGACTGGCTGAAGAAGAACCCGGCGTCGGCCACTGACGGTGCCGTGAGCGTGCTGGGCGCGTTCCGTGAGCGCACGCTGGAACAACAACGCACCCTGCTCGACGGCGCGATGAAGGCACCGCAGGGCAACGTGCAGAAGCTGCTGGGCGACTTCTGGGCCAGCGGCCTGGATGAAGCCGCCGTGGAAGCCGACGGTTCCAAGCCGATCGCGCCGCTGCTGGACCGCATCAACGCCATCAAGAAGCCAAAGGACGTGGCGCCCGCCATCGCCGCGCTGCACCAGGTCGGCGTGCCGGTCGCGTTCAACTTCAGTCCTGACGTGGACCTGCAGGCGCTGGACCGCCACATCGGCTACTTCATGCAGGGCGGCCTGGGCCTGCCCGACCCGGCCTACTACACCCGCACCGACGCCGACACCCGCGAACTGCTCGGCCGCTACCGCACCTATGTGAAGCAGGTGCTGGCACTGACCGGCACGCCGGCCGCCAAGCTGGATGCCGAATCCGCTCTCGTCATCGACGTGGAAACCAAGCTGGCCCAGGTGTCCAAGCCGTTGGTCGACCTGCGCAGTCCGTTCGCGAACTACGCCCCGGTCGCGACCAAGGACCTCGGCAAGCAGTACCGCAACCTGCAGCTCGATGCCTTCCTCAAGGCGCAAGGCGTCAACGACGACACCGTGTCGATGGCCGACCCGGCGCTGTTCAAGCGCCTCGACGGCCTGGTGGGCAGCCTCAAGCCCGACCAGTGGAAGGCCTATCTGCGCTGGCGCGTGGGTGACGCGATGGCACCCTACCTGGCCAAGCCGTTCCGCGACGCCGAGTTCGATTTCCGCGGCCGCGTGCTGCGCGGCGAAACCACGCCGGCGCCGCGCTGGCAGCAGGTGCTGGACGCGATCAACCTCGCCGCCGGCCCGATGCTGGGCAAGGAATACGCCGAGCGCTACGTCCCCACCGACCACAAGCGCCGCGCCGAACAGATCGCCGGCCAGGTACGAGATGCGCTGGACCGCGGCCTCGAGCGCAACACCTGGCTGAGCGAGGCCGCCAAGGCCGAAGCCAAGGCCAAGCTGGACAAGCTGAAGATCGAAGTCGGCACGCCCAAGCGCGACCTCGACTACAGCGTGCAGCCGATGGGCCGCGGCAGCTTCGGCGGCAACATCCTGATCGCGTCGACGTGGCGCCATCGCGAAGAGATGAAGCGCATCGGCAAGGGCAACGCCCGCCGCTGGGACGTGCTGCCGCAGCAGCCGGCGCTCGCCTACGACCTGGCGCAGAACCGGCTGATCATCACTGCTGCCGTGTTGCAGGAAGAGATCTTCGATGCGAAGCAGCCGGCTGCCGTGCAGTACGGTGCGTTCGGCGCGCTGGTCGGCCACGAGCTGAGCCGCGGCTTCGACGTGAAGGGCCGCATGGTCGACGCCAAGGGCCAGCTGCGCGACTGGTGGACGCCCGCCGATGTCGCCGCGTGGAATGCGCTGGGCGACAAGGTGGCCACGCAGTACAACGCTTACGCGTTCCCCGGCCTGAAGAACGTCAAGGTCAACGGTGCGCTGACGCGCGACGAGAACCTGGCCGACCTGGCCGGCGTGGAACTGGCATGGGATGCCTTCGCCACCACCGAGCCGCAGGCGAATGCCGGCGCAAAGCAATCGTTCTACAAGGCCTGGGCCACGCTGTGGGCGCAGAACCTGTCCGAAACGGAAGCCGCGCAACGTGCCGCCATCGACGTGCATGCCCCCGGCCAGTGGCGCGCCAACGGCCCACTGACCCAGCTGCCGTCTTTCGCGCAGACGTTCACCTGCAAGGCCGGCCAGCCGATGCAGGCGCAGGAAGCGGCCCAGATCCGGATCTGGCGCTGAGCCTGACGTAAGCTCCAAAAAGGACGGCGCGGAATTCCGCGCCGTTTTTTACCCGTCCGGCGCGCTTTACTTGACGGAGCGCAGGTGCGGCGGCTTCGGCTTGCGCGGCCCCTTGCCGAACGGCGGCTGGCCACGCCAGTAGCGGATCACCAACCACCCGAACAGCATGCCGCCCAGGTGCGCGAAGTGCGCCACGCCCGGCTGCAGGCCGGTGAAGCCGAGCACCAGGGCGAGCACGGCGTAGAAGATGACCAGCGTGCGCGCCTTGATTTCCATGGGCAGCGGAAACACGATCATGCGCTGGTTGGGGAACAACATCCCATAACCGAGCAGCAGGCCGAACACGCCGCCGGACGCACCCAGCGTGGGATACGGCAAAGCGCCGCCCGAGACCACCCACCAACCCACGACTAGCTGCAGCAAGCCTGCGCCGGCAATGCACACCAGGAAGAATGTCAGGAAGCGCTTCGGACCCCACGTCTGCTCCAGCGCAGATCCGAACATGTAGAGCGCCAGCATATTGAAGGCCAGGTGCATCAAGCCGCTGGTGTCGTGCAGGAATCCGTAGCTCAGCAACTGCCACGGCATGAAACCGTGGCCGATGGGCCACAACGCGAACCACGCCTCGACCGCCCCACCCAGCGCGAGCTGCAGCAGGTAGACAGCGACGTTGGCGATCAGCAGATTGCGGGTGACGGGGAGAAGTCGGGGAAACATGGCAATCCTCGGAACGGTCGCGTCACATCATACGGGGCACGCGTTAACGCGAGCCCGGCCCCCACAGCGCCGCATCCAGATCGCTCGCCTTGCGCGGTCGTTTCACGCGTCCGTTCTCCACTTTCACGCCCTCCGCGCGCAGGCGCTGGCTCTGTTCGCGGAATGCCTTCGTACCTTCGGGGAACGCGATGCGGCCATCGGATCGCAGCACGCGATGCCACGGCAGCGCGGGATCATCGTTCTGGCTGAGGATGCGCGCGGCCAGTCGCGCGCGGCCCGGCAGACCTGCGCGATGCGCCACTTCGCCATATCCGGCGACCTGACCGTGAGGTATCGCACGGATTGCGGCAAGGATGCGATCTTCGGGAGACTTGGCGCTCATGCCGGATTAGCATAGCGGCAACCGCAATAGGGGGAGCATCCCATGCACAACTTCGAGCAGGTCCGTGGCCACCTCAATTCCTCCGGCTACAAGGTGACCATGCATGATCCCTACGTGGCCTGCGTGGAGCTGTCGCTGGGCAACGGCAAGCGGCACCAGGCGATCTTCCTGTCCGAGCTGGGCAACGACGACGAGCGCGGCTACCTGCGCGTCAGCACGGTGATCGCGCCGATGACGGGCATCGACGCCCGCCGCGCGCTGACCTTCAACTGGCAGAGCAGCGTGGGCTACCTGGCCATCGGCGAACTCGACGGCGTGCCGTACCTGCAGCTGTGCGAGAATCGTCCGTATGAAAGCCTCAGTCCGTCCGAGGTGGATCGGCTGGTGCTCGAGATCGGCGGCCTCGGCGACAGCATGGAGCGCGCGTTGTCAGCCGAAGGCGACCTGCTGTAACCACCGTCATCGATCCAAAGAAAAACGCCGGGCAAGCCCGGCGTTTTTCGTTCCAGCGTCCATGCCGGGGTGTTACGCCCAGCCCAGGGATTCCAGCAGGCGAAGCAGGCCGTACGCAATGCCGCCCGCCGCGGGAATCGTCAGCACCCAGGCCCACAGGATGCGTTCGATCACGCTGAACTTCAGCGCGCGCGGATTCTTGGCGAAACCCACGCCCATGATCGCAGTGGAAATGCTGTGCGTGGTGGACACCGGCATGCCGAAGTGCGCCGCCACGGTCAGGATGGTCGCCGAACTGGTTTCCGCCGCGAAGCCATTGATGGGATGCAGCTTCACCATCTTGTGGCCCAGCGTCTTGATGATCTTCCAGCCGCCCGATGCCGTGCCCAGTGCCATCACGATGGCGCAGGTGATCACGATCCACATCGCGATGTCCTGCTCGCCGGCCGTACCGGGATGCAGGAAGGCCAGCCAACCCGGCAGGTCGTCGAGCGCACCGCTGGCTTCCGCACCGAACAGCGTCAGCGCGATGATGCCCATCGTCTTCTGCGCATCGTTGTGCCCGTGCGCGTAGCCCATGTAGGCGGCCGACAGGATCTGCGCCTTGCCGAAGAACTTGTTGACGAAGTGCGGGCGCGCCAGACGTCCCAGCCATCCGCCCGCACGCGACAGCAACGCGATCAGGCCCCACAACGCCACCATCACCAGGATGCCGAGCACGAAGCCCGCCACCGGCGAAGTGATCATCGGCAGCACGACCTTCCACAGGATGCCCTTGTTCTTGGTCCAGTCGCCCAGCGACTCGGACCAGATCAGTGCGGCCCAGTCGTTGTGGGCCGCAGCCAGCGCGGCGCCACAGAGGCCACCGATCAACGCATGCGACGACGACGATGGCAGGCCTTTCCACCAGGTGATCAGGTTCCACACGATGCCACCCAGCAGCGCGCACAGGATGACCTGCGACGTGACCTGCACCACGTCGGTGTTCACCAGGCCCGAAGCGATCGTCTTGGCCACCGCAGTGCCCATCAGCGCGCCGATCAGGTTCATGCCGGCCGCCAGCATCACCGCCTGGCCCGGCGACAGCACCTTGGTGGCGACGACGGTCGCGATGGAGTTGGCGGTGTCGTGGAAGCCGTTGATGAACTCGAAGACGAGCGCGGCGAAGATCACCACCAGAACAAGGGTAAGCATGGGCGAGACCCGTCAGCTGTTCTTGAGGACGATCTGGTACGCCACCACGCCGGCCTCGCGGCACCGGTCGATGGCCTTCTCCAGGATCTCGAAGAACTCCTTGAGCAGGAACATCTGCAGATGGTCCAGGCGGCCGGAATAGATATCGCGGTACAGCTCCAGCATCAGCCGGTCGGCCTCGTTCTCGATCGCGCGCAGCTTCTCGTTGAGCGAGGTCATGCGATCGATGTTCATCTTCTTGATCTCGTGGACCATGTCGACCACCACGCTGGCCGCCTGCTCCAGCATCGCCGCGCGCGGCGCGAAGTCGATGCCGTCCAGGTGCTGGATGGCCAGCGAGTAGCGGTCGGCGAACTTCTCGACCTGCTTGGGGATCTTGTACAGCGCCGAGCCGAGGGCTTCGATGTCCTCGCGCTCGATCGGGGTGATGAAGCTGTCCACCAGCGCCTTGCCGATCTTGTCCGAGGCCGCGCGCTCACGCAGGCGCGCCAGCTTGAAGGCATCGAGCGCCGGCTGGCGGTCGGTCGCCTTCATCATGGCGTGCAGCGCCTTGGTGCTGTCGTGGGCGGCTTGGGCGGCCTCGTCCAACAGCGTGTAGAACTGCTGGCCGGAGCCGAAGATCGTCTGGAGGGAGAACATCGGGCGGTCTCACCGTCACGGGATGGACGGCTTCAGGGGCCGAATTATGACGGTTTCATGACGCTGCCGGACAGCCCGGCCGGATCCCGATCGCACGGCTCGTCCCGCAGTAGCCGAATGTCTTGTTCAGCTTCATGCATCGGGCCACGGACCGTTTGCTAAACTCGCCCCGCGCCTCCGGGTGCACCCTATGGACGACGACCCTACCTCCTCCCACTGTCCCCCGCGACAGACCCCGCCCGCCTCGCCGGCCCTCCCCGCTCTGAACGGAGGCTCCCGTGCTTGAGCTGCTCATTGTTTTTGCGCTCGTGCTGTTGAACGGCTTCTTCGCCATGTCCGAGATGTCGGTCATGACCTCGCGCAAGAGCCGTCTGAAACAGATGGCCCAGACCAGCCATCGCGCCCAGCGCGCACTGGACCTGTCCGAGAAGCCCGAAAGCTTCCTCTCCACGGTCCAGATCGGCATCACGCTGATCGGCGTGCTCACCGGCCTGTTCGGTGGTGAGGCCATCGGCATGGCCATCGCCGAGTGGTTGCAGGGGATATTCCCGTCTCTTTCCGCCACGTTCACCCTCGTCGGCGAGCCGCAGCCCTGGTCTGAGCTGATAGGCAAGACCCTCGCGGTGGCGTTGATCACCTTCCTCACACTGATCTTCGGCGAACTGGTGCCCAAGCGGCTGGCGATCACCGCACCGGAAAAAATCGCCGGGTTTGCCGCCGTCCCGATGGGCTGGTTGGCGAAGGTTGCCTTCCCCTTCGTATGGCTGCTCTCCCACAGCACGCGCCTGGTCCTGCGCCTGCTGGGCCTGGGCAAGGACGAAGCAACCACCGTCAGTGAAGAAGAAATCCGCATGCTCGTGTCCGAGGGACACGAGGCCGGCGTCATCGACGTCGACGAGCGCAACATGATGAACCGCGTGCTGCGCCTCGGCGACCGCACCGCCGACAGCCTGATGACGCCGCGCAAGAAGATCGTCTGGCTGGATGCAGCGGCACCGTACGACGACAACCTGCAGACGATGCACGAATCCGCCTTCTCGCGCTTCCCGGTCTATCGCGGCAGCGATCAGGACGTGGTCGGCGTACTGGAAGTGAAATCCCTGCTGGACCGCTTCGGCGCCAGCAAGCCGGAGCTGTTCATCAAGCTGCGCGAACCGCTGTTCGTCTCCGAATCCACCCACGCGATGAAACTGCTGGAAATCTTCCGCGAAGAGCAGCAGTCGCAGGCGCTGGTCGTCGACGAGTATGGCGAAATCCAGGGCCTGGTGACGTTGAGCGACCTGATGGGCGCCGTGGTCGGCCGCCTGCAGGCGAGCGAAAACACCGAGGATGCGCCATTGGTCGTCGTGCGCGACGACGGGTCGTTGCTGGTGGACGGCTCGCTGCCCAACGACGACCTGCGTGAACTGCTCGGCGGCATGGCACTGCCGGACGACGACGAGTACAACACCGTCGCCGGCATGATGATCGAACGCTTCGGCCGCATCCCGCACGTCGGCGAGCACCTGGACTGGGCCGGCTGGCGCTTCGAGGTCGTCGACCTCGACGGCGCGCGCATCGACAAGCTGCTGCTGCAGAAACTGCCCGAGACCGACGGCGAAGACCTGGCAGTCTGAGATGTCCGCCGACGACGCACCGCGACACACCAGCACGGCCACGCTGCTCGACGGATTCGCCGCGGGGGACCCCGACGAGGTACTTCGACTCGGCAACCTGCTGAAGGATTTCGGCCCTGCCGCGTTCGGCATGCTGCTTTTCATCGGCGTGTTGCCTGCCTTCATCCCGGGCGTGGGCGGCGCGATCGGCGGCCCGATGGTGATCCTGGTCGGCGTGCAACTGCTGCTGGGCATGCGCAAGGTCTGGCTGCCCGCCTTCCTGGCGCGGCGTGGCCCGCACCGCAGCGCGATGATGCGCTTCCGCCAGCGCATGGCACCGTGGCTGCGTCGTCTGGAAAAACTGGTGCGTCCCCGCATGGCAGGCTTCCTCGACAACCGCATCGCACTCAGCTTCACCGGCCTGCTGCTGGTCCTGCTGGGCATCCTGCTGGCATTGCCCATTCCGTTCACCAACTACGTGTTCGGCTTCCTGCTGTTGCTGTTCGCCCTGGCGCTGCTGGAACGCGACGGCGCGCTGCTGCTGGTGGGGTGGATCGTCGGCGGCATCGCCGTGGTGGTGTTCGGCTTCCTGTCCGGCAACCTGGTCGAATCGCTGAGTGGGCTGATCGCGAAGTGGTTCTGAGCCGTCGCATCGGATGGCGATGCGGCATGACATGGGTGTGGGACCGACGTCAGTCGCGATGATGTGTCGGCACCTGAAAAGCTCGCGACTGACGTCGCTCCCACAGACGGCACATCAAAGCTGCGTTACGCCACCAGCTGCGCGAACTCCGCCGCGGTCACCGGATACCCCAGCCAGTAGCCCTGCGCCAGGTCGCAGCCGCGCTCGCGCAACAGGTTGAACTGACCTTCCTTCTCCACGCCTTCGGCCACGACCGTGATGCCCAGCGAGTGCGCCATCGCGATGATCGCGGTGGTCAACGCCAGGTCGTCCGGATCGCGCAGCATGTCGGCGATGAAGCTGCGGTCGATCTTCACGCCGTCCACCGGCACGCGACGCAAGTGGCTCAGGCCGGAGAAGCCGGTGCCGAAATCGTCCAGCCACACCTTCACGCCGGTGCGATGCAACGTCGCCAGCAACGCACTGGCGTGCGCTTCGTCGCTGATGACCGCCGTCTCGGTGAGTTCCAGGTGCAGGCGCGATGCGGCCAGGCCGGTATCGCGCAGGCACTCGGCCACCACGTCCGGCAGGTCGCCGCTGCGCAGCTGCCGCGGCGATACGTTGACCGAGACGAACAACGGATCCAGCGCATCACGGTCCGTGCCCCAGCGTGCGGCCGCCGTGCACGCCGCGCGCAACACGCGCGGGCCGATGCTTTCGATCAATCCGCTCTGCTCGGCCACGTCGATGAACACCGAGGGCGCGACCATGCCCAGCTCGGGATGCTGCCAGCGCAGCAGCGCTTCGGCACCGACGATGCGGCTGTCGGCCATGCGGAACACCGGCTGGTACATCAGGCTGAGTTCGCCGCGCTCCCAGGCACCGCGCAACTCCTGCTCCATCCGCACGCGCCGCTCGACGGCCTGGTCCATGGCGCGGCTGTAGAAGCGGTAGCAGTTCTTGCCGGCGACCTTCGCCTGGTACATCGCGATGTCGCCGTTCTTCATCAGCGCGGTCGCGCCGGACGCGTCCTCCGGGAACAGCGTGATGCCGATGGACGTGCCGAGGAACACCTGGCGCTCCTGCACCACGATCGGACGCCCCAGCTCGGCCACCAGCCTCTCGGCCAACCGGGTGGCGCTGCCGCGTACGTCGCCGTCCTGGATCAGGATGACGAACTCGTCGCCGCCGAAGCGCGCCAGCAGTGCATCGTCGCCGCCCATCAGTTCGACTGCATCGCGAATGCGGTGGGCGAACTGCTGCAGGACTTCGTCGCCGGCTTCATGGCCCAGCGTGTCGTTGACACGCTTGAAATCGTCGATGTCGGCGAACAGCAGCGCCAGCTGGCGGCCGGCGCCACGCAGCATCATCAGGCGGTGATCCAGGCTCTCGCGGAACGCCAGCCGGTTGGTCAGGCCGGTCAGCGAATCCGTGTAGGCCATGCGCCGCACGTCGCGGTCGTGCCGCGCGATGCTGTCGCTCATCGTCCCGAACGCACGCACCAGTTCGCCGACTTCGTCCTGGCGTTCGCTGGCCATGCGTTCGCCGTTGTAGTTGCCCACCTCGATGTCGTGCGCGGCGCGGGCGAGTTGGCGGATCGGCCCGACCAGCGTGCGTTGCGCGTACAGCATGATCGCCACGCAGGCGGCCACCAGCGCCGCCAGCAACAGCGCGATCCAGCCGAGATGGCGGGCACCGAGTTCGTTGAGGCGGGCGCGGGCGGCCGTGATCGCCTTCTCTTCGTAGGCCCGCACCGACGCCACCGAATAGCCCACCCGCACGCCGCCGATGCGCTCGCTGCCGATCATGATGGGCTCGGACACGTCCACGATCTGCGTCGACCACTGCGTGTGCATGCTGCGCGCGTTCACCGCTTCGTACGCCAGCGGGTCGGTCATCGTCTGCCCGTACACGGCGATGTCCGCGGTGCCGTCGTGGATGATCCGGCCCTGGTTGTCGTAGACCAGCACGTAGCTGACGTCCGGCTCCTTCTGCGCCGAGCGTACGATGCTGCCGATCGTGTCCAGGTCGAAGTAGTACAGCGGATTCGCCAGCGCATCGCCCAACTGGTCCACCGTGGCCTCGCCGTGTCGTCGCAGGCTGTCCTCGACCATGCCGTGCATCGCCTCGCGGCCGAGATCGGCGACGTCCTGCTGCATCACCTTCTGCCGGTGCAGCAACGTGCCCAGCAGGGCGATCACCACCACCAGCATGATGGCCATCGCCGCCAGGAAGCGCGCCTGCAGACCGAAACGCATGGACCTCATTCCACCTGCTCCCGGACGCGGGTCACGCCGCGGCGCAGGTCATCCAGCGCCTGCTGCGAGGCCGGATCCACCGGCAGGAACCGGGTGGTGCGGAAGAAGACCTTGAGTGCGTCGCGCGCGGCGGGATCGCTGGCGGCTTCCAGCAGCACCTCGCGCAGGCGTGCCTCGACCTTGGGATCGAGGTCGCCGCGGACCATCTCCAGCGCGCGCGGGAAATCCTGGGTCTCGTGGATCACGCGGAAATCGCGGCGAAAGGCGGGCGGCATGCGGCGTACGTCTTCCCAGTCCAGGTTGCTGACCACGCCGGCATCGACGAGGCGCTTGTGCACCCAGGCCGCGATGTTGAGCTCTGAGCGCGCGAACACGTAGCCCACGGCATCCGCCGATGGGCGGTCCATCGGCGACAGCAGGATCTCCATCCGCTGCCCGGCGTCGAGCAGGGCCACGGAGGGCGCGAAGTACGCACTGGTCGAGGCCGTGTTCTGGAACGCCACGGTGCGCCCCTTCAGATCCGCCAGCCGCTCCAGCCCACTGTCGCGCCGGACGAAGAACACCCCGTGGTAGCGGCTGACGCCACCGCGCTCGGTCAGCAGCACGGGACGCGCGCCGGCGCGCTCCTGCAGGCGCATGCCGGTCCCGGCGGTTTCGGTGACCCAGTCCACCCGGCCACGGCGCAGGTAGCTGGTCATCTGCTGGGCGTCGCGCGCCATCAGGATGCGGCCTTCGGTGATGCCGACATCGCGCATCCGCGGGACCACATAGTCCAGCAGCGGCTTGAGCTGTTCGTAATGCGCCTTGGGATCGTCGCTGATGCGCCCCAGGACGAGGACGCGTTCGTCGCCGGCGGCGTTCGCCGGGGCGACGGCGGCGGGAAGCAGAGCAGCGCCGATCGCGACCAGCGCCAGGCGGAACCAGGTTGTACGCAACGATAGGCGCCCGCCAGAACGATGGCGGCAGCCTATCGGAAAACGTGAGCTCAAGACAGTGATCCGGCCCCGCCGCCGCCCGCCAGCCGCGCCATGCGCTGGGCGTCGGCCAAGATGCCGCGCAGCAAGCGTACTTCCTGCTCGTTCAGGTCGGCCTTGGCGAACAAGCGCCGCAGCTTGCGCATCGCCGAATCCGGTGCGCGGCCCTTGTGGAAATCGATCGCGTCCAGGGTGTCGCCAAGCTGCGCGAAAAAACCTTCCATGTGCGCATGGCTGGCGGGAATCTCGTCAGGGTGGAGCGGCACCGGCTCCGTCGCCGGCCTACCCTCGAGCAAGGCCATCCTCAGTTCGTAGGCCAGCACCTGCACCGCCGCCGCCAGATTCAGCGAGCTGTATTCCGGATTGGCGGGGATGTGCACGGCCGCATGGCAGAGCTGCAACTCCTCGTTGCTCAGGCCGGTACGCTCGCGACCGAACACCAGCGCTACTTCGGCCCCCGCCATCGCACGGCCGACGGCCAGCGCAGCGGCCTGTCGGGGCGCATGCTCATCGAGCTGGACACGGCGGCTGCGCGCCGTACATCCCAGCACGAGGTGGCAGTCGGCGACGGCCTCGGCCAGCGAGGCCACTACCGGCGCCTCGCCCAGCAGGTCGTCGGCACCGGCCGCACGCCGGTAGGCCTCGTCGGCGGGATAGTCCTCGGGTGCGACCAGCACCAGGCGGGCCAGCCCCATGGTTTTCAGGGCGCGCGCGGCCGCTCCGATGTTGCCGGGGTGCTGCGTGCCGACCAGCACCACGCGAAGGCGGGTCGCGGCGGCCGAGGAAAGGGATTCGGTGAAGGAGACGGGCGTGTTCATGGGGGCAAATGGTAAACTGCGCGGGCCGGCCTCTGCGCCGTGCTGCTCTTTTCCACTCGTTTCGCCCCACCCCACGCCTGTCCGAGGTTCGTTCGCATGCAAAAGCCCGTCGTCACCGTCATGACCAAGGCCGCCCGCCTGGCAGGCAACGTGCTGTTGCGCAGCATCAACAAGCTGGATGCGCTGAACGTGGTGCAGAAGGAACGGATGGATTACGCGAGCGAGGTGGACGCTGACGCCGAGAAGGTCATCATCAAGGAGCTGCGCCGTGCCTATCCGGATTACGGCTTCGTCGGCGAAGAGAGCGGCGCCCAGATCAACGGGCGCTACACCTTCGTGATCGATCCGCTGGACGGCACCAGCAATTACCTGCGTGGCTTCCCGCATTATTGCGTGTCCATCGCGCTGGTGGACAACGGCGAACCGACCGATGCCGTCATTTTCGACCCCCTGCGCAACGACCTGTTCACCGCCAGCCGTGGTGCGGGCGCACAGCTCAACGAACGCCGCATTCGCGTGGCCGACCGCAAGGAGCTCGTCGGCACCGTCATCACCACCGGGTTCCCGCCGCGTGAGCGCGCCCGCGCCGGCGCGCAGCTGGAATGCGTCCGCGAGTTGCTGGTGCACGCCGAGGACATCCGCCGCACCGGTTCGGCCGCGCTCGACCTGGCCTACGTCGCCTGCGGCCGCGCCGACGCCTACTTCGAGGCCGGCGTGAAGGACTGGGACATCGCGGCCGGCGTGCTGCTGGTGCGCGAGGCAGGCGGCAAGGTCTGCGATTTCCGCGGCGCCGCGCTCGGCAAGATCGACGGCCGCACCGCCCTGCCCCGCCAGATCGTCGCCGGCAACCTCAAGGTCGCCGAAGCACTGCAGAAGACCATCGTCTCGTCGGGCTACGCGGCGTCGTTCAACGGCTGACCGCTCGCGTTCACCTGTAGGAGCGACGTGAGTCGCGACCGGAAACCGGAGCACTCGATAGCCGTTGGCCGAGCGACCGCCCCATCTGATCGACTGTCTCCAAACCATTGAACCGGCCAATCTGGCCGTGCGGTCGCGACTCACGTCGCTCCTACAGGAGCAGCAAAAAAAGGCCGCGCAATGCGCGGCCTTTTTCTTTTCCGGTAACCGGTCGACTCAGGGACGACGCGCCAGCAGCGCCTCGTCCTTTGCCTTCGGCATCAGGTCCTGCTTGGTGACCGTCAGGAAGCCCAGGGTCAGCAGCGGGCAGGCCACGAAGATCGACGAGACCGTGCCCAGCACGATGCCGATCATCTGCGACAGCGCCATGCCTTCCAGCGAGCCACCACCGTACAAGTACAGGGCGAACACGGTGAGGAAGGCGACGAACGAGGTGATGATCGTGCGCGACAGCGTCTGGTTGATCGAGCGGTTCAGGATCTCCATCGGCTCGGCGCGCAGGTTGCGGAAGTTCTCGCGCACGCGGTCGAACACCACGATCTTGTCGTTGATCGAGAAGCCCATCACCGACAGCAGGCCGGCCAGGATGGTCAGGTCGAACTCGATGCCGCTGGCCGCGAAGAAGCCGGCCACGATCAGCACGTCGGCCAGGGTGGTCACGATGGCCGAGATGGCGAACTTCCACTCGAAGCGCGCGGCGATGTAGATCAGGAAGCCGACCACCACGAACAGCAGCGTGTACAGGCCATTGAGCGCGAGTTCCTTGCCGACCTGCGGACCGACGAATTCGCTGCGCATCACGGTCGCCTTGTTGCCTTCGCTCGACGCCAGGCGCAGCACGTCCGCTGCGGTCCGGTTGCTCGCTTCGGCGCCTTCCGCCGTGCCGGCGTCCTCGCGCGGCTGCAGGCGCACCAGCAGATCGCTACCGGTGCCGAAGGTCTGCACCTGCGCGCTGCCGTAGCCGCCGGCTTCGAGGCGCTCGCGCACTTCATCGACCTTCGGCGGCGTCTGGAAGCGCAGTTCCACGACGGTGCCGCCGGTGAAGTCCAGCGCGAAGTTGAAGCTCTTGAACGCGATGGCGCCGATCGCGGCGAGGGCCAGCAGCGCCGCGATGCCGATGGACACCCAGCGCACGCGCATGAAGTTGAAGTTGGTGGTGTGCGGAATCAGCCGCAACGGGAAAAGGCTCATCTTCTGTCTCCCGTCAGATGGCGATGGACTTGATCTTGCGGCGGCCGCCGTAGATCAGGGTGGCGATGCCGCGAGAAACGGTGACCGCCGTGAACACCGAGGTCAGGATGCCGATGACCATCGTCACCGCGAAGCCCTTCAGCGGACCGGTGCCGAAGGCGTACAGCGCCACGCCGGCGAGCAGTGCGGTCATGTTGGAGTCGAAGATGGTGCCCGACGCCTTGTCGTAGCCGGTCGCGATGGCCGCCTGCGGCGGCACCCCCGCCCGCAGTTCTTCGCGTATGCGCTCGTTGATCAGCACGTTGGCGTCCACCGACATGCCGATGGTCAGCGCCAGGCCGGCGAAGCCGGGCAGCGTCATGGTCGCGCCGAACAGCGACATCACCGCCACCACCATCACCAGGTTGAGCAGCAGCGCGACGCAGGTGATCAGGCCGAACATGCGGTAGTACACCAGGAAGAACGCCAGCGCGAAGACGAAGGAGTACACCACCGCCTTGGTGCCGCGGGCGACGTTCTCGGCGCCCAGGCTGGGGCCCACCACGCGTTCCTCGATGAAGTCCATCGGCGCGGCCAGCGAACCGGCCCGCAACAGCTTGGCCAGGTTGTCGGCTTCGGTCTTCTCCAGGCCGGTGGTCTGGAAGTTCTTGCCGAACACACCGGCGATGCGGGTCGGCGACAGCGCTTCCTCGCGCACGCGCACGCTGCGCACTTCCTTGCCATCGACCATCGTCACGGTCGGCACGCGCTCGATGTAGACCACCGACATCAGCTTGCCGACGTTGGCGCTGGTGTAGTCGAACATGCGCTGGCCGGCGATGTTGTTGAGGGTCACGTCCACGGCCGGTGCGCCGTTGTTGTCCACGCCGACGCGGGCATTGACCATCTCGTCACCCGAAACCAGCACGCGCTTGTTGAGCAGCACCGGGCCGCCGTTGTCGCGCAGCTGGAAGACCTTGGCTTCCGGCGGGATGCGGCCACTGGCCACGGCGTCGGCGGCGTTGCCTTCCACGACGGCGCGGAACTCGAGCGTGGCGGTCGCGCCGATCAGGCGCTTGGCCTCGGCGGTGTCCTGCACGCCGGGCAGCTGCACGACCACGCGGTCGTTGCCCTGGCGCTGGATGATCGGCTCGGCCACGCCGATCTCGTTGATGCGGTTGCGCAGCGTGGTCAGGTTCTGCTCGATCGCCTCGCTGGCGATCTGCTCCAGCTCCGCCTGCGGCAGGCCGATGGTGATCTGCTGGCCCGCGGCCTGGTAGCTCAGGCCCGAACCGGTCGCCAGCGTGCTGGCGTTGTTGCCGCGCGAGCTGAGGGTCTGCGCCAATGCCTGCTGCGCCGCCGGCACATCCTCATCATCGGCCAGCGTGACCACGATGCTGTTGTTCGGGCGGCGTTCGACCGCGGTATAGCGGATGCGCTTGTCGCGCAGGGTGACGCGGGTGTCTTCCAGGTAGCCGTCGACGCGCTTGTCCAGCGCGGCCTTCTGGTCGACCTGCAGCACGAAGTGCACGCCGCCCTGCAGGTCCAGGCCCTGCACCATCGGACGTGCGCCGAAGTTGGCCATCCAGTCCGGCACGGTGGACGCCAGGTTCAGCGCGACCAGATAGTCCTCGCCCAGCGCCTTGCGCAGCGCATCGTTGGCCGCGGTCTGCGCATCCAGGCTGGGCAGGCGCACGAGCATGCTGGCGGCCTCGGTGTCGACCTCCTTGGCCTGCACCCCCACCTCCTTCAGCGCGGCATCGACGCGGCCACGCAGCGCGGTATCGATGGCGAAGCCACGGTTGGCGGTGATCTGCACCGAGGGATCCTGCGGATACAGGTTGGGCAGCGCGTACAACGCGCTCGCCAACACGACGATCAGGATCAGGGCATATTTCCAGCGAGGGAATTCAAGCATCGTGGCGACCCGCGCAGGCCCGTTCCGGGCACGCGCTCAACAGTGGTTCGGAATGAAACGGGAAACCTTCCCCCCGCGCGAGCGACGGGACGGGATGGATCAGGCGGACTTCAGCGTGCCCTTCGGCAGCACGTTGCCCACCGCGGCCTTCTGCACGCGGATGCGCACGTTGTCGGCCACTTCGATGGTCACGAAGTTGTCGCCGATGTCGGTGACGGTGCCGGCGATGCCGCTGGAGGTGATCACCTCATCACCCTTGGACAGCTTTTCGAGCATGGCCCGATGCTGTTTGGCACGCTTCATCTGCGGCCAGATCATGAATACAAACATGACGACCAGCAGGATTGGCATCAACACCAAGGTACCCATGCCCTGTTGTGCCGGAGCGGCCTGGGCGAACACGGGGGCAACGAAGAAATCAAGCAGATTCATGGACTTGTCCAGTCGGTATCAAAAGCAGCCGGGGATTATGCCACGCGCCGACGGGGGCCGTCCGGGCATCCCCTTGGCCCGGACTGGAAAAGACCGCCCCGGCGCCGGATGGTTCCCCGGCCGAGGACGGAACCGGCATCAGAGGGGCGGCGCGGCGGCCCCGCGGGCGGCATAGAACCCGTCCCGGAACGCCTGGAACCGGCCCTCCGCGATGGCCGCCCGCATCTGCGCCATCACCTGCTGGTAGTACCAGAGGTTGTGCAGGGTGCCGAGCATCGGGGCCAGCATCTCGTTGCAGCGGTCCAGGTGGCGCAGGTAGCTGCGGGTGAAGCCGTTGCGGCAGGCGTAGCAGCCGCAGCCGGGTTCGATCGGCTGCAGGTCGTGCTCGTACTTGGAGTTGCGGATGCGCACGGTGCCGAACGAGGTGAAGTAGTGGCCGTTGCGCGCGTTGCGGGTCGGCATGACGCAATCGAACATGTCCACGCCGCGCGCCACCGCTTCCACCAGGTCCTCCGGCCGGCCCACGCCCATCAGGTAACGCGGCTGGTCCGTCGGCAGCTGCGGGCAGGTGTGCTCGAGCGTCGTGTTGCGCTCCTGCTCGGTCTCGCCGACCGCCAGGCCGCCGATCGCGTAACCGTCGAAGCCGATCGCCTTCAGTCCCTCCGCGGAACGCGTGCGCAGGTCGTGGTGCACGCCACCCTGCACGATGCCGAAGAGCGCGGCGTCGTTGCCTTCATGCGCGCGCCTGGACCGCTCGGCCCAGCGCAGCGACAGCTCCATCGAGCGCTCGATCACCCGCGGATGCACCGGCTTGCCGTCGATGTTCACCGGCGGACACTCGTCGAAGATCATCACGATGTCGCTGTCCAGCACCTTCTGGATGCGCATGCTCTCCTCGGGCCCGAGGAAGACCTTGCTGCCGTCCACCGGCGAGGCGAACGTCACGCCCTGTTCGGTGATCTTGCGCCGGTGGGCCAGCGAGAACACCTGGAAACCGCCGGAATCGGTGAGGATCGGCTTGTTCCAGCGGGCAAAGCCGTGCAGGCCGCCATGCGCGCCGATCACGTCCAGGCCCGGCCGCAGGTACAGATGGAAGGTGTTGCCGAGGATGATCTCGGCGCCGAGGTCCTCGACGTGCTCGGGCAGGATGCCCTTCACCGAGCCGTAGGTGCCCACCGGCATGAACGCCGGTGTCTCGATGGTGCCGCGCGGGAACGTCAGCCGGCCGCGGCGGGCGGCGCCGTCGGTGGCCAACAGATCGAAGGACATCCGGCTCATGCGGTCGTTTCCGGGAACAGCAGCATCGCGTCTCCGTACGAGAAGAAGCGGTACTGCTCGCGTACCGCATGGGCGTAGGCGTCGAACACCCGCGCCTTGCCGGCGAACGCGCTGACCAGCATCAGCAACGTGCTCTCCGGCAGGTGGAAGTTGGTGACCATCGCGTCCACGCTGTGGATGCGGTAGCCGGGGAAGATGAAGATCTGCGTCTCGCCGGCGAACGGCTGCAAACCGCCGTCGCGCATCGCGGATTCCAGCGCACGCACGACGGTGGTGCCCACGGCGATGACACGGCCGCCGCGGGCGTGGGTCGCGCGCACCTGTTCGACCAGCGCCGGCCCTACGTTGAGCCATTCGCTGTGCATGTGGTGCTCGTGGATGTTGTCCACGCGCATCGGCTGGAAGGTGCCGGCGCCGACATGCAGCGTCACGTGGCCGAATTCCACGCCACGGTCGCGCAAGGTCGCCAGCAGCGCGTCGTCGAAATGCAGGCCGGCGGTCGGTGCGGCCACCGCGCCGAGTTCGCGCGCGAACACCGTCTGGTAGCGCTCGTCGTCGTCCTGCCCCGGCGCCCGCTGGATGTACGGCGGCAACGGCAGCCGGCCGGCCTTCTGCAGCCAGCTTTCCAGCGCGCCCGGCACGTGGAAGCGCAACTGGTAGAACTCGCCGTCGCGCCCGACCACCTCCGCTTCGCCGCCGGCATCTAGCTGGATGCGGCTGCCCGGCTTGGGCGACTTGCTGGCGCCAATCTGCGCACGCGCCGCGTTTTCCGGCAGCAGGCGCTCGATCAGGATCTCGACGCGCCCACCGCTTTCCTTCTGGCCGAACAACCGCGCCGGGATCACGCGCGTGTCGTTGAACACCAGCAGGTCGCCGGACTGCAGCCACGCCGGCAGGTCGCGCACATGATGGTCCGCGAACGGCGCATCGCCGGGCGGTACCACCAGCAGCCGGCTGGCGGAGCGCTCCGGCAGCGGCGCCTGGGCGATCAGCGCTTCGGGCAGGTCGAAATGGAAATCGGACTTCTTCACGGTCGGGGCCTTGCGGGGGCGGGCATTGTACGGGAGCCCGCCCGGACGCCTCGTCGTCAGCGCTCGAACTTGGTCGACAGCACGATCGACGAGGTGGTCCGCTCCACGCCTTCGAGCGCGCCGATGCGGTCGGTCAGCAGGTCCATGTCGCCGACGGTCGGCACGGCACCGATGGCGATCAGGTCGTGGCCGCCACTGACCGAATGCAGCACGCGCAGCTCCGGCATCGCACGCAGGGCGGCGACCACCGAGGTCATCTGCTTGGGATGCACGGCGATCATGATGTGCGCACGCAGGTGGCTGCGGTCGTACTCGTCATGCACGCGCACGGTGTAACCGCTGATCACGCCCTCGCGTTCCAGGCGCTCGATGCGGCTCTGCACGGTAGTCCGCGACAGGCTCAGTCGACGCGCGATCTGCGCGGTGGAGGCACGCGCGTTCTCACGGAGCATGGAGAGCAATTGCTGGTCGGCGTCGGTGAGCTTCATTGAACAGGCGAGATTCGTCGAATCGACGAAATATCCCCTAAATGCGCGCAGTTCACAACTGTCAAATGACGAATTATTCCCGATAATACGGGTTTGCCGTTTCCTGCCGGAGCACTTCCATGGCCCTGACCGCCCATCTCGCCCCGCTGCGCGCCCACCCGGGCCAGCGCCTGACCCATGGCCTGGACGACGCCACCGTCGAACGCCTCGCCAAGGGCCACCCGGACCTGGTGGCCGTCATCGAAGCCGCCGCCGCCGAGCACGCCCGCCTGCAGGACGAGTTCGCCGAACTGTTCGCACTCGACGAGGCCGAACAGCTGCGCGCCGTACAGGCCGGCTACGTCAACTTCTACGCGGACGACGCCATCAACCCGTACATCGCGCTGGCCGCGCGCGGCCCGTGGGTGGTCACGCTCAATGGCGCCGTGCTGTACGACGCCGGTGGCTACGGCATGCTCGGCTTCGGCCACACGCCCGCCGCCGTGCTGGAAGCGATGGCCCGCCCACAGGTGATGGCCAACATCATGACCCCCAGCCTGTCGCAGCTGCGCTTCGACCGCGCCCTGCGCAAGGAGATCGGCCACACCCGCGGCGGCTGCCCGTTCGCGAAGTTCCTGTGCCTGAACTCCGGCTCCGAATCCGTCGGCCTGGCCGCGCGCATCGCCGACATCAACAGCAAGCTGATGACCGATCCGGACGGCCGCCATGCCGGCCGCACCATCAAGCGCATCGTGGTGAAGGGCAGCTTTCATGGCCGCACCGAGCGTCCGGCGCTGTACTCGGATTCCTCGCGCAAGTCCTACCAGCAGCACCTGGCCAGCTACCGCGGCGAGGATTCGGTCATCGCCATCCCGCCGTACGACGTGGAGGCGCTGAAGCAGGCCTTCGCCGATGCAGAGAGCAAGGGCTGGTTCGTCGAAGCCGTGTTCCTGGAGCCGGTGATGGGCGAAGGCGACCCGGGCCGTTCGGTGCCGCCGGCGTTCTACGCCGCTGCGCGCGAGCTGACCCGCAGCCACGGCAGCCTGTTCCTGGTGGACTCCATCCAGGCCGGCCTGCGTGCGCATGGCGTGCTGTCCATCGTCGACTACCCGGGCTTCGAAGGGCTGGATGCGCCGGACATGGAGACCTACTCCAAGGCGCTCAACGCTGCCCAGTACCCGCTGTCGGTGCTGGCCGTGAACGAGCGCGCTGCCGGCCTGTACCGCAAGGGCGTATACGGCAACACCATGACCACCAACCCGCGTGCGCTGGACGTGGCCTGCGCCACGCTGGCGCAGCTGACCCCGCAGGTGCGCGAGAACATCCGCAAGCGCGGCGTCGAAGCGGTGCAGAAGCTGCAGCAGCTGCAGGGCGAACTCGGCGGCCTGATCACCAACGTGCAGGGCACCGGCCTGCTGTTCTCGTGCGAACTGTCGCCGGCGTTCAAGTGTTACGGCACCGGTTCCACCGAGGAATGGCTGCGCCAGCAGGGTTTGAACGTCATCCATGGCGGCGCCAACTCGCTGCGCTTCACCCCGCACTTCGCCATGGCCGCCGAGGAGCTGGATCTGCTGGTCGGCATGGTCGGCAAGGCATTGCGCGAGGGTCCGCGCATCAGCCAGGCCGCGGCCGCCTGATCCTATCGGCCCATGCGACGAAAAAGGCGGGCCTCGGCTCGCCTTTTCCTTGTCCGTCATCGGGCTTCCAACCACCACGTTCGCTTGTCGCGTGCGACGGCGGGCCTGGGCCCGCCCTACGGCTGTGCGGCGAAGCGCTCCAGCGACGCCTGGATCAGCGCCTTCGCTTCCTTCGCATCGCCATAGCCGTTGAGCTGCACGGGATTGCGACCCTTCGGCAGGTCCTTGTAGACGCGGAAGAACGCCTCGATGCGCTGGCGTTCGATCTCGGGCAGGTCGGCCAGGTCGCGGATGTTGGAATAGGTCGGATCGATCTTGTCGGTCGGCACGCCGATGATCTTCTCGTCGCGCTCGCCCGCGTCGATCATGCGCAGCACGCCGATGGGGCGGAACTTCACCAGCACGCCGGGATGCAACGGCTCGCGCGTCAGCACCAGCGCATCGAGCGGGTCGCCATCGCCGGCCAGCGTGCGTGGCATCGACCCGTAGTTCGCAGGATAGGCGACCGGCATCGACTGGAATCGGTCCACGTAGACCAAGCCCTCGTCGTTGATTTCGTACTTGGTGAAACTGCCGGCGGGAATCTCCACCGCCAGCAGCACTTCCTCCGGCGCCGCCTTCGGTTGTTGGGCGAGGAAGGGATGACGGATATGGCCCTCGCGCGCGAGGGCGTCGCCCCCCACGGTCGTGAGCAGCAATGCGAGTAACAAGGGAAGACGCTTCGTCATGTGGAATTTCCTGTGGAGAGTAGAACGCTTCATTCCCAGCACCGGTCGGCGCGACCCTTGAGGGTTTCGGTGCGGGCGCATGCGCGTGCTTCGATGCGGCCTTCCGTGCGTTCGATCAGCTGCTTGCCGTTCGCGCCGTCATCGACCAGCTCGAAGGCATCGTAGAGGCGGCCTGTGGCCGTGCGCGCTTCATAGCGCAGGCGTGGACCATCGAAGCGCAACACCTGGAACAGCTGCGTGTCCTCGGCGACCGGGCGCATCGTCTTGCGGGCTTCGTCCGACAACCGGTACTGCTTGGCGCCGGTGACCGACACCACGAACACCGGTGGCGGACTCTTCAGGCGGCCGTATACGTGGTCATGACCCTGCAGCACCAGGTCGACCTGGTGCTTGCGGATCACCGGCAGCAGGTGCCGGCGCAACGCCACGTTGTCGCGACCCTCGCGCGGCGAGAAGAACGGCTGGTGCGTCATCACGATGCTCCAGCGGTGCGGATTCGACGCCAATGCCTGGTCCAGCCACGCGGCCTGCGCTTCTGCCGTGCCCAGGTCGAGCGCGGAGGTACCGTCGATCACCACGACGCGCACATCCTGGTAGTCGAACCAGTATGTCGTGCGCCGCGCCTGTGCCACGCCGTTGCCCGGCAGCGCGAACGTCACCGGCCAGTGCGCGCCCAGCACGCGACGCTCCTGTGGCGTGTCCTCGAATTCCTCGAAGTACTCGTGGTTGCCCGGCGCCGGCGCGACGACCAGCGAGGTCGGCAACGTTTCGTTCGCCTCGAACCACTCGCCCCACTCGTTGTCGTCCTCGCCATCGCCGCCGCTGACCAGGTCACCGGCATACAACGCCAGCCGTGCATCGGGTGCGTAGCGCATCGCCTCCCGCACCACGCGGGTGGTCAGGCTGACGTTCTTGTTCTGGGTATCGCCGAAGTACAGCAGCGTCAGTGGCCCGGACGCCTTCGCCGCCGTGCGTGTATGGTGCCAGGCACTCCACGTACGGTCGCCCTGCACGCGCCAGGCGTACAGCGTATCCGGCTGCAATGCCCCCACGTCGACGCGATGATGGTGCGCATTGCCGTTCTCGGTCTTCAGCAGCGTACTGGTGGCCATGATGCGGCGCGGCTCGCCCATGTCGGGCGAATCCCCGGCGACGACGATCTCCAGCAACGGCGCGCTGACCGTGGCCGCCGTGCGCCAGGCGACCGCGATGCCGGTGGACGCCTCCTGCGCCGGCGACGCCACGATGCGGTCAGGGAACCCCGTCGGCGCGTAGCGCATCACGCCCTTCGGCACGCGCGTGTTCGGCTCCGGCTGGCGCGCTGCCGCGTCCTGCGCACTTGCCGCTGCGCAGGCCCCCAGCAGCAGCGCGGCCAGCAGGCCCTGCCGCATCACTCGCCCTGGATTCGTCATGGTGCCTGGCACACCGGAAGCGACAGTGCCTTGGCGATGTCGCGCCAATCGAAGGCGACGACGCCCTGGTCGTCGTGCACGGCGTACAGCACGCCTTCGGGGAACCGCTCGGACGTGGACGCGTCCAGCCAGATGCCATCGGTATTGGCGACCTGCGCGCCGGTCACCGCGCCGGTATGCGCCAGCGTCTTGCGGTCGAACAGGTGGAACACCGTGCGGCCCTTGCCCTGCTCCGTCGTCAGCCACCAGCCGCTGCCGTCGCCGCAGGTCTTCAGCATGATGCCTTCGGACTGCGCCTTGAACACACCACGGCCGATGGTCTTGCCGGCGTACTTGCCGGCCAGGTCGTAAACCTTCAGCTCGTTGGCGTAGGTCTCGTCTTCCTCGGCGATCAGCAGGCGGTCGTTGGCCGGGTCGCCCCAGATCGATTCGACCACGCGCAGTGCGCCGTCGGCCGTGGCGTCGCCGAAGCTGCCGATCGTCTTCGCTACCAGCGCATCACCATGGCGCGCGACGTCGAAGCGCCACACGCGTTTGTCCAACTGGTCCAGCGGCGGCAGGATGTCTTCGCCCTGCGCGTCCTCGGCCGCCATGTAGGCATCGGTGACGTAGACCTGGTAGCCGTTGCCGGCCTTGTTGATCCACAGGCCATAGGGCTTCTGCAACTGCTCGGCGGCGAAGGTCTGCACGTGCTTGAACGCCGGCAGCGACAGCACCTGCACGCGATGGTTGTCGCGCTCGACCACGAACACCAGGTCGTCCACCACGGCGATGCCGTTCGGCCGCTTGAACTGGCCCGCACCCTTGCCGGTCGCACCGACATTGCGCAGATGCGCACCGGTCTGGCCGTCGTACACCACCAGCCTGTCGGTCGCCTTCGCCGTGGCGATCAGCCAGCGCTGACCGTCGACCGTCGTCCACGACGCGGGCGAATCGATGTTGTCGGACGGCGTCATCGGCGTCAGCAGGACTTCCTGGATCACCGGGATGTCGCGCGTGTCGGGCGTACTGGGCGCATCCGGCGTGACGGCGACACGGGTGTCGGGCTCTCGATCAACCGCCGTTCGTTCACCACAGCCGGCAAGCATGAGACAGGTTGCCACGATACCGACACGCAACTTCATAGAGACCCTTCTCCAAGGCACGGACGTCCTGCACGAGCGCGGATGCTATGACCGAATTATTTCTGCCGCATGACGCTTGCATGGTGGCCGCCCCACGGCGCATCGAATCCAACGGCTTGGTTGTCTTCGAGCATGACAACACGAAGACGATAGATCGCGGATTCATGGCAATGAAACATTCGTGAAGAAAGATTCCGTTATGCCGCGCGGCATGACCGTGCCCACTTTCTCTACCCACAGCGACCAACCCACCCATGAACTGCAGACATTCCGCCATTACCACGGCAATCGCTGCCGTGCTCGCCCTCACCGCCGCCCAGGCGGCGCACGCGCAGCAAGGTGCAACGACCGTACTTGCCGAAGGCGCATCCGGCATTGTCACCGGTCAAGTGAAAGAGGCCGCGCGCGGCGTCTACCTGGACGGTGCGCGCGTCACGCTCAATGGCTTCCAGACCACCACGGAGCGCGACGGCAGTTTCCGCATTGCCGGACTCAGCCCGGGAAAGTATCGCCTCGCAGTGGACTACATCGGCTACCAGCCGCAGGAGATCGACGTCGAGATCGGCGCGGGCAAGCATGCCAGCGTGGACGTGGTCCTTCGCAGCACCGCCGGCGCACCGGGCGCGACCGAGTTGGACCGCATCGAAGTCCGCGCGATGCGCGACGCTCAGGCGATGGCACTCAACCAGCAGCGCTCTTCGACCAATTACGTCAACGTGGTGTCGGCGGATCTGCTGGGCCAGTTCCCCGACAACAACATCGCCGAGTCGACCCAGCGTATCCCGGGCGTGTCCATCGAGCGCGACCAGGGCGAAGGCCGCTACGTGACCGTCCGCGGCGCCCCGAAGGAATACACCACGGTCTCTCTGGATGGCGTTCCGCTGGCCAACCCGGATGGCACCAGCCGCGGCGTGGAACTGGATACGATCCCGTCCGACGTGATCGCCGCCCTTGAGGTGACCAAGGCGATCACGCCCGACATGGATGGCGACGCCATCGGCGGCAATATCAATATCCGCACGCAGAGCGCGTTGGACCGCGATGGAATGACGTTGAGGGCATCGGCCGCGATGGGCCAGTACCAACTGGGCGGCGGTGACAACGAACGCTACAACGCCACGATCGGCCAGCGATTCGGCGCCGACAAGAACATTGGCGTCCTGTTCTCCGGTTCCTACAGCAAGCAGGGGCGCTTCACCGACAATGTCGAGACCCTCTACAGCGCCATCGCCGGTGGCTTCGCGCCTACGGAAATCCAGATCAAGGACTACGAGGGCACGCGGACCCGCACCGGCCTTACCGGACGTTTCGACTACCGTATCGATCCAGGCAACCTGGTGTACTTCGTCGCGTCGGATGCCAACTTCAAGGATCGCGAATTCCGCGACAATCTGATCATCACCCTGGACAATTTCGCGGCCACCTCCAACGAGACCACCGGCCAGGCGCGCGCCACCTTCGACAAGGAGCTGCGTGAACGCACCTACGACAAGAGCATCCGCACCTACAACCTGGGTGGCGAACACTTCGTAGGCGACGACTGGAAGTTCGACTGGCAGCTCTCGCAGAGCAAAGCGACCAAGACCACGGACCCGCGCGATCAGTTCATCTTCCGGTCGACCGTCAGACCGCAGATGCGCTACGACTACACCAACTACGACTTTCCGACCTGGGCGATCCTCGGCCGCGCCGATGCGCCCGCCACCGGGGTCAACCTGCCCGAAGGCTGGTTCGCCTTTCGCCGCCTGAACGAGCGGTTCGAATACAACGAGGAGACCGAAACCGGCGTACGCTTCGACGCCGAACGCCAGCAGAGCTTCCTTGGCGACAGTGGCAGCATCCAGTTTGGCGTGCGTTCGCGCTCGCGCGACAAGATGTTCGATGACGAGCGCTACCGCAATGGCTCGGCCACCGACTTCAATGCGCTGGGCGTCACCATGTCGGACATGCTGTGCAGCGGCGTGTCCAACAATTTCGGCTACTTCCTGGCCGGCCGCCGCTTCTGTCGCGATATCTTCTCCAACTACGCCGGGCCGTTGCGCAACAGCGCCAACCATCAGCGCTTGCTGGCGGACTCGGTCACGGCCGACTACAGCGCCCAGGAAGACGTGCGTGCCGGCTATGTCCGCCTGGACGCCAACTGGGGACCGCTGACCATGATCGCCGGCGTCCGTTACGAGCGCACCACCCTGGAAGGACGTGCCGTGCAGTTCAACTCGGTTACCGAAGAGCTGATCCCGCGCCGTGCCAGCCGCCGCTATGACGATCTCCTGCCCAGCCTTCACTTCCGCTACGAGCTGAGTCCGGACAGTGTGCTGCGGGCAGCGTATTCGACCGGCCTGAACCGGCCTGACTTCATGCACACGGCTCCCTACCGCATCGTCGGCGAAACCGAGGCCTCGGATGTCGCCGAAGGAAATCCTGACGTCAAGGCCGCCTACGCACACAACTTCGACCTCTCGTACGAACACTATCTTCGTCCACTGGGCCTGATCTCTGCTGCCTTGTTCTACAAGCGCATCAATGATCCGCTGTTCGTCGCCAGCCGCAACGAGACCGTCACCGTGGGCGGCACCAACTACACCCGCAAGGTCACGCGAGCCGAGAATGGCTCCAGCGGGATGCTGCGTGGCGCGGAGCTGACCTGGCAACAGACGTTCGACAATCTGCCGGGCGCATTGTCCGGTCTCGGTGTGTATGCCAACTACACCTACGCCAAGTCCAGCGCCGAGCTTCCCTTCGGCTTGGGGTCGACCGAGCTGCCCGGCACGTCGCGCACCAACTACAATGCGGCGCTGACGTATGAGAAGTACGGCTTCAACACGCGACTGGCCTACAACTACCGCTCCCAGTTCATCCAGTCGTTCGACATCAGCAATCCCGCACTGGACGTCTATTGGGGCGCGCGCGCGAGCCTGGATTTCTCCGCCAGCTACAGCATCAACAAGCAGTGGCGGCTGTTCGCCGAGGTCAACAACATCGGCGACACCAAGCAGGTCCGCTTCCAGGGCACCCGCAATCGCGTACTGGAAATGGAGAGCTTTGGCCGCTCCTGGCTGGGAGGCGTCAGCTACAAGTTCTGACCTGCCCGGGACAGGCGGGCATGCGGAAGGCCGGCTCGTTTGCCGGCCTTTCGCGTTCCTGCCGGGCTGCCGTCATGCCGTAAGCTAGCCAGGTCCCCCCGCGTGCCATCCCCATGAAAACCGTCGAAGTCCGCCATCCCCTCGTGCAACACAAGATCGGCTTGCTGCGCAATGCCGGCCTCAACACCAAGGACTTCCGCGAACTGGTCACCGAACTCGGCACGCTGCTCGCGTACGAGGCCACCGCCGATCTCGAACTGACCACCGAGACGATGGCGGGCTGGGCCGGTCCGGTGCAGGTGAAGAAGATCGCCGGCGCGAAGATCACCCTGGTCCCGATCCTGCGCGCCGGCCTCGGCATGCTGCCGGGCGTGCTGGCATTGATCCCCACCGCGCGCGTCAGCGTGGTCGGCCTGCAACGCGACGAGGAAACGCTGCAGCCGGTGCCTTACTTCGAGAAGCTCACCGGGCGACTGGAAGAACGCGATGCGCTGATCCTCGATCCCATGCTCGCCACCGGCGGTACACTCATCGCCACCATCGACATGCTCAAGCGTGCGGGCGCGAAGCGGATCAAGGGCATCTTCCTGGTCGCCGCACCCGAAGGCCTCAAGGCACTGGAAGCGGCGCATCCCGATGTCGAGGTCTACACCGCCGCCATCGACGAGCGCCTCAACGACAAGGGCTACATCCTGCCCGGCCTGGGCGATGCGGGCGACCGCATCTTCGGTACGCGGATCGGCTGAGGGTCCACGCTCAGCGGCGGACCCAGCGCTCGGTTTCCGCGTCTTCCGCCGCCAATGTCTTCGTTGCCGCGGCATCCCTCAGCAGTTCAGCCTGAAGGAACGCCGTGCCGACATCGCGAGCCCGCTCGTAGAGCGCGCCCGGTTCCCCGCCGATCAGGTTGTGGCTGCCGCCCGCCAGCACCAGCGCGACCTTGCCGCCAGCCGGCGCGGTTTCCACCGGATACAGGTGATCCTTCGCATCGGTGACGAAGCCCGGCACCAGGTCCTGGTCGCCGGTGACGATCAGCACCGGCACCGCGACGGAGGCATAGGTGGTCGGCGTCACCAGCCCGGGGATCCTGCCGGGCGACGAGTAGCCGACCACGGCAACGACTGACGGATCGCGCAGCGGCGCCATGTCGGCCATCGCGCCACCCAGCGCCAGCGAGATCAGCGTGCCGTAGCTGTGGCCGCCCGCGGCCACCGGCGCACCGGGCCAACGCTTGGCCACGTAGGCGCTCGCCGCCTTCATGTCGGCCAGGCGTTCGCCGAAGCCCTGCTGCATGGAGAACTTCTCGCGCTCCGGATACTTCACCGAATCCACGTGCAGCGGCGCCACCACGGCGAAGCCGGCATCGCGCCACGCGGTCAGCACACCGTCGTAGCGCTCCGGCCATGACCCATGCCCGCTGGAGAACAGCACCACGCCGCGTACCTGCGCCGGCTCCCAGACGGCCATCGTGGTGGCGCGCTCCGGCGAGACCTGCAGCGGCACGGTCGCGGTGGGCGCGGCGAACGCGCCCTGCACCATCGCCAGCGAAGACACCACGAGTGCGAGTGCGCCGCGGAGGAAGAAACGCTTGTTCATGCCGGAACCCCTGTGGAAGACAGGGCCAGTCTGCCGTCCGTCGGCAGGGTAGGCAGGAGCCGGTCGTCACCGGATCGAGGTGCCGGAAGTCACTTCAGGCCGCCAGCGGACGCGCCTGCAGGTCGGCGACCTCGTGGGCGACGCCGAACTTGCCCTTCTCGTCGCGGGTCACCTGCGCCAGCGCGCAGCCCGGGTCGTGGGTGAAGAACAGATGGACGTTGCGGGCCAGCTTGTCTTCCAGGAAGGCGCGCTTCTCGTCGATCAGCAGTTCCGCGTTGCGGTCGTAGCCCATGGTGATGGGCACATGCACCCACGAGCGGCCTGGGATCAGGTCCGCGCAGAACACCACGCCGCCGTGCGCCTGCCCATCGATGCGCTCCGGTCCGACGATCTCCGCCAGCATCAGGCCGGGCGTATGGCCATCGCTGAAGCTGAAACGCACGGCGTCGCCGAGCGCCACCGAATGTTCGCCGGCGACAAGCTCCAACCGTCCGCTGGCTTCCAGCAACGGCTGCAATTCCGGGATGAAGCTGGCGCGGTCGCGAGGATGCGGCTTCAATGCGCGCTGCCAGTGATCGGCACCGACGATGAAGGTGGCGTTGGGGAACAGCAGTTCCGCCGCCTTGCCCTCCTGCCACGGCGCCAGCAGGCCGCCGGCATGATCGAAGTGCAGGTGGCTGAGCACCACCACGTCGATGTCCTCGTGCGAGAAGCCCGCCGCCTGCAACGAATCCAGCAGCACGTGCCGTGCTTCCTGCACGCCGAAGCGGGCGCGCATCTTCGGCTCGAAGAACGCGCCGATGCCGGTTTCGAACAGGACGGTCTTGCCGTTCAACGGTTGCGCCAGCAGCGCGCGGCAGGCCAGCTCGATGCGGTTCTCCGCATCCGGCGGCGACCACCGCTCCCACATGGCGCGCGGCGCGTTGCCGAACATCGCGCCCCCATCGAGTTTCTGGGAATTGCCCAGCAGCGACCAGAGTTTCATGGTGCGATTCTACGCCTCGATCCGCTGTGGGAGCGACGTCAGTCGCGATGACGCTCCCGGGTTGCCTTTCGCGACTGACGTCGCTCCCACAAGGAAGGGTCAGGGGGTCGCGGCGGATTCGACGACCTTGGCCGCACCGACCGAATTGCGCGGATCGCTGCCGCCATGCAGGGTGTTGGTGGTCTTGTCCCACTCCACCGTCTGCAGGTTGCCCCAGACATGGCTGGAGCCGCGACCGCCCTGTGCGGTGTTGCCGACGACCTTGAATTTATGACCCATGGCCTCGAGCGTCTGCCGCGTCGCCGGACTCAGCGCGTCCGTTTCCATCTCGATCAGGTCCGGCATCCACTGGTGGTGGAAGCGCGGCAACGCGGCGACCGCCTGCGGGTCGAGGCCGGCGTCGTATCCGAGTACGCCCAGCAAGACCATGGTGATGATGCGGCTGCCGCCCGGCGTGCCGAGCACCGCCACCTTGTCCGGCGATTCCAGGAAGGTCGGCGTCATCGAGCTGAGCATGCGCTTGCCCGGCTTGGGCGCGTTGGCGTCGTAGCCCATCACGCCGAACGCGTTGGGCGTGCCCGGCTTCAGCGCGAAGTCGTCCATCTCGTTGTTCAGCAGTACGCCGGTGCCCGGCGGCACCAGGCCCGAGCCATACAGCAGGTTCACCGTCTGCGTGCCGGCGACGCGGTTGCCTTCGGCATCGATGATGGAGAAGTGGGTGGTCTCTTCGTCTTCCAGCGGCGTCTGCTGCCCCGACAGCTGATCGCTGGGCGTCGCCTTCTGCGGATTGATCGTCGCGCGCAGGCCGGCCGCATAGTACGGGCTGGTCAGCGTCCTCATCGGAATGTCGACGAAGTCCGGATCGCCCAGGTAGAACGTGCGGTCGCGGAACGCGCGGCGCATCGCTTCCACCACCAGATGCGTGCGCTGCGCTTCGTCGAGCTTGGACAGGTCGTAGGCATCGAGGATCTGCAGCATCTGCGTCAGCGCCACGCCGCCGGACGACGGCGGCGGCGCGGTCGTCACCTGCCAGTCGTTGTAGGTGAACGTCAGCGGCTCGCGTTCGCGTACGGTGTAACCGGCCAACTCGCGTGCCGTCCACTGTCCGCCTTCGGCCTTGACGCCGGCCAGCAGCAGCTTCGCGGTTTCACCCTTGTAGAAGCCGTCGAAACCCTCCGCGGCGAGCCGCTCCAGCGTGCGCGCCAGGTCCGGTTGCCTGAAGACATCGCCTTCCTTGATCGGCTGTCCGTTCACCAGGAACACCGCGCGCGTGCCCTTGTAGCGCTCCATCACCTCGCGGCGCGCCTGGTAGCCGCGCGCCATCCGTGCATAGACCGGAAACCCTTCGCGCGCCGTGCGGATCGCCGGCGCCAACGAGGCCTTTAGCGGCAGCTTGCCGTACGTCTTCGCCAGATGGACGAAGGCCGCCGGCAGGCCGGGAATGCCCGCCGCCCACGGCCCGTTCTCGGCGCGGTCGCGATTGAAGTCGCCGTTCGACAGAAGATATTTGTCGGGCGTCGCCGCGATCGGCGCGGTCTCGCGCGCATCGACGAAGACGTCCTTGCCGGTCTTGCCATCGTGCAGCAGGAAGAAACCGCCGCCGCCCAGCCCTGAACTGATCGGCTCCACCACCGACAGCGTCGACGAGACCGCGATGGCCGCGTCGAAGGCATTGCCACCCTGCGCGATCACGTCCAGACCGGCCTGCGTGGCGAGCGCGTGCGCGCTGGCGATGGCGACGCCGGGAGGATGGGCTGAAGGTTGGGTGGTGCGGACGGCGTCAGCGGCCAGCGCGGCTGGCGCGAATGCGACGACGAACAACAGGGCAAACAGACGGCGATGGATCACGACTTCTCCTGGACAGACACCGGGACGAAGCACGTGTCGCGGTGGACTCTCAGCCGGCCTGCAGCCGGAGCATCTTCGCCAGCAGTGCTTCGTGGGTCTCAGGATACGCCGGATCGGGATCGATGCACTCCACCGGGCACACGACGACACATTGCGCTTCGTCATGATGACCGACGCATTCGGTGCAGCGCGCCGGATCGATAACATAGATCGTCTCGCCCATCGAGATGGCCTGGTTGGGGCAGGCCGGCTCGCAGACGTCGCAGTTGACGCAGAGTTCGTTGATCTTGAGGGACATGGGGAAAACACGCCCTCTCCCCGATGGAGAGAGGGCGGCAGGACTTACTTGGCTTCGACGAACACGTACTCGGCGCTGCTCGGCGCAACGGCGGTCTTCACCCGCTCGCTGTCCTCCGCCTTGCCGATGAACAGCACGCGCACGCCCTTGAAGGCATCGACCTCGACACCCGTGAACGCAGCCACGGCCAGGTCGGCGATCTTGGTGCTGTTCGGCGAGCCGAACGCGATCAGGTTGCCGCTGCTCACGCCACGGGCGACGGCACCCTTGGCCTGGTCCAGCTGGCGGCCGTACTTGGCCTCGAACTCCGGGTCGGTCTCGGCCGGCAGGTAGTACACGTACGGCGTATTGGTGATCGTGCCCATGTTGGCGTCGACCACCTTGCTCAGGTATTCCTTCCACGGGCCGTCTTCGGTCGTGGTCGGCGCGACCAGCGCGACCTCGGCCGGCTCGGCCGGGGCTTCATCCTGCTTCTTGCACGCCGCGAACGGCAGCACGAGGCAGGCGGTGAGCATGATGCGGCTTGCGAACTTCTTCATGGGTAATCCCCCTCCTGGTGAAACGGTTGTCGAAATCATCGGGCGCTCAGGCGCCCTGCTTGTGTTGCTGCCACTGCGCATTGAGCGCGGCGGTGACGGCCGGCGGCACGAAGCCCGACACGTCGCCGCCGAGGCGGGCGATCTCGCGGACCAGCGACGACGAAATGAAGCCGTATTGTTCGGCCGGGGTCAGGAACAGCGTCTCGACCTCCGGGATCAGGTGGCGATTCATGCTGGCCAGCTGGAACTCGTATTCGAAATCGGACACCGCGCGCAGGCCACGCAGCAACACGCCGCCGCCGACGTGCTTGACGAAATGGGCGAGCAGGCCATCGAAGCCCTGCACTTCCACGTGCGGGTGCCGGGCCACGGCCTCGCGGGCCAGTTCGACGCGCTGTGCCAGCGGCAGCGCAGGTCCTTTGCCCGGGCTCTCGGCCACGCCGATGATCAGGCGCTCGAACAGTGGCGCCGCACGGTCGATCAGGTCGATATGGCCATTGGTGATGGGGTCGAACGTGCCGGGATACACGGCCGTCCGGTTGCGCGCCACAGTCATTCAGTCGTCGCCGGCGGATCGTCGGGGCGCAGTGTAACAGTGGGCTGCGCGGCCGGGGTCCGGTAGAGCGCGTAGCGGACCTCACGGGTCCGGCCTTCGCGGTGCAGCGCCCAGCCTGCCGGCACGGGCGGCAGCAGGTCGGCGGGCGATTCCACGTAGACCCAGGCAGCGGGCGCCAGGCGTGGCGCCAGTCCGTCCAGCGCGCGCGCCCACAGACCGTCGGCGAATGGCGGGTCCAGGAACACCAGGTCGAACGTGTCGCTACAGCCGGACAGCCATGCCAGCGCATCCCCGGCATGCACCTCCGCCTGCGCGGACAGCTTTGCCACCGCCCCGCGCAAGGCAGTCGCCAGGCCGGGATCGCGTTCCACCAGCGTAGCCTGCGCCGCGCCGCGCGACACCGCTTCCAGCCCAAGCACGCCGGTGCCGGCGAACAGGTCGAGCACGCGCGCACCGGGCAACGCCGGCATCAGCCAGTTGAACAGCGTCTCGCGCACGCGGTCGCTGCTCGGCCGCAAGCCGGGCCGGTCCGGTACGGCCAGCTTCGTGCCGCGCCAGCGCCCGCCGATGATCCGTACCTGGCCGGCTCCGCGCGGAGCGGCGGCGACGGGCGGGAGGTGGGCGCGTGGGCGGCGAGGCATCGGGAATGCGGTGGCGGAGGATGCCGAATGATAGCCGTGCCGCGTAGACCGGGCGGCCGATCCGCTTGAGAAAGCCGCACCGGACCCATACACCGGGAGGCATCGGCCGCGATGGGCGGCCCCGTATTCGATTCCATGGAGCACGACCGCGATGACCGTTGAGACCCGCAAAGAAACGCTGGGCTTCCAGACCGAAGTGAAGCAGCTGCTGCAGTTGATGATCCACTCCCTGTATTCGAACAAGGAGATCTTCCTGCGCGAGCTGGTCTCCAATGCCGCCGACGCCGCCGACAAGCTGCGCTTCGAGGCCCTGAAGGAGCCCGGCCTGCTCGGGGAAGATCCGACCCTGCGCATCCGCATCGGCTTCGACGCCGCCGCGCGTACGGTGACCATCGACGACAACGGCATCGGCATGAGTCGCGACGAGGCCATCGCCCACCTCGGCACCATCGCCAAGTCCGGCACCGGCGAGTTCCTGCGCGCCATGTCCGGCGACCAGAAGAAGGACGCCAACCTGATCGGCCAGTTCGGCGTGGGCTTCTACAGCGCCTTCATCGTCGCCGACCGCGTCGACGTGTTCAGCCGTCGCGCCGGCCTGCCCGCCGGCGAAGGCGTGCACTGGTCCAGCGCCGGCGAAGGCGATTTCGAGGTCGCCACCATCGACAAGCCCGAGCGCGGCACGCGCGTCGTGCTGCACCTGAAGGAGGGCGAGGAAGGGTTTGCCGACGGCTGGAAGCTGCGCGGCATCATCAAGAAGTATTCCGACCACGTCGGCCTGCCGATCGAGATGCCGAAGGAACAGCACGGCGAAGACGCACCCATCGACGCCGGGTGGGAAGCGGTCAACAAGGCCAGCGCCCTGTGGACGCGCGCCAAGTCCGAAATCAAGGACGAGGAATACACCGAGTTCTACAAGCACATCGCCCACGACTTCACCGACCCGGCCGCGTGGAGCCACAACAAGGTCGAGGGCAAGCTGGAATACACGTCGCTGCTGTATGTGCCCGCGCGCGCGCCGTTCGACCTGTACCACCGCGACGGCGCCAAGGGCCTGAAGCTGTACGTGCAGCGCGTCTTCATCATGGACCAGGCCGAGCAGTTCCTGCCGCTGTACCTGCGCTTCCTGCGCGGCGTGGTGGATTCATCCGACCTGTCGCTCAACGTCTCGCGCGAGATCCTGCAGTCCGGCCCGGTGGTCGATTCGATGCGCTCCGCGCTGACCAAGCGTGCGCTCGACATGCTGGAGAAGCTGGCCAAGGACAAGCCGGAGGACTACAAGACGTTCTGGACCAACTTCGGCCAGGTGCTGAAGGAAGGCCCCGCCGAGGACTACGCCAATCGCGAGAAGGTCGCCGGCCTGCTGCGCTTCGCCTCCACCCACGACGCCTCCGGTGCGCCCAGCGTGTCGCTGGCCGACTATGTCGGCCGCCTGCAGGAAGGCCAGGACAAGCTGTACTTCCTGACCGGCGATTCGCATGCGCAGATCAAGGACAGCCCGCACCTGGAGATCTTCCGCAAGAAGGGCATCGAGGTGCTGCTGCTCACCGACCGCATCGACGAATGGCTGATGGGCTACCTGACCGAGTTCGACGGCAAGTCCTTTGTCGACGTCGCCCGCGGCGACCTGGACCTGGGTGCGCTGGACAGCGAAGACGACAAGAAGGCGCAGGAAGAAAGCGCCAAAGCCAAGGAGGCACTGACCGGCCGGATCAAGACGGTGCTGGGCCTGGACGTGGCCGACGTGCGCGTCTCGCATCGCCTGACCGATTCGCCGGCCATCCTCGCCATCGGCCAGGACGACCTGGGCCTGCAGATGCGCCAGCTGCTGGAAGCCAGCGGCCAGCAGGTGCCGGAGAGCAAGCCGGTGTTCGAGTTCAACCCGGACCACCCGCTGATCGCCAAACTCGATGCCGAGAGCGACGCGAACCGCTTCAACAACCTCACCCGCGTGCTGTTCGACCAGGCCGCGCTGGCCGCTGGCGAAAGCCTCAAGGACCCGGCCGGTTACGTGAAGCGGCTCAACGCGCTGCTGCTGGAGTTGTCGGCGTAAGCGAAGCTCTCCCGCTGTTCTCCTCTCCCCGTGCAACGGGGAGAGGGTGCCGAAGGCGGGTGAGGGGCGAGCGGAGGCAAGGCGCCTCGACGCCCTTCATAGGATCCGCAAGCGCAGTCCGATCGCGGACGTCCAGGTTCGCGCGAAGAGCGCCCCTCATCCGCCCCCGTATCAAGTACGCGGCAGGCGCTCCAGGCACCTTCTCCCCGCGCGCGGGGAGAAGGGATCGCATTCTCTAAGCCCTGATATCCAGCAGGCTGCCCAGCGTCTGGTCCGCCACCTTCAGCACGAACAGGTTCGCGCCCGCCATCGCCTTGTAGGTCAGCATCGCGGCCACATCTTCGACCGGAGCTGCCGGATCGGCGGGCGCCTCGATCACCGTCGCGGAGACACCGCCGGTCGCACCGGCCGACAACGCCACCGACTGCCGCGTGGCATCGGGCGTGGCCAGGTTGGCGAGGTTGTGCGCGGCGGCCTGCAGGCCGGTCGAGGCGGCGCGCAGGCCCGAGGTAGCGATGCCGGTGATGGCGTTCATGCAGGGATTCCGGGTTCTCCGCCCTCGATATCGGCCGCCGACGGCCCCACTTGAGTCCTGTGCCCGGGCGTCCGACAGCCGGGTGGTAGCATGTCGCCCTCTTCGAGATACCCCCTGCAATGATCGGTTTTTTCCGCCGCAAGAAGCCCCAGGACGGCCCGGACGCCGCCCAGGCCCGCCCCAGCACCGAGGAACTCGCCGCCGCCTCCCCGCGTGCGCCCAGCGAGCCGTTGCCGGCGGATGGCGCCTCCCCTTCTCCCTCGCCAGCGGTAGAAGCGGTGCCGCAGACCGATGAGAGCGAAAACCAGGTCGTCGCGCAGACAGAAGCTGTTGCGCAGCCCCCCTCACCCCAGCCCTCTCTCCCGCAAGCGGCAGAGAAGGGGCATGACGCCGACGCTGATGCAGCGCCGGCCGCCCCCGCCGGCAAGTCCGGCTGGCGCGACCGCCTGCGCCGCACCAGCGCCGCGCTGGGCCTGGCCGGCCTGTTCACGCGCAATCCGCGCCTGGACGACGACCTGCTGGACGAGATCGAGACCGCGCTACTGACCGCCGACGTAGGCGTGCCCGCCACCACGGCGCTCGTCGAGGATCTGCGCAAGCGGATGAAGGAGCGCGAGTTCAGTGACGCGCAAGCGTTGCTGAAGGCATTGCGCGCAGATCTGATCGCGCTGATCACCCCGGTAGCGAAACCGCTGGTCATCGACGCCAGCCGCAAGCCCTTCGTCGTACTGACGGTGGGCGTCAACGGCGTCGGCAAGACCACCACCATCGGCAAGCTGGCACGCCGCTTCAAACAGGACGGCCACAGCCTGATGCTGGCGGCCGGCGACACCTTCCGCGCCGCCGCCGTCGCGCAGTTGCAGACCTGGGGCGAGCGCAACGGCGTGCCCGTGGTCGCGCAAGGCCAGGACGCGGATGCCGCCTCGGTCGCCTTCGATGCGCTGCAGTCGGCCAAGTCGCGCGGCTTCGACGTGCTGATCGCTGACACCGCCGGCCGCCTGCACACGCAGACCGGCCTGATGAACGAGCTCGGCAAGATCCGCCGCGTCCTCGGCAAGATCGACGCGGATGCGCCACACGAAGTGCTGATGGTCATCGACGGCACTACCGGCCAGAACGCGCTCTCGCAGCTGCGCCAGTTCCATGCCGCGGTCGGCGTCACCGGCCTGGTGGTCACCAAGCTGGACGGCACGGCAAAGGGCGGCGTGGTGTTCGCGCTGGCGCGCGAGTTCGGCATCCCGATCCGCTATGCCGGCATCGGCGAGCGCGTGGAAGACCTGCGTGTGTTCGATGCCGAATCCTTCGTCGACGCGCTGCTGCCGGAAGCGCTGGGTGGCGGCTGACCCAAACTCGCGCCTCGCGGGAGCGACGTCAGTCGCGATAGACCGCCGCGATGGCGTCATCGCGGCTGACGTCGCTCCCACAGGTCGCGACGGATGAGCGGCAACGCTTCTTTCGCCGGGCGCCTGCTGGCCTGGTTCGACCGGCACGGTCGCCACGACCTGCCGTGGCAGCATCCGCGCACGCCGTATCGCGTGTGGCTGTCCGAGATCATGCTGCAGCAGACGCAGGTGACCACGGCGACGCCGTATTTCCTGCGCTTCGTCGAACGCTTCCCCACCCTGCCCGACCTCGCGGTCGCCACCACCGACCACGTGATGGCGCACTGGGCGGGGCTGGGCTACTACGCCCGCGCCCGCAACCTGCATGCCGCCGCGAAAGCCTGCGTCGCGGACCATGGCGGCGAACTGCCGCGCGATTTCGACGCGCTGCACGCGTTGCCCGGCATCGGCCGCAGCACCGCGGGCGCGATCCTGTCGCAGGCGTGGAACGACCGTTTCCCCATCCTCGACGGCAACGTCAAGCGGGTGCTGGCGCGCTTCCATGGCATCGCCGGCTGGCCCGGCCTGCCTGCGGTCGAAAAGCAGCTGTGGGCGCTGGCGGAACAGCACCTGCGCGACGTCCCCAACGGCCGGCTCGCCGACTACACGCAGGCGCAGATGGATTTCGGCGCCACGCTGTGCACGCGCGCGAAACCGGCGTGCGTGGTGTGCCCCGTGCAGGAGGACTGCGTGGCTCGCCGCGATGGACTGACTGCCGCATTGCCCACGTCCAAACCCTCGAAGGTGCTGCCCGAACGCGAGGCCGTGGCGCTGTGGCTGGAGAACGTCGACGGCGAGATCCTGCTGCAGCGACGTCCCGAGACCGGCATCTGGGCCTCGCTGTGGACGCTGCCGCAGGCGGACACCGATGCCGGCATGCGCGACTGGTTCACGCGCGAGATGAAGGGCAGGTACGACAACGCCGAGGAATTGCCCGTCGTCGTGCACACCTTCAGCCACTACCGGTTGCACCTGCAGCCGCTGCGCCTGCGCAAGGTCGCCCTGCGCGACGCGGTGCGCGACAATGACGACCTGCGCTGGGTGGCGCGTGGCGACCTCGCCACGCTGGGCTTGCCGGCGCCGATCCGCAAACTGCTGGGGAACTGATCCATGTCGCGCACCGTCTACTGCCAGTACGAACAACGCGACACCGAAGGACTCGACTTCGTGCCTTACCCCGGCGAACTGGGCAAACGTATCTACGCGAACATCGGCAAGCCCGCCTGGGCAGCATGGCTGGCACACCAGACCATGCTGATCAACGAGAACCGCCTGTCGCCACGCGATCCCAAGCACCGCGCCTTCCTGGAAACGGAACTGGAAAAGTTCCTGTTCGACGGCGGTGCCGACAAGCCAGCCGGCTACGTGCCCACGCCATAACGTCGGCCAGCGGCACCCTCACACCTTCGCTTCGCGCTCCACAGTCGTCGCCTCGCGCAGTTCCTTTTTGCTGGCGCGCAAGGCTTTCACGTCCAACGGGCGGATGGTCTCGATGCGGCAGGGAATCTTGATGCTCGACGTGCCTGCGCCCAGCGGCACCACGTCATCAAAGCGCGCCAACACCCGGCTGCCGAAGTTCGTGATGCGGATGGCCACCGCGTAGTCGAGGTCCCGGCAGGGGCCCGACAGCTCCAGCAGGAAGGCCTGGCCGGGCTTGGTCCACACCGCCAGCGCACCATCGCCGAGTGGCACCCAGCCACTGAGGTGGCCGAAGTAGCGGAAATCCTTGACCGGCTCGCCGGCATAGCCGCGGTACAGGGCCAGCTTCTCGGCAGTGGTCTGTTTGCCGGCGCTGGCGCAGCCTGACAATGCGGCCACGACCAGCAGGACGATGGGCATCAGGCGGGTCATGGTCGAGCTCCTGTCGGCGCGGCGGGGCGCTCAAGGGCCCCATGATGCGCCCCACCGCGGGTGCAGGCAGCGCCCGCCGGGTGAGCATTCAGCCGAGGGTGCGGCTTGCCTTCCCTCGCCCCGGTCCGTATCATCTGCGGCCTTCGCACCGGCGCTGCCGACCCGCGAAAGATCCTGGCCTGGTAGCTCAGTTGGTAGAGCAGCGGATTGAAAATCCGCGTGTCGGTGGTTCGAATCCGCCCCGGGCCACCATATCGTTTCGGAAAGGCCTGCAGCGATGCAGGCCTTTTTCGTTCGTATCCACTGCCTTGCTCTTCGGCTTCCGCGGTTCTGCGACAGCATATCCCGCCCACTACCCCGTCTTCGAAGACACCGGACCCCGCATGCCCGACCCCATCCGCCTGGCCAAGCGCGTTGCAGAACTGACCGGCTGCTCGCGCACCGAGGCCGAGCAGTACATCGAAGGCGGCTGGGTCACCGTGGATGGCGAGACGGTCGAAGCCCCGCAGCATCCGGTGACCGGCGAACGCGTGGAGATCGACCCGACGGCCAGGCTCACGGCGACCGAACCCGCCACACTGCTGCTGCACAAGCCCGAAGGCGTGGCCTGGCAGGACGCCGCGCCGTTGGCCGTCCCGGCTACGCACATGGTCGACGACGACAGCGGTGTGCGGCCGTTGAAACGCCACCTGCAGCGCCTGACGGCGTTGGTGCCGCTGGACACCGAGGCCAGTGGTCTGCTGGTGCTCAGCCAGGATGGTCGCGTATGGCGCCGCCTGACGGAAGACTATGCGCAGATCGAGCAGGAGTTCGTGGTCGAGATCCGCGGGACGGCCGATCCGTACACGCTCAGCCGCATCGGCCACGTCACCACCTACCAGGGTCGCGGCTTGGCGCCGTGCAAGGTCAGTTGGCAGAACGAAGTGCGACTGCGCTTCGCCATCAAGGATGTGCAGCCGGGCGAACTTCGCCACCGCTGCCGCGAAGGTGGGCTTGATGTGGTGTCAATCCGCCGCCTGCGCATCGGGCGCATCGCACTGGCGAAAGTGCCGGTCGGGCAATGGCGCTATCTGCCGGCTGGTGCACGGTTCTGAATACCGCAGCCACCGCGAAGTCGTGACGGGCTCCGGATCATGACGGACACGCGGCCCGCCGCACCGCACTTCACGTCCCCATTCCTGCACGCTGCCTAAGCTGGCCGCCCGGTTTTCCGAGGACTTGCCATGCGACCGTCCATCCTGTTTTTCGCTTTCCTGCTGACTGCGTGTGGCCGTGATGGCCTCGCGCGTGACGAAGGCGCACCTGCCTGCGCCAGCGTCGCCGCGAAGCAGCGCACCGCCGCGAAAGTCGACAAGGCCTACGAAGACATCCGCCAGCGCACCGTGGCATCCCCGACCGAGAAGAACCAGCGAAAGCTTGCGGAAGCCGCCGAGGAATCCGCTGCAGCCAACGGCACGCTCAAGTCAGCGCAGGCGGAACAGGCCGCCGGCCGCTGTCCGCCGGACTAGGCTCGCGGTGCAGTCGCGACGATGGACGTTGCAGGTATCGATGCATCATCGCCTGCCACCGGCATGACGTCGGAAACGGCCTCCTGGGAACGACATGGGCCCGCACAATTTCGCTCGCTCTCTGCCGACACGACCGAGGGTTTGCAGCGTGACGCGTGGTCATCGACGGCATGCCCATGCGCGTGGAGCCAGGCGGCGAGCAACACGACAGCGACGACGCACCATCCAAGGATGGATCGGGAATTCGAATCTAGAGGCATGATGGAAACTCGTTGAGACGTATTGCCGCCGATGACGGGTACGCAGCGCAGGTAAGGTCACGCGTTGATAAGTGATATCGCCGCGCGCACCTCGATCCGGACAACCACGGACGCGGATGATCGCCCCCCCCTCACGACACGTCCGTCACGCGTTCCCGCGCCAGGCGAGCAGCACCAGGGCTGTACTGCCTTTGACGCGGTGTCCACGGCCCGTGCCGCAAGGTCGCCCCATCCCCCCTTGGAGACGCCATGTGGACATCGTCTTGAAGAAGGCAACGCGTGCCCTTCCCGACCGTTTCGCTTGGCATCGCACCGACGCCGGCAACGCACTGTACGTGGATGGCGTGACGATCGCTGAAGTGCATTCGCAGCAAGACGATTTCGTGTTGCGGATCCTGGTGGATCTCGGCGACATCGCACCGTTCGATATGGCGAGCGATTGCGAAGAACGGGCGGTGGGGTGGGTTACCCAGTGGGCCTGCCAGCGGGCGGGCCTGCTGGATCGCTACGCCAACCAGCAGCGCGTGACGGCACGGGACAGCACACCTGTACTGGCGTTGGCCGCGGCCTGAGCGTCGCTGTACGCGGCAGGATGATCGCTGCGCTTTCCCGCCATCGGGACATCGAGGTCATGCAGCTCTCGTTTCCCGTATCCCCAAAGAAAAGCCACCGGACTGGAGAGTAGCCCGGTGGCTCTGGGAGATGCGCGCCGGCCTCTCTCCGGCGCGCACCGCACTCAGTGGCCGTTGCCGGCGGCGAGCTTGTCCAGATCGATGCCTTGTTTGCGCAGCGTGCGCGTGGCGGCGATCGCGTAGAACGCGAGGTAGGCGAAGCACAGCACGCCCACGATGAAGCTGTAGTGGATACCAACCTTGTCGGCCAACGCACCCTGCGCCCAGCTGACGATGCCGCCGCCCATGATCATCATGATCAACAGGCTGCTGCCCTGGTTGGTCTTGTTGCCCAGGCCGGTGATGGCCAGCGCGAAGATGCACGGCCACATGGTGCTGCAGAACAGGCCCACGCTGATGAAGGCGATGACGCTGGTCATGCCGGTCGTGAACATGCCGATCAGCTGCGCGGCGATGCCACAGATGGCGAAGTACAGCAGCATGCGCGCCGGATTGCCCTTGCTGGCCAGCGTGGCCAGGATCATCAGCACGATGACCGCCGCGTAGCCGAAGAACTGCGAGGCATCGTGGCCGGTGATGGCGTTCACCGCCAGGAACACGCCGAATGCCAGGTAAGGCAGGATCAACATCAGCATCTTCTTCGCGCCCGCGCCGACATCGAACGCGCCCGCCGCACCGCTCCAGCGGCCGATCATCAGGCTGGCCCAGTACAGCGACACGAACGGCGCGATCATCGAGGTCTCGATACCCAGCCCGCCCTTCTCTACTGGCAGCTCCAGGTAGGCCGGCAGGTTGTCGATGGTCGAGACCTCGACGCCCACGTACAGGAAGATGGCGATCATGCCCAGCACCAGCTGCGGGTACGACAACGCCGACTTCTTGTGGATCAGATTGCTGCTGTCTGCCGCTTCGGTTTCCGACAGTTTCTCCAAGTCGATGTGGTTGGGCACCGAAGAGAACTTCAGGAAAATCGCCACCAGGATGAAGGCCGCGCCCAGCACCAGATACGGCGTCTTGACGCTTTCGATGCTCGCTTCGGTGTTGCCTGAGGTGACGCTGCCGAAGATCGCCACGCTGACCAGCAGCGGGCCGATGGTGGTGCCGAAGTTGTTGATGCCGCCGGCCATCGTCAACCGCTGCGCACCGGTCTTGGGGTCACCCATGACGATGGCCAGCGGGTTGGCCGCGATCTGCTGCAGCGAGAAGCCCAGGCCGACGATGAACAGGCCCGACAGCATCAGGTTGAACGAACCGGTATTGGCGGCCGGATAGAACAGCAACGCACCGAGCGCCGAGATCACCAGGCCCACGCAGATGCCGTTCTTGTAGCCGATCTTGTTGAGCACGTCCTGGCCCATCGCCTTCGAGATCGCGACGTAGATCAGCGAGCCGACGGTATAGGCCACGTAGAACGCCAGCGCCACGTACATGCTCTGCGCTTGCGTCAGGTCGAAGGCCTTCTTGAACACCGGGATCAGGATGCCGTTGCTGGCCGCAACGAAACCCCAGAAGAAGAACACGGTGATCAGCACACTGAACTGCGACCATCGGGTGGTTTGGGTGGTCATGGATTGGTATGCCTGCTGGTATGGGATCCGGACGGAACGGCCAGCCTACGGAGCGGCCGCGCGATTGCAAATTGCACTGCGTCAGCGTCCCGCGGCCGTATCGCGGGGCGCTGTTCCAATACGCTTACTGCGCGCACTTCACCACATCGTCGGCGTCGCCCGCACCAGCCACCACCTGGATATCGGTGAAGGCGGCGGCGAACGGCGCGTCGGCAGTGATGCTGAAAGGCGTGTCCACGCCGGCCAGGTCCGCACCGAGCTTGCCGAAGCACGCCAGCGGGATCTTGACCGTCTGCTTCCTGCCGACGGCATCGCCGGAGAAGGTGGCGCTCAGGTCCAGGCTCGCGCCACAGCTCGCACCGCAGCCGACGGTGAACTGCACCTGCTTGGTCGGCGCCTGCTTGACGATCACATCGAACTGCACGACGCCGCGGGCCGTCGCCATGGCGGCCAGGTTGTTCTTCGAAGGATTGCGGGCGAAGACGCGCGCGGGCGCCAGCCAGGTGACTTCCTTGGCGTCCTGCTGCGTGTTGACCTGCACGGTGGCGACCTGCAATGCCGGCTTGGCCTGCGGCCAGCGCTGCGTCGCATTCATGTCGCTACCGACGGCCTGCGTTGCGCCAGCCACCTCCATCTGCAGGGTGAAGGGCGCGATGTCTGACTGCTTGAAGATGCCCAGCGCGGTGGCTTCGCCGCAACTCGTCGCGCTGTCCTCCTGCAGCTTGCCGACGTTGCTGCTGTCGCTGTAGCGCAGCCCGGCATCCAGTGCGAACTGCGGCTTGCTGTCCGCCTTCGGGCAGGCCAGTGCCGGCCACGGAAACGTCAGCTTTCCGCGAAAATCGTGCGCCGGCTTGCCATCGGCACCGGCCACCAGCACATCGGTGACGCCCTTGCCTTCCGTACCCGGCAGCCACGCGGCGACGAAGCTGCTGGACAGGTTGATCAGGTCGTTCACGTAAAGCGCGCGGCCGGACAGCAGCACGGTGACGACCGGCTTGCCAGTGGCGGCAGCCGCCTTCAGCGTGGCCAGATCCTCCGGATGGCGACGGCTGTGCGACAGCGTGTCAAACGGCACGATGTCGCCGTTGGTTTCCGCATACGGCGTTTCGCCGATGACGGCCACGATGACGTCGTAGCTCGCGGGGTCCACGCCTTCGGCGCTGTCGCGCAGCAGCACGTTCGCCTCGCCGAGCTGTTCGCGCAAGCCAGCGGCCAGGCTGTCGGCATTGGGGAAATCGGCATTCGTGTTGTCGGTGCCCTGCCAGGTCAGCGACCAGCCGCCGGTCTGGTTGGAGATGCTGTCGGCGCTCTTGCCCACCAGCAGCACGCGCTGGTTCTTCTTCAACGGCAATGCACCGCCATCGTTCTTCAACAGCACCAGCGACTCGCGCGCGGCACGGCGGGCCAAGTCGCGATGCACCAGCGACTCGAGCTTGCCTGCATGCCGGCTGGCCGACGGCTTCTGCTGCCACAGGCCTGCGCGCAGCTTGACGCGCAGGATGCGGGTGACGGCATCGTCGATGCGTACCTGCGGGATCTCGCCCGACTTCACCTGCGCGATCGTGTTGGTGATGAAGGTCTTCCACTTGTCCGGCACCATCACCATGTCGATACCGGCGTTGATCGCCTGCGCGCAGCTGTCGTCCTTGCAACCGGCGACCTGGCCGATGCCGTTCCAGTCGGAGACGACGAAGCCGTCGAACCCCATCTTCTCCTTCAGCGCGACGGTCAGCAGATCGCGCGCGCCGTGCATCTTGCCGTAGTCCTTGCCGGCGGCGACATCGTTCCAGCTGTTGAACGACGCCATCACCGTCTGCACGCCGGCTTCGATCGCGCCGTAGTAGCCCTGGCCATGGACGTTGATCATCTGCGATTGGGTGATGGTGGCGATGCCCTGATCCTTGCCGCCGTCGGTGGCGCCGTCGCCGATGAAATGCTTGGCGGTGGCGACGACGTTGCCGTCCTTGTCCAGCAGGCCCTGCATGCCCTTGACGTAGGCAGCCGCGTATTCGCGGATCAATGCAGGCTGCGAGGAATAGCTTTCGTACGTGCGGCCCCAGCGCGCATCCTGCGCGACGGCGACGGTCGGGGCGAACGTCCATGCCACGCCCGTGGCGCGCGTGGACTGCCCGGTGGCCTCGGCGATGCGCTCGATCAGCTCGACGTCGCGCGCGGCACCCAGGCCGATGTTGTGCGGGAAGATCGTCGCGCCGTAGACGTTGCTGTGGCCATGCACGGCGTCGGTGCCCCAGATCACGGGCACGGGGATCTTGGCATCAGTCGACAGGGAGGCGTCGTAGTAGGCATCCGCCAGCTTGACCCAGTCTTCGACCTTGGCGTGCTTGTTCATCGCCGGCCACGAACCACCGCCGTTGAGCACGGAGCCGATGTAGTACGTGCGCACCTCATCCGGGCTGATGGACTTGATCTCCGGCTGCACCATCTGCCCGATCTTCTGTTCCAGCGTCATGCTCGCGAGGATCTCGGCCACGCGCGCCTCGACGGCAGGGTCCTTGGCGAAGCTGCTTTTCAGCGCAGGCCAGTCCTTCAGTTCTGCGGCATCGTCCGCGGCTGCGCCGGCGGGCTTCTGTTCGGGGTCCTTCTGCGCCGTACACGACAGGCATGCCAAAAGACTGGCCCCCAGCAGGGTCACTCGGATCGGATTCACTCGTTTCTCCCAGAATGGCGGCGCGCACAACATCCCCGACAGGATCCGCGCCTGAATAAAAATCGGACGGGACACGAGAGCAAGCTCCACATTCCGCCACATGCAGTAGTTTTCAAGCGGGCACGCGAGCTCACGGCCCGCGGCGAAACATGGACGTGCACTGGTACCGCACGCGCTGATGCTCCGACGACGGGGGAATCAGCTGACCGATGCTGCAGGCTGCCGCACGCCGCCCAAGATGTTGCAGAACCGGTCGCCCGAACTGGCGCCCGGCATGGCCTTGTCGCGTCTGCGTGGCACGAGGCATGGAACAAGGACGTTCACGCCCGCAACGCGTTTTGAATGCCTCATGCGGCCCCTCTCCGACCGTTGTTGACAGCGCTGTCATATCGAAGCTTCAATGTGCTGTCAATGAATTCCTGGCAACTGCCGCATACCGGCGCGTGCGGTACTGGATCTGCTTACCGCAATGACGCTCGCGCCTGAGTACTCGCTGCGGTGCAGCAACAGGTTTGCGTGGCTTGTGCGAGCGATTCGGGAGCGCCCGCGGAAAGATCTATCGCGGCGCGAAACCCGCGGCCCCTACTTCAGCCCGGCCGGCGAATGGCGTCGTGAGGCTAGCTCTGCCGCGCAAGGTGCGGGTCACAACGGATCACCACGTCGGGTCATGGGATCTCATTGCCAGCATCAACGCCTGCCCGGCTCCCACCATGATGGTCCGGAAACGCAGAACATCACCGTTGAGGACTCTCGGAAGTTCACGGAAATCATCGGCATCGGCACGCTAGCCTACACGTTGCCCCCGATGCAGCGTCGCCACGTTCGTGTGAAAGCCTGACGCAGCGCAGTACGACTGCCCCATCCCCGCAAGCGACCGGACTGTCATTCCAGCTGCCATACGCCGTAGTATCCTGCCGCATTCCCTCATGGAGCCGCGGCATGATGCGACGTACTTCCCTGCTGGCACTTCTGGCGGCGACCACCCTGCTGGCCGGTTGCGGCGACGGCGTGGTGCGGCGGGTCTCCGACCCGGCCGTAAGCGTCCAGCAACTGACGGTGAGAGCCGACGGCCAATGGGCGGTGGACCTGAGGCTGCAGAACTACAGCAGCATCCCGATGCGCTTCGATACCGTCGGGGTCGACGTCCAGGTCGGCGACCAGGACGCCGGCAAACTGAGCGCCACGCCCGGCGTGTCCATCGGGCCCGAGTCCGCCGATGTCGTCACGGTCGCGTTCTCGCCCAGCAGTGCCGCCCGCATCGTGGTGGCGGACGCCCTCGCCGGCCGTCGCACCCTGCCGTACACGCTGAAGGGCAGCGCTGCCGCCACGCCGGAAGAGGCGAAGCAGCGCAGCTTCGACGTCGACACGCGCAGCACCCTCAATCCCGTCCCCGGCCTGGACGGTGTGCTGCGCTGAGCGCGGCCTTTCCCTCATCCGCGATTCCGAGAACCCGCATGCCTGCGTCCTACAAAGCTCCCCTGACCGACCTCCGCTTCGCCCTGTACGACGTGCTGGGCGTGGAGCCGCTGTTCCAGCGACTCGGCTACACCGAAGCCACCCGCGACATCCTCGACGCCGTGCTGGATGAAGCCGCACGTTTCACCGAGACGGTACTCGCGCCGCTGAATAGCGTGGGTGATGAAATCGGCAGCCAGCTCGATAAGGCCACCGGCGAGGTCACCACGCCGCCGGGCTTCAAGGCGGCGTACTCGCAGTTCGTCGATGGCGGCTGGACCGGATTGACCTCCGCGCCCGAGTTCGGCGGACAAGGCATGCCGCATACGATGGGCGTGCCGCTCAATGAACTGGTCAACGCCAGCAACCTGGCCTGGGGCAATTTCCCCCTGCTGTCGCATGGCGCGGTTGAAGCGCTCAAGCACCATGGCGAGGCATGGCAGCAGGAGGTCTTCCTCAAGCCGCTCGTGGATGGCCGCTGGACCGGCACCATGTGCCTGACCGAACCGCACTGCGGCACCGATCTCGGCCTGCTGAAGAGCAAGGCCGAACCGAACGCCGATGGCAGCTACGCCATCACCGGCACCAAGATCTTCATCACCGCCGGCGAGCACGACCTGGCCGACAACATCGTGCACCTGGTGCTGGCCAAGCTGCCGGACGCGCCGGCAGGTGCGAAGGGCATCTCGCTGTTCGTCACCCCGAAGTTCAAGGTGGCACAGGACGGCACCGTGGGAGAACGGAACGCGGTGACGTGCGGCTCGATCGAGCACAAGATGGGCATCAAGGCCTCCGTCACCTGCGTGATGAATTTCGACGGCGCCCAAGGCTATCTGGTCGGCCAGCCGCACAAGGGCCTGCAGGCGATGTTCACCATGATGAACACCGCGCGCCTCGGCGTCGGCCTGCAGGGCATCGGTCTGAGCGAACGTGCCTATCAGAATGCGCTTGCCTACGCGCGTGACCGCCTGCAGACGCGCTCGCTCAGCGGCCCAAAGTTTCCCGACAAGCCGGCCGACCCGATCATCGTCCACCCGGACGTGCGCCGCATGCTGCTGACGATCAAGTCGCTGGTGGAAGGCAGTCGCCTGCTCGCCCTGCACGCCGGTACGCTGATCGATGTCGCCAACCACGCGGAAGATCCCGCCGAGCGTGAGCGTGCCGATACGCTGGTGAGCTTCCTCACCCCGATCTCCAAGGCCTGCCAGACGGAATGGGGCATCGAGAACACGTACCATGCGTTGCAATGCTTCGGTGGCCACGGCTACATCCATGAGCACGGCATGGAACAGCTGGCGCGCGACGCCCGCATTACCACGCTGTACGAAGGCACCACCGGTATCCAGGCGCTCGACCTGATGGGTCGCAAGACCGCCGCCACGCAGGCCGCCGGCCTGAAGCTGTTCCTCGCCGACGTGCACGCCTTCGTCCAGCAGCACAAGGACGACGCATCGCTGACCGAATTCATCGATCCGTTGCAGCAGAAGGCGGCCGAATGGGCGGGACTCACGAAGAACATCCTGCAGCGCGCGGCGACGAATCCCGAAGAAATCGGCGCTGCCAGCACCGACTACCTGTTCTACTCCGGCTACGTCGTGCTTGCCTATTGGTGGGCGCGCAGCGTGGCCGCCGCGGATGCATCGACGCACAACGGTGCCTTCAAGCAGGCCAAGCGTGAAACCGCGCGGTTCTATTTCGCCCGCATCCTGCCGCGTACCCTGTCCCATGCCGCCGCCATCGAGTCGGGCGCGGACACGCTGATGGCGATGGACGACGCGCGCTTCGGCGAGGCGTGATCCCGTACCGGCGGAGCGCAGTCGACGCGCTCCGCCGGTGAAAAGCCGCGCGCAATACACATTTCGTCAACATTTGGGTATAACCTGCTTCTCCATGGAAGCAGACAGCGCTCAGCTTCACCTGGTCCAGACCGGTTTGCGTTCGCCGCCGGTCCCGTCGCCGTCGTCCCCTCGCCCCCATCCTGCCGCCTTGCGACTGCTGTCGCTGGATGCGCATGGCCGCGTGCTCGATTGGATCAACTGGCAGGACGCCACCTGCCTGTACGCGCGCGGCGCCGTCGCATGGACCTTGGGCGACCCCTGCCTGCACGTGCACGGTGGTCTCTCTCGGCTGACCGGCGAACAGAGCCTGATCGAACTGCATCCCATCGTGGCGTCGCGTGGCCACGCGCGGGCGCACGCGCTTTCACCCACGCCGACGCTCACCAATACCGCGCTGTTCGCCCGCGACGCGCACCTGTGCCTGTACTGCGGCCATGAGTACTCGCGACCGCACCTGACCCGTGACCACGTGCTACCCCTGTCCAAGGGCGGCAAGGACATCTGGGAAAACGTGGTGACGGCCTGCTTCCACTGCAATTCGCGCAAGAGCAACCGGACCCCGCAGCAGGCGCACATGCCGCTGCTCGCCGTGCCGTACCGGCCCAGCTGGATCGAACACCTGATCCTGTCGAACCGGAACATCCTGGCCGACCAGATGGCCTTCCTGAAGGCCCAGTTGCCGAAGAAGTCCAAGCTGTCGGCCTGATCGCCTCGCGGGGCCCACGCCCCACTTCCTGAACCACGCAGGCCCACCCCACGCCGGCTTCACGCGCTTGCTTGCCCCGCTTCACACCGGGGGGGGACAATGACGGCTCAGAACAAGCCTGCTGCCGATGATCGCTCCCGACCGCTATCCCCGCCTTTCGCGTATCCACGTCCCGGCCGACCTGCGTCAGTTCGACGAATCCGAACTGCCCGCCATCGCCGAGGAACTGCGGGGCTACCTGATCGAGTCGGTCGGCAAGAGCGGTGGGCATTTCGGGGCGGGCCTGGGCGTGATCGAATTGACGGTCGCCCTGCACTACCTGTTCGACACGCCGCGCGACCGCCTGGTGTGGGATGTCGGCCACCAGACCTACCCGCACAAGATCCTGACCGGCCGCCGCGACACCATCCACACGGTCAAGCAGAAGGACGGTGTGGCGCCGTTTCCGAAGCGCGAAGAAAGCGAGTACGACACCTTCGGTGTCGGGCATTCGTCCACGTCCATCTCCGCCGCGCTCGGCATGGCCATCGCGCTGCAACAGCGGGGCGACGATCGCAAGGTGGTCGCGGTGATCGGCGACGGTGCGATGACCGCCGGCATGGCGTTCGAAGCGCTCAATCACGCCGGTGGCATGGAGCCGGAGCCGAACCTGCTGGTGATCCTCAACGACAACCAGATGTCGATCTCCGAGAACGTCGGCGGGCTGACCAAGATGCTGGGCCGACTCAGCAGCAGTCGCACGCTCAATGCGCTGCGCGAAGGCGGAAAGAAACTGCTGGGAGACAAGAAGAAGCCGCCGGCACGCTTCATGCGCCGCTGGGAAGAACACTGGAAGGGCATGTTCGTGCCGTCCACGCTGTTCGAGCAGATGGGCTTCCACTACACCGGTCCCATCGACGGTCACGACGTCGAAGCACTGGTCGGCGCGCTGAAGACGCTGAAGACCCTCAAGGGTCCGCAGCTGCTCCACATCCTGACCACCAAGGGCAAGGGTTACGAACTGGCCGAGGGCGACCAGATCGGTTACCACGCGGTCGGCCCGTTCGACCCGGAGAAGGGCCTGGTCAGCAAGGGTGGTGCCAAGAAGCCGACCTATACCGACATCTTCAGCGACTGGCTGTGCGACATGGCCGCCGCCGAACCGACGTTGCTGGGCATCACCCCGGCGATGCGCGAAGGCTCCGGCCTCGTGCGTTTCAGCAAGGAGTATCCGGAACGCTACTTCGACGTCGCCATCGCCGAGCAGCACGCGGTGACGCTGGCGGCGGGCATGGCCTGCGAAGGCAGCAAGCCGGTGGTGGCGATCTATTCGACCTTCCTGCAGCGCGGTTACGACCAACTGGTGCATGACGTGGCCGTCCAGAAGCTCGACGTGCTGTTCGCCATCGACCGTGGCGGCGTGGTGGGGCCGGATGGCGCGACCCATGCCGGCAACCTGGACCTGAGTTACCTGCGCTGCGTACCGCACATGGTGGTGATGGCGCCGGCCGATGAAAACGAGTGCCGGCAGATGCTGAGCACCGGCTACCACTTCAATGGTCCGGCCGCGGTGCGCTACCCGCGCGGCACCGGTCCGGGCGTGGCGCTGCAGACAACCCTGGATACGCTGCCCATCGGCAAGGCCGACCTGCGCGTGCGCGGCAACCGCGTCGCGCTGCTCGCGTTCGGTTCGACCGTCGCGGCCGCCGAACAGGCAGGCCGCGAACTGGGCCTCAGCGTAGTGAACATGCGCTTCGTGAAACCGCTTGACCGCGACCTGCTGCTCGACCTGGCGAAGACGCACCAGGGATTCGTCACCATCGAGGACAACGTGGTGATGGGTGGCGCCGGTTCCGGCGTGGCCGAACTGCTCAATGCCGAGGGCGTATCGCTGCCCGTGCTGCACCTGGGCCTGCCGGACGAGTTCCAGCACCACGCCAGCCGCGAAGACCTGCTGGCCGAAGCCGGCATTGATGCCGCCGGCATCCGCACCGCCGTTTTGAAGCGCTGGCCTGCGCTGGCGGCTACGCAGCCGCCGCTGACCGCAGCGGGCTGATTCAGGACGCGTGGCGCAGGATCATTCCGGCGCTTCGATCTCGTAACCCTTGGCCTGCAGCGCCGCAAGGTAGCCGTCGGGCTTCACCAAGTTCCATACCGACATCGTGGCGAACGTGATGCGGTTCCGGCGCAGCGAGGCTTCCGCGGTCTCGAGCCATTTCGTCCGTACACGCGTGTCGATGTCGCGTACGCCATGCTTGCGCGCCGTCTCTGTGTCGAGCCATGCAGAATCGCAGGCGGCGCGCTCATCGATACGCGCTGCGTTGCGGATGGCGGTCCAGTCGCCGACCGCCCAAGCGCGTGCGCTGACCGCGGCCTGCGGAAGCTCGTGCTCGATCAGGTCGAGCGTCTTGCTGAAGCAGACCAGGTCCTGCGGCTTCAGCGGCTCCTTGCGGATATCCGCCAGCGCTCCCCTGGGATCTTCCAGCGTGATCTTCAGCTGGGTCGGCGTACGCTTCATGCCGCGCGCCTTCAGCGCACCTTCGATCACCGGAGTAACCACGCCCCCGCCACTCTGCAGGCCGCTTCGCGACAACGCCTTGCCATAGAGCTCGTACACGGCAAGCAAAGGCCGCTTCTTCTCGATGCCGCCGTCTCGCCCGATGTAGCGCTGCTTGAGCACGGACCAGCGTGCGTACAGGTCGGCAGGCAGGACGTCCTCCAGCCTCTCTCCATCCGGGTTCTTCGCCGCCTTCAGCGCCGAAGGCAACATCGTCAGGCCGCGGAAGAAGCCCACGTCGGCAGTCACGGCGACACCGGGCGGGCCGAGGACTTCGTCGGTCAGCGCAAGGACCTGCGTGACCTCCTCCGAGCGCCACGTCATGTTCTTCGGCAGCGGCGACTGGGTCCCGAGGATGTACAGCAGATGGTCGCCGTGCCGCACTTTCCACAGGCCGGGACCGGGTTGCACGCCCGCAACGACCACCGTGTCCATGTCGATCACGCCATCTTCGGCCACCACTGGCTCCGGGATCCCCTGCGCTGCCGCATGGCCAGGCAGGACCAGCAGCGACAGCCACACCATTCCGTAGAACCAAAGACGCATCCCGGCGACTCCATGCGGAAGAATCCCGAGAGTGTGCCCGTGGAGAACCTTGGTGGTGCGCAGTGCAGCGCAGCCGAAGGGGGATCCGTTCAGGCGACCTTGCCGCCCGCTTCGCGCAACCGGTGCGCGACGTCGCTGCCACTCTGCAGCAGTTCGAATCCCTGCCAGCTGAAGCCCGGCGACACGGAACAATCGACCATCGTGAACTCGCCCAGCGAACGCGCGCTCTGCCAGACACCAGCTGGCACGACCTGATTCGACTGCCCGCCACGCGCGGACGTGTCCAGTTGCACGCGCGTCAGCGTGCGCTGGTCGGGATCGAACATCGACAGTTCCATCGCACTGCCGTCATGCCAGTCCCAGACCTCCGTCGCGTCGACGCGATGCCAGCGGGTGACCACGGCTTCCGGCAACAGGAACTTGATCGCGGTCAGCGTGGGCCGTTCGATCCCGTTGACCTCGGTGCGCCTGGCCGATTCGTAGACACGGCGGAAGTAGCCGCCTTCCGGATGCGGTGACAGCTGCAGCTCGCGGATCAGCGCTTCTGTCACGGGATGCATGGACGTTCCTGCGCGCGGCGGTCGGGTTTTGTCGGCGCAGGTAGCGCTGCTCGACGGACAAAAAAAAGCCCACGCGGTAGCGCAGGCTTGATGTAGAACCGCGATTGGTCGGGACGGCCGGATTTGAACCGACGACCCTCTGCCCCCCAGGCAGATGCGCTACCAGGCTGCGCTACGCCCCGAATCTCGCGGATCAACCCGCCTTTCGACGGGTCGCGCATTATAGCCGGAATTCCTCGGCGACTCCCAGCAGGAGCGCCGTCGAACGTCACCGGCGCAGCAACTGGAGGATTTCCTCCAGCTCCATGCGCACTTGGCGCACGATCTGCGCGCTCATGGCGGATTCCTGCTTCGCACCCTCGCCTTCCAGGCGCAGTCGCGCGCCGCCGATGGTATAGCCCTGCTCGTAGAGCAGGCCGCGGATCTGACGCACCATCAGCACGTCATGGCGCTGGTAGTAACGGCGGTTGCCACGACGCTTGGCCGGCTCCAGGCTGGGGAATTCGGTTTCCCAGTAACGCAGCACGTGCGGCTTCACGTCGCACAGCTCGCTCACCTCACCGATGGTGAAGTAGCGCTTCGCCGGGATCGGCGGAAGCTCGCGGTTACTGCCCGGATCCAGCATACGTTTCCACCCGCTCCTTGAGTTTCTGGCCCGGCCGGAAGGTCACCACCGTCCGTGCCGAGATCGGGATCTCCTCGCCGGTCTTCGGATTGCGGCCCGGGCGCTGGTTCTTGCGGCGCAGGTCGAAGTTGCCGAACCCCGACAGCTTCACCTGCCGACCCTGTTCGAGGGCCTCGCGCAGCACGTCGAAGTACGCGTCGACGAATTCCTTCGCCTCGCGCTTGTTCAGGCCGACCTCGTCGAACAGACGTTCGGCCATCTCCGCCTTCGTCAATGCCATGGATTACTGCATCCCCATTGCGGCCGTCGCCGGCCCTGCTACCGCTTTCATACCGGTCATCCGCGGATCTTCGCGCCGTGCGCTTCATCGATCGCGGCCACGACAGCCGCCACTACCTGCGCAACGTCGCCCTCGGTGAGAGTGCGTGAGTTGTCCTGCAAAATCAAGCCCATAGCGAGACTCTTTTGACCGGATTCGACCCCCTGCCCGACGTACCGGTCGAACAGCTGGACATCGCGCAGCAGTGGGCCGGCGGCGCGCCGGACCGTCGCCGCCAGCGCGGCCCAGGACACGTCTTCCGCCACGACGAACGCGAGGTCGCGGCGGACGGACGGGTAGCGGGACAGCTCGGTTGCGCGCGGCAGCGCCTTGGCGCTCAACGGAGCAAGGTCGAGTTCGAATGCGATCACGTCGACATCCAGATCGAGATGGCGTTGCAGGCGGGGATGCAGTTGCCCGATCCAGCCAATCCGGACCCCGTCGCGGTACACGTCCGCGGACCGGCCGGGATGGCCATGGGCAGCAAGCGACGGACGGAATTCGAGCGACGCTCCCGCCAGGGTGGCCACGCTTTCCAGGTCCCCCTTGAGATCGTGGAAATCGACCTTGCGCGAAGGCAGGCCCCACTGCTCGGCAACCGCCTCGCCGGTGATCGCGGCGGCAATGCGCAGCGACTCGACGGGCGCATCGCCCGCCTGCGCCGGTGCCTGGAACACGTTGCCGATCTCGAACAGGCGCACGCGTCCCGCCTGTCGCGCGGCATTGCGCTGCAGGGCGGCCACGAGGCCGGGCAGCAATTGCGTGCGCATGATCGCCAGTTCGGCGCTGAGCGGATTCGCCAGCGGTACGGCGCCGTCCGCAGCGCCCCAATGCGCCAACCACTGCACATCGACGAAGGCGAAGTTGACCGTTTCGAAGTAATCGCGCGCCGCCAGTTGCCGGCGCACGACGCCGTCCTCGACCCGCGTTTCGCTCGGTGCCGCGACGCGGGTCGCCCCGCCCGGCAGCGTGGTGGGCACGCGATCGTAACCGTGGATGCGCGCGAGTTCCTCGATCAGGTCTTCCTCGATGGCGATGTCGAAGCGTCGGCTGGGCGCGACCACGCTCCAGCCCTCGGCGACCGCGGCCGCCTGCAGGCCGAGCGCGCGCAGGATGCGCTCGACTTCGGCGTCCGGAATATCGACACCCAGCACGCGGGCAATACGTGCGCGCCGCAGCAGGATGGCGGTGGGCTTGGGCAGGTGCTCCGCATGATCGACCACCGTGGTCGGGCCGGGTGTTCCGCCCGCGATCTCGAGGATCAGGCGGGTGGCGTACTCCACGGCGATGCGCGGCAGTTCCGGATCGACGCCGCGCTCGAAACGATGGCCGGCGTCCGTATGCAGGCCCAACTTGCGGCTGCGGCCGATGATCGCGGACGGAATCCAGTGCGCGGCTTCCAGGAAGACGTTGCGCGTGCTGTCGGTGACGCGCGTATCCAGCCCGCCCATGATGCCGCCCAGCGCGACGGCACGGGCAGCGCGACCGCCGCGGCCATCCGAGACGACCAGGAAATCGTCATCGAGTGCCACGGTACGGCCATCCAGCAGCGCAACGGCTTCGTCCTTGCGCGCAGGACGCACGACGATGCCGCCCTCCAGCGTGTCCTTGTCGAAGGCATGCATCGGCTGGCCGAGCTCGAGCATCACGTACTGGGTCACATCGACCAGGAAGCTGATCGGGCGCACGCCGCTGCGGCGCAGGCGCTCGACCATCCATACCGGCGAGGGAGCGGTCGCATCGACGCTTTCGATCACGCGGCCGGCGAAACGCGGCACGCGCGCGCCAGCCTCAAGTTCGACGCTCAGTTCGGACAGACTTTGCGCCGGCACGGGCGCAGCATCGAACGGCTTGACCTCGCTGCCCAGCGACGCCGCGACGTCGTAGGCGATGCCGCGCACGCTGAAGCAGTCGGCACGGTTCGGCGTCAGCTTGATCTCGATGCTGGCGTCCGGCAGACCCAGATAGTCGCCAATCGCGGTACCGATCGGCGCATTCGCCGGCAACTCCAGCAGGCCGGAGGCATCGGCATCGATGCCGAGTTCCTTGGCCGAACACAGCATGCCGTTGGATTCCACCCCGCGCAGCTTGGCCGCCTTGATGGCGATGCCGCCGACATTCGCGCCGACCATCGCCAGCGGCGCCAGCAGGCCCGGACGCGCGTTGGGCGCGCCACAGACGATCTGCAGCACGGCGCCCTGCCCCGCATCGACCTGGCAGACCTGCAGGCGGTCGGCTTCGGGGTGCTTGGCGCAGTCGACGATGCGCGCCACCACCACGTTCGCCAGGCCATCGCCCAGCGCCGTGACGTCTTCGACCTCCAGGCCGATCGCGGTCAGCGTCGCGGACAGTTCATCGCGGGTGGCCTGTGTGGGGACATGGCTGCGCAACCAGTTTTCAGAGAACTTCATCGTTCGTGATCCGTAGGGCGGGCCCAGGCCCGCCGTCTTCAAGAGTCAGGTGTCGTCGTGCGCGTGCGGTGTGTCGTGGCCGCGTTACGCGAACTGCTTCAGGAACCGCACATCGTTCTCGAAGAACGCGCGCAGGTCGTTGACGCCGTAGCGCAGCATCGCGAAGCGCTCCACGCCCAGGCCGAAAGCGAAACCGGTGTAACGCTCCGGATCGATGCCGCAGTTGCGCAGCACGTTCGGATGCACCATGCCGCAACCCAGCACTTCCAACCAACGTGTGCTGCCATCGGGTTGCTGCCAGGCGATATCGACTTCCGCACCGGGCTCGACGAAGGGGAAATAGCTGGGACGGAAGCGCATCTCGAAGTCGCGCTCGAAAAACGCACGCACGAACTCGGCGAGCGTGCCCTTGAGGTCGGCGAACGTGGAATGCTCGTCCACCAGCAGGCCTTCCACCTGATGGAACATCGGCGAATGGGTCTGGTCGCTGTCGCTGCGGTAGACCTTGCCGGCAGCGATCATGCGCAGCGGCGGTTGATGCGTGTCCATGTAACGCACCTGCACACCGGAGGTATGCGTACGCAACAGACGGCCGTCGCCGAAGTAGAACGTGTCGTGCATGGCGCGCGCCGGGTGGTGCGGCGGGAAGTTCAGCGCCTCGAAGTTGTGCTGGTCGTCCTCGATTTCCGGGCCGTCGGCCAGTTCATAGCCAAGGCGACCGAAGATGTCGGCGATGCGCTCCAGCGTGCGGCTGATCGGATGCAGGCCACCGCGCGCGCCATTGCGACCGGGCAGCGTCACATCGATGGTCTCGCCCGCCAGGCGCGCGTCGAGCGCGACGTCCTCCAGCACGGACTTGCGCACCGACAAGGCCTCACCGATCGCATCGCGCGCGCGGTTGATGGCTTCGCCGGCAGCCTTGCGCTGGTCGGCAGGCAACGCGCCCAACTGCTTCAGCTGCGTCGTGATGCTGCCGCTCTTGCCCAGCAGCGCGACACGCAGCTGTTCCACCACGTCTGGCGATTGCGCAGCGGCGATGTCGGCCAGCGCCTGCGTGGACAGGGATTCGATTTCGCTCATTGGAGATCCATGAGAGGGTGCCAGGCTGTGGCACAAAAACAGAAACCACAAAAAACAATGGGGAAGGACTCGCGCCCTTCCCCACGTGTTCCCGGCGATGGACTGCCGGAGTGCTGTACGGTGGAGACGCGGCTTACGCCGCGAGTGCGCCCTTCGCCTTTTCAGCCAGGGCCGCAAAACCGGTCGCATCGTGCACGGCGATGTCCGCCAGCACCTTGCGGTCCAGGGTGATGCCAGCCTTCAGCAGGCCGTTCATGAAACGGCTGTAGCTCAGACCGTTCAGACGGGCGGCCGCGTTAATACGCGTGATCCACAGCGAACGGAAGTTGCGCTTCTTCTGCTTGCGGCCGATGTAGGCGTACTGACCCGCCTTGATCACCGCCTGCTTGGCGACGCGGAATACCTTGCGACGGGCGTTGTAGTAGCCCTTGGCGAGGTGAAGGACTTTCTTGTGACGGCGACGCGCCGTCACGCCACGCTTAACTCGTGCCATGTCTCAATCCTCAGAGGTAGGGAAGCATGCGGTTCAGACGGCCGCTGTCTTCGGCGCGAATGATGTTCGTCGCACGAAGGCCGCGCTTACGCTTGGTCGCTTTCTTGGTGAGGATGTGGCTACGGTTGGCGTGGCCAGCCTTGAACTTGCCGGATGCGGTCTTGCGAAAACGCTTCGCCGCCGCCCGGTGGGTCTTGATCTTGGGCATTGCTATGTCCTTGACGGGTTTATGTCACTGATCCGGGCGGCAGTCTTGCGACCACGCTTTCCATCCATGCCCATATCGGCTTGTAAGTCGTTGATTCCATAGCGGAACCTGCGACGGGTCCATCGACTGCGAACAGCCTCCCGGCGTACCGGGCCGCGTATTATGCCCGCTGCCGATTTCTCTTGCAAATCCGGCCACTTAGCCGGGCCGCGAGTACCGGAAACAGCAAGGGCGCCCTGCGGCGCCCCTCCCGTCAAGGACCTGCGCGCCAAGGCGCGCGGCGGGTCACTTCTTCTTCGGCGCGATCATCATGACCATCTGCCGGCCTTCCAGGCGCGGACGGGATTCGATGACGATCTCGTCGCCCAGTTCCGCCTCGATGCGCGCGGCCATCTCGCGACCCAACTCCTGGTGGCTCATCTCGCGGCCACGGAAACGGATGTTGACCTTGACCTTGTCGCCTTCTTCCAGGAAGCGGCGGATATTGCGCATCTTGATCTGGTAGTCGCCCTCGTCGGTGACGGGACGGAACTTGAGTTCCTTGATCTCGACCTGCTTCTGCTTCTTCTTGGCCTCGTTGGCCTTCTTCTGCGCTTCGAACTTGAACTTGCCGAAGTCCATGATCTTGCAGACAGGCGGCTCGGCGTTGGGCTGGATTTCCACCAGGTCCAGGCCTTCGTCTTCCGCTTTCGCCAGCGCTTCGTCGCGCGAGAGCACGCCGATCATTTCGCCGTCCGAACCGATCACGCGCACGCGCGGCACGCGGATCTCGTGGTTTTTGCGGTTTTGCTTGTTGTCAGGGATGCTGATGTTGCAGTCTCCAGGGAGGGGTGCGCCGGCCCGCGAAGGACCGGAACCAATTATTGCGCGGCGTGCTCGTTCCGCAAACGTTCTGCGAAGGCGGCAACGGACATGCTGCCCAGGTCTTCTCCAGAACGTGTACGCACGGCGATGGCGCCATTGTCCTTCTCGCGGTCACCGACCACCAGCAGGTATGGCACCCGCTGCAGCGTGTGCTCGCGAATCTTATAGCCGATCTTCTCGTTCCGCAAATCGGCTGCGACCCGGAAGCCTTGATTTGCAAGGGTTTTCCGGACGTCGGCCACATAATCGGCCTGGGCATCGGTGATATTCATGACCACAGCCTGCTGGGGGGCCAGCCAGGACGGGAATGCACCAGCATGGTGCTCGATCAGGATGCCGATGAAGCGTTCCATCGAGCCGACGATGGCCCGGTGCAGCATGACCGGCTGCTGGCGCTGACTGTTCTCGTCCACGTACTCGGCGCCGAGGCGGCCCGGCATCATGAAATCGACCTGCATCGTGCCCAGCTGCCAGGTCCGGCCGATGGCGTCCTTCAGGTGGTACTCGATCTTGGGGCCGTAAAACGCGCCCTCGCCCGGCAGCTCCTGCCATTCCACGCCACAGCTGCGCAGCGCGGCGCGCAGGGCAGCCTCGGCCTTGTCCCAGGTGGCGTCGTCGCCCAGGCGCGATTCGGGGCGCAGGGCGATCTTGATCTGGATGTCCTCGAAACCGAAGTCCGAATAGACCTTCAGTGCCTGCTGGTGGAACGCGGTGACCTCGGCTTCGATCTGGTCTTCCGTGCAGAAGATGTGGCCATCGTCCTGCGTGAAGCCGCGCACGCGCAGGATGCCGTGCAGCGCGCCCGACGGCTCGTTGCGGTGGCAGGCGCCGAACTCGCCATAGCGGATCGGCAGGTCGCGGTAGCTGTGCAGGCCCTGGTTGAACACCTGCACATGGCCCGGGCAGTTCATCGGCTTGACCGCATAGGTGCGGCTCTCCGACTCGCTGAAGAACATGTTTTCCTTGTAGTTGTCCCAGTGCCCGGATTTCTTCCACAAGGCCACGTCGAGGATCTGCGGGCAGCGCACTTCCTGGTAGCCGCTGTCGCGGTAGACCTTGCGCATGTACTGCTCCACCACCTGCCAGATGGCCCAGCCCTTCGGGTGCCAGAACACCAGGCCCGGCGCCTCCTCCTGCAGGTGGAACAGCTCCTGTTGCTTGCCGATCTTGCGGTGGTCGCGCTTCTCGGCTTCCTCGATGCGCTGGATGTAAGCCTCGAGCTGCTTCTTGTCGGCCCAGGCGGTGCCGTAGATGCGCTGCAGCTGTTCGTTCTTGGCGTCGCCGCGCCAGTAGGCGCCGGAGATGCGCGTCAGCTTGAAGGCCTTCAGGAAGCGCGTGTTCGGCACGTGCGGACCGCGGCACATGTCCACGTATTCCTGGTGGTAGTACAGGCCCATCGCGGTGATGTCTGGCCCCATGTCGTCGATCAGGCGAAGCTTGTAGTCCTCGCCGCGGGCCTTGAACACGTCCACGACCTCGGCGCGCGGCGTCACCTTCTTGATGACGTCGTAATCCTGCGCGATCAGCTCCTGCATGCGCTGCTCGACCGCCGCCAGGTCGTCGGGCGTGAACGGGCGCTCGCTGTAGATGTCGTAGTAGAAGCCTTCCGCGATGACCGGGCCGATGACCATCTTCACGTCCGGGTACAACTGCTTCACCGCGTGGCCGACCAGGTGGGCGCAGGAGTGGCGGATGATCTCCACGCCCTCCTCGTCCTTCGGCGTGATGATGCGCAGCGATGCATCGCGGTCGATGACGTCGCTGGCGTCGACCAGCACGCCGTCGACCGCGCCGGCCACGGTGGCCTTGGCCAGGCCGGCGCCGATGGACTGCGCGACCTCCATGACGGAGACGGGGTTTTCGAACTCGCGGCGGCTGCCGTCGGGGAGCGTGATGGTGATCATCGGAGGCGTGGACTCGGTCTGGATGACGCCGGCGCCGTGGCAGCCGGGCGGGTGTGCAGGCATGAAAAAAGCGCCACGAGGGCGCCTACGGGATGCGATGCCTCGGGCAAAACCAGGTTCAGGCGATGGTAGTGCTCATGTCGCACGCTCGGCCGGCGTTTCCGCGGGCCACCTCGTGAATACGGATGGCGCATCGGGCTGGCCCCAGAAGTCCGGAATCCACGCCGTGGAAGCGTGGTGGGCGGTACAGGGTTCGAACCTGTGACCCCTACCATGTCAAGGTAGTGCTCTACCGCTGAGCTAACCGCCCGGTCTGCCCTTTGCAGGGGCGCGAATTCTAGCCCGGAAGCGGGGTCGCCGACAACCGGGACATGATTTCTATTGCTCAGCCGCCCAGGCTGGCCTCCTTCAGTCGCTGGATCTGGTCGCGCAGGCGCGCGGCGTCCTCGAATTCCAGGTCACGCGCATGCTGGTACATCTGCTGCTCCAGCGCCTTGATGCGGGTGACCGCCTGGGCCGGATCCATCACGCCGTACTCGGCTGGCTCTTCCGCCACCCGACGCGACTTGCCCCGCCCGCCTTTGCCTTCGTTGGCCGCCTCGCTGCGCGCACCCTCCAGGATGTCCACGATGGGACGGGCCACGGATTTCGGCGTGATGCCATGCTCAAGGTTGTATTCCACCTGCTTCTCGCGGCGACGGCTGGTTTCGTCGATCGCCGCCTGCATGGAGCGGGTCATCTTGTCGGCATAGAGGATCGCCTTGCCGCGCAGGTTGCGGGCAGCACGACCGATGGTCTGGATCAGCGAACCGGTAGAGCGCAGGAAGCCCTCCTTGTCGGCATCCAGAATAGCCACCAGCGAGACCTCGGGCATGTCCAGACCCTCGCGCAGCAGGTTGATGCCAACCAGCACGTCGAACTTGCCCAGCCGCAGGTCGCGGATGATCTCCACGCGCTCGACCGTGTCCACGTCCGAGTGCAGGTAACGGACCTTGATGCCGTGCTCGCCCAGATACTCGGTCAGGTTCTCGGCCATGCGCTTGGTCAGCGTGGTGACCAGCACGCGATCGCCCCACGACACGCGTTCGTTGATCTGCGACAGCAAGTCATCGACCTGGGTACCGACGGGACGGATCTCCACCTCCGGATCGATCAGGCCGGTGGGACGCACCACCAGCTCGACGATCTCGCCGTTGGATTCGCGCAGCTCGTATGGCCCGGGCGTGGCGGAGACATAGATGCTGCGCGGTGAACGGACCTCCCACTCCTCGAAACGCAGCGGCCGGTTGTCCAGTGCCGACGGCAGGCGGAAGCCGAATTCCACCAGCGTTTCCTTTCGCGAGCGGTCGCCCTTGTACATGGCACCGATCTGCGGAATGGTCACGTGCGACTCGTCGATCACCAGCAACGCATCGGCCGGCAGGTAGTCGAACAACGTCGGCGGCGGCTCGCCGGGCGCCTTGCCGGTCAGGTGGCGCGAATAGTTCTCGATGCCGGAGCAGAAGCCGACTTCCGCCATCATTTCCAGATCGAACTGGGTCCGCTGCGCCAGCCGTTGCGCCTCGACCAGCTTGTTCTGCGAATAGAGCTGCTCCAGCCGCTCCTTCAGTTCGACCTTGATGGTGTCGATGGCGGCGAGCACGCGTTCGCGAGTGGTGGCGTAATGGGTCTTCGGATAGACGGTGTAGCGCTGCAGCTTCCGCAACGATTCGCCGGTCAATGGATCGAACAGGCTCAGCCCCTCGACCTCGCCATCGAACAGCTCGATGCGCACGGCCTCGGCGTCGCTTTCCGCCGGATGCACATCGATGATCTCGCCGCGCACGCGGAACGTGCCGCGCTGCAGCTCGTACTCGTTGCGGGTGTACTGCAGCTGGGTCAGGTGGCGGATCAACTCGCGCTGATCGATGCGCTCGCCCAGCGACAGGATCAACCGCAGCGACAGGTAGTCCTCAGGCGCGCCCAGGCCGTAGATGGCGGACACGGTAGCCACCACCAGTGCATCCGGGCGCGACAGCAGCGTCTTGGTCGCCGCCAGCCGCATCTGCTCGATGTGCTCGTTGATCGAGCTGTCCTTCTCGATGAAGGTATCGCTCGACGGCACGTAGGCCTCTGGCTGGTAGTAGTCGTAGTAACTGACGAAGTACTCCACCGCGTTGTGCGGGAAGAACGCCTTGAACTCGCCATACAGCTGCGCCGCCAGCGTCTTGTTCGGCGCCATGATGAGGGTCGGCTTCTGCACCTGCTGCACCACGTTGGCGATGGTGTAGGTCTTGCCGGAGCCGGTCACGCCCAGCAGCGTCTGCTTTGCCAGGCCGGCCTCGAAATTCTCGACCAGTTTTTCGATCGCCCGCGGCTGGTCGCCGGCGGGGAAATATGGAGAAACAAGCTGGAAACGATCAGTCATGGAAAACGGCCCGCCGACGATTGACCAGTATAGACCGGCCGTTGTCATCATCCGGACGGCGATTTCCTACATGCGGACAGGACGTGCCCTGATGGCTTGGGCGCGTCGTGGAACCGACGCTGGGACCGTCCACAACCAGCAAGGAGCCACCGATGGCATGGATGCCCTCGCCTTCCCGGGCACCGGGAAGCACGTGCCCGCACAATCGTGTGCGCGGCGTCACCCTCATCGAACTGTCCGTTGCACTGGCGGTACTGGCCCTGATCACCGCCATCGCTATCCCGTCGCTACAGAATTTCCGCGTACGGCAGCAGGTCAATGCCACGATGAACCTGCTCGTCTCCCACTTCGCCTCGGCGCGCATGACAGCGATCAGCCATGGCGTGCCGGTCGTGGTGTGTCCCAGCGAAGGCGCAGGCACGTGCCGCCACGACACCGACTGGGGCGGTCACTGGCTTTCCTTCCGGGACCCGGATGGCAACCGGCAACCCGACGAAGACATCGACATTTACCGCAACGACACCGTACCCAGCGATCCACGTATCCGCATCGTGTCGACCCAGGGCCGGCGCCATGTGCGCTACCAGTCCTCCGGCATGAGCTACGGAACCAACCTGACCATCCGGATCTGCTACGACGACCATGTGGCTGGCAGTGTGGTGCTGAACAGCACCGGGCGCGCCCGCACCGTCCAGGGCAACCTGAGCACACCTTGCTGAGACCGGTCCAGCCAGGGCGCATGATGGATATGCCACGCGCTGACGAGAGACTTGTCCCCGCGTAAAGGGCTGGCTACAATACGCGCCCCGCCCGAATAGCTCAGCCGGTTAGAGCACTTGACTGTTAATCAGGGGGTCGTTGGTTCGAGTCCAACTTCGGGCGCCACATTGGAGAAGGCCGCATCCTTGGATGCGGCCTTCTTATTTCCTGTGTTGCTAAGGGTGTCGCGCGAAGAGCGCCGTTGACTTGCATATGCAATCAGCCAGAAGAAGCGATGCCTCTCCCCGGCAACCCTGGCTCCGCGCCTACCAGCAGCCAGCAGTTCCTGGCGTCTTTGTTCCTGCCTGATTTAGCGTCATCGTCCCACACACCCCGTCTGGCTGCGCAGCCGTAGGAATCGCGCTAAGCGTATATGTCCTCGCACCGGCCGCAGTGGTTCGAACGGCATAGAAAGGAGCGACCGAGGAATCGCAAGGGAAAACGTTCGGGAGATTCGCATAGCTGAGCTCAGTGGTGTAAATACGCTCCGCCTGCTGCGTAGCCTGGGTAAGGCAGGCCTTGCCAGCGTCACGCCGACCCTTGATCACGTACTGGGTGTAGCTTGGCCATGCGATCGCCGCAATGATGCCAATGATTGCCACCACCACCATCACCTCAATGAGCGAAAAGCCTTCCGTACGACGGCGCGACATCGTAACTCCAGAGTCTTGAATACCGGACATCATAGTCAATCCCTCCTGACCTCGCGCCACGAGACGCGCTCCCAATTCGCACCTAAGCCGCGCAAACCACGACCCCCGGTCCCGCCTGTTCCATCAACCACGGTCAATCCGCGCAGAAGATTGGGCAGTGTCGGCATGCCAACGCCGAGATTTACGGAGCCTATCGGCAATTGATTGGCACCCGATGTCACTGAATCATCACTGGTTTGACCGTTCCCATTGAGATCGAAGAAAGCAATCCCGCCACTGGTGCCAGTAAAAGCGCTCAATGCATTGATGTAGCCGGAACCATCTGCCTCGCATGCATTACCCGTAGGAACCATGCTGGCCGTAACCAGGAACGCAGAGACGACCTGGGCGTCTTGAACAATACGCTCGCCAGCAGCCGGCAGATTGATGTACCAACCCTTGGATCCAGCAGGCAGATTTGCGGCCGCCTGGAATGCACGAACCGGATATCCATTCGCCGTATCGTTGGTCACCGCAACAGTGCGTTGCGTAAGATCGCTGCGAGTAACAGCCATGGATTCATCGACAAAACCGTACATACTTTGCACATCCGTAGTGGCAGAGCTTGCATCATCCACCGTCATATAGCGGCCTGTTCCGAAGAAGATCCAGCGCTTGCGGGTAAGCGGATGTGTGGCGATCGTCACCCTTGCGGTAATAGGCTGCGCCTTCCCACCGCTGTCGACCGCACTAAACAACCGGGTAACAGTCCAACTCGCAGGTAGGGAATCGGTCAGATCGAACTTCCAGACATTTCCCTGCATATCACCAGCGAATACATACTTCAGCGTCTTTCCGTCCACGTCATAGGCGGCAGCCGGAGCGGACAGCCCATTCGGCAGCGCGGTCGAACCCACCCCGGTGTCTATTTCCCGGATAACGGCACCGGTTTCGGCGTTCATCACCACCAGCACCGCACGCTCACGCGTACTGTTGATGCCATTTCCAATGACCGCAACGGACGTGCCGCCGGTCATATTGGCCAGTACGGGACGCCCCAGCACCAGACCCATGTTGTTGCCTGGAGTTTCTGCCCTCTCCCACTTGGCCACCGAAGTTGCCGATGCCGAACCAGGCGCGGTCACATCGAGCGAGTAAACGCCTTTCCCGCCACGACCCAGCGTCCCCACCAGAAGGTTTCTACCGGGCGTAAGCGCTCGACTGGTCACCGCGATTGGGCCATCTACAAAGAACTTATGGGTATAGTCACCACGGCTTAGCGTGGCCAGATGGCCAAAATTTATGATGTTGGGCACATATGCAAACAACTCCTGACCGCTGGACGCATCGAAAGCATGCATCATGCCGTCGTTGGCACCAACGTACAGCGTATTGGTGTCGGCAACGTACGCCGGTGACGAGCTGACGATGTCCCCGAGTATGGAATTGCGATTGCGGAGCTTGCCCGTATTGTTCCGTTCTTCCAAGCGCGCCTCGCCCTTGATGTAATTGGCGTTGTCGTTGGCCAGAACCGGATAGTCCGCAGTACCACCAACACGTAGCAAAGAAGCGGCCTGGAGCGTCGTCGGAAAGCTCACGCCGGTCAGCCCATCGGAAGTGAATACCTTCCGCGTGCTCCAGCTTGGAATCGACGATGTCCAAGCGACGCCCCCCACTCCGCTGGTACTGACAGAACGTGCTGTCACCTGGCCGGTCCACGCACCGGACACATAGCTCGCACTGAATACCTGAGACCCTGTATCCAAGGACACCGAGTTGGACGACACGTTGGAATAGGAGCTCGTGCGCTCTGCGATGGCAGCAAGCGCCAATCCTAAGCCCGCCGTGAACTCCGCAGGATCGCTGGCTGATACGAAGGCGCCACGACTATTGACAGCAGCATGCAGCAAGTCATCAATTCGATCCGCATTCTCTTCCACGGTCGCGTCGGCCCAGGTCGCGTTGTCGGGCACCTCTTCTACGCTGGTCCACCCCTTGTTGCCTTTCAATCCGATCGAGATGCCGAAAGTGACCATGTGCTGCCAAAAAGCGGGGTTCTTGGCCGTCGTCGGAACATTATTGGTCATGGAAGAATCGGTACGCAGGTCCCGCTTCCAGTAATACATCGCCACGTCCGCCAACGTATTGGAATATCCATCACGATAGGGCGAGTTGGCTGTGTACGTATAGGTCTGGTTATTCGGACCAGTGATGTTCGTACCTCCTACATTGTCCTGATTCCCGACATCGACCCCCTGGTAATTGTTCCAATAGCCGTCAGTCGTCAGGATCGCAAAGTTCTGCCGGCAGGAGTACTGATTCGGCGAAGACTGCGGTCCGTAAGGACCGGTAGGATCGCTGTTGCTGAAGTAGGCGCCCGCGGAATTCAATGCGCCATGTAGAGGTGTGTTGCCGCCGCTGGTGGCGTTGTGCAGCCGCTGATACCACGTAGAGCGAGAGGTCGTGGACTCGTTTGCAGAAGTACGAGGATCATCAGGATTGTCGACGAATCGACCATCGTTACCGTCAGTGACAGGGATACTGAAAGTATTGCGGTTCCAAATGGTACGGAAACCCACACGCACCTTGCTGTCGAGTGGCTTGAAAGCATCGCTCGCTCCAGCCTTCGCCGCCTTCATGCGTGTGCGGTGGTAGGAGAACCAAGTGGCGAAGTTATTCCGCTCACCAGCCTCGTCTCGCTGCCTGGTGACACCTTGATTGTCGACATACGAAGGCGTGATGCGGGTGCAATTGCGCCAATTGGCACCGGAGGTGCTGGAGGCGCATCCGTAACCGCCTTCGTAGCTGTAACTCGCGGTCACAGGGCCGACATAAGCCGCCTGCGCATAGATGCGCAAATAGTATGTGCCCGCCGCCGGCGAAGCCAGCGTCACGGTTTCCGTGTTGCCGTTCGTGCTCGCACCCCAGTCATAGTTACTGGTGCTCACCGTCGAGTTCCCCCGACGAACGTACAGGTCGGCCCCCCTGCCCGTCGCCGTACCGCCAGAAATGCGTATATTGAGGTTGCCGGCCCCATCCGGCACCTGAAATGACCAAGTGGTGCTGTAGATGCCGGGAAGCACCGAACCAACATTGACTCCGAGTGTAGCTGACGTCGTGGTATTGGTGGCCGTGTAACCCAATCGTTCCGCACGATACACACTACCGTCTGCGAGAATCTGATAGCGGTAATAGTTCGCCGAATCGGACAGGTTGGCCGCCGTCGTATTCGAGGGCGTTTTCGGCACGAAGTATGTCTGAACACCACCGCACACACTCACATTGGCGCCGTTCTGCGTATGAGTGCTGCAGCTGGAACTATCAGCCAAGTTGATCGTGTTGCCAGTGGCTCGATCAAAGTCGGCATATGCGGCGCCATACGTGGTGCCTCCGGCAATTCTGTTGCCAGCGGCATTCGTCCACGTCTCGTAAGTGATGGCAGGATTGTAGTAGACCGTATTGGTCGCGTAAGAGAGTGCACGGACCGTGCCGTCACCCGATGTCCTGCTTACCGAGGGATTGTACATCTCATCGAACGACATAGATCCGGAGTCGTCCAAGATGAAAAGCACGTTGGGCGCAACACGTGCGCCAGTTGTGAGTGGATCATCTGGAATCGCAATTCCAGCATTGACAGGAAGCGCCAGTACGGTAGCCAAAAAGGTGGCGGGCGCCGCCCACCACTTGCGCGTCTCGCGGACATTGGATGCGTTCATGATTAGGGGCCTGCCTGCTGCGTACCGCCGGCGACGTTCGCCTGGATGACCACGTCAGCACGCCCTTCCGAACGGCTGCGCACGATCACGCGATATATCTGTGTCCTGCAATTCTGATTCGCGGCTCCCGCCTGACCCGCCGCACCGCACTGATTGTCGTCGTCGATCATGTTTGCGACGTCTTCGCCGATATGTTCTACCCAGTACTCGGGTGCCACCGGCAAGCGCGCTGAATCATAGGCCGATGCTGGAGCAGCTCTCCATGCTGCAGCGGAACCTCTCGGGCAAACACTTCGTGTCGCGCAGTCATTCGCCACCGGTGCCGCCTGCTCCATGGATCCTACCGACATCACTTGGTTTTGCACGTATCGCAAAGTCGATTCCACAGCTTCGAATGCCAAACTTCGATCACGCAGATTGGCGGCCATGCGCTCTTGCATCGCCGAACTCCGCATCACAGCCACGCCGAGCAATGCGGTAACGACAAGGAGAACCAGTACCACGACAAGCGCAATACCGTCGTGACCCGTGCCCAAGGACGTGGATGGCGGTTTGTGGCGGGTAGTCATGACGACGTCAGGCTCCCTCTCCTGAGATTCGTGATATTGGAGGACCGCCGCGTGAATGCACGACCTTCGATGCTCTGGCCTCGAAGGGTCATCGTGATCCTGACCGCAACAACTTCGCCAGCTGGCGCAGCCGCGTAAATGTTGGAACCGCTCTGCAGATAGCCGATGGTCAAATTCTCTACGCCTTCAGCTACTTCTTGGGCGCCCCCCCCTCCACGCGACATGAAGAGAGAAGTGCCTCCCCTGGGGTTTACATCCACGTACCACTCGATATCACGCATGCGCGCCAAAACGGCCGTCGTAGGGCCGACAGGTGTAGCATTGATGCTGACGCCGGCCGGTAGCGAAGGCGAGAAATTCACCGTAGTGCCGCTGACATTAGTGACCTCAACTACGAAAGTCTTGCTGGGATTGCACAGAACCAGCACATCACCGTCGTCGAACACTTGCGGAGTCGTAATATCGGCCGGGTCGAGCGTGATGGAGCTGCTCGTAGCTGAAACCACGCGATAAGCCACGTTGTCACCACCCACAAGGCGCAGACGCGTACTGCTCCCACTTACCGGCGTATCGCGGAAGCGCACTGCCTCTTGCCGACTGTCGCTTCCAGCAACCAGAGAATACTTGGAACACGAGTTCCCTCCAGCCGCCCTGACATCCGCTGACATCAACTCGAATGCGATCCGCGCACTTTCCTGCATCCGATTCAGCCCTTCGTTCGAACGATAGGTCAGCTGATTGGATTGAAAGATAGCGAACGCGGCGCCCACGACTAGCAAGCCCAACACCAGTGCGACCATCAATTCGATGAGGCTTAAACCTCGCGTGCCATACGCGACGTTCATGCGACCTCCGCTTCTCATCCTCATATGGCGCTCCGGGTCTCAATCTCACGCGCTGCGTTTCCGCCCGCACGCTGGTCATTCCAACGAACGGTGATCACGCAATTGGCTGGGCAGCCCCTGATCTGTCCACATGTCGTCGTATCGCCCGGCGTGCCCATGGTGGCCTTGAGTTCATTGACCCAATCGCGCAGATCGTTCTGTGCGAGCGTGCCCGCGGCTCCCGCAGTACACACCATTCCACCTGTGTTGTAAGCGTTGGAGTTCCCGCTATTGGCGCGCATCGATTCTAGGATTGAGGTCGTCTGGATGACGGCCTGACTGGTTTCTAGTGAACTCTGACCACCGCGCAGTGCAACCGACTGCATGGCGGCAACACCCAAAAGACCGATACTGAGAACAACGACCGAAACAAGCACTTCAACAATGCCGACACCACGCTCGCGGAAGGAGGTGGAGGATCGGCCACGACGTGCCACATGGTAAGGAACGGAAAACATCTGATTCACGAGCAGGACCCCTTTGAGCTCCGGGCAGAGCCACTGATCAACACGGTGACGACACGCTGGTTCTGCGGGACTGTCGCGTTGGGCAGGCAGGCAGACACCGTGGTTTCCGCGTTGAGAAGTCCCGAGGGATTGAAATGGACTCCCGCCGCGGGCCCGGTCAGCGACATACCCGCGGGCATGACACTGTCGCGAATCACCGTGATGACCTCGGCACCCGCCGCATCCGATGCCGCGTTGTCTCGACCGACAATGATCCAGCGACTCCAGTCTGTGCCGTTGGCACACGTTGTGCCATTGGCACTTCCACACATCGTGACCGTGGTCGCTCGACGGATCGCTTCGGACCGTGCCAGTTGCATGGCAGTGGTGAGCTCTTCGGCCATGCTGTTCAATCTGCCGCTGTTGATCAGCGACTGCATGGCGGGGACCGCTATGGCCGCAATGATGGCGGCCACCGCCAACGTCACGACCAGTTCGATGAGCGTGAATCCGGCAGCAGGAAACCTCCGATCAAGGCAACTTTCTCGACGGCGCGTCTTTCGGAGAAAGGACATACCACCCCCCTTGTAGGAGATCTACACTAGATGAGCCATGCATCCGAGAACCACCGCTTTTCGCATGAACGGCCGGTTCTGGTTACTGAGTGGCAATGATAAGGCTGTCCTGTCTGGAGTTCGCAGGCATGATGACGTCACCCCGCCTTGGTACACGCATGCCCTCGCCTTCAATTTCCTCGACCCGACTGAGCCCACTGGATACCCTCTGGCAAGCAAGTACCATCATCTGGGTATTGCTTGCCGGTGAAGCATTGGCGGCCGTGCTTGCTATTGCGCCGGGCGTGACTGGTGATCGATTGACCAGCTTCGGCGTAGCGTCGTTGGCTATCCAATGGGTGTTCCTGACCGCAATGGGGCTGCTTTATTTGCTGAGGCGCTGGCTGGCGGCTTTCAGCCCACCGGTCCTGGCGCAGGTTAGCCTGGCGGCCTTGCTTGTCAGCACCTGGGCATTCCTTCTTTTGGCTTGGCTGGCCGTGAGAGACGTCCTGTTGCCGCCAACGGGCGGTTGGCAGATCCTGGCACTACAGATTAGCGCCATCGCATTGATCGTGGGATTACTGGGCGTGGGCGCCTTCCAAGCCCAATGGCGGGCCAAGCAGTTGGCTGTGGCTGCAGAGCACGCCAAGTTGCAGGCGCTACAAGCCCGGATCCAGCCGCACTTCCTGTTCAACACGCTCAATACCGGCATTTCGCTGCTGCACGTGAAGCCTGATCTCGCGGAGCAGTTGCTGCTGGACCTGTCGGACTTGTTCAGGGCAGCACTGTCGTCGCGTGAAACCCTGCCCTTGGACGAGGATCTCGCACTGGCCCGCCGCTATCTGGAAATCGAGCAGCTTCGACTGGGAGATCGGTTGCGCCTGAGCTGGGAGGTACCCGACTCGCTTCCCGCGTTGCAGGTTCCGACGCTGTCCATCCAGCCATTGGCCGAGAACGCGATCCGCCACGGTATCGAACCTTCGACGACGGGAGGCGAAGTGAGCATCGGCGTCACCGTCGTCGACGGGCACCTGCAGATCTCCGTCACCAATACGCTGCCCCCAGCGTCAGCGCACGTTTCCCCAGGTCACCAGGTGGGCCTCAGCTCGGTGCGAGCGCGCATCCATGCGGCCACTCAGGGCCGCGGACAGGTGGATACGCGAACCCACGATGGCGTCTATGCGGCCATCGTTCGGCTACCCCTCAATCCGCCGCAATAACACTGCTGCCTCAGGTTACGACGCGATAACAAGGCTTGTACTCGCCGGCGATCTTCATGCGACGCTGTTCGACGAACGCGCGTAGCAGCTCATCCAGCGCCTGCATCATCGCGGCATCGCCATGGATTTCGAACGGACCGAATTCCTCGATCCGGCGCATTCCGTCTTCCTTGACGTTGCCGGCGACGATACCGGAAAACGCACGGCGCAAGTCCGCTGCAAGATCATGCACGGCGCGTCCCGGCCGCAGCTGCAGCGCGGCCATTGCTTCATGCGACGGGACGAAAGGCTGCTGGTAATCCTCGGGAATCTGGATGGCCCAGTTGAAAAAGAACGAATCCTTGTGCTCGATCCGGTTTTCCCGCACGCGGCGAATGCCGGCCCCCATCTTCTTCGCTACCGCGACCGGGTCGCCGACGATGATCTCGTACCGCTCCGCCGCGGCGTCGCCAAGCGTCAGGCGGATAAAGCGGTCGATCTGCTCGAAATAAGGCGCTGCGATGGTCGGGCCGGTCAGGATCAGCGGGAACGGCAGGTGCGCGTTGGCCGGATGCAACAGGATGCCGAGCAGATAGAGGATCTCTTCCGCCGTGCCCACGCCGCCCGGGAACACGATGATGCCGTGGCCGATGCGGACGAACGCCTCCAGGCGCTTCTCGATGTCCGGCATGATCACCAGGTGGTTGACGATGGGGTTAGGCGACTCGGCGGCAATGATGCCCGGCTCGGTCACGCCGATGTAGCGCGTCTTGGCACGACGCTGTTTGGCATGCGCGATCGTCGCGCCCTTCATCGGGCCCTTCATTGCGCCGGGACCACACCCCGTGCAGATGTCCAGGCCACGCAGGCCCAGCTCGTAGCCGACTTGCTTGGTGTAGAGGTATTCGTCGCGCGAGATCGAGTGGCCACCCCAGCACACGACCAGGTTGGGATCGCTGGGCTTGAGGATGCGCGCATTGCGCAACAGGCCGAACACCGCATTGGTGATGCCGGCGGAGGATTCGAGATCGGCCGCGTACTCCGGGCCGAGTTCGATCGCGGTGTAGGCAAGGTCGCGGACTACCGCGAACAACAGTTCGGCAATGCCTCGGATGATCTCACCGTCGACGAATGCCATCGCCGGTGCGTTGATCAGGTCGATGCGTACACCGCGGTCCTGCTGCAGGACCTGGATGTCGAAGTCGGGATAGAGATCGCGCGCCGCGCGCGGGTCGTCGGACGCGCTGCCGCTGGTCAGCACCGCCAGCGCGCAGCGGCGGAGCAGCTCATGCATGCCGCCGCTGGAGGCGTCACGCAGGCGCGCCACTTCGGCGCGGGAAAGTACGTCCAGGCCACCACGCGGATAGATCCGCGCGTCCTGCACCGGCAACGCCCTCGATGCCGTTCGATTCATGGGAATTCCTGTCATTCGTTCGTAAGAGCCGGGACTTTAGCGCAGTCACGGAAGCAAGAGGAGTCCGCCCAAAAGAAAACGGCCGGGTTTCCCCGGCCGTCCGTGTCGCATTCCGCGGGACTGCTGCGGATCAGAACTCGTACTTCAGGCCCACCTGCAACGACCACTGCGAGATGCCATTGGTCTGGCTGTCCGCGTTGGTCGGCATGCCGTACGCGGTCGCCTGGCCGAACTCGGTGCCCGAGCGGTAGCCATACACGTACTGACCGTTGTGGATGCCCTGCAGCGTCGCCACGGCATTGTTGGCATTGAAACCGTAATCGAGCACGTGGCCCCAATCCTTGTTGATCAGGTTGCCGACGTTCTGGATGTCGAGCCAGACCTTGGACTTGTGGCCCTTCATGAAGCCCGGCAGTTCCTGGCTGATACGGATATCGAAGGTATTGACCCAACCCGAGGTGAAGCCATTCTCCGGCGCGTACGTGCCCTTGTAGCGGCTCAGGCCATCCTGCTTCTCAAGCCAGGTCCAGAAGGCCTGCTCCATCGCCGCGTTCGCGGTGAATACACCGGTCGCGCTGAGGCTACCGAACTTCACGTCGTTGCCGGTGCCGTTGGGCACGTAGAACAAGTCGTTGAAGGTACGGTTGTCGCCGTTGGCGTCGCCGCTGAAGATGTAGCTGAACGGACGGCCGCTGCGACCTTCGTAGACCAGGCCGACGTGAGTGTCGTAGTCACCGAAGAAGTTGCGCGACCAGTTCAATGAGCCACTGAAGCGGTCCTTGATCTCGTAGCGGGCCGTCGAGCTGGTCGGCTCATTGATATTGACGCCCAGCTGCGAACCGTAACCCGAACTGGCGGTGGAACTGGTCAGCGCGGACACTTCCTCGGCGTTGGTACGGGTGTAGCCCAGGGTCCAGGACCAGTCGCTCTCGGTCGAGAACGGCTTGGTCAACGAGACCGTCAGCTGCTGGCCCTTGCCCTTGTTGGTGTTTTCCAGCAGGAAGACGTCGCCGAAGTAGGTGTTGCGGCCGGTACGCGCGCCATTCGCCGCCAGCGCGCCGGTGCCGGCACTGGTGTTGCCGAACGGACGAGCGCTGTTCGGATTCCAGTACAGCACGCGGCCATCCGGACCGACGTAGCCGGGGCCGACGTTGAGGCTGCGGTAGAACAGACCGTTGTTGACGTCCGTCAGCAACAGCTCGGCGGAGGCGACGATACCGTTCCACGGCGTCTCGACGTCGATCGCCAAGTTGGCCTTCCACACCGACGGCAATTCGAAGTCATCGCTGATGGCATTGACGTTGCGCACGCCCGAACCGCCCGGCGGCACGTTCTGGTTCAGGCCATCGGCGCTGAACGGGACGAGCGTGGGGTTGGTGTAGTTCTGGTAGGAGACGTAGTTCATGCCCGTGCTGCTGTAGGCATTGCCCACCCACACGTTCGGCGCGTCACCCTGGAACAGGCCCACGCCACCACGCAGCTGCATGGAACGCTCGCTGTCGAAGGTGTAGTTGAAGCCGAAGCGCGGCTGGATGATGTAGCTGCCGTTGTACGTATTGTTGTTGGCGATGCCAAAGCCACCCGTGTAACCGCTACCGCAGGCAGCGTTCGCCGTGCCCGGCGCCGCGGCGAAGCACGCGTTGTACGGCGGATTCGGGCTCGCGTCCGGCTTGTCCGCGCGCACGCCGACGGTCAGCGTCAGGTTAGGCGTGACGTACCAGGTGTCCTGGACGAAGAAGCCCATGCTCTTGTTCTTGTAGCGGGCCGCGATCGCGTTCGGATCGGCCGGATTCGTCTGCAGATCGTAGTCGAAGTAGCGACCATTCCTGAGGTTGCTGAAGTCGGAAACGCCACCAACCGTCGGCACGTAGAAGCTGTAGTTGCCCCACGAGTCCTGCAGGAAGAAGTTGTAGATATCGCTCTCGCTGTACTCGGCGCCGAACTTGATGTCGTGGTCGCCAACGGTCCAGGTGCCCGAACCGAAGTAGTTCCACGTCTTGGTCATCAGCGAATTGCCGGGCGAGCTGCGCTCGGTACCCAGGCGGATCGCATCCAGACCGGAGAAGCTGTTGCTGGAGGTTCCGATCGGGTTGTCGTTGCCGTTGCCGGCCACGCCGTCATCGAAATAGACCTGGATGGTCGGCGCGGTGGTCGGGCTGATGCGGATGGCCGAGTAATCGCGGTAAGACACCTTGAACTCGGTCGAGAACGTATCGGACCAGTCGCTGAACAGCTGACCGACATAGCTCTCGACGGTCTTGGCGTGATTGAACCAGTTCGAGCTCAACGCCAGGATGCTGGCGGTCGACGCTTCCGGACGCACACGGTTCTGCTCCAGCTTGCTGTAGCGCAGGCTCGCGCGATGGGCATCGCTGATGTTCCAGTCCAGCTTAAGTGCGTACTCTTCCAGCTGGGTGTCGCCGCCGCCGGTCAATCCGCCGGCATCGAAGCCCCACACATTGCGTGCTATGTCCTGCACGGCCGCCAGATCCGCAGCGTCGAAATCGGCATTGCCCGCAGCCAGCGGGTTGGTGCCCTGGCTCTTGCCGGCCGGGCCGATGTTGGTCTGCTTGAACTTCTCATAGTTGGCGAAGAAGAACAGCTTGTCCTTGACGATCGGACCACCCAGCGTCACGCCCCAGGTGGACTCATTGTCGTATTCGTCGAACGGCATACCGGTGACGTTGACCGCCGTGCTGCCGGCCACGCGACCCGGGTAGTCGCCGAACCAGTCGCCGTCACGATAGGTGCCGTACACGGAACCGTGGAATTCGTTCGTACCCGACTTGGTCACGGCATTGACGTTGGCACCGGCGGCGCCGGACATCGTCACGTCGTAGTTCGACAGGTTGACGTCGATGGCTTCGATGGCCTCCATCGAGACCGGCTGGCGCTGTGTCGGCATGTTGTTGCCTTCCAGGCCGAAGGTGTCGCTGGCCGACACGCCGTCGATGGTGATCTTGTTGAAACGCGGGTTCATGCCGCCAGCGGTGATGCTGCCCGAGGCGCGATCGCTGAAGGTCACGCGCGGATCGAGGCGCATGTAGTCCTGGATGTTGCCGTTGACCGACGGCAGGGCCTCGATCGTCACGCGGTCGACACTGGTGCCCGAGCCCATCTTGGTCGCACTGAAGACTTCCGAACCACCGGAGAAGCCCACGGCGGTGACGGTTTCCAGCGTGGTCAGGTCGCCGGTCAGCGCGGCGTTGACGGTGTTCACCTGGTTCAGCGTCAGGAACACGTTGTCTTCGGTCTTGGTGCCCGAACCCGACTTGGTGATCGTCACCTGATAAGGACCGCCGACGCGCAGGCCGCGCGCGTTGTAGCGGCCACTGTCATCGGTGGTGGCACGACTGACCGTGCCGGATTCGACGTGGGTGATGGTCACCTCGGCGCCGGCGACGGGCTGGCCGCCATTGTCGGTGACCAGGCCGCCCACACCGGCCGACGTGCTCTGCGCGAAGGCAGGAGCGGCGGCAAGCGCGACGACGAGGCCAAGGCTGAGCTTGGACAGGCGAAGACGACGGGTTTGGTTCATCGGATAAACCTCAGGTACGGGAGTGATGTGGCGAAGCTGGCTGACGAGACGTGCGCGGAAGCGACCGTGAAGGTCGTTTCGAAGGGCGTGCTAGGGGTTCCCATGGCCCACGCGGCGTCCGCGGAGGTTAATAACAGGTTAACACGATAGGACCATTTTGTGACCGCGGCATGACAAAGTTTCCGCAGTGCAGCACGGTCGAGGCCCCTCCACGTCGGAAGCCTCACACGACGATCGGGCCGGCGCTCGGCCCACCCGGCTCCGTCAGATGTTGGGAGGTGTCAGCTTGAGGTACGTGCCAATGCCATCCAGCACCATTTGGACGGAGATCGCCACCAGAAGCATGCCCATTAGCCGCTCGATCGCAGTCAGCACCCGCCTGCCCAGCCATTTGTAGAGAACGGTGGCGGAGAACAGGATGATCGCGGTGGCGCTCCAGGCCAGTAGCAGTGCCAGACTCCAGTCACCCAAGCGCGATGGGTCGTTGCTGCCCATCAGCATGACGGCCGCCATGCCGGAGGGGCCAGCCACCAGCGGGATGGCCAACGGCACGATGAAGGGCTCACCGCCCGGCAGTTCGCCCATCAGGCCTTCCGGCCGAGGAAAAATCATCCGCACGCCGATCAGGAACAACACGATGCCGCCGGCGATGGCGACCGACTCCTGGCGCAGGTGCATCAGCTCCAGGGCGTACTTTCCACCCCACAGGAACAGCATCAGCACAGCCAGGGCAATCAGCAGTTCACGCACCACCACGATGCGCTGGCGACGCGGCGCCAATGGCTTGAGCACGCTCAGGAACACCGGGATGTTGCCCAGCGGGTCCAGGATCAGGAACAGCAGCAGGGCCGCCGAGAGGACGGTCATGCCCGCACCTTCCATATCTGCCCCCTGTACGTGGTGCCCGCAGATGACAGCAGGGTGACACAGGCGTTCGCGTAGTCGGCGGCGTCGCGCGCATGGGAGTCCGTGTCGTCGGCGTAGGCGCGCGAGCGCAGCCCGGTCCGCATCGGGCCTGGCTGCAGTGCGGAGACCCGCACGCTGCTGGTGGCCAGTTCCGCATGCAGCATGCCAACCATCGAGGTCAGCCCATGCTGGGCGACGCCATACGCACCCCAGTAGGCCTGCCCCACCCGCGCAAGATCATCGACGCTGAAGACCAGCGCCGCGTCATCCGACTGCTTCAGCAGCGGGAGGCAGGCTTGCGATAGCCACCACGGCGCAGTGAGGTTGACGTGCACGACGCGCGCGAAGGCAGCGGGGTCCGTGTGTTCCAGCGGGGTCAGTCCCTTGAACTCGGCCGCACAGTGCAGCACGCCATCAAGTCGACCCAATTCGGCATGCAGGCGATCGGCGAGCTCGGCGTAATCGTCCGGCGTCGCGCCCTCCAGATCGAGCGGATACAGCAGCGGCTCCGTGCCGACCTGCGCCACCGCGTCGTACACCCGGTTCAACTTCGGCACCTTCCGGCCCAGCAACACGACCATCGCACCCGCTTCGGCGCACGCGACCGCCGCGGCGCTGCCAAGACCGCCATGCGCACCACTGACCAGCACGACGCGCTGGTCCAGCGCGCGCGGGGCACGCGTCGGCAGCCCGACCAGGCTCACGGTGCGAAGGCCTCGGTCACGATCCGCTGGAGTTCGCCGGATTCGTGCAGCTCCAGCGTGATGTCGCACCCGCCGATCAGTTCGCCATTGATGAAGAGCTGCGGAAACGTCGGCCAGTTGGAGAAACGCGGCAGGTTGGCGCGGATCTCCGGCTCTTCCAGCACGTTGATCGTGTAGAGATGTTCGGCGCCCGCTTCGCGCAGCGCCTGCATGGCCCGGCTGGAGAAACCGCACATCGGGAACTGTGGCGTGCCCTTCATGAAAAGGACGATGGGGTGGCCATCCACTTCGGCCTGGATGCGTTCCATCACCGGCATGCTGATTTCTCCTTCCTTGACGGTTTGGCAACCGCCGTCGGGTACACTTTCGGTCCGTTCCGCCGGCCGCGCCTGCGGATTGCATAGTGTAAGCCCTCGCATCGCTTCGACGATGCCGGCCCGCCTTTTTTGACCCGCCTAGCGAGAGGAACCAAGCCATGGCCATCGAACTGCCCCCCCTGCCCTACGACCGTACCGCGCTGGAGCCGCACATCTCCGGCGAGACCATCGACTTCCATTACAGCAAGCACCACAAGACCTACGTCGACAACCTCAACAAGCTGATCGAGGGCACCGAGTTTGCCGATGCGTCGCTGGAAGAGATCGTGCGCAAGTCGCAGGGCGGCATGTTCAACAATGCGGCGCAGGTGTGGAACCACACGTTCTACTGGAACGGCCTCAAGCCCAATGGTGGTGGCGAGCCGACCGGCAAGCTGGCCGACCTGATCAACAAGACCTTCGGCGACTTCGCCAAGTTCAAGGAAGAATTCACCAAGACCGCCATCGGCACCTTCGGCTCGGGCTGGGGCTGGCTGGTGCAGCGTCCGGATGGTTCTATCGCACTGGCTAGCACCTCCAATGCCGCCACCCCGCTGACCGGCGAGGACAAGCCGCTGCTGACCATCGACGTGTGGGAACACGCCTACTACATCGACTACCGCAACGCGCGGCCGAAGTACGTGGAATCGTTCTGGGCACTGGTGAACTGGGATTTCGTGGCCGGCAACCTGCGCTGATTGCAGGTATCCGCGTCATGCGAAAACGGCCGGGGAAACCCGGCCGTTTTCATTTCCATTCGAACCTGGGTCGTGTCAAACGGTCAGTCTTGCAACGACCGACGCGACCTGCGCCTCGCGTCCCAGCGCAACACCGACACGGGCCACGGCATTGGCCAGCGATTGCGCATCGTCTGCGCGCAGCGTCGCATGGCCGACCTTGCGACCCGCGCGCGACTCCTTCCCGTAGTCATGCCAATGGCCGCCCGCCTCGTCGAGCACGGCGACGGCCTCCGGCATCGTGCCGATCCAGTTGAGCATGCACGCATGCCCCAGCACGCGCGTATCGCCGAGCGGCAGGCCAAGTACCGCGCGCAGGTGATTCTGGAACTGCGACGTCTCCGCGCCCTCGATCGTCCAGTGCCCGGAGTTGTGCACGCGCGGCGCCATTTCGTTCGCCAGCAGCTTGCCGTCGCGGCGGAACAGCTCGAGCGCGAATACGCCGACATAGTCCAACGCCTCCGCGAGGCGACGGGCGTGCGCGCAGGCCGCTTCCGCCAACGCCGTTTCGACTCGCGCAGGCGCCAGGCTGGCGGACAGGACGCCATCGACGTGCCAGTTCTCGGTCAACGGCCACGTGCGGAACTCGCCATCGCGGCCGCGTACAGCCACCACCGACAGTTCCCGCTCGAACGGAATGAACGCTTCGACGATCAGCCCGACCGTGGCCGCCTGCGCACCCAGCGCCCGCCAGGCCGCGTCGACATCGGCCGGCGACTTGATGCGGAACTGCCCCTTGCCGTCGTAACCCAGCCGGCGCGTCTTGAGAATGCACGCACCACCCAACCGCTCGACCTCGGCACGCAGCACGTCGAGGCTGCCCACGTCGGCGAATGCACCGACCGGGATACCGAGTTCCTGGAACAGCGTCTTCTCGACCAACCGATCCTGCGCGACGGCCAGCGCGCGCGGATTCGGAAACACGGGCACGCGAGCGGCAAGCCACTCCGCGCTTTCAGCCGGCACGTTCTCGAAATCGAAGGTGGCGACATCCACCTTGGAGGCGAACTCGGCGAGCGCCGCTTCGTCACGATAATCGCCCACCAGCAGCGGTGCGAACTGGCCCGCACAGGCATCCGCTGCGGTATCCATCACCAGGAAGCGCAGTCCGAGCGGCGCGCCCGACAACGCCAGCATGCGCGCGAGTTGTCCGCCGCCGAGGATGCCGACCGTCGTCATAGCGGCTGGCGGGGATCGTCGTGCGCCATCACGTCATCGGTCTGGCGCGTCCGGAAGGCCGCGAGCGCAGCACCGATGGCCGGATGGTCGGAGGCCAGCAACGCAGCGGCGAACAAGCCCGCATTCGCGGCACCTGCATTGCCGATGGCAAAGGTCGCGACGGGAATACCCGCGGGCATCTGCACGATGGACAGCAGCGAGTCCATGCCGTTGAGCGCCTTTGACTGCACCGGCACGCCGAGCACCGGCACCGCCGTCTTCGCGGCGAGCATGCCGGGCAGGTGCGCCGCGCCTCCGGCGCCGGCGATGATGGCACGCAATCCGCGCGACGACGCTTCCTCCGCATACGAGAACAGCACGTCCGGCGTGCGATGGGCCGAGACGACCTTCACCTCGTAGGGAACGCCCAACGCATCCAGCTTCTGCGCGGCATGCTGCATGGTGTCCCAGTCGGAGCGGGAGCCCATCACGATACCCACCACGGGGCTGGAAACGCTGGCGGTCATGGCCGTCCTCGGTCGCAAAGACGTATTCTACCCTCCTGACCGAACTGCTGATCGAGTCCCCCACATGGACCGCAAACTCCTCGACCTTCTCTGCTGCCCCACCACCCGCCAGCCACTGGCGGTGCTCGACGCACGCGGGCTGGAGGCCATCAACCGCGCCATCGCCGATGGGCAGGTCAAGCGTGCCGACGACACCGTACAGACCGAGCCATTGCGCGAAGCGCTGGTCACGCACGACCGCAAGACCGCCTATCGCGTCGAGGACGGCATCCCCGTACTGCTCGCCGAGGAAGCGATCGCCACCGCGCAGGCCAGCGACTTCGCCGCACGATGAGCCAGCGCCCGACGCCTCCGCCGGCGGACGTCATCGCTTCGGATGTCGCGCGCGCCCTGGCTGAAGATGTGGGAACCGGCGACGTGACCGCCGCACTGCTGCCCGACGTACCGGACATCGCCTACCTGCTGTGCAAGCAAGAGGCCGTCGTTGCCGGGCAACCCTGGTTCGACGCGTGCCATCGCGCGCTCGATCCCCACGTCCAGATCGATTGGCGCGTGCGGGACGGCGATCGCGTATCCGCCGGCACCGTGCTCGCCACGCTGACCGGCCAGACGCGCACGCTGGTCACCGCCGAGCGTTCGTCGCTGAACTTCCTTCAGACCCTGTCCGGCACCGCAACCGTCACGGCTGCCTACGTCGACGTGGTCCGTGGCACGGGCTGCACGATCCTGGATACCCGCAAGACCCTGCCGGGGCTGCGCCTGGCGCAGAAGTATGCGGTTCGCTGCGGCGGCGGGATGAATCATCGCATCGGCCTGTACGACACGGTGATGCTGAAGGAAAACCACGTGCGCGCCGCAGGTTCGCTGACGGCGGCCATCCGTACCGCCCGCAGCGCGCAACCGTCGCTGCCGCTCATCGTGGAAGTGGAAACCCTGGCGCAGCTCGACGAGGCGCTGGCGGAAGGCTGCGAACGCATCCTGATCGACGACTTTGACGCGGACACGCGGCGCGAAGCCGTGCGGCGCGCCAAGGCCGCACCATATGCCGGACGGATTCCGCTCGAAGTCTCCGGTGGCGTTGATCTGTCCACGCTGCGCGCCATCGCGGCGGACGGGGTCGATTTCGTCTCGATTGGCGGCCTGACCAAGCATGTCCATGCCATCGACCTGTCGATGAAGCTGGGCCCCGCACCATGAGGCCGTCATGTCGCCGCTGAGCGCATTGCTATGGCTGATCACGGCCGGCGTGGCGTTCGCCTACTGGAACGCGGCACGTGCCGCTGCCGAACGCGCTGGCGCACTGGGAAGGAATGCCTGCCAGGCCGCGGGTGTCATCTGGCTGGACCAGAGCGTGCACGCCAGCGGGCTGCGACTGTCCCGTGGCGACGATGGCTGGCTGGGCTTCGAACGCAGCTTCCGCTTCGAATACTCGCACGATGGCATCGACCGCCATGTCGGTCGGCTGGTGCTACGGAAAGGCCAACTGGTGTCGTTCGTCGGCCCGGTAACACCCTCGGTGCGGTCGCTCGACCTGCATTGATGCGTCGCACGCCACGCAAATAGCGTGGATTCGATGCCGGCGCCTACTTCACTACGCGCAGGAACGGCGGACGCTTGCCCGGCGGCGGCGCATCGTCATCCGGAGGGGAGTCCTGAGACGGTGACGCATGGTCGTCATCGCCATGGGATTCGCTGTCGTGCGCGACTTCATCGGGCAGCGCCATGCCCTGTCCCGTCTCGCGCGAGTAGATGGCCAGCACCGCACCGATCGGAACGTGGACCGCCTGGCTCACGCCACCGAAACGTGCGGTGAAGCTGACCGCCTCGTTGTCGATCAGCAGGCGCACCACCGCCCGCTCGGCGATATTCAGTACGACCTTGCCTTCCTTCACCGCGCTGGCAGGCACCTGCACGCCCGCCTGCGTGGCGTCCACCAGCAAGTGCGGCGTCATGCCGTTGTCGGCAATCCATTCGTTCAACGCCCGCAACAGGTAGGGGCGATGACTGGTCATGCGGGACGTGTCTGTCATTTCACTTCTCGGCGTCGGTCGCGTCGCGGTATCGCGCTCGACCCGGCGTCAGTCTGCGACCCGTCAGCTCGGGATCTCGCGCAGCTTCTTCTCCGCATCCGTCAGGCTGCGCAGGAAGCCGGGGTGGCGGAAAATGCGGTTGCCGTAATCCTCGATCGTCTTGCCATCCTTGGGCAGCGGCACGTCCAGCGACGGCAGGCGCCAGATGATCGGCGCCATCGCGCAATCGGCCAGGCTCATCTCGGGATTCAGGAAGAACTTGCTCGCCTTGAACAGCGGCACCGACGCGGTCAGCAGTTCCTTCAGGCGCTTGCGGCCGGCTTCGGCCTGCTGCTTGTTGCCCAGTTGGATCGCCTGTACCTGCGGCACCCAGTCGTGCTCGATGCGCAGCATGGCCAGGCGCAGGCGAGCGCGCGACAGCGGATCCACCGGCATCAGCGGCGGATGCGGATAGCGCTCGTCCAGATACTCACTGACGACGGAAGCCGCATACAGCACCAGATCGCGCTCCACCAGGGTGGGCACGGAATGGTAGGGATTCAGGTCGATCAGATCTTCGGGCGGGTTCTGCGGATCCACCGGTACCAGGTCGTAACTCACGCCCTTGGCGGCGAGTACCAGTCGCACGCGGTGGCAAAGCACGTCATCGGTGGAGGAAAACAACGTCAGTGTATTGCGCATACGTTGGCTCGCAGCCATTCACGGCTCTCCGACGATCGGAATCCGCCGATCGCACCGACGCCGCCAGCCCCTTGCTGACGGTCGCCACGGTCCCCGAGTGTGCAATCCCTGCCGGAAAAAGCCAAGCAACCCAGGCTTGGCCTCTCACTCGCCGGTGCAGGCGTTGCCGCCTGCCCCGGGGCGTCGGACACGCAACGCCGTTTAGTGGACGTCCTTCCAGTACTCCTGCTTCAGCAGGTAAGCAAGGAACGTCAGCGCCGACAGGAACAGGATCACCCACACACCGATGCTCTGCCGCTTCAGGGCCGCCGGCTCGCCGACATACTCCAGGAAGTTGGTGATGTCGCGCGCGGTCTGGTCGAACGCCTGCGCGTCCTGGCGGCCGGCCTGCGTGACCTTGAGGCTTTCCACCTGGCGCTCGCCGGTCGCCGCATCCGGCTGCCCGAACTCGGCGTGCTGCAGGCCCTGCAGTTCCCATAGCGGATTGGGCATCGACGCGTTCGGGAACAACTTGTTGTTCCAGCCCAGCGGGCGCGACTCGTCGAGGTAGAACGACTTCAGGTACGTATAGATCCAGTCGCTGCCGCGCACGCGGGAGATCACGCTCAGGTCCGGCGGCATCTTTCCGAACCACTTGGTGGCCGGATCATGGGGCATGGACACCTGGATCTGCTCGCCGAACTTGGCGCCGGTGAAATTGAGGTTCTTCATCACCTCGTCTTCGGTCAGGCCAAGATCCTCGGCCATGCGCGAGTAGCGCATGTACTTCAGCGAGTGGCAGCCGGCGCAATAGTTCATGTACAGCTGGGCGCCGCGCTGCAGGGAGGCGCGGTCGCTGAGGTCGTTGCCGGCCTGCAGCTTCTCTCCGCCGGCAGCGGCGAACACGGAGAAGGAAATCAGCAACCCGCTGGCGAAGACAGCTAGGCGAGAGGCGAAAATCTTAGTCATGCGTCGTCACCCGGTCGGGCACTGGCTTGGTCTTGTCGATCCTGGTCCAGATCGGCATGGTCAAGAAGAACAGGAAGTAGAAGGCGGTGAGGAAGCGACCGATGATGGTCTCCACCGGGTCCGTACCGGGGCCGGCACCGATCTTGCCCAACCAGACGAAGCAGATCGCGAACAGGCCCAGCAACACCTTGGACAGCACGCCGCGGTACCGGTAGGACTTCACCTTCGCGCGGTCCAGCCAGGGCACGAGGAACAGGATCGCGATCGCGCCGAACATCACCAGCACGCCACCCAGTTTGTTGGGCACCACGCGCAACATCGCGTAGTACGGCGTGTAGTACCACACCGGCTTGATGTGCTCGGGCGTGACCAGACGATTGGCCTCGGAGAAGTTGTCGTGCTCGAGGAACCAGCCGCCCATGGCCGGCGCGAAGAACACGATGAAGGCTGCGAAGATCAGGAAGCCGCCGACGTAGAAGCCATCCTTGACCGTGTAGTACGGGTGGAACGGCACGCCGTCGGCGGGTGCGGTCGGCGACCAGCGGTTGCCCTTCGGGCCCTTCTTGATCTCGACGCCGTCGGGGTTGTTCGAACCGACCTCGTGCAGCGCGAAGATGTGCAGCACCACCAGCAGCAGCAGCACCAGCGGCAGCGCGATGACGTGCAGCGCGAAGAAGCGGTTCAGCGTGGCATCGCCGGGCAGGTAGTCGCCCATGATCCACTCGGTCAGGCCGTTGCCGATCACCGGGACGGCACCGAACAGCGAGATGATGACCTTGGCGCCCCAGAACGACATCTGGCCCCATGGCAGCACATAGCCCAGGAAGGCTTCGGCCATCAACACCAGGTAGATCAGCATGCCGAGGATCCACACCAGCTCGCGCGGCTTCTGGTACGAGCCGTACATCAGGCCGCGGAACATGTGGATGTAGACGACGATGAAGAACAGCGAGGCGCCGGTGCTGTGCATGTAGCGGATCAGCCAGCCCCACTCCACGTCACGCATGATGTATTCGACCGAGGCGAAGGCTTCCGCCGCGCTCGGCTTGAAGTGCATCGTCAGGAAGATGCCGGTCAGGATCTGGTTGACCAGCACCACGATCGACAGCACGCCGAAGATGTACCAGATGTTGAAGTTCTTGGGCGCGTAGTACTCGCTCATGTGCTTGCGGTACACGGGCATGAAGCCTGGCGCGCGCGCATTGAACCAGTCGACCACGCCCTCAGCGGTGCGGGTAATGATGTTCGCCATGGCTTACGCGCCCCCTTGCGGATCGAGGCCGATCACGATGGTGTTGTCGTCCTGGTAGAAGTGCGGCGGCACCACCAGGTTGGTCGGTGCGGGCACGCCCTGGAACACCCGTCCGGCCATATCGAAGCGCGACTTGTGGCAGGGGCAGAAGTAGCCGCCCTTCCAGTCCGGATCGTACGGCTCGGGCTTGATCTCGGCCGCCATTTCCGGCGAGCAGCCCAGGTGGGTGCACAGGCCGACCAGCACCGATATCTCGGGTTTGACCGAACGGAGTTCACCGGTGATGTAGGACGGCTGCTGGTCCTTGTTGGCGGACTGCGGGTCACGCAGGTTGCCATCCAGCGTCGGCAACGCATCCAGAATCGCCTTGGAGCGCTTGACGATCCAGATAGGCTGGCCGCGCCATTCCAGCACCAGGCGCTGGCCTTCCTGCAATCCCGTGATGTCGGCGGTCACCGGGGCACCGGCCAGCTTGGCCCGTGCGCTCGGATTCCACGACTTGATAAAAGGTACTGCTGCAATACCGGCACCCACTGCACCCACCACCGCGGTGGTTGCAGTCAGGAACCGGCGTCGGCCCGTATTCACAGGCCCATTGACCCCATCGATGGCCATCCGGCACTCCGCAAAACAATCAGGTAGCTAAAAAGGCTGCCAAGGCCGCACCCCAGACACAGGGGCGGGCCGCAAAAGACGGCAAAGTGTAACGGAAGCCTTAATGGGCCGACAATCCGCCGCTCCCGCCGCCTGTAGCGCCCACCCTGCCTGCCTGAGGTGGCGAGAGTCGCGTAATCAAGGACTTACGGAGTTTCGCCTGCTTCGGACCTGACCCTGACGGGCCGATACTGAAGGCGGTCGCCTTGCCCGCGAACGGAGATATCGACGTTGGCGCAAAGGCCAACACCGCATTTTACCAGGTCGGCCTGGCCGATCCGGGCCCCCAGATCTGCCTCGACACTGTGCTGGCGCGCCTGGCGCCCCATATGCCATGCCCAGAGGGATGTCCCCAGCAACAGAAATACTCCTCCGACGCCCAGCCAGACCAGGCTCACCCGGACAAGTGCACGTTGCGAACGCGCAAGGCCCTCCATCTGCCTCGCCGCCAGTTCGCCGGACTGGGTTATCCGCCTCGCGGCCAGATCAATGCCCTTCTTCGCATCCTCAAGGGGCTGCCCAAGGGCTTCGCCGATCCGCTGTCGCCCCTCGCTCCCGAGCACGTGCAGCACCTCCCGGGCCAGTCGCTGCCCAGCCTCACCTAACTCGCGCGCGCCCGCCAGCAGCGATGCATGGGCCTGACTGGCGCGCTCCCGCGTCTGCTCGTGCTCCTGCCGCTGGATTTCCAGCATGCGCGCCATCTGCGCGAGCTGCCGCTTCTGGGTGTCCACGACCTCCAGCAGCACGTCCCGGGTCTGTCGCCCCTCCTGTGCGTCCATACGCTCCCCCTTTCCTCATGCGCCCCGTGTGAGAGCAGGTTGCATGTCCTGCGTCATGGCAGGGCTCGTCGTCGCCTGTCGGGTCGCCGCTTCCATGGCGCGCTCAAAGGACAGCGACTCCCTGCCTTGCCGATCGAGCTCCTGCACCTGCGGCAGCGAGCCGTACTCGTGGGTGGCGGACCTGCGTGCAGCAAGGTCGCCGCGCTCGCTGGAGGCAAAGAAGCGCTCCAGGTATGCGTCCTCCGCCGTCACGGGAATCTGCGATGCTTGGGGACGGTCACGCGGATGCTCCCGCGGTCCATGCGGGCGCTGGGCAGGCGGCCGACGCTCTTCGTCAGGAACATCGAGGCGTCGGGGATCGTGTGCTTCGCGCTGCGGGGCCTGATCGCGCTGCACTTCGACGCGGACATCGCGAAACAGACCGGTGGTGGTGTCGGTCAGGACGTATTGCCAGCGTTGCTGCTGGGAATTCGCGTAGGCCAAGTCCATGAATGCATCGAAGCGATCCGGATGGATAGTCTGACACCCCGCCGAGAAGGTGTTCCATTCCCCGCCACGATGGATCTTGAAAGTGTTGTTCAGTGCTTCCAGACCGCTGATGTCGGCTGTGGTGAAGTAACCATCGGCATCCGTATCACGCCGAACCATGTCCCGGCCGTCCGCGACGGCTGTAGCACTGGGTCGGAACGAGAGGTGTTGGTCGGCACCATGCCTGGCATCAACCATCTCGATGGTTCCAGGCTGCAGCCGCCCCAAGTCGCGAATGCCATCACCATTCGCATCGCGTCCTTCGATTTGACGCGGACGAGTGACTTGGTCAAACCGCTCGGCCGTCTCCAATAGGGGAGCCGGCCGTTGCGAGTCGGCAAACAGGCGGCGCCCATTGCTGCCGGCGTGATGGTCGTACTGTGCAGTCGGTTCCGTGTTGGCTAGGTCGGCGACATAGAGACTGCGCTCGCCTTGCGCATCGCGATGCAGCACCACCAAGTGGTCGTCGTATGCGCCGGTGCCGGCTCTGCGACTATCGTGGGATGCCAGCGTGGAATTTTCCTGACGCAACCCGAGCAGCACGCTGTGATCGTTGCGACGCAACGCGTCAAAGGCCGCTTGGTTGCCCCGCGCTTCCACGATGCTGGCATAGACGTCGTACTGCTGGGTCTTGGAGAGGCGGGCCAGCTCATTGGGGACGTTCGGATCCGTGCTCCGGCTGAAGGCTGGCATCCTAGGCGCCGCCAACGCCCCGCCAAGTCGCTCCAGCGTTGAGGCATGCTCGGGCAGTTCCGCTCGCCGCATTCCGGTAAGCGCGTCATGCGCTCCCGCCGCTACATAACGATCCAGTGCCTCCTGGACTACGGGACGCTCGCCTCGCCGTTCCTGTTCCAGCAAACGCAACGCTTCTGACTGCCGACCCTGCTGCAACCCCACGATCACCCGATCTGCACTGGCACGGATGTCGATGTCCTGCTCGTCGGTAATAGGCGGGTTCGTCATGGCTTGCTCCGGTCCGGCCACTCGGTGTCGTAGTCAAGAAAAGAGTCGTCTCGCTTGCCTGTGGTCAGCGCGCCATCACAACTGATATCCGGCCGTGCAAGACTGCATTTGTATCTTGGCCATAGCGAGTCGGAGACCCGTTCGCGTACGTCGAAGCCTCTGCCGTTCCACACCGCGAAGCCAAAGTGTGCTTCGAACGAAACAACTCTCCCGTATCGACGTGACTCAGACACAGGGAAAGGCTCCTCACCTGGGGGACTCGCGCGCCACCGTAACGTCGGTGCGTAGGTCAGCTTGCTGCTGTCGAGCCTCGGCGAGCCTGCATCGTACTTGTGCCGCTCACTCCGCCGGATGACGGGCCTCGGCAGTAGTACCCGCGTGACGTCATACAGCGTCCCGTCCGCGCGACGGCGATAGAGCCTATGATTTCGGAACGCGTACGGGCACTTTCCTGCCTCCAGTTCGTCGTATCCGTCCTCGTACGATTCCTCCTTGATGCAATCGAAAGGCCCCTCCACGAAGTACACCGTGTCGGCCGGCACAGTGCCCTCGAACGAACGAACGACGAACCAAGTTCCACTTGCCTTGACATGCACCATGAAGTCCGGCTTTCGACCGAATCCCGGCAAAGCCAGGTAATGCTGGGGTTGGCGCAAATACTTGACGCGCACGCCCGCTGGCAGATGGATATCGGCCACCGGAATGTCCCGCACCACCTCGGCCAGCGCGCGCGGCATCAAACCGAAGCACGGGCGATGGAGGCCGGCGAAGCCTACATCCGCCTCACGATCGTGCTGCACACCGGGGCATCGCTCCGCACCCAACTGAAGCTCAGCCACGTAAGGGCGCCACGGATCAGGCGCCGGCAAAGATCCCTTGGGCAACATCGACAGGTCCAACGCGGGATCGAGGGCGACTGAAGACGGCTGTGCAAGAACCCTCGTCCCACCGCACCCTGCCGTCAGCGCCACGACCAAACAGGCACACGCGCTTCGGCGTGCCAACGCTCCTGCACAGGCGCGCGCACCTGCTCCCCACCATTCGAGCCTTCGCCGGATCTCCATGCGACCTCCTTGTCCCTGTGGCGATGCCGCAGCGCCGGACACGCCGCCGTGCGATGCATCCTGCATCGCACGCAATCGGGTTCGCAATTAACATTCTTGAGGCGCACTGGCCGCGTACGCACGCACGGCGGAGCCGCGCGGGTCTCTGTCGCTGATGTCTCGAGTGGAGAGGTGCGGGCAATCAACCCGCCCGCCGCGGCTCAGCGCGCGGCGACGGCGTGCCGGTAGCGGTCGGCGAGGACGGCGACGCGCTCGACGTAGCGCTGGGTTTCCTTGTACGGCGGGACGCCGCCGTGCCGATCCACCGCGCCTTCGCCCGCGTTGTAACCAGCCGCCGCCAGCGTCAGGTTGCCGTTGAAGCGCTTCAGCAGCCAGGACAGGTACTGCGCACCGCCGCGGATGTTCTGCCCGGCGTTGTACGAATCGGTCACGCCGAACCGGCGCGCGGTCGCCGGCATGAGCTGCATCAGGCCCTGCGCACCGGCGTGCGACAGTGCCATCGGGTTGTAGGAGGACTCGGCGTGCATGATCGCGCGCAGGATGGATTCCTCCACGCCGAATTCGCGAGAAGCAGCCGCGATCTCGGCCGCGTAGGCGGAGGTGTTCAAGCGCAGCCGGCCGAAGTCGACGCCCGGGTTGCCGCAGGCGAAGCAGGTTTCGATGTAGCTGTACTTGATGGTGCGCAGGCTGGCCACCTGGGTGCCGCCCTGCGGGCGGGCACTGGTGTAGTGGCGCACGCCATCCTTGATGTAGGAATAGACCTGCCCGCTGACCACCCGGCGAGGACCGGTCGCGGCAGGCGCCGCGGTTGGCATGGCGGCCGGGACGATGGCGCTCGCAGAGTCGGACAGTGCGGGGGCGGTCGCGGCACCAATGGCCGGCACGGCTTCGGCCGGACGGGAGACGGAGGCAACCTGGGTCGGGCGGCTGCGGTCGGGCGTGTAGCGGCTGACGATTTCGCAGCTGGCGCCGCTGACGCGCTTGCTGACGTAGTTCGGGACCCCGTCGTTGCCAGTGCACTTGTACAGCGTGCCCGCGCTGGCCGGCAGTGCGGTCAGCGCGGCCAGCACGGCCAGAAGCGTCAGAGTCCCCCTCATGCCGCGCAGTGTCCCGAATTCCCGGGTGATTGCCAAGTCCTTGTCCAACAAAGGTTTCCTCCAATCTGTGCAGCCGGTCGGAGTTCGACGCATCGGCAGCACGGCGGCCCGGTCCGGGCCTGATACCCCCTATCAACGCCATCGGGGCCGGCTTCCGGCCGCGTGCGCAGCGCGTAAACTACGCGACCCCTGCCC
>NZ_LSIF01000089.1 GCF_001556105.1 Pseudoxanthomonas mexicana | reverse complement strand
CCGAAGAAGGTCGGAATCTCTACCGGCTGATGGCCCAGGATTCGGGGGTGGGTCACTGATAGGCATAGAGGCGCTCAACGGTGTGACTTTCCATTTCCCGGAAAGCGCCGTTCTTCTTTGAGTAGAAGTAGACAATCGAGTTCTCCAAGGCGTGCTCACCCACCTGCCGTGCTGCGGCGGCTTCGCACATTTCAGCGATCCGCGAGATGGCATCAGGGTCTAGTCCCTGCTGAGCAAGCGCCAGTCGAACTTTTGAGATGTCCATGGAGAGCGTCCGGCAACAGTCACCCGACGCACCAGAGGGTGGTGCGGGGCTGGATGGTCTTGGAACGGGCAACACAGATCGGGAGGCGCGAGTCGTCAATCTCGGGCGGCCCCGTCAGTGACCATGCCACCGCGCTGTCGAGATGTCAATAAGTAATTGATTTTTCTACTTTTATTGCAGAATAAAGCTCAACTTTTGTTTGTGTAAGAACGCTACTGAAAACTAACTTTGGTTATCAGAATCACCATAGTTGGTATGGAAAGCATCCGGAGGACTACGCACTTTGGTGTGCGATCACCCACGCACTTTGGCTTCCCGGCCATGCGTGTGGGCGTCGGCGGAAGCGATGCGATGCATGTCCGCTTCCAGCGACGCGACGCGAATTGACTGGCAAGCGGAAGGATTTCGCAGCGCGGGGATACGCGCAGGTTTTTTCGGAGCGTCAGGAGACACGCGATGATGGAAGAACGAAGCTGGGAGCAGGGGCTGGGTGCCGGGGACGCTGAGATGGTTGATACGGCGGCCGCACTTCAACTCGATGAGGCGCGCTGGGACGCGATCGTGGCCACATTGCCGCCACTCGTCCGCGCGCGCGCGATGAACGGGGTGAGAACACGGGCATTCCTGGAGGCGGTGCTGTGGATTGCCGTCACCCGACAACCTTGGGGTCGACTGCCCTCGGCGTGGGGACCATGGCACAGCATCTATGTGAGGTTCACCCGCTGGGCGCAGGACGGCATCTGGGATGAAGTCATCGCATCACTGCAATCACATGCCGATATCGCGGACCCTTTGCGGCGGCTCGTCAGTGCCTATCTGCTGTCGCACCACCCGGCCTCCCTTAACCGACGCGCGGGTCCACGTTTCACTCCATTCTGACGGCTGCCGCTCTCGAGGCCTGGCGGCCAACGATCAAGACGTACCGCCATGCCTACCGAAAACACTGTCGTCGTCATAGAAACCACCGGCCATCACATGGCCGACATCACGCTGATCGTCCACGGCGACGATGAGCACTCGACGCACCACATCCATCAGATCTGCCTGGATGCGGTACGCAATGCCATCGAGGCGGCATCGTTGCCCGAGCGCTCGCCTCGGATCGACAACAACATCGGCCGATGATCAGCTCGCGTCGCCATCACCGTCAGTGTCGCGGGCATCAGGCGATTGTCGTGCCACGATACTGGTCGCGGTTAAATCGCCGGTGACATTGCCGGTGGTCGCGAACACATCGGGGATCGTGTCGACCGCCAACAGCAGGCCCAAGGGTTCGATGGGCAGGCCCATCGACTGCGTCACGGGCATGACCGTCGCCATGAAACTGACCTGTCCAGGAAGACCGATCGAGCCCAGGCTGATCACCACGGCCAGCGCAGCTCCAGCGGCCAGGGTCACCGCGTTGACCTCGATACCGTAGGCCCACGCAACGAAGCATGCCGCGACGATGTACTGGATCGGGCTGGTGATGCGGAACAACGTCACCGCCATCGGCAGTACCAGCGCGGCGACTGCTCGCGGATGTCCGAGGCGAAAACGGGCGCTCTCCACCATCGCTGGCAACGAGGCCAGCGAAGACTGTGTGCTGGCGGCCACGACCTGCGCAGGCAGGATCGCCTTGGCGAACGCGAGCGGTGACTGGCGCGCAAACACCGCTACCAGGACATAGCAGATCAGGGTAGCGCCCAGGTACATCCCGCACTGCAGCGCGATGTAGCCGGCCAGTGCGCCGATCACGCCGATACCGGCCTGCGCGCAGACCGCCAGCACAAGGGCGAAAACACCGATCGGTGCGGCCAGCAGCATCCAGCGCACGATGACGATCATGGTGTCGGCGATGCCGTGGCAGAACCCGATGATCTGCGTGCGACGGTCTTGCTGCACGCGCGTGAGCGCGAAGCCGAAGAACAGCGCGAACACGACCACCGGCAACATGGCTCCCTGCGCCGCCGCCATGATGGCGTTGCTGGGCACGATCGATCCGATCCAGTCGGCGAGTGCCGGAGCGCCGGCCGCGCCAGCGGGCGGAAGCGTGCCGTGCAGGGTGGCGGTCAGTGCCTCGCTGGGCGGCACCAGGGACAGCACCAGCGGCGCGACGATGGCGGCGTAGGCAGCGAACAGCGACAACAGGCTAATGAACACCACCATCGCCCGTCGCGCGACGCGCCCGGAGGCGGCGGCATCACTGGCGGTGGCGACACCGAGGATCACCAGCGACAGCACCAGCGGCACGACGGTCATCTGCAAACCGCTGAGCCAAAGCTTGCCGATCGGCTGGGCGATTGCCACGGCGGTGACCGCAGTGGAGGGCAACCAGTGGGCCAATGACAGGCCGACGATCGCGCCTGCCGACAGGCCGAGAAGGACACGCGCCGTGGCGCCGGGCCACCTCATCGTGTCGCCTCCGGCAACTGCCATTCGCGCATGACGCGCGAATACTCGTCACGTGGCAACAGCACGAATACCGGACGCGCATCCGGCGCCAGCCACGCCAATACGGCTTTCATCGTTTCCGACGCCATCGCCGTGCAGCCAGCGGTTGCTTCGCCCGGCGTGCGCCACAGGTGCGCGAAGATGCAGCTGCCAGCACGCGGGGTCGCCTTGGGGTTGTGGCCGATCACCAGACCCTCGCGATAGCGAGGGTCACCGTCGTTGCGCAGGTCGAGGCGCATGGGTTCTGTGGAGCCTTTTGCCGCGGCTTCGCCTTCCTCGCGCGTGTCGATAATGCGGTTGTAGAGCGGCGAGTCCGGGACGTCGATGCAGTAGCTGGTGGCATGCATGGGACGATACGGCATGGCGGTGTCCACCTTGTCCGCGTAACCGAAAGCCTCGCCCAGGGTGAATACGCCTGCGGGCGCGCGCCCGTCGCCTTCCTGCTTCTGTGGTCCCTGTGCCTGCGCTGGATGCAATCCCATGCCCCACGCCGCACCATTTCGCCCTACCGAGACCGGCGCAGCGGTCGATGCAGGCTGCCAGTGCCCATCCCTCAGTTCGAAGCGTTGCAGCGTACCCGTGGTGGCGTCCCAGCCATCGGTCACGACAAGCACCATCTGGCGCGCATCGCGCCACGCGTGCGCTGCAGCGACGTTCGTGTCGGCCGCGACTGCGTGGGTGGAAAAGCTCGATGCCATGACGGCGACAAGCGCGAGCAGGCGGGACGCGCGATGGCGGAACTGCAGTGCGGGCATCACGACTCCAGCAGGTGATGGATACGTTCGAGGTTGATCGCAAGTTGCCGGTTGCGGTCGGGGTTGGTCTGGCACAGCAGCACGAAGACGAAATCCAGCAACGACTGCAGCGATGCGCGGTACAGCAGTTGCTCCACGTGTGGCGCGGGATCATGCGCGGAAATCACCAGCGCGGCGTCGGCATGCGCACGCAGCGGGTTGGCGGTATGTCGCGTGATCGAGATGACCTTGCCGTCGCAGGCCTGGAACTGGCGACTGACCTGCGACAATTCGGGCAGTTTGCCGAACTCGGAAAACATCAGGAGCACATCGCCCGGCCGCGCGGCGGACAGGTTCGCCATCATCAGGATGGGATCGGCGTGATGCACGGTCAGCAAGCCCAGCAGTGACAGCCGCATGGCGAACTCGCGGGCGAACAGCCCATCGTCGCCCAACCCGCAGACGAACACCTTGTCCGCATGGTCGATCAGGTCGACGATCGGCTCGATATGCGAACGAGGATTGAGGCTGAGGGTTTCTTCTTCAGCGGCGACCTTGCTGCGACGCAACCCATCCTGCAATTGCTGGTAGGCATCGACCGCATCATCGGTGGATGACGCGTGCGCCGTTACCTGGCTGTTGCCATTGCGGGCGACGACTTCGCCGATCGTGTACTTGAGGTCGGGATAGCCCTTGAAGCCGAACTTCTGCGCGAACTTGACCACGCTCGACTGGCTGATACCCAGCGCGCTGGCCAGCTGTTGCGAGGAGTAGTCGCGCAGCAGGTGCGCGTTGTCGAGGATGAAGTCGGCGATGCGGCGCTCGATGGCCGACATCTGGTCGCGTTCGGAACGGATCTTCACCAGGGGTGTTGTCATGGCATGAGTGTGATGGCGGTGGACGGGGCTGACAACGGGCCATCGCCACCGGGCTCAGCCCGGCAGCAGCTCCAGGCCGCGGATCTCGCGGATACCCAGGCCGGGCGCCTCGGTAATGGTGATTTCCGACTCGTTGAAGATCACCCCGCCCTCGACCGGGTTGAACTGCCCCAGCGACGGGCCATCCAGGTCCACCTTGGTGATGACGTTGGCCTTCGCCGCGGCGACGTGCACGGCGGCCGCCACGCTGATGCTGGTCTCGATCATGCAGCCGATCATGCATTCCACGCCGTACAGGGACGCGATGTCGGCGATGCGGATGGCGTTGGAGATGCCGCCGGTCTTCATCAGCTTGATGTTGATGATGTCGGCAGCGCGCATCTTGATCAGGTCGATCACCTCGGTCGGGCCGAACACACTCTCGTCCGCCATCACCGGCGTGTGCACGCGGTCGGTGACGTACTTCAGGCCGTCCAGGTCGCGCGCCTTCACCGGTTGCTCAAGCAACTCGAGTATGACGCCGGCGTCTTCCAGGTGCTGCATGGCGAACACCGCCTGCTTGGCGGTCCAGCCCTGGTTGGCGTCCAGGCGCAGCAGCGCCCGGCCCTCAACGGCGGAATAGATGGCCTTCACCCGCTCGATGTCCAGGCCGATGTCCTTGCCGACCTTGATCTTCAGCGATTCGAAGCCGCGTTCCACCGCGCTGATCGAGTCGGCCACCATCTTGTCGATGTAGTCAACGCTGATGGTGATGTCGGTGGTGATTACGGGGTCGCCACCGCCCAGCATCTTGTACAACGGTGCATCGTAGAGCTGCGCCCACAGGTCGTACACCGCGATCTCCACCGCCGCCTTGGCGCTGGTGTTGCGCTCAAGCGCCGTCTGGATAAGGTCGGTGATGCGGTTGAGGTTGGCGACGTCCTGCCCGATCAGCCGCGGCCGGATGAATTTTCCGATCGCTTCGATGATCGAGCCATGCGTGTCGCCGGTGATCACGGCTGTGGCCGGCGCTTCGCCGTAGCCGACGTGGCCGGTGTCCGTCTTCACGATCACCACGATGTCCTCCACCGTGTCGACGGTGCGCAGCGCGGTCTTGAACGGTGTCTTCAGCGGCACGCGCAGCATGCCGAAGGTGATGTCGGTGATCTTCATGGAGCCCCTTGGGGACGGACGCGCTGGATGGCGGTGATGCGGTCGACGGTGGACTGCTCGCTGTTGAACAGCAAGGGCTCCAGCGGCGTAACCGCTACCGAATTGAGCGCGGTGCGGACGACCCTGCCGTCTGCGCCGCGATACGTGATGCCGGTGGTGTCGTGGATGGTGTAGGTGATGCCGTTATCGTGGCCGATCACCATCATCACATGGCCAGGGATGTAGACCAGATCGCCGACCTGCAGTGTGCGCAGCACGGCCAGGCGCTTCTCGTGGCTGTCGCCAGTGTCGAAACCGATGCGCTCCAGCGCCGGGCTGACGGCCTGTGCGCTGGTGTTGCGCGGCAGGACGATGCCCATGCTGCGGTAGACCTCGGACACGAAGCCGCTGCAGTCGCGCGCGTTGTAGTCGTGGCCCCAGCCATAGCGTTCGCCGAGGAACTTGAAACTCTGGCGTAACAGGTTGCCGTGCGTATAGGGCAGGTAGTCGGCAGCGACATCGGCTGTTCGCGGCAGCAGCGCCGGCAGCAGGGCGAGCGAGCCATCAGCACGGCGCACCGGCAGCTGGACGACGTGCGAGGTATAGGGATGCTGGCCGTTCACCGGTTTGTCGACCGGCCAGTCGGCCAGCACGGGCACGCGCACGCCCATGTCCAACTGCAGCGCGGACAGGCCGGGCTCCTCCGGGTTGTAGACCGTGTGCACGGTGGCGCCGGTCACGACCAGTGAAGGCGAGGCCTTGCCGTAACCGAACACCACGTCGTGTGGCCCTTCGGCGACCGCGTCCCGCTCGATCCAGGCGGAATACAGCGCGCTGACCACGAAGTACCACGCGCCATCGGCGCTGGTGTGCATGATCACGACAGGGGTTCCCGGAAACAGCGCGCTTTCCTGGAAGCGGTCGATATCGGTGTCGTCGAGCGTGCTGAAAACACGCAGGTGCGTCGGGAATGTCCGCAGGTCGGCACGGCGTACCACCAGCGCCGGACGCGTCGCCACGCTGGCGGGGATCGCCTTCAGCGCTGCATTGGCGGCGAGTGCATCCAGTCGCTCCTTGCCGATCACCGCGCCCTGATCGTCATGGAGCGTTCGGGTGGGTGGTGCCGATAGCGATGCGATGGTATCGCGCACCTGCACGCCGTCCATACGTGCCGGCAGTGCGGCGGGATCCTGTACGTGTCGATCCGACCGCAGCATGTTCGCGTTGTGCGCGGCGATCGCGGAGTTGTCGAGCAACGGCGCGTCCGCAGGCGTGAGCCGCGCGATCCAGTACTCGGGTTGCAGGTGACGCGCATCGATGCCTATCACGCCGTGCGCTGGCACCGTTGTGCCTGCTGCCGTCTCGCGCGCAAGGGCCGTGCTCGACAGCAGCAGGGCGAACAGGCACAGCGCGACCAGCCGCTGCAGCATCGGCGTGCGGCCGTGCTGGCATTGCATGCGTGCCTTCATCCCTGCCCCTCCGCTCGATGCGGTCAGCCTTCGTACTTGTGGAGAATATTTATTTCGAATCGTAAAAAAATCAAGAATAAATTATTGACCGCCTGTTTTCGGCCATGGTAAACAAGACGTAAGGGTCACCTCGGGGCGCATGACGTGCAAGGCAGCCGTAGCAAGATGGCGGAGATCGGCGGCGTGTCGCCGGCACGCAGGAGAGATGCCCGGACGACCGTGCGCTCTGCGCGGTTGCGATGGATCGTTCGTCCGCTTCTGGCCGGCGCGATCGCGCTGCTGCTGGGCGCTTGCGCCCACACCGCCCCGCGAAATCCCCTCGCCACCTGGGTGCCCTCGAAAAATTTCGACGAACGCCGTCCGGTGGTCATCGTGCTGCACTACACCGAGCAAAGTTCGGTGGAGCAGTCGCTGGACACGTTGCGCAGCCGTAACAGCGGCGGGCGGGTGAGTTCCCACTATCTGGTGGGCAAGGACGGCAAGATCTACCAGCTGGTCAGTGACACACAGCGCGCCTGGCATGCTGGCGCCGGTCGCTGGGGCGCGATCACCGACGTCAATAACGCATCCATCGGCATCGAGATCGACAACGACGGCAAGCGCCCGTTTCCGGATCCGCAGGTCGACAGCCTGATCGTGCTGCTGCGCGACCTCACGCAACGCTTGCGCATCCCGCCCTCGCAGATCATTGGCCACTCGGACTTGGCGCCGTCGCGCAAGATCGATCCGGGCCCGTTGTTTCCGTGGAAGCGCTTGGCGGAGGCGGGCTTCGGCGTCTGGCCTGCCGGGGACGCCGGCGAGCCGCCGCCCGGGTTTGATCCGTGGCTCGCCCTGCAGGCCATCGGTTATTCCATCGACAACCGCGCGGATACGGTGCGTGCGTTTCATCATCGTTTCCGGGGAATGGAAGGCAATGAACTGGACGCAGAAGACCTGCGCATCCTGTACGCGTTGACCGCAGGTCGCGTCGGACCACAGCGGTGAACAGGAATATTCAAGTCAGTTTTTTAGGGCCGCAAGAATAATTTATTGACTGCGGTCAAGCTGCGTGCTAAACCGCCATCACAGGGGTTTTACCGGCAGGGGTGCCGGTGCAGTCCGTTTCATCTGCAAGCTGTGATGCGCATCCGGGACCGGATGCGTTGCAAGGCGCGAATGGGGAGCCATCCGGGCCGGGGATCGAGGATCGATGGCGCCGCCGCCGGCTGGGGCGAATGCGTCGGACTCCCGGAACGACGCGTCGAGCGTATCGCAGTCCATCACACCGGTCGCGCGTACCGCGCGTTCCAGACATTCAGAGGAGAGATCTGCATGCCCGCTCGACGCCTTTCGCTCAGGCCCACCCACCTCGCTTCCGCCATCCTGTTGGGCTTGGCCATTCCGGGCGTCGTGCTCGCGCAGGAAGCGGCCCCCACCAGCGGCGCCCGCACGCTGGACACCGTGACCGTGACCGGTTCACGTATCAAGCGCACCGATGTGGAGGCGGCGTTGCCCGTCACCATCATCCAGAAAGCGGAGATCGAGGCGCAGGGCATCACCTCGGCAGAACAGCTGCTGCAGTTCCTCAACGTGGCGAGCAACGCGTCGGACAGCCTGGCGTCCAACGCCGGCATCGCACCGGCCGACCTGCGTGGCAACAACGGTGTGTCGGGCGCCAACCTGCGAGGCCAGGGCGCGGACGCCACGCTGGTGCTGCTGAATGGTCGTCGCGTCGCCACGCACGGCCTGCGCGGCCAAGCCGTCGATCTCAACTCCATCCCGTTCGCTGCCATTGACCGCGTTGAAGTGCTTCGTGATGGCGCGTCGGCGGTCTACGGTACCGACGCCATCGGCGGCGTGATCAACTTCATCACCCGCAGCGACTATCAGGGCATCACGGTCAATGCCGGCTTCGATGTCACCCAGGAAGGCGGCGGCAACATCTACACCTACAGCTTGCTTGGCGGCATGGGCGACATCGACGCGGACGGCTGGAACGTCTGGGGCACGATGAACTACCGCCAGAACGAGATCCTGCTCGGCAGCGACCGCGACTACTCGAATACCTTCCAGCTTAATCGGGGTTTGTCGCCCGATACCCGTGGGACGCCGTTCGCCACCGTCTCGAACCTGGCGGGTGGCCTGATCACCGGCACGCTGGCCGACCCGGCTGGCGGCGGCGGCCAGGCGTTGATCAACATCCTCAACCTGCCCGGCGCAGCCGGCTGTGAGGCCGGTGGCGACATGATGGGCCCGTACGGCTACCGCCTCTGGGGCGTCGCCAATTCGAAGTACGCCTGCGCCTGGGACTATCCGGCTGCACAGGTCATGCAGCAGCCGCAGGAAAGCCTGCAGGCGCTGGGCCGCGCCACGTTCAAGATCGGCGAGAACCACCGCTTCTACGCCGAAGTCATGGCATCGCGCTCGGAATCGAATCGCCAGTTCGAGGCGCAGCAGATCACGTCCTCGGTCTCTACGGCCGCGACCGCGCTGGGACCGAGCACCTGGTATCCGTTGAACGCAAATACGACCGCGACCTACAACACGATCTACAACGCATTGGCCAGCTACTTCGGCCCCACCAATCTCGTCTATGGTCGCCCGATTCCCTACCGCTGGCGCTGCGAGGTGTGCGGCCCGCGCCAGATCGAGACGACCACCAAGGCGTACCGCTTCCTGGTCGGCGTGGACGGCACGATCGGCAGCTGGGACTACGACATCGGCCTGTCGCGTGCCGCGAGTGAGGCGCAGTCGGTGCTGGGCAGCGGCTATTACTTCACGCCGGGCTTCAAGGCGGCGCTGGGCAGCGGGCTGCTGAATCCGTTCCTGATGCCGGGCCAGCAGCATGACCCGGCCGGCGTCGCGATGCTGCAGGCGGCCTCGGCCGCAGGCGTTAGTCTGTACGGCGGCGAGTCCACCGTCACCACGCTGGATGCCGCGTTCTCCGGTGGCCTGGGCTTCAATCTGTGGGGTGGAGAAGTGATGGCCGCGGTCGGTGTCGACCTGCGCCGCGAAGAGTTCGAATTCGGTTCGACCAAGGACGGCATCGTCCTGGACAACAGCTACATCTTCGGCGCGCCGTTCGATGCGACAAACAACCTGCCCAAGGTGTCGCGCGACGTGAAGGCGCTCTATGTCGAAACCTTCCTGCCGATCGTCGACAGCCTGGAAGTCAGTCTGGCCGTGCGTCGCGACGATTACGACGGTTTCGGTGCCACGATCAATCCGAAGTTCTCGTTCAAGTGGCAGCCGATCGATTCGTTGGCGTTCCGCGGCGCGATCAGCGACGGCTTCAAGGTGCCCGAGTTCACCAAGCTGTTCAGTGGCGTGACGGAAAGCCCTTACACCGGCTTCGATCTGGTCGACCCCGCAAGTTGCCCGAGCGGCGTGGCGAGCCCGACGGTGCCAGGCTGTGCGGCCATCCAGCCGAGCATCCTGACCGGCGGCAAGGCCGACCTGAAGCCCGAAACGTCCGACCAGAAGAGCTTCGGCGTGGTCTTCGCGCCGAACGACAACTTCAACGTCAGCCTCGACTGGTGGCAGATCGAACGCACCAACACCATCCGCGTGCCGAACCAGGCCACGCTGGTGGCGAACTACGACCTGTTCACTGCCAACTGGATCCGCGATGCGGGCGGCCAGGTGGTTGCCATCGATCGCCGCTTCATCAACTCCGGCGGCACCCTGATCAGCGGCATCGAGCTGGATGCCAACGTGATCGGCGAGCTTGCCGGCGGCACGTTCCGCGTCAACCTCAATGGCAGCTACATCGACAGCTTCCAGGAAAAGGCGCTGGAGAGCACGCCGTACGGTCCGAACCAGGTCGGCAAGTACATCCGTTACTACAACCTGCCGCTGAAGTGGAAGCACACGCTGAGTATCGCGTGGGCCAAGGGCGACTGGTCGCACACGCTCACGCAGATCTACCGCGACGGCTACAAGGATGAAGTCCCGGTCAGCGTGGTCAACAACAGCTACATTCCGGAAAACTGGAAGCCGGATGTCGACGACTACATCACGTACAACTACAGCCTGGGCTGGACGGGTCTCGAGAACGCCAAGTTCACCTTCATCGTGCGCAACCTGCTCAATGAGGATCCGCCGTTCACCGCCCACTACAACGACTTCGCCTCGGGTGCCGCATGGGAACCACGCGTCGCCGATCCCCGTGGACGTTCGTTCGCGCTGATGGTCGAGTACAAATTCAACTGACCTGAGCCGTCGTCAAACCGCATCAAGGCAAGCGCCGTCGCCGGCAATGTCGGCGGCGGCCCGCCTGCATGCAGGGCAACAAGCTTGGAATCTCCGGAAGTTCGGGCCGCGCCATGAAGCATCTCCTCGCCTGTCTCGTCCTGCTTGCGCCCTGCACGCATGCCGCGCCCGGCAACGATGCTTTCGATGCGGCCGTGGAGCAAACGTTCGATCGCTATCAACTGCCTGGACTCGCGGTCGGGGTAATCCGCGACGGCGATGTGGTCTACACGCGCACGCTCGGCGAAGTGCGCGCAGGCGGTGGCGACAGGATTGACAACGACACGCTGTTCAAGATCGCGTCCAATAGCAAGGCGATGACAGCCGGCGTGCTCGCGCGCCTGGTCGATGCCGGCAAGCTGAAGTGGGATGACCCGGTCACGAAATACCTGCCGCAATTCCGCATGCACGACCCGTGGGTCACGCAGCAGATGCAGGTGCGCGACCTGCTGATCCACAACAGTGGTCTGGGCCTCGGCGCGGGGGACCTGATGCTGTGGCCGGAGCCGAACCGGTTCACCCGCAGCGACATCATCGCCGGCCTCGCGCATCTCAAGCCCACGCACAGCTTCCGCGCCAACTACGCGTACGACAATCTGCTGTATGTCGTGGCGGGCGAAGTTGCGGCGGCGGCCGGTGGCGCGCCGTATGAAGACCTGGTGAAGCGCGAGCTGTTCCAGCCGCTCGGCCTGTCGCGCTGCCAGGTCGGCGAATGGAGCCGCTCCGAGGTCGGTAACGTGGCGCAGCCGCACATGCGCACGCCCCAGGGCAATCGCGTCATCCGCGAAGACGGCGACGTCGTTCCGAATGTCACCTCGATGGCCGCAGGCGGCATCCGCTGCAGCCTCGACGACATGCTGGCGTGGATGCGCATGTGGCTGTCGCCGGAAGCAACACCCGCATGGCTATCGCCCGCGCAGCGCAAGGCGGTCTGGACGTCGCACATGCCGATGCCGGTGAGCACACGCATGCGTGCCTGGGAGAACAGCCACTTCTCGGCCTATGGGTACGGCTGGCGCTTGTCCGATGTGGATGGTGTGTGGAAGGTGGCGCATACCGGCACGCTGGCCGGCATGTATTCATCGGTCATCCTGCTGCCCGACCAGCGCACCGGTATCGTCATCCTGATCAACGGCGAGGGTGAAGCGGCGCGTGCGGTGCTGGGGCAGGTGCTGACCAAACAGTTCACTGCGCCTCAGTCGTCACCCACGGTCGCTTACTACGCCGCTCAGTTGGAGCAGGAGCGCGCGAGTGAGCGAGCCGCCACGCCCAAGCCGGATACGCGCGATCGCACGATCGCCAGCACTCGATCGCTTGCGGAGTGGGCCGGGCACTACCGCGATCCCTGGTTCGGCGACGTGGCGCTGTGTCCCGAGGGCGATCGCGTGCGCTTCGTCGCCGCGCGTTCGCCGATGCTGGCGGGTACCGTCATGCGCGTGGGCGAGCGCTGGCTGGTCGACTGGGACGACGACAGCGTGGATGCGGAGCCATGGCTGCACTTCGCCACGGTGCCTGCAGGTGGCGATGCGCGACTTACACTGTCGCATGTCGATCCGGACGCGGACTTCAGCTATGACTATGCCGACCTCGATTTCCACCGCACGCAGGCGTGCCGCTGACATGCGCGGTGCCTCGCTGCTGCTTGCGTGCGCACTGCCATGGCTGGGCGCCTGCGCTTCTTCGTCGGCCGTGCAGGTATCTCCTGCGCAGGAGGCAGCCGAGGCGGATCTGGTCGACGCGGCCAGCGTCGTGCCCGGACTGAAGCAGGACATCCGCTACGCCGGCGCGAACAACTTCGTCGGCGCGCCCGTTACCGGTTACGAAGCACCGAAGTGCCTGCTGCTGGCGTCGGTCGCGCAGGCGCTCGCACGCGTGCAACAGGACGTGCAGCGCGAAGGCCTGTCGCTGAAGGTGTTCGACTGCTATCGCCCGGTGCGAGCGGTGCAGCACTTTGTCCGCTGGGCACGCGATCCGGCCGACCAGCGCACGAAGGCTGCGTACTACCCCAACCTGGAGAAGGCGAGCCTGCTGGACGGCTACATCGCGGAGACCTCCGGGCACAGCCGTGGTGCCACGCTCGACCTGACCCTGGTCCGCTGCGAAGGCGACGCCTGCGTCGAACTCGATATGGGCACGCCGTTCGACTTCTTCGATCCGCGCGCCAATACCGCGCATGCGTCGATCACCGACGAACAGCGCCGCCACCGCGAGCAACTGGTCCAGGCGATGGCGCGGCACGGCTTCCAGAACTACGCGATGGAGTGGTGGCACTTCACCTTCCGTCCCGAACCCACCCCACACACCGCCTACGACGTTCCGATCCGATGAGTCCTTCCCCTTCTTCTTCCTCGCCGCAGACGACCGATGTCGCGGTGATCGGCAGCGGCATCGTCGGCCTGTCGACGGCCCATCATCTGATGGACCGCGGACTGTCCTGCCTGCTGATCGACGCCAAGGGACCGGCGGGCGAAACCTCGTTCGGCAATGCCGGTTCCATCTCGGTCGGCAACGTCATGCCGCAGTCCACGCCTGGCATCGTGACCAAGGCGCTGCGCATGCTCGCCAACCCGTTGGCGCCGCTGAAGCTGGACTGGGCCGTCAGTCCATCCTACGCCCGCTGGCTGTTGCAGTTCCTCAACCAGGGGCGGTTGCAGCATGTGCTGCCGATCATCGACGCCCTCAGTGCGATCAACACCGCCTCGCGGGGTGCGTGGCTGGATCTGGGCGAGCGGATCGGTGCGAACGAGTTGATCGGCCACACCGGCTACCTGCACGTCTACAGCGAGGACGCCACCTTCGAGAAGGGCGAATGGGAGCGCGGACTGATGCGCGAGCGCGGCGTCGCGTTCGACGTGCTCGATGCCGCCCAGCTGCGCGACCTCGAACCCAACATCGGCACGGGTTTCCAGCGCGCGGTGTTCCAGCGCGAATCGCTGGCGATGCGCGACCCGGGGGAATTTTGCCGTCGCCTGTTCGATGACCTGCGCGCGCGCGGTGCGGCATCGCTGACCGCCAGCGCGTCGGCGATCGCCAGGCAGGGTGACGGCTACCGCATCGATACCGACCGCGGTCCCGTGCATGCCGGCCGCGTGGTCGTGGCCGCAGGGGCGTGGAGCAACGCGCTGCTGCGTCCGTTCGGCCTGAAGATCCCGGTGATCCCCGCACGCGGTTACCACCTGATGTATCCGGAGGTGCAGGCGGTCGTGCAGCGCCCCACGCTGTGGGCCGAGCGCTACATGGTGGTGTCGCCGATGCAGGCCGGCATCCGCATGACCAGCATCAAGGAGCTGACCGCGCTCGGCCGCGACCCGCACTATGCGCTGATCCACCGCCTCGATCCGGAAGCGCGCAAGCTGTTTCCGGGCATCACCGGTGAGCCGGTGTCGGAATGGGCAGGCAATCGCCCGTGCACGCCGGACTCGCTGCCCATCATCGACCGCGTGCCGGGAGAAGATATCTTCATCGCCACGGGCCACGGCCATCTTGGCCTGACACAGGGGCCGGTCACCGGCAGGCTGGTCGACCAGATGATGGCTGGCCACGCGACGGATATTCCGTTGACGCCTTACGGGCTCGCGCGCTTCGGCTGACCGCTACCGGTCGAGGGAATCCTTCATTTTCCTTGCGATCTCCAGCAGCGCCTGCGCGCTGCGCTCCTGCGCCTTGACCAGACGCGTCGCCAGCACGATCAGGTAGATCGCGATGCCGATGAGCGTCAGTACGTAGAGGGTCATGAAGACGATCGTGGGCGTCATGTCGCAGGGTCCTTGGCTGTGCCGATACGGTTCCGCGAGGTTAGGGGACGCGCCCGCGGGCGTCCACGCCACCGGTCACGCGCCGCCGGTGAACCCGGCTTGCCGCCAGGCCTCGAACACCACCACGGCGACCGTATTCGACAGGTTGAGGCTGCGGTTGTCAGGTCGCATCGGAAGTCGCAGGCGCTGGTTGTCGGGCAGGCCGTCCAATACGTCCTGTGGCAGGCCGCGTGTTTCCGGGCCGAACAGGAAGGCGTCGCCGCGCTGGTAGGCAGGCTGGTCGTAACGGACGGTGCCGCGCGTGCTCAGCGCAAACAGGCGGGTCGGTCTGATGCGTTCCAACGCTGCATCGAGCGAGGCATGGACCTGCAGCGTGGCGTACTCGTGGTAATCCAGGCCGGCGCGCTTGAGCTGCTTGTCTTCCAATGCGAACCCGAGCGGTTCGATCAGGTGCAGCCGCGCGCCGGTGTTCGCGCAGAGGCGGATGGCATTGCCGGTATTCGGGGGAATTTCCGGCTCGTACAGCAGGACGTCGATGTCCAGGGTGTCGGTCATGGCGCGCATTCTACGCGGCGCTGCACGACATCACGGGCGGGTGTCGCGGCGGAACTCCGGCCGCAGCCGGCTTGCGCGATGACGCAGGTGGAGCGTGTATTGCCTGCGTATCAGCGCGAAGCCAGCTGGCCGGCCAGCACGCCCGCCTGCACCGCGATCTGCTGCATGTCCTCAGCCGACGGACGCACGGTGACGACCGGCATGTCGACGATGCGGACGGCCTGCTGGGCCACGAACTGGGCGAGGTCTTCGGCGGTCGGCGTCACGGCGATGGTGGCCAGGTCGACGATCTTGGTGTTCTTGTAGGTGTTGTAGTGCGCCAGGTCTTCGGCGTTCGGCGTCACCGTGACCGTCGGCAGGTCGACGATGCGGATGGCCTGTGCGGCGACATTGTGGTTGTTGTCGGCGTGGGTGGCGGAGACGACCATGGCACCGGCGCACAGGGCGAACACGGCGGCGGCGGTCAGGGGGAGGAGGTTCTTGGCGTTCATTGTCATGCCTCTGTAGTGATGTTGTTGGGTGGTGTGGTAGTAAGGTAGTACACCTAGACAGAACGATCAAGCAAAACCTTTCGTTCTGATAGTTTGATTCATGTTTCAGTCAGGTTTGCGGGGTGCTGCGCTTTCTTGTTCTTGGGAGCGCAGAAACCATGCCAAACACAAGCTATTGATATATATGTATTTCTTTGCGCTTCCTGCGTGTCCGCTGTCCGGAGCGAGTGTCCGTCCGGCGTCCGTCCTGCGTGAATCAAGACGGGCGGTGCGGTTCGTTGTGACTGCGGACACGCCGCTTCGCCCCGCGCCCGGTCATTCCGGTACGTAAGGGTTTGGATGCTGTTCAACTCGGAAGCGTTGCGTCGTCTGCGGATGGGCGCAGCCAACGTTCAGTTTCACCAGGGCAGCGCGTCCCCTTGCCAGTCGAGGAAGCGGCCACTGTCCTCGGCGGTGAGGTGGTCGATCACGTGCAACAGGCCGGTGGCAGACTCCGCCACGGAGAGCGCCGCGTTGGCGCCGCCCATGTCGGTGCGCACCCAGCCCGGATGCAGGGCGACGACCTTGATGCCGCGCGGCGCCAACGCCTGTGAGAGCAGTGACGTGACCATGTTCTGCGCGGCCTTGCCGATGGCGTAGCTGGGCGTGCGGAACTCCTGCCGCAACGCGATCGAACCGATCTCCGACGAGATGTTGGCCACCACGGCGCCGTCCGCGAGTTGCGGCGCCAGCGCCTGCGTCAGCAGGAACGGGCCCGCGGCGTGGGTGTGGAAACTCGTATCCAGATCGTCGGCGGCAATCTGCCCGAAGCGTTCGCCGCCGCGAAGCACGCCGGCGTTGTTGATGAGCAGGTGCAGGGGCTGCTCGTCGGTGACCAGGGGCAGGTCGCGCAGCAGCGCATCGCGGCTGCGCGTATCGGTCACGTCCAGCGGCAGCACGTGCAGACGCCCCGGATGTTCGCCGGCCAGACGGTTCAACGCCGTCGCCTTGCCGGGGTGGCGGCAGGTCGCGACCACATGCCGCTGGCGAGCCAGCAGCTGGATGGCGAGTTCCAGTCCCAGGCCGCGGTTGGCCCCGGTCACCAGGCAGTGCTTGCGGTCCATGTCGCCTCCACGCGGGGGTCGGTGGCCATGCGCCGGCGGTACCCATGCCGTTGGTCATGGCTTGTGGCCTAGTGTAATGACCGCGGGCGGCGGCTAGCATCGGCGGTTCTGCAGGCCCATTCAGTAGTCAAAGGAGTGTCCATGTCCCTTTCCCGCCGGCCCCGTGCCGCCCTGCTTGCCGTTGCCCTGTCCGCCGCCCTCGGAGGCCTGGCGTACGCGCCGGCCCCGACGTATGCGAAGCCGGCCGCCGGCGCGGACATCGTGATCCCCTACGAGGAATTCACCCTGCCGAACGGGCTGCGGGTGATCGTGCACACCGACCGCAAGGCGCCGATCGTGGCGGTCAACCTCTGGTACCACGTGGGCAGCAAGAACGAGACCCCGGGCCGCACCGGCTTCGCGCACCTGTTCGAACACCTGATGTTCCAGGGCAGCGAAAACCACGACGGCGAGTTCTTCACTCCGTTCGAGCTGGTGGGCGCCACCGACCAGAACGGCACCACCAACCAGGACCGCACCAACTACTTCCAGAACGTGCCGACCACCGCGCTCGACATGGCGCTGTGGATGGAATCCGACCGCATGGGCCACCTGCTCGGCGCGATCGACCAGAAGGCGCTCGACGAGCAGCGCGGCGTGGTGCAGAACGAGAAGCGCCAGGGCGAGAACCAGCCCTACGGCCGCCGCATCAGCGCGCGCATGTTCGAGGCGCTGTATCCGGCCGGGCATCCGTACAGCTGGCAGACCATCGGCTCGATGGCCGATCTCGACGCCGCCACGCTGGACGACGTGAAGACCTGGTTCCGCAGCTGGTATGGCCCCAACAACGCCGTGCTGGTGCTGGCCGGCGACATCGATGTCGCGACCGCCAAGCAGAAGGTGACCCGCTACTTCGGCGACATCCCGGCCAGCGCCACGCTGGCGGACATGAAGGCCAACATCCCGACGCACGCCATGGACACCCGCGAGACCATCCCGGACCGCGTCCCGCAGGTGCGCGTCTACCGCGCCTGGCCGGTGGCCGAGATGGGCACGAAGGACGCCACCCTGCTCGACCTGTTCGCACAGGTGCTCGGCGGCAGCGCGGCCTCGCGCTTCGACACCCGGTTGGTGCACGGCGACAAGGTCGCTGACCAGGCGAGCGCCTACCAGTGGAGCAGCGAAATCAGCGGCACCTTCTTCCTGATGTCGACGGTCAAGGAAGGCGTCGACCCGGCCAAGGTCGAAGCCGTGTTGGACGAGGAACTCAAGCGCCTGATCACGCAGGGTCCGAGCGCCGAGGAACTGGAGCGCGCGCGGGTGTCCGGCGTGGCTGGTTTCGTGCGCGGCATCGAGCGCATCGGCGGTTTCGGCGGCAAGTCCGACGTGCTGGCCTCGTGCGCCATCTACCAGGGCAAGCCCGACTGCTACAAGGAAGACCTGGCCATTTACGCCAGCGCCACGCCCGCCGAGGTGCAGGCCGCGGCCAAGAAGTGGCTGAGCGGCGGATCGCACACCATCCTCGTGCAGCCCAGCGAAACCCCTGCTTCGGCGCTGCCGGAAACCGTCTTCGCGGCACCGGCCACTGCGCCGGCGGCGACGCCGAAGGTGGACCCGAAGTTCAAGGCCGTGGCCAGCGATGTCGACCGCAGCGCGGGCGTGCCGAAGACCAGCAGCTTCCCTGACCTGAAGTTTCCCGCCGTGCAGCGCGCCACGCTGTCCAACGGCATGCAGGTCGCGCTGGCCGAGCGCCATGAAACGCCGGTGGTGCAGTTCAACGTGGAATTCCCCGGTGGTTATGCCGCCGACGTCGGCAAGAAGCTGGGCACTGCCAGCTTCGCGCTGCAGATGATGGACGAGGGGGCCGGCACGTACAGCGCGCTCGACCTGGCCGCCCGCAAGGAAGCGCTGGGCGCGGAACTGACGACCGGCGCCGGGCTGGACTCGGCCTCGGTCGGCCTGTCGGCATTGACCGACAAGCTGGCGCCGTCGCTGGACCTGCTGGCGGACGTGCTGCGTCGTCCGACGTTCGCTCCGGGCGAAGTGGAGCGTGTGCGCGCCACCTGGATCGCCGGCATCAAGCAGGAGAAGGCGCGTCCGCAGACCGCCGCGCTGCGCACGCTGCCGCCGCTGCTGTATGGCACCGGCCACCCGTACGCGATTCCGTTCACCGGCTCGGGCACCGAAGCCTCCATCGCCTCGCTGACGCGTGACGACCTGGTCGCTTTCCACCGCGATTGGCTGCAGCCGGCGCAGGCCCGCATCACCGTCGTCGGCGACACCACGCTGGCCGAGATCGTGCCGCTGCTGGAAGCCCGCCTGGGCGACTGGAAGGCCGCGCCGAACGCGCCGAAACTGGCGGCCGTCCCCCAGGTGGCCAATGCCACCAAGCCGCGCGTGTTCCTGATCGACCAGCCCGGCGCCATCCAGTCGAACGTCTATGCCGCGCAGCTGGTCCCGCCGACCGGCGATGCCGGCACCATCGATTTCGACTTCGCCAACGGCGTGCTGGGCGGCCAGTTCACCTCGCGCCTGAATTCGAACCTGCGCGAGGACAAGCACTGGGCCTACGGCTCCTACAGCGGCGCGCGCAACAGCCTGGGCCAGCGCCCGTGGTGGGCCAGCGCGGCGGTGCAGAGCGACCGCACGGCCGATTCGATGAAGGAACTGCAGAAGGAGATCAGCCAGTTCGCCACCGGCCAGGCGCCGGCCACGCCCGGGGAGATCACCAAGATCCGCGCGGCCAACACGCTGGAACTTCCGGGTGCCTACGAAACCGCCTCGGCGGTGCTGACCCAGATCGCGTCCAACCAGCGCTATGGCCGGCCGGACGATTACATCGTCCAGTACAAGGCCCGCAATGAGGCCATCGGCGCCGCCGACGTGGCCAAGGCCGCCGGCACGCTGTCGCCATCCGCACTGACCTGGGTGGTGGTGGGGGACCTGTCCAAGGTGGGCGAGTCGGTCCGCGCGCTGCAGTTGGGCGAGGCGGTCGAGCTGGATGCCGATGGCAAGATCAAGAAGTAAGCCGCGCCACGCGACGCGCCCCAGCGATGACGCTGGGGCGTGACGCGGTGTCCGCCCCTCCCCGGAGGGGCGGCACAGGGCCCGGATCGATTCATCCGCTATAGGCCAGAATGGCCCCGACTCACATTCCAAGGTGACCCCCGATGCGTCTCGCTCTTCTTGCCGTCGCTTCTCCCCTCCTGTTGTCGGCCTGCACCTGGGTGCATCTGGCGCCCGAGGCGCGGGACGTCCGCGTGCTGCCGGCGGGCGCCGCGCCTTCCGGATGCGAGAAGCGCAGCGAGGTGACCGTGAAGGTCCAGGGCAGCGTGGCCTTTTACGAACGGAATGCCCTGCGTGTCCGCGACGAGCTGGAAACCCTCGCCCGCAACGAAGCGCCCGGTGTACAGGCCGATACCCTGCAACCGCTGGGCGATCCGGCCAACGGCGAGCAACGCTTCGCCGCCTATCGCTGCGGCCGATAAATGTGACCTGAGTCACGGTTGAGGCGGGGTGTCACCGGCCCTGCCCGCTCGTAAAGGTGCGGTGAAGGCGGTAAGCCGTTACCCTTGTCGGCCCCTTTGCCTGAGCCTTGGCGCTAACCTCGATGCTCTTCCAGAATGTCTCCATCGCGGGACTGGCGCATATCGATGCGCCGCACACGCTGACCTCCGCCGAAATCAACGCCCGGCTGCAGCCCACGCTCGACCGCCTGGGCATCAAGACCGACGTGCTGAACGACGTGGCCGGCGTGCATGCCCGCCGCCTGTGGGACGCCGACGTGCAGGCTTCCGATGCCGCGACGATGGCCGCCAGGAAGGCGCTGGAAGATGCCGGTATCGGTGCCGACAAGATCGGCCTGGTGGTCAATACCTCGGTCAGCCGCGACTACCTGGAACCGTCCACGGCCAGCATCGTCTGCGGCAACCTGGGGGTCGGCGATGAATGCCAGACCTTCGACGTCACCAATGCCTGCCTCGCCTTCATCAACGGCATGGACATCGCCGCCCGCATGCTGGAGCGCGACGAGATCGACTACGCGCTGGTCGTCGATGGCGAGACCGCCAACCTGGTCTACGAGAAGACCATCGAGCGCCTCAACGCACACGACGTCACCGAGCAGCAGTTCCGTGACGAACTGGCGGCCCTCACGTTGGGCTGCGGTGCCGTGGCGATGGTGCTGACGCGCCGCGCGCTGGCGCCGGAAGCCCCGCGCTACAAGGGTGGCGTGACCCGTTCGGCGACCGAGTGGAACAAGCTCTGCCGCGGCAACCTGGACCGCATGGTCACCGACACCCGCATGCTGCTGATCGAGGGCATGAAGCTGGCCACCAAGACCTTCGCTGCCGCCAAGGTCGCGCTGGGCTGGGCGGTGGACGAGCTGGACCAGTTCGTCATCCACCAGGTCAGCCGCCCGCACACGCAGGCGTTCGTGAAGTCCTTCGGCATCGACCCGAAGAAGGTCATGACCATCTTCACCGAGCACGGCAACATCGGTCCGGCCAGCGTGCCGATCGTGCTGAGCAAGCTCAAGGAACTGGGCAAGCTGAAGAAGGGCGACCGCATCGCCCTGCTCGGCATCGGCTCGGGCCTGAACTGCACGATGGCCGAGGTGGAGTGGTAGTTCGCCCGCCGGCGTAACGCTGGCCGCCTGCAGCTATCCTCGCGAGGTCGGCAGTGTGCGCTGCCGGCCTTTGTCGTCCTCCGGCTGGCGATGGGGCACTCATCGCCAACGCTGCGACTGGATCCAAATGCGGCAATCTGCCCGTTTGCGGTGAAAATTCGTGAATTCAAGACGAATAATTCGCGAATAGGACGCTTTAATTCTAGAATCCGGCATGGCCAGACCTGACCGTTCTCCTGAAATCGACACCGCCCTGCTAAAGGCGGTGGCTGAGCATCCGCGGGATCTGGTCGCCATGGTGGCGGCCCAGCTGGGGCTTAGCCCTTCCCGGGTGAGCATGCAGGTTCGGGCCTTGGTGGCCGGCGGCTACCTGGTGAAGCAGGGCAGTACCCGTCCCACGTACGCGTTAGGGGAGAACAGGCGGTTCACGCGTAACTATGCGCGCGAGGGCTTGGCCGAGGACCGGGTCTGGTATGCGGACCTGCTGCCGCTGCTGGCGAATCTTCCCCGCAACGTGTTGGACATCGCACATCACGGCATTACCGAGATGGTGAACAACGCGGTGGACCATTCCGAAGCCCGCACGGTGTCCGTATGGATGGAATGCAGCGCCGGCTGCTTGCGATTTGCCGTGGCAGACAACGGCATCGGCATTTTCCGCAAGATCACGCGGGCGCTCGATTTGCCGGATGAGCGACTGGCCTTGCTGGAGCTCTCGAAAGGCAAGTTGACCACGGATCCCCAACGTCACAGCGGGGAGGGGATCTTCTTTACGTCGCGTATGTTCGATGTCTACCGAATCGAATCCGGCAGCCTGATCTTCGATCACGATGCCAAGTACGACTTGGATCTGCTGGACGATTCACAAGAGATAGCGGGCACTCAGGTGGTCATGCAGGTCGCCACGGACTCGATGCGTACGGTCGAGTCCGTATTCGACCAATATTCAAGTGGTCCGGACGACTACGCATTCGCACGTACTGTCGTGCCGGTGCGATTGGCCAAGGTCGGTGACGAGAATCTGGTGTCACGCTCCCAGGCGAAGCGACTGTTGCAGCGCGTGGAGAACTTCCGACATGTCGTGCTGGATTTCGCCGAGGTCGCGGGTGTAGGCCAGGCATTTGCAGATGAAATCTTCCGTGTGTTCGCTAACGCGCATCCCGACGTGGAACTGCTGCATGTCCACGCGGTGCCTGAGGTGCAACAGATGATCCGCCGAGCAGAAGTTCTGCGCGACGAGCAGGGCGGACAGCTACCGCTATTGAAATGAAAGGACCGTACGTGAACCTTCCCGGCTATCCCTCCCATCCGAAGCGTTTCGAGGTCCGTCCGGGCCTGTCGATGAACTACCTCGACGAAGGTCCGCGCGATGGCGAGGTGGTGGTGATGCTGCATGGCAATCCGTCGTGGAGCTATTACTGGCGCACGTTGGTGGCAGGCCTGTCGGACAAGTACCGTTGCATCGTGCCCGACCACATCGGCATGGGGCTGTCCGACAAGCCGGACGACCGCCGCTACGAGTACACCCTGCAGTCGCGCGTGGACGACGTCGCCGCGCTGCTGACGCATCTCGGCATCACCGGTCCGGTCACGCTGGCCGTGCACGACTGGGGCGGCATGATCGGCTTCGGCTGGGCGCTGTCGCACGCCGCACAGGTGAAGCGCCTAGTGGTCACCAACACCGCCGCGTTCCCGATGCCCGCCGCGAAGGCGATGCCGTGGCAGATCGGCCTCGGCCGCGACTGGACCATCGGCGAGTGGATCATCCGCGGCTTCAATGCGTTCTCCGCCGGCGCCTCGTGGATCGGCGTGGAGCGCCGCATGCCGGCCGACGTGCGCCGCGCCTACGTGTCGCCGTACGACACCTGGGCGAACCGCATCTCGACGATCCGCTTCATGCAGGACATCCCGCTGGGTCCGCAGGACAAGGCGTGGCCGTTGCTCGACGCTGCCGGCAAGGCGTTGCCGTCGTTCGCCGACCGGCCTGCGTTCCTCGGCTGGGGCCTGAAGGACTTCGTGTTCGACAGGCACTTCCTCGATGGCTTCCGCGCCGCGCTGCCCAATGCCGACGTGCACGCGTACGAGGATGCCGGCCACTACGTGCTGGAAGACAAGCACGAGATCCTGGTGCCGCTGATCCGCGACTTCCTCGACCGTCATCCATTGACCTGATTCCTTCTCCCTGCGACAGCGGGGAGAAGGTGCCAAAAGCCTGCCCCGGACTTGATACGGGCGCGGATGAGGGGCGCTCTTGCCTCTGATTGCGGGCTGCCAAGCGCCCGCTGCACTCGCCTCCCCTCATCCGGCGTTTCGCGCCACCTTCTCCCGCAAGGGGAGAAGGGTCAAAGCTCTGGCAACGGATTCTTCTCGGCCTCGATCACGCCGACCCAGTCCGCGTCCACCAGCAGCGGCAGGCCATGCGCCAGCCGTGCCTTGTCGCACTGCGCGCTGCGTTCGCCGAATTCGAGCGATGCTGGTACCAGTGCGCACACCGACGGGCGCCGGTCGTGGATCGTGCAGCGGCTGTAGCGGCCGATGTCGGCGTCCAGCGCCACGCACCACGGGCTCTTCTGCGAGGTGCCGCGCATCACGCGCTCGTGCACGCGCAGCGGCTCGGTCAGCTCGATCGGCACCACGCCGCCCTGGTCGGGGTCCGCCTCGCTCCAGTGGAAGCTGACGCGGAAGTGGGCGCAGCAGGCGCCGCAGGTCAGGCAGGGATGCATCGGCGGTTGGCTGGCGGCAGGGCGCGGGCGGGACGCGCATTCTGCCAACGCCGGCGGCTGACGCAAGTACCGTCCAGCGGCGACAATGGCCGCATGACCGATCCGTGCAACATCGCCGCCAGTCTTCCGCGACTGGCCCGCGACCAGCCCGACCGCGTGGCCATGCGCTGTCCCGACCGCGCCGGCCGTTACACCCGCGAGCTCACCTACGCGCAGCTGGATGCGCGCAGCGACGCCATCGCCGCCGGCCTCGGCGCCTACGGCATCGGCCGCGGCACGCGCACCGTGGTGATGGTGCGGCCCACGCCGGAGTTCTTCCTGCTGATGTTCGCGCTGTTCAAGGCGGGCGCCGTGCCGGTGCTGGTCGATCCCGGCATCGACCGTCGCGCGCTGAAGCAGTGTCTGGACGAGGCCGAACCCGATGCCTTCATCGGCATACCGCTGGCGCAGGTCGCGCGCTGCGTGCTGGGCTGGGCCAGGTCGGCGACGAAGATCGTCACCGTCGGCACGCGCTGGGCCTGGGGCGGCACCACGCTGGCGAAGATCGAAGCGCGCGGCACCGGCGCAGGAGCGCAGCTGGTGGGCACCTCGCCGGACGATGTCGCGGGCATCCTCTTCACCAGCGGCTCCACCGGCGTGCCGAAGGGCGTGGTGTATCGCCACCGCCACTTCGTCGCGCAGATCGAACTGCTGCGCAGCGCCTTCGGCATGCAGCCCGGCGGTGTCGACCTGCCGACGTTCCCGCCGTTCGCGCTGTTCGATCCCGCACTGGGGCTGACGTCGGTGATCCCCGACATGGATCCCACGCGACCGGCCAGCGCCGACCCGAACAAGCTGCACGCGGCCATCGCACGCTTCGGCGTCACCCAGCTGTTCGGCTCGCCCGCGTTGATGAAGGTGCTCGCCGACCACGGCCAGCCGCTGCCGAGCGTGCAGCGCGTGACGTCGGCTGGCGCGCCGGTGCCCCCGGACGTGGTGGCGAAGATCCGCACGCTGCTGCCGGAGACCGGACAGTTCTGGACGCCGTACGGTGCCACCGAATGCCTGCCGGTCGCCGTCATCGAAGGACGCGAGCTGGAAGCCACGCGCGCCGCGACCGAAGCCGGCGCCGGTACCTGCGTCGGTCGCGCGGTGCCGCCGAACGAGGTCCGCATCATCCGCATCATCGATGACGCCATCGCCGACTGGGCCGACGTCGAGATGTTGCCTGATGGCGAAGTGGGCGAGATCACCGTCGCCGGCCCCACCGCCACCGACACCTATTTCCGCCGCGATGCCGCCACCCGCATCGCCAAGATCCGCGAAGCGCAGGCCGACGGCAGCGAGCGCATCGTGCACCGCATGGGCGACGTCGGCTGGTTCGATGGCGAAGGCCGGCTGTGGTTCTGCGGCCGCAAGACGCAGCGCGTCGAGACCGCCGACGGTCCGCTCTACACCGAGCAGGTCGAGCCCGTGTTCAACACGCATGCGCAGATCCGTCGCACCGCGCTGGTCGGCGTTGGCGATGCAGGTCGCCAATCGCCCGTGCTGTGCTACGAACTGCAGCCCGGCGTCACCGCCGATCCGGCGCGCATCGAAGCCGAGCTGCGCGCTATCGCCGCACGCCACCCGCACACCGCGCGCATCGTCGCCTACCTGCCGCACCCCGGATTTCCCGTCGACATCCGCCACAACGCCAAGATCGGCCGCGAGAAGCTGGCCGTGTGGGCGGCCTCGCAGCTCGCCGACGGGTCGCACCGATGACGGACACGGTCAGCCTGTTCCTGTCGCGCACCGGCGGCCCGCCGTTCCTGGGATCGGTGGGCTACGTCAACGACGCCGTCCGGCCGCTGCTGGAAGCGCGCGGGATGCAGGTGGACGGCTTCCAGCCACCCATGGCGGGCGGCGATACCGAAGAGGCCATGCTGCCGTTCGCCCTGGCGACGGAATACGCACGCCACGCCGGTCGTCCGCGCGCCGACATCGCGTTGTACGACGGTGCCGGCACGCTGGTGCTGCCGCCGGACCGGACGCATGCCGCGCGCAACGTCGTGCTGTACCACGGCCTGGTCTACGGCACCGGCAACTGGCTGACCAACCCCGCCATCGACCTGCACCTGGGTAATTCGCCCTATCAGGCGGACGTGCTGCGCGCGCTGTTCGCCCTGCCCGACTGGGCGCGGCGGCGCCTGCTGAATCCCGGCGGCTTCAGCGCCACGCGCGACGTGCGCCTGCCGGTGCCGTGCGTGGAAGCGCCTGATGGCCATCCCGGTTTCGCGCAGGGCGCAGAGGTTCCCGCCGGTGTATTGCAGCTGGCCGACAAGGCGGTGTTGGGCCACGCCCTGCAGCACGACAAGCAGGACCTGGTCGCCACCGTCGCCATCCTCTACTGGTTGAACGTGCGCGCAAGGGAGACCGGCACCGCGCGCGTGATGCTGCTGATCTCCGATGCATCGCTCAGCCAGGAGCGATGCGCCGCGCTCGATGGGATGCTCGCCGGCACCGGTTTCCGGTGCGCGGATTTCTTCGTGCCGCTGCCGCACCTCACGCAGCGTGCGGTCGTGCAGGTCATGCGCGCCTGCCGCTTCGCCCTGGCCTACAACCGCTTCCCCGAGCCCTTGGGTTTCTACCCGTTGGAATCGGTGTACCAGGGCTGTCCGGTCTACACGAATGGCGCCGGCAACAACCGTCACCTGCTGCCGGCGGTGCACGGCATCCACGTGCTGGAAACCGCCGGCATGGCGCCGGTGCCCGGACAGGGGCCGGACCTGCGCGCCTATCGCGCGGTGGCCGAGCGGATCGCACAGGACCTGGCGGCGCCCGACGAAACGCGACGCGCCTGCGCCCGTGGTCGCGCCATGATCGCGGCCACCTGGTCGATGACGAACTTCGGCGCCGATCTCGCGCAGGCGCTGGCGTCGCTGGATGAAGCGGCCCCGGCGGCGCCTGCCTTCGACGCGCTCGAAGTGGCGACCAGCCCGCTGGTGCGCAGCCTCGACCTCGGCACCGGCGTGTGCTTCAACGATTACGCCACCACGGTGCTTGAGGCTGCCGAATGCGCACTGCTCCGCGACCTGATCGGCCGTGCCGTGCACGCGCTGCCGGGCGAGGAGATGGCGCGGATCGAGCGCCAGCATCGCTTCTTCGCGCGTGGCCTGCTGACGCTGCGCATGCCCACTTCGTCATCGCTTTCCTGAGGAACCCGCAACATGAAGATTCTCGTCACCGGCGGCGGTGGTTTCCTGGGACAGGCGCTGTGCCGTGGGCTGGTCGAGCGCGGGCATGAGGTCATCAGCTTCAACCGCGGGAACTACCCGGTGCTGCGCGACCTTGGTGTCGGCCAGGTGCAGGGCAACCTGGCCGACGGGCATGCGGTGATGCATGCCGCGGCTGGCGTGGACGCGGTCTTCCACAACGCGGCCAAGGCCGGTGCCTGGGGCAGCTACAAGAGCTACCACGACGCCAACGTCGTCGGTACGCAGAACGTGCTGGACGCGTGCCGCGCGCATGGCATCGGTCGTCTCGTCTACACCTCCACGCCCAGCGTGACGCACCGCGCGACGCATCCGGTCGAAGGCGGCAGCGCGGCCGACGTGCCGTACGGCGAGGGCTTCAAGGCGCCTTATGCCACCACCAAGATGATCGCGGAGAAGGCGGTGCTCGCGGCCAACGACGCCACCCTGGCGACGGTGGCGCTGCGCCCGCGCCTGATCTGGGGCCCCGGTGACCACCAGATCCTGCCGCGGCTGGTATCGCGTGCACGCGCCGGCCGCCTGCGCATCGTCGGCAGCGGCGAGAACCATGTCGACACCACCTACATCGACAATGCCGCGCAGGCGCATTTCGATGCGTTCGACCATCTTGCGCCGGGCGCGGCCTGTGCCGGCAAGGCCTACTTCATCTCCAACGGCGAGCCGTGGCCGATGCGCAAGCTGCTCAATGCGCTGCTGGAGACGGCGGGTGCGCCGCGCGCCGACAAGCAGCTGTCGTTCGCCGCCGCCTACCGCATCGGTGCCGTGTGCGAGACGCTGTGGACCGTGCTGCCGCTGAAGGGCGAGCCGCCGATGACGCGTTTCCTCGCCGAGCAGCTCAGCACCGCGCACTGGTACGACATGGCGCCGGCACGTCGCGACTTCGGCTACGTGCCGGGCGTGTCGATGGACGAGGGTTTCGAGCGGTTGCGTGCCTGGCTGCGGCAGCACCCGGTCTGATCCACCTTCACGCATGGCTCACGACGCTTAAGCGATTCCGTATGCGCGCCGCGCATGCTCACGCGGCCGTGACTCCCGGCATTCCAGCATGGCCCACGCCACTACCGGCTGCACCACTGGCCACATGCCAAAGGGAGTTTCCATGCTGCGCTACGCCGTCATCTTCTTCGTCATCGCCCTTGTCGCGGCCGTGCTGGGCTTCAGCGGCATCGCGGGCGCCGCCACCAACATCGCGTGGGTGCTGTTCGTCGTCTTCGTGATCCTGGCGATCATCTCGTTGCTGCGCGGCAAACGCATCTGACGCTTCACCCTCTCTCCCCGCCGGGACGGCAGGACGCCGTCGAGCCCGCCCCGAGCCCGCACGATGCAGGCAGAAGGGCGGGCGGGGCCCGAAGGCTTTGCCGCTAGAATGGCGACATGGACCTGTCTCCGTTCGATGCCCTCAAGCCGCTCGCCGGCCGCGCGCTGGAAGCCGCACTCAACCAGGCGCTTGCGCTTGATCCCGACACCGCTGCGGCCCTGCTGCCGCTGGAAGGTCGTCGCATCCAGTTGAAGGTCGATGCACCGCCGCTGGCGATGGACATCATGGTCGGTGGCGGTCGCCTGCAGGTGGAGCCGGCCAGCGAAGTGCTGGAAGCCGACCTCGCCGTGCGCAGCACGCTGGGCGGCCTGCTCGGGCAACTGCCGTTCTTCCGTCGCGACCACGCGACACCCGTGGGCAAGGTCAAGGTGTCCGGCGACGCCGACCTCGCGCGCCGCCTGCAGACCCTTGCCACCCGCTTCGATCCCGACTGGTCGCTGCCGTTCACCCGCGTGTTCGGCGACGTGATCGGCGTGCAGGTCGCCAACGCCGTGCGCGGTGGCCTGCAGCAGGCCCGCACTGCCGCCGGCAACGTCGCCGAAAGCGCTGCCGAGTACGTCACCGAAGAGTCGCGCGACGTCGTCGGCCGCGACGAACTCAACGCCTTCCACGACGACGTCGATGCGATCCGCGACGACGTCGAGCGCATGGCCGTGCGTGTCGGCCGCCTGGCCGCACGCGTGGAGCACCGCGCATGAAGTCGGTGTTGCGGGCCAGCCGCATCGGCCGTGTGTTGCTGCGTTATCGCCTCGACGACCTGCTCGACGGCACGCCGGTCGAGCGCTGGCTGCGGCTGGGTCGCCCGTTCGTGCCGCGTGCCTCGGCCGAGATCGCCGCGCAGCCGCGCGGTGCGCGCCTGCGCCTGGCGCTGCAGGAACTGGGCCCGATCTTCGTCAAGTTCGGGCAGATCCTGTCAACCCGGCGCGACCTGATTCCACCCGACATCGCCGAAGAACTGACCCTGCTGCAGGACCGCGTCGCGCCGTTCGACGGCGATGTCGCACGCGCGCTGGTGGAGCAGGAACTCGGCCGACCGATCCACGAGGCGTTCGAGCAGTTCGACACGACGCCGCTCGCGTCCGCCTCCATCGCGCAGGTGCACGCGGCCACGCTGCCCGGCGGGCGCGAGGTCGTGGTCAAGGTGCTGCGCCCCGACATCCGCAAGCAGATCGCCGGCGACATCGCGTTGCTGGAAAGCATCGCGGCCATCGTCGAGCGCGCGCATCCGAACGCCGACAAGATCCGTCCGCGCGAGATCGTCGCCGAGATCGAGAACACGCTGGCTGCCGAGCTGGACCTGCAGCGCGAGGCCGGCAACGCCAGCCTGCTGCGGCGCAACTGGCTGGATTCGCCGGACCTGTACGTGCCCGAGGTGATCTGGTCGCACACCGCCGAACGCGCGATGACGATGGAGCGCGTGCGCGGCATCCCGTCCGACGACATCGCCGCGCTCGACGCCGCCGGCATCGACCGCAAGGCGCTCGCCGCCAAGGGCGTGCGCGTGTTCTACCAGCAGGTGTTCCGCGACAACTTCTTCCATGCGGACGCGCACGCCGGCAACATCTGGGTCGATCCGGAACGAAAGACCGACCCACGCTTCATCGCGCTGGACTTCGGCATCATGGGCCAGCTCTCGCGCGACGACCAGTACTGGCTCGCCGAGAACTTCATGGCGATCTTCAACCGCGACTACCGCCGCATCGCCGAACTGCACGTGCAGGCCGGCTGGATGCCGTCGCACATCCGTATCGACGAACTGGAAGCGGCCGCGCGCGCGGTGTGCGAGCCGTATTTCACCCGCCCGCTCAGCGAAATCTCGCTCGCGGAAGTGCTCGCCAAACTGTTCCGCACCGCGCAGCGCTACGAGCTGACGCTGCAGCCGCAGCTGATCCTGCTGCAGAAGACCCTGCTCAACATCGAAGGCGTGGGCCGCCAGCTCGATCCGCAGATCGACATCTGGGCGGTGGCGCGGCCGGTGCTGGAGCGCATCCTGCTGGAGCGCTACAGCCCGCAGCGCGCCGCGCAGGAATTCCGCAAGCGTCTGCCGGAAATCATGACGCATGCGCCGGACATGCCGCGGCTGGTCCACGCGTGGCTCAGCCAGCAGGTCGAAGGCCGGCACGAACTGGCGCTGCGGTCGAAGGACCTCGCCGACCTCGCGCTGACGATGAAGGGTATGCAGCGGCGCGTGGTCGCCGCGATCCTCGGCGTCGGCCTGCTGATCGTCGCCGCCGTGCTATACGCGCTCGAAGCGGGCGGGCCGAGCCTGTTCGACGTGCCCGCAGCGGCGTGGATCGCCGGCATCGGCGGGCTGTGGGCGTTGCTGGCGGCGTGGCCGCGACGCTGATCCGTTCGTGCGCGCTCAGGCGCGCTTGCGGCCCCACGCCAGCCACCAGCCCAGCCACACCTGCAGCGGCAAGGTCAGCAGGCAGGCCAGCGTGAACCAGCGTGGGAAGTCGTCCCACGCCACCACGGTGACGTACACATCCAGCGCCAGATAGATCGCGAAGATCGCCCATGCGTGCGCGGTCTTCGCCACGGCCGCTATCCCAACCATCAACGTGCTGCCCGCGAGTCCTGCCAGGAAGACCCACAGCAGGTCGTAGCCCAGGCGCGCATGGCCACCGGGCGGGAGCTCGAGCAGCGCGGCCAGTTCGCTGCCGGCGAGGTTCACCAGCGGGATCGCCGCGATCGCCAATGCGATGGCCAGCAGGCTGCGCAGGATGGTCTTCATGCGGTCGGATTCCGGATGGGTCTGTGGAGCGAATACTCTCCTCGCATCACGTGCATGGCTCGCATGGACAGTTGATGGACGGCGATGCTGGAATCAGGGGGGTGACCGCGGTACGAACAGCGAGAACGCTGCCAATGCACCGCCGAACAGTACCAGCACCGCGCCATAGAGGATGGATCCCTCCCGGCTTACCCACTCCATTACCGGCCAGGCCAGCTTCATGCCGGGGTGCGAGACCCACATGGCGACTGGATACAGGATGAGCAACGTGCCTACGAAGATGCACGCGCCGCCGGTGGCCGCGCCCCAGAAACTTCTCGATCCGCGCATGGCCCGGTGAGCGGAGGATGCCGCGCGCACGCGCTGTTCGTCGGTGTACGCGATGCGCCGTTGCTGGATGACGTCGGCCGCAGGGCCGGTCTGGGGCGGTGCGCCCTCGCTGAAGATGTTCACGTCGCTGTCGTTCTCGACGCCATCGTCCAAAAGATCGTCTATCGTCGTGTTGCGTCTGATCCAGTGACTGTCGCGTGTCTTCTGCATATGCCGTCCAGGGTCGATGCGCCGTCGTACCTGCAAGGTGGGATCAGTGCGTCGCCAGTGCTGTTGGCATGGTCGTGCAGCGTGGCAGCGGCAGCGGTCCGAACACTTTCGTCGTACCGGCAAAGCCGCCTTGTTCCACCACGTAGACCGCGCGCGCCTGCACGTCGACATGCAGGAACTGCTGGTAGCCGTCAGAGATATGTCCCATGTCCGACAAGGGCAAGCCGAGAGTGTGCAGCAACTCGGTTGGCGGCGACGCCATCACCGGCCATGCCTGCCGGATGCCGTAGGGGCTGACGAAAGGCTTCAGGCGCTGGACCACACAAACGACTGCCGTATCGGCGCGCGTTGCGGGTGTCGGTGGCGTAGGCGGAGCCGCCGAGGCGCATGCCGCCGTCACCAGCAGCAGGGCGCACAGTGCTCTCGGGTATATCGTCACCGTCATGGCGCCTCCTTCTCCCTGCGATCCGTCAGCGTGATGCCGCCGTCTTCAATGACCCAATTGCCCATTGAGGTGACCACAAACATTGGGGTGCGTGCCCAACGGCTCCAGAATACGTGTACCTCTGTGGGCACGGGATCGAGCAAGTGCGTGATCATCATGGCCACGGTCTCCATGTCTTTCCGGCCACGCGGACTCTCCAGCACGATGCAGCTGCGCGTGAAGCCGCGCTGCTTCAGGATCCTTTCTCCGCTGGCATCCAGATCGAGGCGGTAGCTGCCGCCGATCGGCACGATGCCGTGTTTCGTCGTCCCCGGCAGCAGGTAGGCGATCCAGCCGCCGCCCTCGCGGGGATCGGCAAGCACCACCGTGTTGTAGCTGCGCGAACAGGCGGCGAACTCCGCGTTGGCGACCGTGTTGCGCGCGTGCGCGGCACCGAGTTCCTGGGGCGTCAGTGTGGCGGGTTCGGCCAATGCCTCGATGTCGCCGACGACCCGACCCTCGCTTCCCACCGTCACGCGGTAGCGCGCACGCGGTTCGGACTCGCTGCTCAGGAAGGTGACCACGATGCCTGCATCGCGCTGCTGGGTGATCCATCCACCGAGTCGTCCCTGCTTGCCGTCCTGCCGGAATGCCTTGAGTGTGGTCACGGCATCGGAAGCGACGGCCGCCGCCTGGTCATGCAGGTAGATCGCGCGCCCGGTTGTTTCGGCATCCAGGAGCGCTTTGGCGATCTGTGCATCGTCCATCGGCGGCGGCGTGTCGTCCTGCGCGAATGCCAGGGGCGCAGATGCGAGAGCGGACAGCAGCCACACGACACGGACGGCGATACGCTTCATTCCTTGCATGGTGCAGCTCCTCTATCCCCGATGGAGCGCGACGTTACCGCAGTTCCTATACTGGTGCGATTCGAGTCCGGGAACCGCCATGAACCTGCTGCGCTCCCTCCTGATCGGGACGATCCTGGCCGCCACCGCCATGCCGGCCATCGCCGCCGATACCGCACTGCGCATCATGAGCTTCAACATCCGCCTGCCTGCCGAGAGCGATGGCGTCGATTACTGGGAAACACGCAAGCCGCTGGCGGTGCGCATGCTGCGCGAGCAGCTGCCGGACGTGATCGGCATGCAGGAACTGGTGAAGACGCAGGCGGAGTATCTCGCCCAAGCGCTGCCGCAGTACGCCTGGTTCGGCCGCGGACGCGAGGCTGACGGCAGCGGTGAACGCATGGGCGTGTTCTACCGGAAGGACCGGCTGACGGTCATCGAGTCTGGCGACTTCTGGCTGTCCGATACGCCGGAGGTGCCGGGCAGCATCACCTGGCACCACCTGTACCCGCGCATGGTGACGTGGGCGCTGTTCGAGCGCCGGAGCGACGGTAAGCGTTTCTACCTGTTCAACACGCACCTGCCGTACCGCGAGCAGGACGAAGCCGCGCGCGTGAAAGGCGTGGAGGCCATCGCGCAACGCCTGGCCACGCTGCCCGCGGACGTGCCGGTGGTGCTGACCGGCGATTTCAACACCACGCCGGATAGCGACGTGCATGCCGTGCTCGCGCGCACGCTGCAGGATGCGTGGGCGAGCGCGCCGCGTGCGGACGGCAGCGATGCCACGTTCCACGGGTTCACCGGTCAGGCCGACAAGCGCATCGACTGGATCTTCGTGCGTGGCGTGCAGCTGGACTCGATCACCTCGGTGACGACACGCTGGAGCGGCCGCTATCCGTCGGACCACTTCCCGCTGGTGGTGACGCTGCGCTTGCCGTGAGGCGGGAGGTTCGGGATAGCGCCCGGAGCGCCGTGGATGGAGCTTCACGCCTTGCGCACGCGGCCCTGTGTGACCGCGATGGGTCTCGGAATGCCATCAAGGCTGATGGAAGCGCGATAGGTCGCGGTTGCCAAGGGTGGCGCACCCTCGATGTGTCAGAACATGGTGATGACTCGGCGCCGTTGGCCCCCTTCACCCCAACCCTCTCCCCCGCGGGCGGGGAAGAGGGGCTGCTCCGTGGCGCCGTGCGAGATGCGTCGCTTCGTCACACAGTGAAGCGCTACGTTCCACGTGCCTGCGGATGGCGGTGATGCACGCGAACGTGCAGGCCACCGGCATGCCTGCGCTGCATCGGACGTCGCCCCCTCTCCTCCGCTCGCGGGGGAGAGGGGCGGGGTGAGGGGGCGAGCGCGACACATCGGCATCCGAATCCGGAAACAACGACGGCCCCTCGCGGAACCGTCGTTGATGCAGCGAACCTTCGTCCGTGCGCGTCGTCAGGGGTCCGCTCGCTCGCGCCGTTTCTCCGCCATGAACCACATCGCGCCACCCCAGACCAAGCCGCCGATGGGGAAGCCGATCAGCGCGGCGATCAGCAGCGGAATGAACTCCCTGTCGGTGAACACCATCATCAACCCGCACCACAGCACCGCGGTGGTGAGGCCCCAGCCGAGCATGCCGCGGTACACGATGAAGCGCAGCGGTCCCTGCTCGCGGATCTTCTGCCAGCGGGCGAGGGCCGCCTCCTGCTTCGGATCGGGATTCGTAGTCATGGCTTCGCCTCCGGTGCCGGCGTGCTCGCTGCCTTGGCGAAATCGCCGGCCACGAACACGCTCAGCGCGTCGGGTTTCAGGGTCTTGCGGATGGCGGCGTTGACCTGGTCGCGGGTCAGCGCCGCGTACTTCGCGTCCAGGTCGCTGGTGAACTGCATGGTGCGGCCGAAGTACAGCTGGTCGGTGAGCATGCCGGCGATGGTGCCGTCCTCGGCGCGCGCCTGCTGGCGCTCGGTCAGCGTGCCGGCGACGGCGTCCTTCAGTTCGTCGGCGGTGATGCCGTCCTTCAGCAGCTTGTCCAGCTCCTCGCGCACCAGCGCTTCGACCTTGGCCATGTTCTCGGGCGCGGCGATGGCCTGGATGCTGAAGCTGCCGGCATCGTCCTTGCCGCCGCGGCTGTCGTCGGCGCGGATGCCGCTGGAGACGCCGTAGCTGAGGCCTTCCTGCTGGCGGATGCGATCGCCGAGGCGCGACTTCAGTGCGCCGCCACCGAAGATGCGGTTGGCGACGATCATCGCGGGATAGTCCGCGTCGGTCACCCGCAGCGACAGGTTCTGCCGCGCCAGCAGCACGGCGTTGGGTTTGTCGGGCGTTTCGAACCGTTGCTGCTTGGCCGCGACCGCCGTGTAGCGCGTATCGATGGACGCATACGGCTTGCCGGCCTGCCAGCCGGCGAACAGCTGCTCCAGCTGCGCGCGCACGGCGACCGGGTCGAAGTCGCCGACGATGGCGATCTCGCCCTCGGACGTGCCGTAGAGATCGCGATGGAACGCGCGCACGTCGTCCAGCTTGAGCGCCTTCATCATCGCCAGCGATTCATCCAGCGTGCGGTTGCGCAGCGGATGGCCGACCGGCCACGGATCGAAGTACTGCGCCAGCGCGCGGCCGGCGATCGCACCGGGCTCCTGCCGCGAGGCCTCCATGCTGGTCAGCGCCTGCACGCGCAGCTGCTCGAATTCGTCCTGCGGGAATGCCGGATGGCGCAGCACGTCGGCGGCCAGCGCCAGCGCGTCGGCGAGGTGCTCGCGTCGCGTCTGCAGGCCGATGGCCGCTCCCTGCAGGCTGCCGCTGATGGTGCCCTGCGTCTTCAGCTGCTCCAGGCGCTGGTCGATCTGCGTGCGCGTCATCGTCGTGCTGCCGCGCATCAGCATCGCACCGGCCATGCCGGCGGCGCCTTCGCGACCGGTCAGCGCGGCTTCGTCGGCGAAGCGGAAGTTGGCGTCGACGATCACCGTGCCGCCGCGCGTCTTCTTCGGCAGCAGCGACACGCGCAGCGCCCTGCCCAGCGTGAAGGTCTGCGTGCGCGATTCGATGTTCTGCGGCGACGGATCGAACTGCTCACCCGCCGTGACGGCGGCGCGGCCGGTGTAGCCGTCCACCAGCGTGGCGACGGCGGGCGCGGCGGGAATCTCCACGCGGTCCGGCGTTTCGCTGGGAATGAAGCGGCCCAGCGTGCGGTTGCTGGACTTCAGGTAGGCGGCCGCGACGCGGTTGACGTCGGCGGCGGTGACCTTCTCGATCGCATCGCGGCTGGTGAACAGCAGGCGCCAGTCGCCGGCGGACTGGAATTCCGACAGGCCCATGCCCACTGCGTTGACGTCGGTGAAGTACAGGTCGTAGGCGTTGCCGATGCGCTGCCTGGCTTCGTCCACTTCCTGCTGCGTGATCGGCTGCGTCGCGATCTGCTCGACCTGCTTCAGCAGTTCGGCTTCGGTCTTCTTCGCATCGCCGTCGTTCGGGATGACGGCCACGGCGGTCAGCAGGCCAGGGTCGCGCATCGATTCGCTGTTGGCGCCGCTGCCGGCGGCCAGCTTGCCCTCGACCAGCGCCTTGTGCAGTCGGCCGCCCGGCGTGTAGCCCAGGACGTTCGCGAGCACGCTCAGCGGCGCGTTGTCGGCATGTGCGACGGCGGGCACGTGGTACGCGGCCGCGACCAGCCGCAGGTTGCCGACGCGACGCACGGTGACCTCGCGCTCGCCGTCCTGTGCGGGCTCCTGGGTATAGAAGCGCGGCAACGGGCGCGTCGGCTTCTTCACCGCGCCGAAGTGGCGCGCGATGCGCGCCAGCACATCGGCGGTGTCGACACGGCCGGCGACTATCAGCGTGGCGTTGTCCGGCTGGTACCACTGGCGGTAGAACGCCTGCAGCTTGTCGATCGGCACGCCTTCCACGTCGCTGCGCGCGCCGATGGTGGTGTTGCCGTAGTTGTGCCAGAGGAAGGCGGTGGAGCGGATCCGCTGGAACAGCACGCCGCCGGGGTTGTTCTCGCCGGCCTCCAGTTCGTTGCGCACCACGGTCATCTCGCTGTCGAGGTCCTTCTTGGCGACGTTCGAGTGGACCATGCGGTCGGCTTCCATCTTCAGTACCCACTCCAGGGTGTCGGTGTTGGCCGGGAACGAGGCGAAGTAGTTGGTGCGGTCCAGCCCGGTGGTGGCGTTGAAGTCGATGCCGCGCTTCTTCATCTCGCCGCTGATGTCGGACTGCGTGGGCGTGCCCTTGAACAGCAGGTGCTCCAGCAGGTGCGCCATGCCGGTCTCGCCGTAGTTCTCGTGCACCGAGCCCACCTGGTAGACCAGGTTCACCGTGACGGTGGGCTTGGTGGCGTCGGGGAACAGCAGCACGCGCAGCCCGTTGGCCAGGGTGTACTCGCTGATGCCTTCGATGCTGGGGCCGGCCGCGACACCCTTCGGCAGCGCGGTCTGCGCCTGCAACGCGACGGGGTGACCCAGCGCCAGCGTGATGGCCAGTCCGAGTGCGACAATGAAACGGGGTGACTTCATCCACGATCCTCCATCAGGGCCGCGGGCGTCCATCGCATGCGGCGAACCCCGAGTTTCGCAGATTTACAGGACAGGTTGATTCATGGACCACGTTGAAACCACCGACGACGACAGTGCATTGCCCGTGCTGTATGCCGATGCGCAGATCGCCGTGGTCAACAAGCCGGCGGGCGTGATGGCGCACGACAGCAAGCTGGCGCGGGGCGAAACCGACTTCGTCGCCGACCGCCTGCGCGTGCAGTTCGGCAAGCCGATCTTCCTGATCCATCGACTGGATCGCGCCACCAGCGGCTGCCTGCTGGTGGCCTTCGACCGCGACAGCGCGTCGACCCTGGGCAAGGTGCTGATGTCGCGCGAGGTGGAGAAGGACTACCTGGCGGTCTGCCGTGGCTGGCCGGAGCCGGATTTCACCGTCGACCATCCGATCGATGGCGGCCCCGGCAAGCCGGAGAAGAAGACCGCGCTGACGCGCTTCGTGCGGCTGGCGACCGGTGAACTGCCGGTGCCATCGGGCGACTTCGAGACCTCACGCTATGCGTTGCTGCGTTGCCAGCCGGAGACGGGCCGTTTCCGCCAGATCCGCCGCCACCTGAAGCACGCCTTCCATCACCTGATCGGCGATACCAGCCACGGCGACGGCCGCCACAACCGCCACTTCCGCATGCAGGGCGTGCACCGCATGCTGCTGCACGCGGTGCGACTGTCGTTCCCGCATCCGCTGACCGGCGAACGCATCGAGGCGGTGGCGCCACTGGATGCGGAGTTCCTCAAGGCATACGCGTTGTTCGGGTGGGAAGCCGATCTGCGCTGAGTCCCGCAGCGATTGCTTGTCGGGGTGAATTCGGCTGTGGGAGCGACGTAAGTCGCGATGGGCCACCGGTAACGCTTCATCGCGACTTACGTCGCTCCCACATCCACATGCAGACAGGCGACGTCAGCCGATGCGCATCGCCGCCAGCACCATCAGCGCCACCGCGCACAGCATGCCGAGCAGCCAGACGAGGCTGCGCAGCGATTGCTTGTCGGCCAGGTAGAAAATGCCGTGCAGCACGCGCGCGACGGTGAAGGCGATGGCGAGCGGGGTGATGGTGTCCGCCGGCACGCCGGCCAGCTGCGCCATCAGCACGCCGGCGACGAACGCAGGAAACGCTTCGAAGCCGTTGAGGTGCGCGGCATTGGCGCGCTGCACCTTGTAATTGCCTTCCTGCTTGGCCATCCACGCGCGCGGGTTGCGGTTGTTGAAGCGCTCGCCCGAGGTCTTGGCGATGAAGACCCACAGGTAAGGCAGCAGGGCGGTGAGCAGGATGCACCAGTACGCGATGGCCATGAGCGGTTTCCCTCCGAGGATGCGGCAGGGTAGTGCGCGGGGTCTGTCGGCGTCCATGCCTTGAACGCCCCCTCTCCCCCGCGAGCGGGGGAGAGGGGTGGGG
>NZ_LSIF01000088.1 GCF_001556105.1 Pseudoxanthomonas mexicana | reverse complement strand
GGCGTTGGCGTCGTCGCGCATGGTGGCGAACACGCCGTGGAAGTCGCCTTCCATCTTGGCGGTCAGGTCGCCGCGGGCGATGGCCTTGAGCAGCTCGGATACTTCGGCCAGGTTCTCGTCGGTCGTTTCCATCAGCTGGTTCAGGCCGTCGATCATGTCGCGGAAGTCGTACTGGTACTTGTCCACGTCGCCGCGCTGGGTGAAGTCGCCGGACGAGGCGGCCATGGCCAGGCGCTTGATCTCGCCGTTGATCGCCGACAGGTTGGCCTTGGTGGCGTCCATCGTTTCGGTCAGGTTGGCCTTCTCGCCGGGCAGCTTGGGCATGTCCTGACTGAGGTCGCCGACCGAGTAGCGCTGCATGATCTTCAGCGCGTCGCCGATGGCCTGCAGGTGCGAGGCGACCAGGGCGTTGGTGTCGCGGACCATGCGGCCGTACTCGCCCGGGAACGCGCTGTCGTCCATGCGGAAACTGATCTGGCCTTCGTCGTGGCGCGCGGCCATGTCGCTCTGGGCGGAGATCACCGACTGCACCTGCGTCTGCATGCGCTGCATGGCCGTGAGCAGCTGGCCGACTTCGTCGGAGCGGCTGGTGTCGATCTTGCCGTCCAGCTTGCCGGCCGCCACATCGTTGGCCACCCGTACCGCTTCGGCCACCGGCATGGCGATGGAGCGACTGATGCTCCAGCCGAGCAGGCCGGCCAAGGCCAGCACCAGCACCAGGCCGCCGACCATCGCCATCACGGTGCGCTCGTGCGCCTTGCGCGAGGCCGTGACGTTGGTGGCCAGGTTGTCGACGTTGTACTGCGACAGCGTCTTCAGGTGATCGAACAGGTCGCGGCGCAGTTTGCGCGAGTCGCTGCCGGAGATGGCCTTGGCCGTCTCGAAGTCATCGGCCGCGATGGCGGCGGCGATGCGGTCGTGGGCTCCGAAGTAGGCGGCGCGTGCGGCTTCGACCTTCTCGTACAGCGCGAGTTCTTCCGGCGAGGATTCCGCCGGGATGGCGTTGTAGCCGGCTTCTTCGGCCTCGATCAGCTTGCGCGTGTCGGCCAGGCGCTTGTCGTAGTCGGCCAGTTCGGCGGCGTCGCCCTGCTTGGTCAGCTGGGCTTGCTCGAAGGTGCGGAACTCGCCGAGCTGCGCGCGCATCTCGCCGAGGTGCTGGACGGCGGGCATCCAGTTCTCGTTGACGTCACGCATCTGATCGTTGCCCACGTTCAGGCGCCACAGCGAAAAGCCGCCGAGCAGCAGCGTCAGCGCGGTGGTGACGGTGAAGGCCATCGCCAGCTTGCGGGCGATGGGAAGGTTCTGGAACCAGGTCATCCGGGAGTTCTCCGATAGGGCAGCAGAAGCGCACAGGCGGACTGCATCCGTGGCGCGTGGGCCGCGGGCTCCGGACTGCCATGAATCCGGGGCCTGCACTGCAACGGTGCAATGTCTGCAACGGAGTAGCGGCGCTTGTGACGGCTTCTTTACAGCGGTTGGGTCAAAAATACGTGGCCTTGCCGGAACTGCCGCCGCGCGCGCAGGAAAATCGTGACGGGTCGCGTGCGAAGGGACGAACGCGGTCAGAAATGGAACTGCGCCCGCAACTGGAGGACATCCGGGTCGGCCGAAAGCGCACCACGCGTGGCATCCGCCTTCACGTAGTTGGCCTGGAACTTGAAGTACGACGTCAGGTACCAGTTGGCCCCCAGCGTCCAGTCGTGTCCGCGGCCGCCGGCAATCCCGTCGCTGTCCAGGTCGATGCGGCTGTAGCGGGCCAGCAGTTCCAGCGCGCCGTATTTGCCCTTGGGCCTGGGGTTGGTGACGTTGCCGCCGCTGTAGCCGCGCGACTCACCGGTTACCAGCCAGCTGGCGAACACGTAGCCGCCATCGGCCGAGTACGACGGCAGGCCCGGATCACGGGTCGTCTTCTGTCGCAGGTACTCGCCCTGCAGCGACCACGGGCCGTGGATCCACAGGGCTTCCAGGCCAGCGCGGTCGATGCGGTCCACACGCGTCAGCGTGCCCGAATCCACCAGGCGCACATCGGTGAGCGCGGCTTCGGGACGCGCGCGCCATCGCACGCTGGGGTGTACGGTCACGCCAAGCCCATTCACCTCGCTGTCCGGGCGTTCCCGCGAACCGGCGATGCCGATATGCAGCACGTCGCCGGCCGCCTTACGCGGTGTCCACGCCAGGCGCAACGCGGCGGTGTCGCCCTTGTTGTTGCCGAGCAGGTCGGATTCGAAGAAGTAGCCGGCATTGGCGATGTAGCGTTCGCGTTCGAACGCCCAGTCGATGCCGCTGCGTCGGTTCTCGTAGAACGCCTGTGTCGGCAGGGATGGTTCCATCAGCGACACGTGGCGGGTGCCGGTGTTGCCCTCGAAGCCCAGCGGCAGCTTCATCTGGCCGATGCGCAGCTTGCCGAGATCGCGGCCCAGCAGCGCCTTCGTTTCCACGCGCAGGGCCACGTCGTACCAGCTCCTGGCCTGGAAGTCGTAGGTGACGACGAGGTCGTACACGCCCTTCCTGCGCAACGAGACGCCGAGTTCCTGCCGACGCCAGGCGTCGTCGTCCTCAAGCGCGGCGCCGGTGTAGCCATTCCCGGAAAAGTCGTTGGCGTCGTACTGCAGGTTGCCGCCGAGGCTGAGCTCGGTGCCGCTGGCGAAGGTGATCTTCGGCGGCCATGCGGTCGCGGCGGTCTTGCCGTCGTCGGCGCGCGCGCCGGTGTGGACCGCCAGCAGCGAAAGGGCGAGGGTGGAAAGGACGTACTTCATGCGGATCTCGAGAATGGAGGGACGCGCGCGACCGTGCGTCGCCCATAGGGGCGACGCATGCCAGGCGACACGGGGGAGCGGGGTCAGGCGGCCTGCTGCATCCGGCGGGTGCGGACCAGGCCACCCACGTCGACGATCAGCGCGACGCGGCCATCGCCGAGGATGGTGGCGCCGGAGATGCCGTCGATGCGGCGGTAGTTGTTCTCGAGGTTCTTCACCACGACCTGCTGCTGGCCGATCAGTTCGTCGACTTCCAGCGCGAGTTTCTGGCCGTCGGCTTCGACCACGACCACCAGCGGATCGGCGTTGCGGTTGTCGCCGTAGCGGTAGTAGTCGTTCATCGCCACGATCGGCAGGTATTCGCCGCGCACGCGCAGCACGCGTCCGTCGCCGGCCACGGTGCGCACGTCTTCGGCTTGCGGTTGCAGCGCTTCCAGCACGTACGTCAGCGGCAGGATCAGCGTTTCCTCGCCGACCGACACCGCCATGCCGTCGAGGATGGCCAGCGTCAGCGGCAGGCGGATCACCACGCGGGTGCCCCGGCCGGCGGCGCTCTCGAGTTGCACTTCACCGCCGAGCGCCTGGATGTTGCGGCGGACCACGTCCATGCCCACGCCGCGCCCCGACAGGTCGGTGACGGCATCGGCGGTGGAGAAGCCCGGCTGGAAGATCAGGTCCCAGACCTGCGCGTCGGTCGGATTTTCCGGCAGGGGCAGGCCGCGTTCGGTGGCTTTGGCCAGGATGCGGTCGCGATTGAGGCCGCGGCCGTCGTCGCTGACTTCGATGACGATGTGGCCGCCCTGGTGCGAGGCCGCCAGCGTGATCGTGCCGGTCTCGTCCTTGCCCGCTTCGGCGCGCACGTCCGGCATTTCCAGGCCGTGGTCGATCGAGTTGCGGACCAGGTGCACCAGCGGATCGGCGATGCGTTCGATCAGGCCCTTGTCCAGCTCGGTGCCTTCGCCGACGGTGCGCAGGCGGACCTGCTTGCCCAGGCGCGCGGACAGGTCGCGGACCAGGCGCGGGAAGCGGCGGAACACCGCGTCCACCGGCAGCATGCGCACGCCGATGACGGCTTCCTGCAGGTCGCGCGTGTTGCGCTCGAGCAGGTCGAGACCGGCGAACAGGCGCTCGCACTGGGCCTGGTCGAGCAGGCCGGAGACCTGCTTGAGCATGGCCTGGGTGATGACGAGTTCGCCGACCAGGTTGATCAGCCCGTCGATCTTGTCGACGCTGACGCGGATGGAGGTTTCTGCGGCATCGTTGGCGGCCGGTGCGGCGGCTGCGGCAGGCGCCTGCGCACTGCTGGCGGCAACGGCGGGGACCGGTTGCGTGGCGACGGCGACAGCCTCGACCGGCACCGCGTTGCGCTGCATCGGCTGGATGTCGAGTTCGCAGTCGTCGACGACCCAGGCGAACACATCGTCCACCGCGCTGCGCGGCACCTTGCCGATCAGGCCGAGGTCCCAGGCCAGGTAGGCTTCCAGCGGATCGATCTGCTCGAAGCCGGGCAGGCGTTCCATGCGGCAAGCGATTTCCAGCGGGCCGAGGTGTTCCAGTTCGCGCAGGATGCGCAGCGGATCGTTGCCGCTCATGAACAGCGAAGGCGCCGGGGTGAAGCCGATCTTCCAGCCATCGGGCTCCGCCGCGGTCACCGCTGCGGCGGCGGCGACCGGCGAAGCAGCAGGCGCATCCTGGCCGGAGAGCACCGCGTTGAGGCGGTCTTTCATGGCCTGCACGGCGGCGGGATCGGCGGGCGTGCCGTGCTCGGCTTCCGCCAGCAGGGCGCGCAGCACGTCGACCGAGGCGAGCATGGCGTCGACCGCGGGCGGGCTGACGGCGCGCTGGCCGGCGCGCAGTTCGTCCAGCAGGGTTTCCAGCACGTGGGTCATGCCGGCGATGGCATCGAAGCCGAACGTCGCCGAGCCGCCCTTGATGGAGTGCGCGGCGCGGAAGATGGAATTGATCAGGTCGCCGTCACGGTTGCCCTGTTCCAGCGACAGCAGGCCGGCTTCCATGGCTTCCAGCCCTTCGCGGCTTTCCTCGAAGAACGTGGCGTGGAAGCGCTGCATGTCCATGTTCATTGCGACGGTGCCCTGGTGCGGTCGGAAGGGAAGCGGAGGAGAGGAGGATCAGCCCAGGACTTTCTGGACGGTGGCGACCAGTTGTTCCGGGTTGAACGGCTTGACCAGCCAGCCGGTGGCGCCGGCGGCCCGGCCTTCGGCCTTCTTGTCGGCGGCCGACTCGGTGGTCAGCATCAGCATCGGCGTGAACTTGTAGTCGGGGATGCCGCGCAGCGCACGGATCAGCGAGATGCCGTCCATGTTGGGCATGTTGACGTCGGTGACCACCGCATTGAACTTCTGGCCCTGCGCACGACCCAGCGCGACCTGACCGTCTTCGGCTTCATCCACCGAATAACCTGCCGACGTCAGGGCGAAGGCGACCATCTGTCGCATCGAGGCCGAATCGTCCACTACCAGAATGCGTGCGCTCATGCGGCGTTCTCCACTTGTTGCGTGTTGTGTTCGTTGTCGTTGGCCAGGCCGAGCTGCGGCGCGATGCCCAGCAGGCGCGCGGCGTCGCGGAAGCTCTGGCTGACCGCGCTGAAATCGGTGGCCAGGCCGGCCTGTTCGCGCTGGCGCACGAAACTGCACAGCACCTGCAGGCTGGCGGTATGCACGCGCTGCACGGTGCCGGCGTCCAGCGCCAGTGGTCCCGGCTGCGCGACATGCGGGGCCAGGTGCTGCTTGAGGTCGGTGGCGGCCTCGATACCGAGGTCGTCACCCAATGGCACAGCGCTCATCGTGTCTCCGGAAAGGCGGCTCTAACGGGGTATCGGCGCGTGAAGGCCGCACTTGAGGTGCGCCCGTTGAAATTTCCGGTCTGCGTCGCATCGCGCGCGTCGCTGCACGCCCCGCGGGTACATGGGCGGGGCGGCGTCACTGCAGGATCCGTGACGCATCCAGCAGGATCACCGGGCATTCGTTGAGGCGCGCCACGCCGCGGAACAGCGGGTTGGCGATACGGCCGACGCGGGCGTTGTCGGGCGATTCGATCTGGTGGTCGGTCAGGTTGGCGACGTCCTCCACCGCGCTGACACGCAGGCCGAGGGTTTCGCCGTGCTCTTCGAGCACCACGATGCGGGTGGTGGCATCGACATCGATGCTGCGCCGGCCCAGGTACAGGCCCAGGTCGATGACGGGCACCACCTGGCCGCGCAGGTTCATCACGCCGAGCATGTGCGCCGCGGCGCCACGCAGCGGCAGCAATGTGGCGGGACGCACCACTTCCTGCACCTTCAGCAATTCCAGCGCGTAGTGCTGTTCGTCGCAGCGTAGTCGCAGCCAGCGGGTCTTGCGTTCGGTGGCGCGACGGCGCTGGCCACCGTCGGGCGCCTCCGGCAGCAGGAACGGCTTGGCGGGCAGCGGTGCCAGACCGCGCATGGTCGGGGGCGCGAGCGGAGCGGCGGGCGCTACGGCCGGTGCCGCCGGAGCCGGCGGTTCCGGCACGCGCGTGGTCGGCGCGGCGCCACCGTGCAGTTCGTCGAGCAGGGCTTCGAATTCGTCATCGCCGATCATGTCGGCGCTGCCGGCCCGTACCGGTGCCACGGCGAGCGCGGGCGAGGGTGCCGTCACCGGCGCGGCGACGGGCGTCGTCACGGCCACCGGCGCACCACCGCCATGCAGTTGGTCGAGCAGCGCTTCGAACTCGTCGTCGCTGATCAGGTCGGCCTCGGCACCAGGACGCGTCGGCGCGACCGCCAGCGTGGGTGCCGGTGCGATCGGTGGCGCGACGGGGGCGGGAACCTCATCCGGCTCCGAGGTCACGACAGGCGTGGCCGGCTCGATGGCGACGACGCTGGTGGCGGGCGCGGTGGCGGCGTCGCCGAGCAGGTCGAGCAGGTAGTCGTCGAGGACGGCCGGGGTACTCATGCAGCCTGCTCCGTGTCGCGGGCTTCGGTCAGCAGCAGCCAGTCCAGCGCACGGCGGTAGGCGGACAGACCGCGGCCGGGATACTGCGTGACTGGGCTGGAGCGGGTCAGGGCGTCGACACTGCAGATGCGCGTGTCGTTGGGAATGGCGTCGTTCCACACGCGCGAGCCGTATTCGTCCTGTATCGCCTTCAACGTCTCGGCGCCGGTACGCGTGCGCTTGTCGTACAGCGTGGGCAGGATCGAGACCGGCAGATCGCGGTGGCGCGAGCGCTGGATCATCTCGGCGGTGCGGCACATGCCCTTCAGCCCGTGCAGCGCCAGTGGTTCGGTCTGCGTCGGGATGATGACGTGGTCGGCCGCCGCCAGCGCATTGACCATCAGCAGGCCCAGCGTGGGCGGGCAGTCGAGCAGTACGTGGTCGTAGCCGTGGCCGCCGCGTGCCAGCGCGTTCGACAGCGCCAGGCCGAGGCCGGGCTGCGTCGCGCTGCGCCGTTCCAGCGTGGCCAGCGGCGTCTGTGCGGCGACGAAGGCGAGGTTCTCGATCTCCGTGGCGCGCGTCACGCTGGCGAGCGTCGGCGGATTCTCATCGAACAGGTCCAGTACGCCGGTCGGTTGCGGATCGGTGGCGATGCCGAACGCGCGCGTCAGCGACGCATGCGGGTCCAGGTCGATGAGCAGCACGCGATGGCCGCGCATGGCGAGGCCACGCCCGAGGGCGAGGGTGGTGGTGGTCTTGCCGACGCCACCTTTCTGGTTGGCGATTGCCCACACGCGCATCACTGGACTCCTTCATGGACCTGGGGCGCCGGCGGCGCTCCGGGCATGGGCGACGCGGCGTGGGCCGGCAACGGCGGCAGCGAGATCACTGACGGCGGAGGCGCGGCCTGCTCCTGTGCATGCAAGTTCGGTGCCGGGCCGGTGGGGCTGGCCAGGATGATCAGCAGCACGCGGCGGTTGCTGTTGCGGCCTTCCAGCGTGGCGTTGTCGCCGATCGGACGGAACTCGCCATAGCCGATCATCGCCAGCCGCTCCGGCGGAATACCGTCGCGCACGAACAGGTGCACCACGCTGGCGGCACGCGCCGAGGACAGCTCCCAGTTCGACGGGAACTGCGAGGTCCGGATCGGGCGGTCGTCGGTGTAGCCTTCCACCCGTACCGAGTTGGGCACGTCGGCCAGCACTTCCGCCAGCTTGCCGACGGTTTCCTGGGCCTGCGGGTCGAGCGCCGCCGAGCCGGTCGCGAACAGGATGTCGCTGTTGATCTGCACTTCCAGCCACAGCGCGGAGCGCTTGATGGTGACCAGCTTCGAGTCGATCAGCGGTGCCAGCGCCTTTTCCAGGTCGTCGGCGATCCGCTTCAGTTCGCTCTGCGCGTTCTGCAGGCCCTGGCTGTCGATCGGCATGTTCATCTGCGAGGCCATGGCCGCCAGCAGGGTGACGTTGGGCGAGGGCGAGGGCGCGGACGGCCCTTTCTTGGCGCCGGACTTGATCGGCGACGGGCGGTCGAAGTCGGCGCCCTGCAACTGGTGGTTGCCCACCTGCACGGGATTGATCGTGCGCGGCGCGCCACCGAACGCGGCGGTCAGCGAATCGGCCACCACCCGGTACTTGCCTTCGTTGACGGTGGAGATGGCGTACATCACCACGAAGAAGGCCAGCAGCAGCGTCATCAGGTCGGCGTAGGGAATCGCCCAGGCCTCGTGGTTGGCGTGTTCTTCGTGCTTCTTCCTGCGTGCCATCGCCGTCGTCCCGCCGGCTCAGTGCAGGAAGCCGGCGAGCTTGGCCTCGATGTTGCGCGGGTTCTCGCCCTGCGCAATGGCGATCAGGCCTTCGATGATCATTTCCTGTTCGCGGCTGCGACCGCCGATCACGCTCTTGAGCTTGCTGGCGACGGGCAGGAAGAACAGGTTGGCCGAGGCGATGCCGTAGATGGTCGCGGTGAACGCGGCGGCGATGCCGTGGCCCAGCTTGCTGGGATCGGCCAGGTTCTTCATCACCGCGATCAGGCCGAACACGGCGCCGATGATGCCCAGCGTGGGCGCATAGATGCCCATCGCCTCGAATACTTTCGCGGCGGCGAGATCCTGATGTTCCTGGCCATTGAGGTCGATCTCCATCATGTGGCGGATCGCTTCCGGCTCGACGCCGTCCACCAGCATCTGCAGGCCTTTCTTGAGGAACGGGTCGTCCTGCTGGTTGACCACCGGCTCCAGGCCGAGCAGGCCCTGCTTGCGCGCGATGTTGCTCCACTCGACGATCTGCGCGACCAGCGCATCTCCATCGTTGCCCGGCGGCCGGATGATCCAGCGCACGATGGCGAGTGCGCGCTTGAACACCGGCGGCGGCGTGTGCACCAGGATCGCGGCGATGGTGCCGAGGATGACGATGACGAACGCTGCGGACGACCACAGCGACGACAGGCCCGCACCCTTGAGGATGCTGCCGCCCACCAGGGCGACCAGCGCCAGCAGAAGTCCGATGAGGCTGAAGATGTCCATGGTGAGAGCTATCGGCCCGGTTCAGGTGGACTTGAGGTAACACCCCTGTAGGAGCGACGTAAGTCGCGACCGGGATCACACCCGGGTCATTGTTGTGGGAGCGACGTAAGTCGCGATGGGCGCGGGGTGGGGTGCGAGCGGATCGGGATGTCTGCAGGAAAGAGCTCGCGACTTGCGTCGCTCCCACAACAGCCCGGGTCCCACAACCCGCTAGCGCGTCACGCCGTCGCGCGCAGTCCGTCCACGTCGAGGATCAGCGCCATGCGGCCATCGCCGATGAGGGTGGCGCCGGCATAGCCGGGCAGGCCGCGCACGGCACGCGGCAAGGGTTTGATGACGACTTCCTCGCGGCCACGGACCTGGTCGACGATCAGGCCGAAACGCTGTTCGCCCATCTGCAGCACCACGATGGTGAGCAGCGGCGTCATCACTGGATCCACGCGTAGCCACCGGCGCAGGTCGACCAGCGGCAGGGTGTGGCTCTGGCGGTCCAGCACGGCCTGGCCGTCGAACCAGCGCAGGCTTTCCGACGGGGCATGCAGCACTTCCATCACGCGCGCCAGCGGCAAGGCGTAGACCGGATCGCCGGCCTGCACCAGCAGCGTGGGCAGGATCGCCAGCGTCAGTGGTACGCGGATGACGAAGCGGCTGCCGCGACCGACGTCGGAATGGATGGTGATCTGCCCGCTGAGTTCGCGGATGCGCGACTGCACCACGTCCATGCCGACGCCGCGGCCGGAAATGTCGGTGACCTCGGCCTTGGTGGAGAAGCCGGGCAGGAAGACCAGTTGCAGGCATTCGTCGTGGGTCAGGCGGGCGGCGGCCTCCGGATCGATCAGGCCCTTTTCCAGCGCCTTGACGCGCAGGCGTTCGGGATCGATGCCGGCACCATCGTCGCGGATCTCGATGGTGACGAAGTCGCCTTCCTGCTGCGCCGACAGGCGCACGTGGCCGGCGCGCGGCTTGCTGCACGCCTCGCGCAGCGCGGGGACTTCGACGCCGTGGTCGATGGCGTTGCGCACCAGGTGCACCAACGGATCGGCGAGTGCTTCCACCAGGTTGCGGTCGAGTTCGGTCTCGGCACCGACCAGTTCCAGGTCGACTTCCTTCTGCAACTGGCGAGCCACGTCGCGGGCGACCTTGGGGAAGCGCGAGAACACCTTGCCCACCGGTTGCATGCGGGTGCGCATGACGGCGGTCTGCAGGCGGGCGGTGGCGATGTCGAGGCCACTGACGGCGCGGTCGAGTTCTTCGTCGCGGATGCGCGCACGCAGCGTCTTCAGGCGGTTGCGCGACAGCACCAGTTCGCCGACCAGGTTGACGATCGCATCCAGCCGCTTGGTGTCCACGCGGATCGTCTGTTCGGCCTCGCCGCCGGCCTTGGCCGCTGGCTTGGGCGCCGCGGGCTTCGCCGGCGCCGGCGCGGCGGCGACGGGCGCGGGTGTCGGCGCTGCGACGCTGGTCGGTGCGCCGCCGCCATGCAACTGGTCGAGCAGGGCCTCGAATTCGTCGTCGCCGATCAGGTCGCCGCCCGCCGGCGGTACCGCTGTCGCGGCTGCCGCGGGTTTCTGCGCCGGTACGGGCGCGCCGCCGTGCACGTCGAACTGCTCGATCAGCGCCTGTGGCGCGTGCGGCGGCTCTTCACTGGCACCGACGGCGTCGAGCATCTGCTGCAGCCAGTCCAGCGACTGCTGCGCCGCATCGAAATGCTGCGGCTCCAGCGTCGCCTGGCCGGCACGCACGAGGCCCAGCGTTTCCTCGGCGGCGTGGCAGAGATTGACCATCGCCTGGATACCGAGGAAGCCGGCGCCGCCCTTGAGGGTGTGGAAGCCACGGAACACCGCATTGAGCTGCGGGCTGTCGGACGGGTCCTGTTCGAGCGTGACCAGCTGTTCGCCGAGCCGGTCGAGGATTTCCTGCGCTTCGATCAGGAAGTCGGCGGCGATTTCGGGGGTGACGGCGGACATGGCAGGGGCGATTACCGGTGGAAGACGGTCAGCGGGAAAGATCGGGCAGGTGCAGGGCGTCGGCCTGGCGCTGCCGCAGGAAGCGGCCGACCAGGACATCGCAGACCAGCAGCAGTCCGACGAACAGCAGGACGAGCGGATGACGGGAGCGGCGGTCGGAACGGTCGTGCATGGCGGGTCTCCGTTTCCGCAGTGCGCGCCGCGGGGTTAAAGCCCCAGTCCGGACAGCAGGTCGTCGGCGTCGTCCTGCGAGAACGCGTTGCGGTCAAGACCAGCAACGGCCGGGCCGGCGAGTTCTGAACCCTTGTCGCGGTTTTTTTCCGGCGGCGGGATGCCGAGCGCGCCGAACCCTTCGTGCACGCGGCGCACGATGCCGGCCACGCGACGGATGATCTGGCCGGTGAGGTCCTGGTAGCTCTGTGCCAGCGCCATCTCCGACAGGCCCTTGCCGATGCTGTCCACCAGCGCGGTCTGCTCCGGCGACAGGTCGGTGCCTTTCAGCTGGGTGGCGTAACCGCGGCATTGCTCGGCCAGGTCCAGCGTCTTGTGGCTGGCCTGCTCGGTCATCTCGACCACGTGATCGAGGCGGGAGCAGGCGTCATCGAGTTCGCCGGCATCGGTCGGCGGCAGTTCGCCCAGTGTCTGCGCCAGTTCGCGCGCCAGACGACCCAGGCCCTGCATCATCGGCTGCGTGCGCCAGGCGGCGATCGCGTCCAGTTCCCGACGCCAGCCGGCTTCGTCGCCCTGTTCCAGCGCATCGAGCGCGGATTGCAGCTTGTCGACCAGGGCCGCGCGGGCTCCGGTGGCATCGGCGACGGCGTTCATCAGGCGGCGGCTCCGAGGCGTTCGAAAATCTTGCCCAGCTTTTCTTCCAGCGTCTGCGCGGTGAACGGTTTGATGATGTAGCCGTTCACGCCGTTCTGCGCGGCTTCGATGATCTGCTCGCGCTTGGCTTCGGCGGTGACCATCAGCACGGGCAGGGTCTTGAAGCGCTCGTCGGCGCGGATGGCCTTCAGCAGCTCGATGCCGGTCATGCCGGGCATGTTCCAGTCGGTGACCACGAAATCGAAACTGCCCTGGGCCAGCGCGGTCAATGCGGTGGTGCCGTCATCGGCTTCGGCGGTGTTGGTGTAGCCGAGGTCGTTGAGCAGGTTCTTGATGATGCGGCGCATCGTGGAGAAGTCGTCCACGATGAGGATGCGCATGGTCTTGTTGGCGGTCACTTCGAACTCCGGTAAAGCGTGCCCGGTGAAAGGCAACGGCGAGGCAGGGGCTGCACGCGGCGGCCTACCGGAGCTTTATCGGCAGGCCGCGGGGTTTCTTCAGTCTTGGTCTTCCAGGCCGGCGTCGGCCTTCTCGAACACCTGCAGGCGGCCCCGCAGGCGCACCATCGCCTGGCCGTGGATCTGGCAGACGCGGGATTCGCTGACGCCCAGCACCGCGCCGATTTCCTTCAGGTTGAGTTCCTGCTCGTAGTACATCGACAGCACCAGTTGCTCGCGCTCCGGCAGCTGGCCGATGCACTTGACCAGTTGCTGGCGGAACTCGCTGCGTTCCAGGTGCTGTTGCGGCGACGGGCCCCCGGTGCGCGAGGTGTTCGGCTCGCCGTGGTCGTCGATGTGCGATTCCAGGCTCAGCACCTGGCCGCGCGCGGCGTCTTCCATCAGGCGCAGGTATTCGGGCAGCGGCATGTCCATCGCGCTCGCCACTTCGGTGGCGATGGCGGCACGGCCGGTGCGCTGTTCGATCTCGCGCACGGTGGCGGCGGCCTGGCGGGCGCGCCGATGCACCGAACGCGGCACCCAGTCGCCACGGCGGATCTCGTCGATCATCGAGCCGCGGATACGGATCGACGCGTAGGTCTCGAACGAGGCGCCCTGTTCGGCGTCGTAGCTGCGCGAGGCTTCCAGCAGGCCGATCATGCCGGCCTGGATCAGGTCGTCGACCTCCACGCTGGCGGGCAATCGTGCCGCCAGGTGGTGGGCGATGCGGCGGACCAGGTCGGCGTGCTGGGTGACGAAGTCGTTCGCATTGCCGCGCTGCACGGCGCGGTACTGGGCGGCAGCGGTGTTCATGCGGCCACCCCGCGCTGGATCAGGCGTTCGACGAAGAATTCCACGTTGCCACGCGCGCCGACCGGCGGCTGCCAGCGGGCGGTGGTGCGGGCGATGTCGGCGATGGCGCGGGCCGACGGGCTGCCCGGGTAGGCCTTCACGACGGGTTGCTGGCGCTGCACGGCGCGGCGCAGCCAGTCGTCCTGCGGCACGGCGCCGAGGTAGTGCAGGGCGACGTCGCCGAGGAAGCGTTCGCAGACGCGGGCGAGCTTCTCGTACAGCTTCCGGCCCTCGTTGGGGTCGCGGACCATGTTGGCGATGACGTGCACGCGGTCCAGGCCGCGTTCGCGTGCCAGCACCTTGATCAGCGCGTAGGCGTCGGTGATCGAGGCCGGCTCGTCGCAGACCACCACCACGGTGTCCTGCGCGGCCTGGCAGAAGGTCAGCACGCTGTCGCTGATGCCGGCGGCCGTATCGACCACCATGAAATCGAGCGCGCGTTGCAGTTCGGAGAACACGTTGACCAGGCCGACGTGCTCGGCCGGTGTCAGTTCGGCCATGTGGCGGAACCCCGACGAGGCCGGCACCACCAGCACGCCCTCGGGGCCTTCGAGCAATACGTCCTCGAGTCCGCAGCGGCCGGCGATCAGGTCGGCGAGGGTGAACTTCGGCGACAGGCCGAGCAGCACGTCCACGTTGGCCAGGCCCAGGTCGGCGTCCATCAGCAGGGTGCGCTTGCCCATTTCGGCCAGCGACACGGCGAGGTTGACCGACACGTTGGTCTTGCCCACGCCGCCCTTGCCGCCGGTGACGGCGACGACACGCACGGGATGGAACGCGCCGGGCAACGGCGGGGTGCTGCGGGGGTTGGTCTGCAGCGGGTGATCAGGCGACATGGGTGGCCTCGGTGGAGCAGGGTTCGTCGGCTTCGCGGCGCAGCTGGTCCAGCCGCAACACGAGGTGGGCGCTGTTGGCGCGGTGGAGGTCGTCGGGGACGCGCTGGCCGTCGGTCACCCAGGTCATCGGCAACTGGTGGTCGACGACCACGCTCAGCGCGCTGCCGAGGCGACCGGTCTCGTCCAGCTTGGTCAGCACCACGCCTTGCGGCTGCACGGTGCTGAAGCGGCGGACGACTTCGTCCAGGTCGGAGAAGTGCGAATTGGCCGGCAGGCACAGCAGCGTCTTGACCTGGCCGGAGGCGCGCAGCCAGTTGAGCTGGCCGACCAGGTTGCGGTCGCGCTGGCCGAGACCGGCGGTGTCGATCAGCACCAGCTTGTAGTCGCGCAGGCGTTCCAGCACCAGCGCCAGGGTCTGGGCGCTGTCGGCCTCGTGCACGGCGATGCCGAGCTGGCGGCCGTAGCCGTGCAGCTGTTCGCGGCCGCCGACACGCACGGTGTCGGTGGTGACCAGCGCCACGTCGCGGGCGTTGTGGCGTTGCGCGAAGCACGCCGCCAGCTTGGCGATGGTCGTCGTCTTGCCGGCGCCGGTGGGGCCGACCAGCGCGATGACGCCGCCGGTGTCCAGCAGGTCGGTGTCGAGCACCGGCAGCTTCTTCGACAGCAGGCCGAGCATCAGGCCGCGGCCGCGGTGCAGTTCGGTATCGGCGGGAATCTGCAGGGCGATGTCGCGGGTGATGCCGGCATCGAAGCCGTAATCCTCCATCAGCTCCATCGCCTGCATGCGCACCGGCGAGCCGCGCAGGCGCTCGTCGGTGAGGCGGTGCATTTCGCGCTCGATCATCTCGCGCATGGCGGACAGCTCGCCGCGCATCTGCACCAGCTGCTCGTCGCTCTCGCGCGCGTCGGCGGCGTTGTCGGTGACCACGGTCAGCGTCGGCACGGTGACGGCGGCGGGCGCCGGCGTGTGGGCGGCGGCCGTGACACGGCTCGCGTGCAGCGCCGCGACGGGTGCCGGCTCGGGTTCGGGCAACCAGACCGGCGGCGCGATGGACGGCAGCAGTGCGTCGAGGTCGAGGGTGTCGTCGACCTCGGCGCGCGGCGCGACCGGACGGCGCGGCGGGACGATCGGTTCGATCGCGGCGACGGGCTCGTTGGCAGGCGCGGCGGGCAGGCAGGCGGCCAGCTTGGCGGCGAAGGATTCGGGTTCGATCAGCAGCGGCGCGATATCGCGCACGACCGGCGTCGGGAGATCGGCGACCGGCGCGGGCGTTGGCGCCATCACGGGCGCACGCGGCGGGGCGATAAGGGCGGGTGCCGCGATCGGTGCGGGCGCCGGCTTCGCCGTGTCCGCGCGCGGGGCGGCCGGCGTGGCCGGCTGGCGGCGGGCG
>NZ_LSIF01000087.1 GCF_001556105.1 Pseudoxanthomonas mexicana | reverse complement strand
GTCATTGCCATCAATTATGGCAACCGGATGTCTACGAAAGGCTGGCCGGTCCACGATTTCGTGGAGCATTGCCGCAAACAGGTTTTGTGGTATAGCGATGTCGCGCCTAGCTATGCATTTCCCAACGCCCGGAGAGGAAAGCTCATATTTCCAAGATGGCGTTAGAGAGGTCTAACAATTCATTCAAGCCGACGCCGCGGTGCGGCGCGGCTTAATTCAGCAACTGTCTTCCGATGAATGGTCAGGCCGCCATCGAGGCTCC
>NZ_LSIF01000086.1 GCF_001556105.1 Pseudoxanthomonas mexicana | reverse complement strand
CGTCACTGCAGGAGGCGGAGCTGGCCCCGACGCTGGTACTGGAAGGACTGGCCATGTGGGCTCGGCTCGGTGTGCCCGCATGACCGCGGCTAGAATCACCGCATGCTGATCCGTGCCCTGATCGTCCTGCTGGTCGTGTTGAACCTCGGTGCCGCCGCCTGGTGGCTGACCCGGCCGGTGGCAGCACCCGCGTCCGAGCCCGCCCTCCCATCGGGCGTGGCCCGCCTGCAACTGGTGGAAGAAGCGGCGGTGGCGCCGAACGACCCCGCTGCCTCGGCCACGGCCTCCCCGACACCTGCGGTGGCCGCCACAGCGTGCTTCAGTCTGGGGCCGTATACGAGCCAGGCCGCCGCCACGCAGGGGCAGCGTGCGGCGGCGGGTCAGCTGCTGCGCGCGCGCTTGCGCGAAATCCCCGGCGTCAGCGCCAGTGGTTACCAAGTGGTGATTCCGCCTGTCGCGTCGGTGGAAGAGGCGCAGGCGATCGCTGCACGCATCGGTGCGGCCGGGTTCGATGATTTTCTTGTGGTGCGTCAGGGTGAACAGGCGAACGGCATTGCCCTGGGGCGTTATCGCAGTCGCGAGGCCGCCGAGCGCCGTCTCGTGCAACTCCAGACGGCAGGTTTCGACGCGCAACTGCAGCCGGTCGGACGTGCCGGCCCCAGCCTGTGGTGGCTGGATGCCGGCGTCGCGGACGGCGTGGATCCGGCCGCGCTTGCGCGTGCCGCGTCCAGCGGTGCACCGCAGCCCCTCGAATGCACCGCGCTGCGCTAGAATTGCGCCCCACGCCGCTTTAGCTCAGCTGGTAGAGCAACCGCCTTGTAAGCGGTAGGTCATCCGTTCGATTCGGATAAGCGGCACCAGTTTCCCGCCACTGCTGGCGCGCACGTGCTGCGATGCCACAGGCCCGTCATCGCCGACCGCATAGACTGTGCACCTGTTTTTCGCAGGACGTAGCCATGAGTCGAGCTTTCCCTTCTGTCTCCCTGATCGGCGTACCCACCGACATCGGTGCGGGTCATCGCGGCGCGCGCATGGGTCCGGACGCACTGCGCATCGCGGGGTTGGGCGAAGCGCTGGCCGCGCGCGGTGTGGACGTCATCGACACCGGCAACGTGCAGGGTCCGGCCAATCCGTGGACCGGGCCCGTGGCGGGCTATCGCCACCTCGATGAGGTCGTGGCGTGGAACCGCGCCGTGATGGACGCCACTGCGGCGGAGCTGGCGCGTGGACGGCTGCCGATCATGCTGGGCGGCGATCACTGCCTGGCGATGGGGTCCATTACCGCCGTCGCGCGTCACTGCCGCCAGGCAGGCAAGCAACTGCGCGTGCTGTGGCTGGATGCGCATTCGGACTTCAACACCAGTGAGGTCACGCCCTCGGGCAACATCCACGGCATGCCCGTGGCGTGCCTGTGCGGGATCGGGCCCGACGCGCTGACGAAGCTGGGCGGCGACTCCCCCGCGATCACCCCTGCGATGGTGCGGCAGATCGGCATCCGCTCGGTCGATCCGGAGGAGAAGAAGCTGATCAAGGACCACCAGGTCGATGTCTACGACATGCGCTATATCGACGAGGTCGGCATGAAGCGCACGCTCGAGGCGGCGCTGGAAGGGGTCGACAGCAACACGCACCTGCATGTCAGCTTCGACGTGGATTTCCTGGACCCGAGCATTGCCCCGGGCGTGGGTACCACGGTGCCCGGTGGACCCAATTACCGCGAGGCGCAGCTGGTCATGGAGATGATCGCCGACACGCGCCTGATGGGATCGCTGGACATCGTCGAATTGAATCCGGTGCTGGACCGCCGCAACCGTACGGCCAAGCTGACGGTGGACCTGGTGGAGAGCCTGTTCGGCAAGTCCACGCTGATGAGGGATTGAGCGGCAGCGCCAGGGAAAACTGCGACTGAACGGCGCGGCGCAGGCTTCACGCGCCCTATACGGCGCGGCGCTGAAGGTGGACGCACACGCCGACGCGCTGTGGGACGCACGCGCAGCGGCATCCATCCACCCAGGAGATGACACATGAAGCGTGCAATGATGCTGCTGCTCACGGCGATGTTCTCGATGGCGGTCCTGTCGGGCTGCAACACGATGGCCGGCGCCGGCAAGGACGTGCAGAAGGTCGGCGAGAAGGTCGAAGACAAGGCCCAGGACTGCAAGGACGGCAAGTGCTGATGCGCGCTGCCTGACGCCCGCCTCCCTGCCGGGGGCGGACGCACGGAAGGGTCGGGAAACCGGCCCTTCCGCGTTTTTGAGAGCCGCATGGTCAGTCGCCATCCAGTGTGGTTGAATCAGACTCGCTGAACGCGACGGCAGGGCGCATGCCCCGGCATCGCCCCCCTTCCATCCCTATCGAGGAGTTCTGCCATGAAACGTTTTCCCGCATTGATCGCGTTGGCCCTGCTGTCCATCGCCGTGCTGTCCGGTTGCAACACCGTGAAAGGTGTTGGCAAGGATGTGCAGAAGGTCGGCGAGAAGGTCGAGGACGCGTCCGGCAAGTGACGCGATCCCGCCAGGTAGAACAGAAGGCCGCCTCCGGGCGGCCTTTTACTTTTTCCGAGATATCGAAAGGCGACTTCTCCTGTTCACGGTTGAGAGCACAAGCTCAGGTGCGTGAACGGTTCAGCGATTCCTAATGGTGTGTTGACGTCGGGTTGATCGTCGCGCAACGCAACGCCTGCGACGCTGTACGTGCGGCGCCCCCTGCCGCTCAACCATGTGAGGCAACATCATGAATCAGGACATCATCGCCGGTAACTGGAAGCAGCTGAAAGGCAAGATCCAGGCGAAGTGGGGCGACCTGACCGATGACGACTTCAAGGTCGCGGAAGGCAATGCCGAATACCTGACCGGCAAGTTGCAGGAGCGTTACGGGTACGACCGTGACCGTGCCAACACCGAAGTCGAGGATTTCCAGCGCACGCTGCGTTCGGACAGTACGTTCAAGCACTGACGCGCGCACTCACGCTGACAGGCAGTACGAGACGGGCCGCGCAATGCGGCCCGTCTTCTTTCGTGCGCGAGGATCAGCGGTAGCGCGGCGGGTCGGCGACAAAGCCGCCGGGGAATGCGCGCGGGCCTTCATCGCGCCACGTCGGTCCATGACGGCGCGGGACCACGCCGAGCGCGACCAGTCGACGGTACTCGTCGTAGCGCACTTCGCTGACCTGCTCCGGCTGCCGGGTCGCGCGGTCGAAACCGGTGCGCGACGTCGGTGCCCATTCGCGGCCTCCGTGCCCGGTACCGATGCTCTGCTGCTTCGCCGCGTCGTTGGCGGCGATGCTGCGCGACGATCCTGCCGGTGCGGCGGCTTCGGCTTCCGCCCGCTTCTCCATCGATCCGCGCGCGATCGGCGGTGGCGTGTACTGCGGATAGCGGTAGGCACGGGCTTCCCGGAACGCGGCAATGCCGATCACGCCGACGTTGCGCGGCCGTCCTGTCCACGCGGCGTAGCTGTCGCCCAGATCGGTGAAGACGAACTGCGCCACGTCGTTCATCGACTTGCGCCAGCCGGCGACCTCGGTGGTCTGCCACGGCTCCAGCACGTAGCCGGCCTGCGAGGGGTTCGCCGTCTGGCCAGTGATCGCGTTGATGCCATCCACGGACAGCACCACCAGCACGCGCTCGCCCGTGGTGTTGGTCAGGCGGACGCGGTAGCGGTTGCCAGGCGTGCCAGCAACCCAGAGATCGCCGCGATACGGATGCTGCGCCAGCCATTCTCCGGTGTCGCGGTCGACCACGCTGACATCGACCAGCGGGCCGGCATGGGCGGGCGCGCAGGCGAGCAGCGCCAGCGTGGCGAGGGATGCGAGGATGCGATGCAGCATGTCCGTTCTCCTGGTGGGGACGTTGCTGCGAACGGCCGGCCGGAAACAACGGGGTTGCCCGGGTGGGCGTTGCCGGCGGCGGTTAAGCCGCTGGCAGGGAACGCCTGCGACCCCTTGTCCCAGGCCTCGCGCCGGCATGCCCCGGCCCCAGCCGGTAAACTGGCCGCTTTCCCGCACGCCCCCGCACTGCACATGACCACCCGCGTCCTCACCGGCATCACCACCTCGGGCACGCCGCACCTGGGCAACTACGTCGGCGCCGTCCGTCCCGCCGTGGCCGCCAGCCGCGCCGCGGATGCGGAGAGCTTCTATTTCCTGGCCGACCTGCACAGCCTGATCAAGGCGCAGGACCCCGCGCGTACCCAGCGCTCCACGCTGGAGATCGCGGCCACGTGGCTGGCCTGCGGTCTGGAGCCGGACAAGGTGTGGTTCTACCGCCAGAGCGACGTGCCGGAGATCACCGAGCTGACCTGGTTCCTGACCTGCGTGGCGGGCAAGGGCATCCTCAACCGCGCGCACGCCTACAAGGCGGCGGTGGACAAGAACAACGCCGACGGCGAAGACCCGGATGCCGGCGTCAGCGCCGGCCTCTTCATGTACCCGGTGCTGATGGCCGCGGACATCCTGATCTTCAACGCGCACCAGGTGCCGGTGGGCCGCGACCAGATCCAGCACATCGAGATGGCGCGCGACTTCGGCCAGCGCTTCAACCACGTGTACGGCAAGGAGTACTTCACCCTGCCGGAAGCGCTGATCGACGACAACGTGGCCACGCTGCCCGGCCTCGACGGACGCAAGATGAGCAAGAGCTACCACAACACCATTCCGCTGTTCGTGCCGCGGGATGAGCTGAAGAAGCTGGTGTTCTCCATCCTCACCGACTCGCGCGGTCCCGGCGAGCCGAAGGACACCGAAGGCTCGGCGCTGTTCCAGCTGTACCAGGCCTTCGCCAGCGCGGACGAGACGCGCGTCTTCGCGCAGCAATTCGCCGACGGCATCGGCTGGGGCGAGGCCAAGCAGCAGCTGTTCGAACGCATCGATGCCGAGATCGCGCCGCTGCGCGAGAAGTACGAAGCGCTGATGGCGAAACCCGGTGACATCGAAGCGATCCTGCGCGACGGCGTGCGTCGCCTGCGCGAGCGTTATGCCACGCCATTGCTGGCGGAGCTGCGCCATGCCGTTGGCCTGCGCGACCTTTCACAGCTGCCGGTGGTGGAAGCAAAGGTCGCGCCGTCGAAGCTCGCGCTGCCGGTGTTCAAGCAGTACCGCGACACGGATGGCCGGTTCTATTTCAAGCTGGCCGATGCGGACGGCAACGTACTGGTGCAGAGCAACGGCTTCGACTCGCCCAAGGATGCCGGCAAGCTGATCGGCGTGTTGAAGCAGGCCGAACAGGCCGATGCCATGCAGACGCCGGAGATCGTGTTGCAGGTGCCGGCCGACGACGTGCTGGCGGCACTGGCCACGCTGCGTGCCGCGGAGGCCTGAGCCCATGCCGTATCTCGCGGTGATCCTGTTCCTGCCGTGGTTCCTGTTGCTGGGGTCGCTGTTCTGGCTGTTCCCGCGCCAGCCGCGCAATGCGCGCCGCAAGGGCTTCGATATCGCGGTATTGGTGTTGGCCTTCGTGCTGAGCTTCATCGGCATGCAGTGGGGCTACGCACTGGGCGCGTCCGATGTGGGAACAGGCGCGATCTGGAAACAGGTGCTGGCCACGCTGGTGGCGTACGGCGCGTTCCTGTTCGTGCTGACCTGCGCGGTACCGCTGCGCGGCTGGTGGCTGTCGCGCGCTTGATCCCGGACACGGATGATCCGTTCCACCAAAGGCGGGTCGTGCGATCGCGGCGTGGGGACTAGAATCAGGCCATCCGTCCCCACAGAGGCCTGCGGATGAGCCTCCACGGCATCCATACCATCGACACCGCGTTCCATCGCGACCATTTCGACGCCGCTTACCTGGTCGTCGAGGAAGGACGCGGCGCCTTCATCGATTGCGGCACCAACCATTCCGTTCCGTACCTGCTGGCCACGCTGCAACAGGCGGGACTGGGTCCGGAAGACGTCGACTTCCTCATCGTTACGCACGTGCACCTGGATCACGCCGGCGGCGCGGGCCTGCTGATGCAGCACCTGCCGAACGCCACGCTGATCGCGCACCCGCGCGCGGCGCCGCACCTGATCTACCCGGCCAAGCTGATCGAGGGCGCCACCGCGGTTTACGGGGAAGCGGAGATCCGGCGCAGCTACGGTGTCGTCCAGCCGGTGCCGAAATCGCGCATTCGCATCGTCGGCGATGGCGAGACCGTCATGCTGGCAGGACGCCCGTTGCTGTGCGTGGACACGCCCGGCCATGCGCGCCACCACCATTGCATCTGGGACGAGCGTAGCCGGTGCTGGTTCACGGGCGACACCTTCGGTCTGTCCTACCGAGAACTGGATGGACCGAACGGTGCGTTCATCCTGCCGACCACCACGCCCGTGCAGTTCGAGCCGGTTGCGCTGAAGGCCAGCATCGCGCGGATGGTCGCGCAGGTGCCCGACGGCATGTTCCTGACCCACTACGGCCGCGTTGGCGCCGTGCCACGGCTGGCGCAGGCGCTGTACGAGCAGATCGACGCGATGGTCGCCATCGCCGATGCCTGCGACGGACGCGCGGATCGCCACCGCTGCATCGCGGCCGGCCTCTCCGCGTTGTATCTCGAGCGTGCACATGCGCTGCAGGTGCCGCTGGCGGACGAAGACGTGCTGCGCCTGCTCGCGATGGACATCGAACTCAATGCGCAGGGGTTGGGCGTGTGGCTGGATCGTGGGCGGCCGTGAGGGCATGGGTTCCCTGTAGGAGCGACGTGAGTCGCGATCACATGAGGAGAACAATCCTGTCTCCTGCCGGACGATGCGTTGAATCACCACAGAGTCAGATCGATCCCGCGCCGATACCATGCGGTCGCGACTCACGTCGCTCCTGCAACAGCCGCATCGAATAGACTTCCGGTGTTTCCAAGCAAGGCCATGCCCATGAAATCTCCGCTCCCGCTGCTGCTGTTGTCCCTGTGCGCGATGCCCGTCGCCGCCACCGACATTCCCGGTGGCGGCATCAGCGCCGACAACCTGTCGCGACACGTGCGCGTGCTCGCGTCGGACGAGTTCGAAGGTCGCGCGCCGGCCACACCGGGCGAGGAGAAGACGATTGCGTACGTCGTCTCCGAGCTGACGAAGGCGGGTGTGCAGCCCGGGGGCGTGCAGGGCGCGTGGGCGCAGGATGTCCCGCTCGTGCGCGCACAGGTAGATGGATCCGTGACGTCCTCGGTGACGTTGGGCGGTGCGGTCCAGCCGCTGCTCAACGGCGATGACGTGGTCCTGCAGAGCCTGAGCCCGGTGGATCGCATCGATGTGGTCGATGCGCCGCTGGTGTTCGTTGGCTACGGCATCACCGCACCCGAGCGTGGCTGGGACGATTACAAAGGCGCTGACCTGAAAGGCAAGGTCGCGGTGGTGCTGGTCAACGATCCGGATTTCGAAACCGCCACGCCGGGTGCGTTCGACGGCCGTGCGGTGACCTACTACGGCCGCTGGACCTACAAGTACGAGGAACTCGCACGCCAGGGCGCGGTGGGCGTGCTGATCGTGCACGAGACCGCGCCGGCCGCCTACGGCTGGGCCACGGTGCGTGCGTCGGGACTGTCGCCGGTGTTCGACATCCCGCGTGCGGATGCCGCGAAGTACCACACGCGGCTGCGCGGCTGGATGCAGCGCGATCTGGCGGTGTCGCTGATCAAGCGTGCTGGCCTGGATTTCGAAGCGGAGAAGCGGCGTGCGCAGACGCCCGCGTTCGTGCCGATCGCACTCGGCGATGCCACGCTGTCTGCGTCCTTTGCGGTGAAGCGCGACCAGGTGGTGACGCGCAATGTCATCGGGCGGCTGGAGGGCGCCAAGCGACCCGACGAAACCGTCATCTACTCCGCGCACTGGGATGCGTTCGGTGTCGGCGAGCCGGATGCGACCGGTGACGGGATCCGCCACGGTGCGATCGACAATGCGACTGGTGTCGCTGCCGTGATCGAACTTGCGCGCGTGTTCGCCGCGGGCCCTCGCCCGCAGCGCTCCTTGCTGTTCATGGCGCTGACGGCGGAGGAAAAGGGCCTGCAGGGCGCGACCTACTACGCCGCGAATCCGCTGGCGCCGCTGGAGAAGACGGCCGCGGTGCTCAACATCGAGATGCTCAGCCCCGATGGCGCCAATCGCGACATCGCGTCGTGGGGCAATGGCCGCGTATCGCTGGAAGGCGACCTGAAGCGCGTCGCCGAAGCGCAGGGCCGCACCTACTCGCCCGACCCCAATCTGGAAGCCGGCTTCTTCTATCGCGCCGATCACTTCGCCTTCGCGCGCGCCGGCGTGCCGGCGATCACCGTGGGCGCCGGCCTGGATCGCGTCGATGGTGGTGTCGCCAGTGGCAAGGCGCTGCGCGAGGCGTACTTCGCCAAGTGCTACCACCAGCCCTGCGACGCGTGGACGCCCTCATGGGACGCCACTGGCCAAGTGCAGGACGTGGAGGTGCTCTACGCGCTGGGTCGCGAGGTCGCGGAGGGCGATGCATGGCCGCGTTGGCTGGACGGATCGGAGTTCAAGGCGGTGCGTGAAGGCAGCGATGCTGAACGCAAATAGGCGCGCTGGCGCACGCCGTTCATGTGCGGGCCTGCGCTAAGCTGCGGCTCCTGTCGCGACACCGGAATACCCGTGGCACCTCTCCACGCAGTGGTCTACCAGAGCCACGCAACCCGTCCGATGGAGGCGTCGGATCTCGACACGCTGCTGCTGGATGCGCGCGTCAACAACGAGTTGGCGAACGTCACGGGAGCGCTGCTCTACGGCAGCCAGCGGTTCGTGCAGTACCTCGAAGGCGCGCGTGCGGATGTCGAGCAGATCTACGCGCGCATCACCCGGGCCAGCCAGCACCACCGGCTCGAGGTGCTGCAGCAGGGCAGGGTGGAGGCGCGTCGTTTCCAGCGCTGGCACATGGGGTTCGCCGACGCGCCCCGGAGCGTGGTGCAGCAGCTGAGCCAGGCGCAGTGGCAGCGCGAGGTGCCGTGGCTGGAGGACGAAGCCGTGACATCGCCCGGGCTGGAACGCCTGCTGGCGTTCTGGAAAGAGGACGCCGTTCCCGCGCGCTGAACGGATCAGGGCCAGCGGTTGGGCGCGGCGCGCGTGCTGTCTTCGGCCATCGGTACCACGCAGAAGCGGTGTCCGGTCGGCGCTTCCATCACCCACCAGCGATTGCGCACGTGCTGCACGCGCTTCGCGCCGAGTGCTTCCAGACGCACGACCTCCGCTTCGATGTCGTCGGTCTCGATGTCCAGGTGCACGCGCGCTTCGTGCTTCACCTTCTGCACTTCGATGTGCAGGCCACCCGGCCCGGGTTCGAACTTGTCGTAGATGCCCAGGCCGCCGTCATCGGGATCGGTGACCTTCAGCCCCAGGGCGGCACTCCAGAACGCGGATGCCGCGGGCAGGTCGTCGACCTGGCTGTCGATGATGAAACCGGCGAGACGGCTGCGGTGCGACATGGCGACTCCTGCGGTGGGATCACCGCGGCATCCTGCCACGCTCCGCGGTCTGATGTTGTCCTCATCCCATGGGCTCGGCGCAACGAACAAGTGAGCGACCGAAGCCGCCCGGTCGCTCACCTGCAGATACAACGGCCTTCTAGTGCGGCAGGGCGAGATCGTCGATCAGTGCCTTGAGGAAGCGCGCCGCTTCGCCACCGGTGCAGGCACGGTGGTCGAAGGTCACCGACAGCGGGACGATCTTGTGCGATTCGAAGCCGCCCATCACCGGCGTGACCTGGTGGCGCGCGCGGCCCGCGGCGACGATGGCCACGCACGGCGGCACCACCACGGGCGTGGCGTAGCGGCCGGCGAACATGCCGAAGTTGGACAGCGAGATCGTGTAGCCGGTCAGCTCGGACGGCGGGATGCTGCGATCCTCGACCTGCGCACGCAGGCGGTTGATGCTCTCGCGCACGCCACCGGCTTCGAGCAGGTCGGCATTGCGCAGCGCCGGCACGAACAGGCCATCGTCGGTATCCACCGCGATGCCGATGTCCACGTGCGGATGCAGCGTACGGGTCAGCTTGTCGCCGTCAAACCAGGCGTTCATCGCCGGCACCGTCTTGCAGGCGCGGACGATGGCGCGGACGAGGCGGCCAGTGAGGTCGTTGCCCGGCGTCCACGCATGGATGTCGGCATCGTCGCTCAGCGTGGTCGGCACGACCTTGGCGTGGGCATCGGCCATCACGCGCGCCATGTTCCGGCGCACGCCCTTGAGTTGTTCGGGCTGGCCGCTGACCGACACGCCCGGCGGCTGCGTGCGCATCGGCTGGCCGCTTGCGGACAGCGCGGTGCGCTGTGCGGCGGCGACCGGTGCCGGCGCGGTCGCAGGCGTGGTGCTGCGAACCGGTGCAGGCGAGGGGATGCCGCCACGCGCGGAACCGTCCGCTGCGGCCTGCTTCACGTCCTGCATCGTCACCGCGCCGTCGGCACCGGTCGCGCGGACGCGCGACAGGTCCACGCCCAGCTTCTTCGCCATCGCGCGCACCGCCGGCATCGCCTTGACGCCGCCGACAGCGACGGCCTGTTCGGTGTGGATGGCGTTGGAGGATTGCATCGCACCGACCACGGTGCCGGCGTCGGCCTCCCCCTCTGCATCGGCGGGCGTGGCGTCCGCCGCACTCGAGGCGGCGTCGGATGCCGTGGTCGCGGCTGACGTCGTGCCCGCGGTGGGCTTCGGCGGTCCGTGGTGATGGCCGGTGTCCTGGCCTTCCGCGCGCTGCGGCAGGCTGGCATCGGGTTCGAACACCGCCAGCATGCTGCCGGTGATGACGACATCGCCCGCCGCGCCAGCGAGCCTGGTCACCTTGCCGGACACCGGCGAAGGCACCTCGACGATGGCCTTGGCCGTTTCCATCGACACCAGCGGCTCGTCCAGCCGGATCACGTCGCCTTCCTTGACGAACCACTCGACGATGGTCGCGTCCGGGAGGCCTTCGCCCAGATCGGGAAGGTGGAAGGTCTTGCTCTCGCTCATTCGGATGTCTCTCGGTAAGTCGTTTCGTGGGCGGCGCGCGGTCAGCCCGCCGCCATCGCCCGCTTCGCCGCGGCGACGATCTTGTCGACGCTGGGCAGGTACTTCATTTCCAGGCGGAACAGCGGGATGTGCGTGTCGTAGCCGGTGACGCGCTCGACCGGCGCCAGCAGGTCGTACATCGAATGCTCGGCCAGGCGCGCGGCGATCTCGGCACCGAAGCCGGCGGTGCGCGGCGCTTCGTGCACGATCACGCAGCGGCCGGTCTTGGCGACGGATTCGGCGATGGTGTCGAAGTCGAGCGGACGCAGCGTGGCGACGTCGATGACTTCCGCGCTGATGCCTTCGCCGGCCAGCTTGTCGGCGGCTTCCAGCGCTTCCTTCACCTGCGCGCCCCAGGTCACCAGGGTCACGTCGGTGCCATCGCGCAGCACGAAGCACACGTCCAGCGGCAGCGCTTCGCCGTCGTCGGCGACGACTTCCTTGTACTGGCGATAGATGCGCTTCGGTTCCATGTAGATGACCGGGTCCGGATCGCGGATCGCGGCCAGCAGCAGGCCGTAGGCGCGCTGCGGCGACGACGGCATCACCACGCGCAAACCGGGCACGTTGGTGAAAATGGCCTCGTTGGCTTCGCTGTGGTGCTCCGGTGCGCGGATGCCGCCGCCCCACGGCACGCGCAGCACCATCGGGCAGTGCAGGCGGCCGCGCGTGCGGGTACGCAGGCGGGCGGCGTGGCAGATGATGTGGTCCACCATCGGGTAGACGAAGCCGTCGAACTGCGCCTCGGCGACGGGCTTCATGCCCTGCGCGGCCAGGCCGATGGTCAGGCCGGCGATGGTGGTCTCGTCCAGCGGCGTGTCCAGCACGCGTTCGGGGCCGAACTTCTGCTGCAGGCCGGCGGTGGCGCGGAACACGCCGCCATTCACGCCCACGTCTTCGCCCAGCACCAGCACGGCGTCGTCGTGCGCGATCTCCCAGGCCAGCGCCTGGGTGATGGCTTCGATCAGGGTGATCGCCGTCGGTGTCGCTGCGGCATCAGGTTTCGCGACTGACGTCGCTCCCACGGTCTTGTTTTCAGGTTTCATCACGGTGCTCACGAGCGGTTCTCCGCAGCGATGGCGGCAGCGCGCTGCAGCAGCAGCTCCGGCGGTGGATCGGCGTAGAGGTAGTCGAACATCGCTTCGACCGGCTGCACCGGGGTGTTGAGGTAGGCGTTGACCTCCTCGTCCACGCGCGCGCCGCATTCCTCCTTCCAAGCGGCCTCGTCGGCCTCGCTCCACGCGCCCTGGGCGGTCAGCCAGGTGCGCAGGCGCGTCATCGGCTCGCGCTCCCAGCCGGCCTTCACTTCGGCATCGTCGCGGTAGCGGCGGGCGTCGTCGGCGGTGGTGTGGTCGGACAGGCGATAGGTGACGAACTCGATCACGGTGCCGCCCTGGCCCTTGCGGGCGCGCTCGCTGGCGCGGCGCATGCCTTCGAGCACGGCGATCAGGTCGTTGCCGTCCACCTGCAGGCAGTGCAGGCCGCCGGCCAGGCCCTTCTGCGCCAGCGTCTGCGCACCGGTCTGCGCGCTGCGTGGCACCGAGATGGCCCAGCCGTTGTTGATCACGCCCAGCACCAGCGGCAGTTCGTAGGCGCCGGCGGAGTTCAGCGCGGCGTAGAAGTCGGTCTTCGACGAGCCACCGTCGCCGCAGGTCGCCACCGCGATGTGATCCTGCTGGCGCAGCTTGAACGACAGCGCGGCGCCGGCCGCGTGCAGGCACTGGGTGGAGATCGGCACGCAGAACGGGAAGTCGTTGCGCGCATCGCTGTCGCGGTCGTAGTCGCTGCCGCGCTCGTCGCCGCCCCAGTACATCAGCACGTCGCGCGGCTTCACCCCACGCATGAACATGGCGCCGTACTCGCGGTAGCTGGGCGCGTAGACGTCACCGGTGCGCATCGAGGCGCCGATGCCGACGTGGGTGGCCTCGTGGCCCAGGCAACTGGCGTAGGTGCCCAGCTTGCCGGTCCGCTGCAGGGCGATGGCCTTGGTGTCGAAGGTGCGCACCAGCAGCATCTGCTTGAACAGCTCGCGCAGCCGTTCGATGTCGCGCCCGGCTTCGGGCAGGTCGTCGCGCACCAGGGTGCCGTCGGGCCCGAGGTACTGCAGGTATTCGATGGTGAAGCTTGCGGCGGTGGTCATCTGGACGGTGTTCTCGTCGGCCGGCGGAATTGGTTTCAAATGTAATTTTAGGGACGGAGCGTCCGGCAGCCTTCTTGCAATGCAGCAAGACGAGGGCGAATGGCGTGCGTCGCCGGGCGAAAACGGTGCGGAAACAGGCGGTTGCCGGATGTCGTTCGGTGTCAGTCCGCCTGCCGCTCGGGTGGGCTGGACGTGTCGTGCGTCCCATCATGCGCGAACGGCGCCTCCGGAACGACAAGGGGCGCGGTTGCCCGCGCCCCTGTCGACCCCACGATCGCGGGAAAGTTCAGCGGATGCGCTGGACCAGCTTGTCGTGGTTGTTGGCCGGATTCGGATCCGGCGTGTCGCTGCTTACGGTCGCCTCGAACTCGAACGAGGTGCCGCGCTTCGGCTTGCCGGGCACCACCATCGCGAAGGCCAGGGTCTGCACGCCCTTGGCCATGGCGCCCCGGCGCGAGCACTCGGCGCTGGAACCGTCCGCCGTGTTCTGCACGCGCGTGCAGGACCAGCCGCTGGGCGCGGCGACCGCGGCATAGCGAGCATCGACGTTCGTGGACAGCACCACCTTGACCTGCTCTGCGGTGTCCGGACCGGCGTTGCGGACCGGCACCAGCACGGTGGCGATGGTGTTGCGCAGCAGCGGCAGCGCACCGCCGGCCAGCTTCACCGACAAATCGGCCTTGCGGGTCGGCAGCGCGGCGACGGCCACGGAGACGGATGCGGCGTTGTCGCCATTGGCCGGGTCGATCACGGTGGAATTGGCCGAGACGCCCAGGCCCAACGTCGTGCCGGAGGCACTGGCCGGGACGACCGCGTCGATCGCGAATGTCGCATCGCTACCCACCGCCAGGGACGGCACGGTGCAGGCCACGCGCGTAGTGCCGCCGGTGGTTTCGGCGCCGCCGCAGCTCCAGCCCGCCGGCAGCGTGGCCAGCGACGGCGACAGTTCGGCCGAGAACACGAAGGCGAACGCGGCCGGCGAAGCAGCACCCGGACCGGTATTGCGCACCGTGGCGGTGTAACGCACGGTCTCGCCGACGTTGGCGCTGGCGCGGTCGGCCGCCACCGTCGCCGACAGGTCGGCGCGGGCGAACGACGGCACGCGGATGCTCAGGCGTACCGGATCGTGGTCGGAGGAACGCAGCGCCAGCGTGGCATCGCCGAAGTTGTCGACACCGAAGTCCGTGTTGATGCGCGCGTGATCCACGCGCAGCGCGGCGTCCATCACCAGCGACTCGTTGACCAGCACGTGGTCCAGCGTCTGCGCACTGCCCTCGAACACATACGAATAGCGCTGCGCCGGGTCGGCGATCAACTGCGAACCATCCACCAGTGGCGTGGTCAGCGGGCTGGCCATCCAGGTCAGCACCTGGTCCTCCGTGGCCGCTTCACCCTTAATGATGCCGAGGACATCGACGTAGCCGTCGTTGAACTCGAACGCATTGAAGTCGCCGATCAGCACGATCTTCTCGTCCGGGTTCGCCTGCTGCATCTCCTGCACCAGCTGCGCGAGGTAGACCGCCTGTGCGCCGCGCTTGACCCGCACGCGCTCGCCGCCCGTGGCCCAGCCGCTGCTGCCGGGCAGGGTGTCGTTGACGTCGTTGAGCGAACGCAGGTGGTTGACGATCACCGTCAGCGGATAGCTCGACGTGGCGTCGTGGTGCACGCGGGCGCGCAGGCGCAGCGGCGGCCGGTCGTTGAGCAGGCTGGTGGTGCCGTTCGGATTGGCGATGGTGGTTTCCTTGCCGAACTGCGCCACATCCAGCACTTCGACGCGAGCCGCACCGCCGGCGGTCTGGCGCGAACTGACCAGGAAGCCGACGTTGATGCCGCCCACGTCGTTGCCCGGTTGCAGGTAGGGCACGTAGCCCGGACGCGCGGCACAGGTGGCGTCGATGCGCTCGGACAGCAATTGCAGCAGGCGCAGGTTCTCCACTTCCACCGCGCCCACGATGTCCGGTGTTTTCAGGTAGTCGCAGATCGCCAGCGCCGCCTTGGCCAGACGCTTGTCCAGCGCTTCCGGGGTCAGCGTCACCGCGCCGTTGCTGTCGTTGACCTCGTCGAACAGGCGCTGCATGTTGAAGGTGCCGACAGTCACTTCGTCGTAGCTGGCGTCGTTGACGGCTTCCGGCAGGCGGCCGCCACTGATGCTCGGCGGCGTGGCCGTGTCGGGCAGCAGCGCCCAGGTGCCGGCGAAGTAGTCGAGCACGCCGATCAGGCCGGCGACGTCCGCGCCGGTGTCCACCGACAGCGGGACTGCGCCGACCTGGCCACGGCTGCGCACCATCAGGCGTTCCTGGTTGGTGTCGAAGCGCGGCGGGTTCTTGCCCGCGGGCAGGGTGACGGCGTCCATCACGGCGATGCCGGGCTCGCGGAATGGGCGTGCAACGCCCGGCAGGGCGACATGGAACACGCCGTCGCTGCTGGAGGTGGCGTTGGCTTCGTTGAGGCTGCCACCGGACGGTGCGATGACCACCGATTGCGCCACGCTGACGCGCATGCCTTCGAAGCGTTCCAGCGTGCCGGGCAGGGCGTCGGGACCCAGCTCGGCGGCGGTCAGCTCGATCGCGGCAGGCAGGGCGACGCCGGCTTCCAGCACCTCGACCGATGGTGTGACGATCTCGGTGATCGCGAGCTGGTGCGGGTTGGTGGACGGGGTGTACTCCTCGACCGTGCCGGTCACGCGCACGCGGTTGCCGATCGCGGCGGTGGCCGGCGGCGCGCTGCTGGTGAACACGAACACGGCGTTGGAGGTGGCCGGGTCGCCATCGTCGTTGGCGGCCTGCAGGAAGAAGCCGCTGTTGAACTTGATCGCGGTGACGATGCCTTCGGTGATCACGCGCTTGCCGTTGTGAGGCGACAACAGCCCGCTGCCTTGGATCTGCGCGATGGTCAGGGCCACCGGCGGATCCGGTGGTTCCGGCGGCGCGGTGCCGCTGTTGCGCGGATTCGGCGCGCCGACCGCGAAATCGGCGCCGTTGTTGTCGGTGTCGATGCTGCCGTCGCCGCCCCGCAGTGCGGCCGTGGTGTTGCTGAGCGTACCGGTGGGCGCGCTGCCTTCGAAGCAGTTGGCCGCGCTGCCGAAACCGACGAAGTCGGCCAGGTTGGCATCGGTGAGCGGGCAGGCGCCGGTCAGTGCCGTGGTGCTGCGGCTCAGTGCGACCTTGCCGGCGGTGCCGGCCAGGCCGATGGTGCCGACGGCGTCAGGCGTGGGCAGGTCCACCGTGCCGCCGGCGCCCGGCGCCTGCTGGACCAAGTAGAAGCCGCCGGCCGGGATGCTGCCGGTGAGATTCGTGCGGCCACCCCAGGCGGTACCCGCGGACGAGGCGTACTGCACGCTCCATCCGGTTAGGTCGACCGCCGTGGGTCCGTTGTTGCGCAGCTCGATGAAGTCGTTCTTGAACGTGGCGCCGCTGTTGCCGCCGCCGCCGTAGACCTGGCTGATGACCACCTGCGCCTGCGCCGAGGTGGCGGCAAGACACAGGGCGAATGACGCGAACACGGCCGCAAGACGGCCCCGTGGCATTTCCATGTACGGACTCTCCCTCAGTGGTGTGGACGCCGCCCCCCGTCGGAGGCGATGCCACCCCCGGCCGACGCAATGTAGCGGAAGCCTGTGGTACACGCATTGCATGGGCGTGACATAAGTGTCGGTTTTCCAACGCCTTGCCCGGGTCGCCTGCCGCCATCGGTTACGCTGGCGCCCCCGCCGCCCCTGTGGCGCCCCGGTTGATCGACGGATGGCCGTAGAGAAGAACGAACGCCCGCTGGAAGCAGGCATCCACACCGACCTGTCGGGCCGCCTGAGCTACGGCGGCTACCTGCAGCTGGACCGCCTGCTGTCGGCGCAGCACCCGGTATCCGATCCGCCGCACCACGACGAGATGCTGTTCATCGTGCAGCACCAGGTATCGGAGCTGTGGATGAAGCTGATGATCCACGAACTGCGCGCGGCGACCGGGTTCCTGCAGCGCGACCAGGTCTGGCAGTGCCGCAAGGTGCTGGCGCGCGCCAAGCAGGTGCTGCGCCAGCTGACCGAGCAGTGGTCGGTGCTGGAGACCCTGACCCCCTCGGAATACATGGGCTTCCGCGACCTGCTGGGGCCGTCGTCCGGCTTCCAGTCGCTGCAGTACCGCACCATCGAGTTCCTGCTGGGCAACAAGAATGCGGCGATGCTGAAGGTGTTCGAGCACGATCCCGAAGGCCATGCCGGCCTGGAGGCCGTGCTGGATGCGCCGAGCCTGTACGACGAATTCCTGATGTACCTCGCGCGCTGGGATCACGCGATCCCGGCGCAGCACCTGCAGCGCGACTGGCGCCAGTCGCACGCGGCCGACGCCGCCCTGCTGCCGGTGTTCGAAGCCATCTACGAGGACACCGACCGCTACTGGCGCGAGTATTCGCTGTGCGAGGACCTGGTGGACCTGGAAAGCCAGTTCCAGCTGTGGCGCTTCCGCCACATGCGCACGGTGATGCGCATCATCGGCTTCAAGCGCGGCACCGGTGGTTCCAGCGGCGTGGGCTTCCTGCGGCAGGCGCTGGAGTTGACCTTCTTCCCCGAATTGTTCGACGTACGCACCTCGATCGGTCCTGGCCGCTGAGTGTTTTCGGATCGTCGTCGCGCTGCGATGACGGCATGTATTCGTGCGCGCAAACGCAGCCTTCGCGGCGATGGGTGACCGCACGCTGTTAGCATGCGGTCACCGCCACGACAGGAAACGACCGCACGATGACCGACGTCCGTCCGGAGAACGCCCCGCGCAACCTCGCCACCCGCCTGCTTGATCTGGTCGAACGGACCGGCAACCGCTTACCCGATCCCGCCGCCCTGTTCCTGCTGCTGATGCTGTCGGTCTGGGGCCTGTCCTGGCTGCTGTCGGGCGTGGAATTCGAGGCGATCAACCCGACCACGGGCGAACCGATCCGGATCGTCAACCTGCTGGCAGGCGAGTCGCTGACCGCCTTCATGGCCAACATGTACAAGGTGTTCATGGCGTTCGCGCCACTGGGCGTGGTGCTGACGGCGATGCTGGGCCTCGGCGTCGCCGAGCACACCGGCTACATCAACGCGGCGCTGCGGCGGATGCTGTCGGTCACGCCGAAATCGCTGCTGACGCCGGCCCTGGTCGCCGTGGCGGTGCTGAGCCACGTCGCCGTCGACGCGGGCTACGTGCTGGTGATCCCGCTGGGCGGGGTGATCTTCTATGCGGCGGGCCGGCATCCGCTGGCCGGCATCGCGGCGGCGTTCTGCGGCGTGTCGGGCGGATTCTCGGCGACGCTGCTGGTGCCGTCCTCGCTCGATCCGCTGCTGGCGAGTTTCACCCAGGAAGCCAGCCGCATCATCGATCCGGCGCTGGTGGTGAACCCGCTCAACAACTGGATCTTCACCACCGTCTCGAGTGCGCTGATCATCGCGATCGGCTGGTTCGTCACCGACCGCATCATCGAGCCGCGCCTGGCGCGGACGGTGGTGGACGGCGATACGAAGGACCTGCCGAAGATGGAGCCGCTGACCGCCGGCGAACGCCGCGGCCTGCTGTGGGCGACGCTGGCGATGCTGGTCGCGCTGGCCCTGTTCGCGCTCAGCCTGTGGCCGGCCACCTCGCCGTGGCGCGCGCCGGCCGACACGCCCGCAGTGCTGGCCGGCGGCAACGCGTTGCTGGTCGCGCAGGCGCCGGTGATGCAGTCGATCGTGGCGCTGATCTTCATCCTGTTCCTGATCCCGGGCGTGGTGTACGGCTACGTCGCTGGCACGGTGAAGACCCACCGCGATGTCATCGCCGCGATGACCAAGGCGATGGGCGGCATGGCGTACTACATCGTCATCGCGTTCTTCATCGCGCAGTTCCTGGCGGGCTTCAACGGCTCCGGCCTCGGTACGCTGATGGCGGTCGAGGGCGCGGACCTGCTGAAGGCGCTGGGCCTGCCGATGTGGCTGACGCTGATCGGCCTGATCGCGATGACCGGCATCGTCAACCTGTTCATCGGCTCGGCCTCGGCGAAGTGGGCGCTGCTGGCGCCGATCATGGTGCCGCTGATGATGCAGCTCGGGGTGTCGCCCGACCTGACCCAGGCGGCGTATCGCGTGGGCGATTCCATGACCACGATCATCACCCCGCTGATGCCGTACTTCCCGCTGATCGTGGTGTTCTGCCAGCGCTACGTGAAGGCCGCCGGCATCGGCACGCTGGCGTCGCTGATGCTCCCGTATTCGGTTGCCCTGTCGGTCCTGTGGACCCTGCTGCTGCTGGCGTTCTGGGGCCTTGGCATTCCGCTGGGCATCGGCGCGCGCTACGACTACGTGCCCGCCTGAGTGCCTGGACTGCCGGGAAAACCGTTTCCCGGCAATGACTTGTCCATCTGAACAGGGTGGGCGGGTCGGATGGAGGCGTCTGGGCGCCGATTGACGCGCCCGTGCCGGTCGGTAATCCTCGCCCGTCCCTTGCGGTTGCAAGGGAAACCGAAATCCTGAACTACTTTTTTAGGGGGAGCCCGCATGAGCGGAGCCGTCGATTCACCAACGCCGGAACGGATACCGGAGTTCAAGCAGGTCCTGGGTCATCCGCGTCCGCTGTGGATGCTCTTCATGTCGGAATTCTGGGAGCGCTTCGCGTTCTACGGCATCCGCTGGGCGATGGTGCTGTACATCGTGTCCCAGTTCCATGGTGGCGACGCGGCTGGCGAGAAGCCCGCCAGCGAGATGTACGGCGCCTACCTGGCGCTGGTCTATGCCGGCGCGATCTTCGGCGGTTACGTGGCCGACAAGCTGATCGGCTTCCAGCGCTCGATCCTGCTCGGCGCGGTGTTCATGGCGCTGGGCCTGTTCCTGCTGGCTTCGCCGACCGAGCCGCTGTTCAAGCTGGGCCTGGCCACGATCATCGTGGGCAACGGCCTGTTCAAGCCGATCATCTCGACGATGGTGGGCAAGCTCTACTTCCAGGGCGATGCCCGCCGCGATGCCGGCTTCACCATCTTCTACATGGGCATCAACATCGGCGCGATGATCGCACCGGTCATCACCGGCTGGCTGGCGCGCAAGATCTTCGGCACCAATGAAGATCCGCATTACCAGTGGGTCTTCATCTCCGCCGGCATCGGCATGATCGTCAGCCTCATCTGGTTCTGGGTGGGGCGCGGCCAGCTGAAGGGCATCGGCCTGCCGGCGCCGGGGCAGGAAGGCCTGGGCCGCGTCGGCCTGGTCGCGCTGCTTGGCCTGGTGGTCGGCATTCCGCTGTTCTACTTCCTGCTGACCATCGATGCGAGCGCGCTGCAGGCGATCCTGATGGCGCTGTTCGTCGTGCCGGCGGTGATGCTGCTGCTCGAAGGCGCCCGCAACGGCAAGGTCGCGCGCGACATGGTCGTGGCGATGTTGATCATCTTCGCGTTCAACGTGCTGTTCTGGATGTTCTTCGAACAGGCGGGCAGCTCGTTCACCTTCCTCGCCGACAAGATCGTCAACCGCGACTTCGGCGACTGGGTGTTCCCGCTGGAGTGGTTCCAGTCGGTGAACTCGATCGCCATCATCACGCTGGCGCCGATCATGGCGTGGATGTGGGTGCGGATGGGCAAGAACAATCCATCCATTCCGCGCAAGTTCGGCCTCGGCCTGATCTTCAACGGCCTGGCGTTCCTGCTGCTGATGATCGCGTTGAACAGCATGGTCGACGGCAGCGGCAAGATCCCGTTCTGGACCCTGTTCATGGTCTACGTCATCCAGTCGGTCGGTGAGCTCTGCCTGTCGCCCATCGGCCTGTCGATGACGACCAAGCTGGCGCCGGCGCGCCTGGCCGGCATGGCGATGGGCTGCTGGTTCCTGTCGATCGCCATCGGCAACAACCTGGCCGGCATCTTCGCCGGACACGTCAGCGGTACCGGTGGCATGACCGTGCAGTCCGCGCATTCGGGCTACACCTTCGGCTTCTGGGCGCTGGTCGGCTCGGGGGTGCTGCTGTTCCTGATCGCCCCGCTGGTCAACCGCCTGATGCACGGCGTGAAGTGATCCCCGACGATCCGGCAGTTGCCGGGTCGGAGGAAAAAGAACGGCGGCCATCGGCCGCCGTTCTTCGTTTCCGGGTGTGGAAGGTTTCAGCCTTCGATGCGCTTGACGCCTTCGCCCGCCAGTTTGTCGATCAACTGGTCGAGCATCGCGCGTTCCTCGTCGGTCAGCGGTTCCAGCATGCGCTGGTGGTATTCGATGACCATCGGGGCGACTTCGTCGTAGACCCGGAAGCCCTCGTCGGTCAGCGCCAGCACCGAGCGGCGGCGGTCGTCGCCGTGGATCTCGCGCTGGATCAGCGCCCGTTCCAGCAGGCGGGCGACCGCCCGGCTGACCGCCACCTTGTCCATCGCGGTGCGGTTGGCGACCTCGCCGGCGGACAGGCCCGGGAAGCGCCCCAGCACCGCCATGACCCGCCATTCGGTGATGGCCAGGCCGAAACGGCGGTGGTACTCGCGGGAAATCGCGCTGCTGATACGGTTGGACAGCACGCTCAACCGGTAGGAAAACAGGCGGTCGAGGTCGAAATCGGCGTGGGTGGCGGGGCTGGCTGGCTGGCTCATGCTGCGCTGCTACTTGTTGTTGGTTTCAGCTGAAACTATAGAATGGGTCACATCCCGGCAAGCCTAGCGAGGCGCCCCATGACCGCACAACCCAATTCTGGCATCCAGCCCACCACGTTCGACAACCCGATGGGCATCGACGGGTTCGAGTTCGTCGAGTTCGCCGCCCCCGAGGGCCAGGCGCACCTGCTGCACGACTACTTCCGCAAGCTGGGCTTCGTGCAGGTCGCGCGCCACAGGACGCGCGCCATCAGCACCTACCGCCAGGGCGACTGCACCTTCCTCATCAACGAGGACCCGGACTCGTTCGCCGCGCGCTTCGCCGCCGAGCACGGCCCCAGCGCATGCGGCTTCGCGATCCGGGTGAAGAAGCTGGCCGAGTGGGCGCGCGTGCAGGCGCTGAAGAACGGCGCGGAATCGTTCGGTGCCGCCGACGAACTGACCAAGGCCGTCGCCGCGCCGGTCATCAAGGGCATCGGCGACTGCATGCTGTACATCGTCGACCGCTACGACGCGCAGGGCACGATCCACGACCCGGACTACGAGTACCTGCCGGGCGTGGACCTGATGCCGACCGGCTTCGGCCTGACCTTCATCGACCACCTGACCCACAATCTCTACCACGGCAACATGGCCAAGTGGGCGGACTACTACGAGCGGCTGTTCAACTTCCGCGAGATCCGCTACTTCGACATCAAGGGCGCCAAGACCGGCCTGCTGTCGAAGGCGATGACCGCGCCCGACGGCATGGTGCGCATCCCGCTCAACGAATCGAGCGATCCGAAGAGCCAGATCAACGAATACCTCGATGCCTACAAGGGCGAGGGCATCCAGCACATCGCCTGCTTCACCGACGATATCTACACCACGGTGGAAAAGATGCGCGAGGCGGGCGTCGAGTTCCTCGACACGCCGGACACCTACTTCGACGTGATCGACCAGCGCATCCCCAACCATGGCGAGGACGTCGCACGCCTGGCCCGCAACAAGATCCTGATCGACGCCGACGTGGAGACCAAGGAGCGCAAGCTGCTGCAGATCTTCACCCAGAACGCGCTGGGCCCGATCTTCTTCGAGATCATCCAGCGCAAGGGCAACGAGGGCTTCGGCGAAGGCAACTTCCAGGCGCTGTTCGAGAGCATCGAGCGCGACCAGATGAAGCGCGGCGTGCTGTAGTCTCCCGCTTGAAGCCCCTCTCCCTGCGGGAGAGGGGTTGGGGTGAGGGGCAGGAGGATGACGATGACGAACCACCGCAGGCCTCCCATGGCGACGCGCTCGCTGGAGCGGGCGAGGGAATTGCGGGCAGGTTCGACAGATGCGGAACGCAAGCTGTGGTCGATCCTCAGGGGCGGTGGCATCGACGGTTTGAAGTTCCGTCGACAGCATCCGATCCCGCCCTACACGGTGGATTTCTGCTGCGTATCGGCCAGGCTGGTAATTGAAGTGGATGGATCGCAGCACACGGAAACGTCTGATCACTCGCGAACGCAGTTTCTGGAATCAAAGGGTTTCACCGTCCTGAGGTTCTGGGACAACGATGTACTGATGCAGATTGAAGCGGTGGCCGAGGCGATCTTCAGGACCGTCTCACCATCGCCCCTCACCCCAACCCCTCTCCCGCCGGGAGAGGGGCTTTAAAGGCATCAACATGAAGACCTCCACTGACCGCGGATACCAGACCGGCTTCGGCAACCATTTCGCCAGCGAGGCGATCCCTGGCACGCTGCCGGAGGGCCGCAACTCGCCGCAGTGCGTGGCGCATGGCCTGTACGCCGAGCAGTTGAGCGGCACCGCTTTCACCGCGCCACGCGCGGAGAACCGCCGCAGCTGGCTGTACCGCATCCGCCCGGCGGCGATGCACGGGCCGTTCGCGCCGTATGCGCAGCACCGGCTGCACAGCGACTTCAGCGCGGGCCCGGTGTCGCCGGACCAGATGCGCTGGTCGCCATTGCCGATGCCGGAAACGCCGACGGATTTCGTCGACGGCCTGTACACGATGGCGGGCAATGGCTCGCCGGATGCGATGCATGGCGTCGGCATCCACCTGTATGCGGTCAACCGGTCGATGCAGGGCCGCTACTTCTACGATGCCGATGGCGAGCTGCTGATCGTGCCGCAGCAGGGTCGCCTGCGCATCGCGACGGAGTTCGGCGTGATCGAGGTCGAACCGCAGCAGATCGCGGTCATCCCGCGCGGCGTGCGTTTCCTCGTCGAACTGCTGGACGGCGAAGCGCGTGGTTATGTCTGCGAGAACTTCGGTGCGGCGATGCGCCTGCCGGACCTGGGGCCGATCGGGTCGAATGGCCTGGCCAATCCGCGGGATTTCGAAACGCCGGTCGCGGCCTACGAGGACGTCGAGGGCGAGTTCGAACTGATCGGGAAGTTCCAGGGCCACCTGTGGCGCGCCGACATCGGCCACTCGCCGCTGGACGTGGTGGGCTGGCACGGCAACTACGCGCCGTACCGCTACGACCTGCGCCGCTTCAACACCCTCGGCTCGATCAGCTTCGACCATCCCGATCCATCGATCTTCCTGGTGCTGACGTCGCCCAGCGATACGCCCGGCGTGGGCAACATGGATTTCGTGATCTTCCCGCCGCGCTGGCTGGTGGCGCAGGACACGTTCCGCCCGCCGTGGTTCCACCGCAACATCGCCAGCGAATTCATGGGCCTGATCCATGGCGTGTACGACGCCAAGGCCGAAGGCTTCGCGCCGGGCGGCGCGTCGCTGCACAACTCGATGACCGGGCACGGACCGGATGCGGCGACGTTCGAGAAGGCATCGAACGCCGACCTGTCCAAGCCCGACGTCATCACCGGCACGATGGCCTTCATGTTCGAGACGCGTGCGGTGATCCGGCCGACGCGGCAGGCGATCGAAGCGCCACACCGGCAGCGCGATTACCAGGCGTGCTGGGCCGGGCTGCGCAAGCACTTCGCACCGAAGGGCTGACCCGCTTTCAGGGCAGCGCGGCTTCCTTCGGGGAGGTGAGCAGCGCCAGCAGGCGCTGCACGGCGTCCTCTGGCAACGCTTCCAGCAGGCGTTCGCGGATGCGGCCGGCAAGCGTCGTTGCCATGCGCGCTTCCAGAAACCGCAAGGCCTCGGTGATCGCTTGCAGCATCGCATCGTCATCCAGCCGTGCCTGCAATCGTTCGCGATGATGGCGCGCGCGGTCGTCGCGCTGCAGTTCCAGCATGCCGGCCAGATAGACCTTCGCCGCGACCAGGGATCGCCGTGGGCCCGCCGGTGCCTGGGGTGAAGGAAGCGGGCGTGCGATGGCAGACGGTGCCGGCGACATGCGCGTGGTGCCCGCATCGGCGAGATAGCCCGCCTGCACCAGGCGTTGCACCAATATGGGCGCATCCTGGCCCAGCAGGCGCACCAGTTCCGCCAGATCGCGCTGTCCGTCGCAGAGGATCACCAAGCGTCGCTCGCGCATGCCGAGCGCGCCCGTGTGGGCTTGCAGCGTCTGGCGGGCGAGGTCGGTCTTGGACGGACGCATGGCGAAGTAGGGGAAAGGCCGCGCGCAGACTAGTCGCGGGCGATGAAGTGGCGATGACAGCGATGCATTCGCAGTGACTTAACGCGCAAACGCTAGGATTCAGGTTTGTGCACTGGAGAGAGTCGATGAAGTCGATGTTGCCGATCGTGATGGTCGTCACGCTGTTGTCCGCGTGTCAGCGCGAAGGTGCGCCGACGCCCGCGGATGCCGAACCGCTGACCACCGCGACCAGCACGCCGATGGCCGAAGCCGCCGCCCCTGCGCCCGCGGTCGACGACACGGCAGCGCCTGCGGGTCCGGTCAGCCAGGCCAGCTTCCTCGGCTATGGCGACATGAAGCTGGGCAGCACGGTGGATGAAGCGCGCGCTGCGTGGGGCGGCGAGCTCAACGGTGCGCCGATGGAAGGCACGACCTGCCACTACCTGTGGCCGAAGTGGATCACGCGCCCGGCCGAGTTCGCCTTCATGATGGAAGAAGGCAAGTTCGTCCGTTACGACGTCGGCATCGACAAGGAAACCGCACCCGGTGGCGGCAAGGTCGGCATGAGCGTCGACGAGGTGCAGAAGCTCTATGGCGGTGCGTTGAAGGCGACGCCGCACAAGTACACGCAGGGCGGCCAGTATTTGTCGATCGATGCGGGCGATGTGGCGCCGACGAAGCTGGTCTTCGAGGCCGATGCCGGCGGCAAGATCACCGCGTGGCGCGTAGGCCTGTCGCCGCAGGTCGAGTACGTGGAAGGCTGCTCCTGAGCCAGCGCAGCCCTGGCGTGGCGTTGCTGGCCCTGCCGTCACCGGCGGGCATAGAATCGCCGCAGATTCGACGGGGAGTGCGGCGATGGCGGATGCCTGGGGATATTTCGTGGTGGGCCTGGTGCTGCTGGCACTGGGCGGAGACTCCATCGTCAAGGGTGCTTCGGGCCTGGCCCAGCGCATCGGCGCATCGCCGTTCGTCGCCGGTCTGCTGCTGATCGCCTTCGGCACCTCGCTGCCGGAACTCGCGGTCAATGCGCGTGCGGTGTGGGCCGGGTCGCAGGAACTCGCGCTCGGCAATGCCGTAGGCAGCAATATCGTCAACCTGGGCCTGACGCTCGGTCTCGCGGCGATGGCCGCACCCATACTGGTGCGGTTGCGCGCGCTGTCGCCGCTGCTGGTGCTGCTGGCGCTCGCCACGCTGGCACTGATCGTGTTCGGCCTGGATGGCGTGGTCAGCCGCGTCGAAGGCGGCGTACTGCTGCTGGGCTTCGTGGCGTCGCTGGCGTTCCTGCTGGCGCGTGCGCCGCGCGAGGACGTGGCCGTCAAGCAGGACATCGAGGCATTCGCCACGACGCAGACCGTGTTGTGGATGAACCTGCTGCGCTTCGTCGTGGCCGCGGTGTTGCTCTATTACGGTGCGCGGTTCGTGGTGCAGGGCGCGCCGGTGATCGGCGCGCATTGGGGCCTGTCGCCGCTGTTGACCGGCCTGCTGCCGGTGGCGATCGGTACGGCGCTGCCGGAAATCGCCGCTGCCACGATGGCGGCGCGCCGCGGCCAGGGCGACATGGTCGCGGGGCACGTCATCGGTTCCAGCCTGTTCAACCTGCTGGTCGTGGTGGGCGGCATGGCGGCCTTCCGTCCGCTGGCGCTGCCGGAGTCGTTCGTGCGCCTGGAATTGCCGGCCGCCATCGCCTTCGTGCTGGTGCTGTATCCGATGCTGCGCGGCGACCTGCGGATCAGCCGCGTGGAGGGTGGCATCCTGCTTGCGGCGTTCGTCGGGTGGGTGATCCTGGAGATCGCGTTGCTCGCCTGATCTGAACGCAGGGTCAGGTAGGTGTGAACGAGTTTGTTAAACTCGGGCGGATTGCTCGCGAATCCCGCATTCCCTGCAAGGCCGTTGATGATCCCTTTTCTTGAAATCCTGCTGGCGCTGCCCTTCGTGCTTGCGCTGGTGGTAGCGCTGGCGCGCGGCCTTCCGCGCGGCGCGACCGCATGGCTGGCCGGACTGGCGCCACTGCTGGGCCTGCTGCTGCTGGCCTGGGTCACGCCCGGCGTGCTGCAGGGCTGGAACCTGCGCGCCGACCACGCCTGGATTCCGCAGATCGGCCTGGCCTTCACCCTGCGCCTGGACGGGCTGGCGTGGATGTTCGCCGGCATGGTGCTGGCGATCGGCGTGCTGGTGGTGATGTACGCACGCTACTACCTCAGCGAGAAAGACAGCGCGCCGCGCTTCTTCGCCTGCCTGCTGCTGTTCATGGGTTCGATGCTGGGCGTGGTGCTGGCCGGCAACCTGCTGTTGCTGGTGGTGTTCTGGGAGCTCACCAGCATCAGTTCGTTCCTGCTGATCGGCTTCTGGTCGCATCGGCAGGACGCGCGCGAAGGCGCGCGCATGGCGTTGGCGATCACCGGCGCCGGTGGTTTGGCCCTGCTGGGTGGCGTGCTGCTGATCGGGCGCATCGTCGGCAGCTACGACCTGGACGTGGTGCTGGCTTCGGGCGACCTGATCCGGGCGAGTGCGCTGTATCCGTGGGCGCTGGCGCTGGTGCTGGCAGGCGTTTTCACGAAGAGCGCGCAGTTCCCGCTGCACTTCTGGCTGCCGCATGCGATGGCGGCACCGACGCCGGTCTCGGCCTACCTGCACTCGGCGACGATGGTGAAGGCCGGCGTGTTCCTGCTGGCGCGGTTGCATCCGGCGCTGGCCGGCACCGATCTGTTCTTCTACGTGGTCACCAGCGTCGGCGCGCTGACGCTGCTGGTGGGCGCCTGGTTCGCGATCTTCCAGCACGACCTCAAGGGCCTACTGGCGTACTCGACCATCTCGCACCTGGGCCTGATCACGCTGCTGTTCGGCATTTCCACGCCGATGGCGGTGGTCGCCGGCGTCTTCCACATCCTCAACCACGCCACGTTCAAGGCGTCGCTGTTCATGGCGGCGGGCATCATCGATCACGAGACCGGCACGCGCGACATGCGACGGCTCGGCAACCTGCGGCGCTACCTGCCGTGGACCAGCGCGCTGGCGATCGTGGCGTCGTTGGCCATGGCAGGCATCCCGCTGCTCAACGGGTTCCTGTCGAAGGAGATGTTCTTCGCCGAGACGCTGGACATCAACGGGCACCGCGGCATGCGCAATGCGATCGCGGTGGCGGCGCTGCTGTACGGCATGTTCGGCGTGGCCTACAGCCTGCGCTTCGTCTACGAGACGTTCTTTGGCAAAGGCCCGCGCGACCTCGACGAGGTGCCGCACGAACCACCGCGCTGGATGAAGATCCCGGTGGAAGTGCTGGTGGTGCTGTGCGTGGCGGTGGGCATGTTCCCCGCATGGACGGTGGCGCCGGTGCTTGCCGCCGGCGCGGGCGCGATCCTGGGCGATGCGATGCCCGAGTACACATTGGCGGTGTGGCACGGCATCAACGGGCCGCTGCTGATGAGCCTGGCCGGTATCGCCGGTGGCATCGCGCTGTACTTCAGCCTGCGTCGGCTGTTCGGCCTGCATGCGATCGTGCGTCGCTCGCTCGGGCGCAACGTGTTCCGCTGGAACATGGAAGCGCTGTACGCGCTGGCCGGACGCTTCACCGATGCCTTGGCCAACGGTAGCCTGCAACGCAGCCTGCTGTTCCTGGTGCTGGCTGCGATCGCCGCCGGCGCCGCACCGTTCCTGGGCGGCGATGCCGCACCGCTGCAATGGCGCGCGCCGCAGCCGATGCCGTTGCTGGGTTGGCTGCTGTGGGCCGTGCTGGTCGCCTGTGCCGCGTGGACCATCCGCCTGTATCGGCAGCGGCTGTTGGCTGTCATCGTGCTTGGCGGTGCCGGCCTGGTGGTCAGCCTGACCTTCGTGTTCCTGTCCGCACCGGATCTGGCGCTCACGCAGCTGATGGTGGAAATGGTCAGCCTGGTCCTGCTGCTGCTGGGCCTGCATTACCTGCCACCGCGCTCGCCGCCGGAGCGTACGCCGCGGCGGCGCCTGCGCGACATCGTGGTGGCGACGACGGCTGGCCTGGGTGCTGGCGCGCTGGCGTACCAAGTGATGACGCGGCCTGGCGACACGATCAGCGGCGAACTGCTGGCGCGTTCGCTGCCCGAGGCGTACGGCAGCAACGTGGTCAACGTGATTCTGGTGGACTTCCGCGGTTTCGATACCTTCGGTGAGATCACCGTGTTCGGCGTCGCGGCCCTGATCGTGCATGCGCTGCTGCGGCGCGCCCGGATGGCGCCGGAGAAGGTGATGTCGGGGCCGCCGGTGAAGCTGCCGGTGCCCGCCGATCTTGCGCAGCTGATGTTCCCGTTGACGTTGACGGTATCCGTGTTCCTGTTCCTGCGCGGGCACAACGCGCCGGGCGGTGGCTTCATCGCGGGGCTGGTGCTGGCGGTGCCATTGCTGGTGCAGTACGTGATCCAGGGCGCGGCGTCGGTGGAATCGCGCTTCGGCTTCGACTACATCAAGTGCATCGGTGCCGGACTGATCGTCGCGGGGCTCAGCGGCGTGGCATCGATGGGCTTCGGCGTGCCGTTCCTCACCAGCGGATACCTGAAGCTCGACCTGCCGCTGATCGGCACCGTGCCGCTGGCCAGCGCCATCGGCTTCGACACGGGCGTGTACCTGGTGGTGTTCGGCAGTGCGATGCTGATCCTGTCGATGATGGGCACCATCAAGCCCTCGCGCACACGCATCTCGCATCTGGGCGTGCTGGAACCGGGTGACCGCTCCACCCGCACGGGAGAATTGCGTTGATGGAGGGTGCGCCGTAATGGAACTGGCGATGGCGAGCGCGATCGGCATCCTGACCGCAGTGGGCGTCTACCTGCTGCTGCGCGCGCGCAGCTTCGACGTCATCCTCGGACTGACGCTGCTGTCGTACGCGACCAACCTGCTGATCTTCTCGGGCGGACGGCTGGTGCCCGGCAAGCCGCCGGTGCTGCGCGACGGCGTGGCGCATACGCTGGCGAATCACACCGATCCGCTGCCGCAGGCGCTGGTGCTGACGGCCATCGTGATCGCCTTCGCGATGACGGCGGTCACCGTGGTGCTGGCGATCCGCAGCCGCGGCGACAACGACAGCGACCACGTCGACGGTCCGCGCGCCGAACGCCAGTTCCAGGCCAACGAGCAGCGCCGTCACGAAGAAGCCCGCGAGGCCGCGAAAGCGGATGACGCCGAGGGTGGCGCATGAGCCATCTTGCCGTGCTGCCGATCCTGATTCCGCTGTTCGCCGCGTCGCTCGCGCTGTTCTTCGAGCACCGCCGCTTCGGCATGGTGCCGCAGCGCATCGTGGCATGGGGCTCGCTGGCGGCGATGCTGGCCGTGGCTGGCGTGCTGCTCGCGCGGGCGTCGACCGGCGACGTCTCGGTCTATCTGCTCGGCGACTGGCCGGCGCGGCTGGGCATCGTGCTGATGGTCGACCGGTTGTCGGCGCTGATGCTGCTGGTCGGCCTGCTGTTGGGCGCCGCATGCCTGTTGCATGCATGCGCGGGCTGGGACAAGCGCGCGCCGCACTTCCACGCGTTCTTCCAGTTCCAGCTGATGGGCCTCAATGGTGCATTCCTGACCGGCGACATCTTCAACCTGTTCGTGTTCTTCGAAGTGCTGCTGATCTCGTCCTATGGCCTGATGCTCAGCGGTGGCCGCGGCGAACGCCTGCGCGCGGGCCTGCATTACGTCACCTTCAACATCGCCGCATCGACGTTGTTCCTGATCGCACTCGGCCTGCTGTACGGATTGCTGGGTTCGCTCAACATGGCCGAGCTGTCGGTGCGCGTGGCGCAACTGCCGCCGGGCGATGTCGCACTGGTGCAGGCGGCGACCGGCCTGCTGTTCGTGGTGTTCTGCGCGAAGGCGGCGTTGCTGCCGATGTACTTCTGGCTGCCCGACACGTACACGCATGCGCCCGCGGCCGTGGCGGGCCTGTTCGCCATCATGACCAAGGTCGGGCTGTACGCGGTGCTGCGCCTGGGGACGTTGAGCTTCGGCGCATCCGGACCGTTGGATGGTTTCGCGTGGCCGGCGCTGCTGGTGCTCGGCGCGGTAACGCTGGTGCTGGCGGCACTGGGCGTGCTGGCGGCGAACCGGTTGCGCGCGCTGGCGGCGTACCTGGTGCTCGGCTCGGCGGCGACGCTGTTCGTGGCGTTCTCGCTGGGCACGGCCGGCACCATCGGCGCGGGCCTGTACTACTTGGTGCACAGTAGTTTCGCGGGCGCTGCGCTGTTCCTGCTGGCCGACGTGATCCGGCGTCGACGCGGACGTGCAGGCGACCGCAAGGACGTCATCGCCGCGCTGCCGGACAAGACCGTGCCGGGCCTGCTGTTCCTGGTGGCGGCGGTGTCGCTGGCGGGCCTGCCGCCGCTCTCCGGCTTCATCGGCAAGCTGCTGCTGCTGGATGCCGTGCCTGCAGGCCCGCGTACGTTCTGGATCTGGCTGCTGGTGCTGGGTACGAGTTTCCTGATGCTGGTCGGGTTGGCGCGTGCGGGCACGCGGCTGTTCTGGCGCGTCGAACCCTGGCCGGATGCCAGCCCGGAGAAGCAGGCGGCTTTCACGCCGGCCGGCGAGCTTGCGTCCGCACCGTCGCGGCCGCTGGAGACGGCGGCCATCGTCCTGCTGCTCGCCTATGGCGTGGCGCTGGTACTGGCGGCGGCGCCGGTGCTGGCCTACACGCAGGCCACCGCGGGGCAGTTGCAGGCGCCGGCGGACTACGTCGAACACATACGCGCGGCCGCGCCCGTCTTGAGGAAGCCCTGAGCATGGTCGCGAGATGGCGCAAACGCTGGTTGCCGTCGCTGCCCTTGAGCACCACGGTGTTCTGCTTCTGGCTGCTGATGAACGACGAAATCAGTGTCGGACAAGTCGTGCTGGCGTTGCTGCTCGCGTTGACGATTCCCTTGTTCGCCGCCCGCCTGGACCGCGAGTTCGCGCGCATCGGACGCCTGCGCAGCATTCCGCGCATGCTGTGGGTGCTGGCACTGGACATCGTGCGTTCCAACATCAGGGTCGCGCTGCAGGTGCTCGGACCCGAGCGCAACATCCATCCCGGCTTCATCTGGGTACCGTTGGACATCGGCAACCTGCACGGCATCGCGGCGCTGACCAGCATCATCACCCTGACGCCGGGCACGGTGTCGTCGGCGCTGTCGGACGACCGACGCTACCTGCTGGTGCACGTGCTGAACCTCGACGACGCCGACGAGGTGATCCGGCAGATCAAGGAGCGCTACGAAGCGCCGCTGATGGAGATATTCCCGTGACCCCGCAGGCCCTCGTGATGTACGCGGTGATCGGCGCGATGCATGTCGTCGGGCTGGCGATGCTGCTGGCGCTGTACCGGCTGGTACGCGGCCCGTCGGTGCCGGACCGCATCCTGGCGCTGGACACGATGTTCGTGGCGGCGATCGCGCAGCTGATCCTGTTCGGCATGTACGTGGGCACCGCGGTGTATTTCGAAGCCGCGCTGATCATCGCCATGCTGGGCTTCGTCGGCACCGTGGTACTGAGCAAATACGTACTGCGCCGGGATATCGTCGAATGAGCTGGGTCTTCGCCATCCTGCTGGTGGTGCTGCTGGCCGTCGGCAGCTTTTTCATCCTGGTCGGCTCCTTCAGCCTGGTGAAGCTGTCGGAGTTCTTCAAGCGGCTGCACGGCCCGACCAAGGCCAGCACGATGGGCGTGGGTTGCATGCTGCTGGCCTCCGTCGGCTACCACGCGCTGGGCGGCACCGATCCGCAACCGCGCGAACTGCTGGTCACCGCCTTCCTCTTCATCACGGCGCCGATCAGCGCGCACCTGATGGCGAAGGCCGCGCTGTCGCTGAAGATGGCCGAGCGTCCTCCGATGCCCGACGGCGATCCCGTCGACGACGACACTGCCGCGGAAGACGGCGACGGGAAGTAACCGCATGCGGACCGCACTCGTCTTCGGTGCCAGCGGGCAGATCGGTGACGCGCTGCTGCGCCGGCTCGATGCACAGGACTGGCAGGTGTTCGCGGTGTCGCGCCTCGCGCGTCCGTCAGCATCGAACGTGCGCTGGCTGCGTGGCGAGTTCGGCAGGATCGAGGACGTGCCTGCGGCAGTCGACGTGATCTTCAGCACCGGGCCGCTGGATGGATTTTCGCAGTGGTACGCGCGCGGCCCGGTCGCGACGGCGCGCGTGGTCGCGTTCGGCTCCACCAGCCTGGACACCAAGCAGGCGTCGCACGATGCGCACGAACGCGACATCGTGGCCCGCCTCCAGTCCGCCGAACGCCTGGTGTTCGATACCGCCGCTGCGAACGGTGCTTCCGCCACCGTGCTGCGTCCGACGCTGGTCTACGGCGCGGGCCGCGACCAGACGCTGGTACGGATTGCCGCGATGGCGAAGCGGATGGGGTTTTTCGTGCTGCCGCGTGGCGCGGACGGGAAACGCCAGCCGGTGCATGTCGACGATCTTGCGGCGGCGGCACTCGCCGTCGTCGATGTGCCGGCCACGCATGGCCAGGCGTATGCACTACCCGGGGGTGAAACGCTGGCGTATCGCGAGATGGTGGCGCGTACGTTGGCGGCGGTGCAGCCCGCCGTGCGTCTGCGCGAGGTGTCGATGCCGATGTTCAAGCTCGCACTGGCTTTCGCCCGGAAGGCGGGGATGATGCGCGGGCTGACCGATGATGCGGTCTCGCGGATGCGCGAGGATCTGGTGTTCGATGCGTCGCCGGCGCAGCGCGACTTCGGTTACGCGCCGCGTGCCTTTATCGTGGACGCGCAGGCGGTGGGGCAGGGGTGAGTCGCCGGCGGCTCAGTACCGCCAGCCCATCCTCCGGTAGAACTTGCTGAGCACCCACACCGGGCCGATGAGGAGGTAGGTGAGGTCGGTCAGGAAGCTGGGCTTCTTGCCTTCGATCTTGTGACCGATGAACTGCGCGATCCACGCGATCACGAACACCGCGACGGCGACGAAGAACAGCTTCTGCAGGCCGAGCAGGCCTTCCAGCCAGCGCGTCAGCCAGGCCATCGCGATGAAGATCGCCAGCATGCCGAAGCCGAGTGGCCGCGAGAGTTTGTAGTAGTACATCCATGCACCGAACATCGCCAGCGCCGCCCACATGCCGGACTTCACCCAGGTGCCGAATACCGGGATGCACCACAGCAGCGCCACCACCGTCCACAGGATCGCCGGTACGGCGAACACATGGATCAGCTGGTTGGTCTCGTTGACGTGGTCGCCGGAGTAGCTGGCGAACCAGCGGTCCACCGGACGTTGTGCGGTCGCGTTCATTCATCCCTCCCGAGGATGGCAATGCGGCGGGGTATGGAGCATACCCCAGCCGCCGAGGCGCTGCCGGGCCGGCCGTCAGGCCTTGCGGATCTCAGTGCGCCGCGGACTTGGAGAACAGCTGGATGACCGCGACGCCGGCCACGATCAGGCCCATGCCGAGCACCGCGGGCAGGTCGAGCGGCTGCTTCAGCACCAGCCAGCCGATCAGCGCGATCAGCACGATGCCGGCGCCGGACCAGATGGCGTAGGCCACGCCGACCGGCACGCTCTTCAGCGTCAGCGACAGGAAATAGAACGCGATGCCATAACCCGCGGCGACCAGCAGCGAAGGACCCAGCCGGGTGAAGCCCTCGGAGGCCTTCAACGCGCTGGTGGCGATGACTTCGGCCACGATGGCCAAGGCGAGGTAAACGTAAGCGTTCATGCGCGCACCCAAGGAAGCGGGTGGCAAGCCTACTGCACGGAACGCTGAACCCGGGCTTGCCCCGCACCCTGCGATGCGGGGCAAGGAACCGTCAGTCGATGACGATGCCGGCCAGCTTCTGCAGCGCCTCGGCGTACTTCGCACGCGTGCGCTCGATGACCTCGGCGGGCAGCGAAGGACCGGGCGCGGTCTTGTTCCAGTCCAGCGTTTCCAGGTAGTCGCGCACGAACTGCTTGTCGTAGCTCGGCGGGCTGGTGCCGACCTCGTACTGGTCGGCCGGCCAGTAGCGCGAGGAATCCGGCGTCAGCATCTCGTCCATGATGTAGAGGCGGCCATCTTCGTCCGTGCCGAACTCGAACTTGGTGTCGGCCAGCAGGATGCCGCGTTCGGCGGCGACATCGGCGGCGAAGCGGTAGATGCGCAGCGTGGCATCGCGCACGCGCTCGGCCAGTTCCGCACCGACGGTCTTCACCATCGCGTCGAAGTCGATGTTCTCGTCGTGGTCGCCGACGGCGGCCTTGGTCGAGGGGGTGAAGATCGGTTCGGCCAGCTTCTCGGCCTGGCGCAGGCCGTCGGGCAGTTCGATGCCGCTGACCTTGCCGGTGCGCTGGTAATCCTTCCAGCCGCTGCCGATCAGGTAGCCGCGGGCGATGGCTTCCACCGGCACGGGCTTGAGCTTCTTCGTCACCACCGCACGCTGGGCGTACAGCGATGCATCGACGCCGGCCGGCAGCACGCCGGCCACGTCGACGCCGGTGAGGTGGTTCGGCATCAGGTGCGCGGTCTTGGCGAACCAGAAGTTGGAGATCTGGCAGAGCATTTCGCCCTTGCCGGGAATGGGATCGGGCAGCACCACGTCGAACGCGCTCAGGCGGTCGGTGGCGACCATCAACAGGTAATCGCCGGCAGGCGCGTCGGCAGGCAGGCGGTCGCGGGGCAGGTCGAACACGTCGCGGACCTTGCCGCGATGGCGCAGGGTGAGGCCGGGCAGATCGGATTGAAGCAACGTCGTGGGCACAAACACTCCTTCGGGAGTCCGGAAACCATCGAGGCGGTACAGCGTCGTGGGGGCGTGCGGCAGGCCGTGCGCCCGTGCCCCGGGGCGGCCGTCTACCCGCTGCTGCGGGGCCGGGTACCGGACCGGGCCGCGTAGTGTACGGCGCTTGGGGCCGCCATGTGCCGTAAAATGCCGCGATTGCCGGAGAAGGCGGGCCGAATGAAGCGCTGGTACGGAAAACTGCTGGGATTCGTGGCCGGTTGGCTGCTGATGCGCCATCCGTTGGGTGGCCTGGTCGGCCTGATCATCGGCCACGCCTTCGACGAAGACTGGTTCAAGCTCAGTCGCGAGAACCCTTACCGCGTATTCGGCCTGACCAGCGACGCCAGCGATGCCGAGGTCGACCAGGCCTATCGCCGGCTGATCTCCCAGTACCACCCCGACAAGATGGCCGGCGCCGCGGAAGACCTGCGCGACCAGGCCGAACAGAAGGCGCGCGAGATCAACGCCGCCTACGACCGCATCAAGACCCTGCGCAATCGCAAGTGAGCCCTTCCATGTCGAACTGCATCATCGCCCCCTCCATCCTGTCCGCGAACTTCGCCCGCTTGGGTGAGGAGGTCGACAACGTGCTGAAGGCCGGCGCCGACTGGGTGCACTTCGACGTGATGGACAACCACTACGTGCCGAACCTGACCATCGGTCCGCTGGTGTGCAGTGCGCTGCGCAAGCACGGCGTCACTGCGCCGATCGACGTGCACCTGATGGTCGAGCCGGTGGACCGGATCATCCCGGACTTCGCCGAGGCCGGCGCCAGCATCATCAGCTTCCATCCGGAAGCCTCGAAGCACGTGCACCGCACGATCCAGCTGATCAGGTCGCTGGGCTGCAAGGCCGGTCTGGTGCTCAATCCCGGTACGCCGGTCGAGGTGCTGGACTGGGTGCTGCCGGAACTGGACCTGGTGCTGCTGATGTCGGTGAACCCGGGCTTCGGCGGGCAGGCGTTCATCCCATCGGCGCTGGACAAGCTGCGCGCGGTGCGCGCGATGATCGACAAGAGCGGGAAGGACATCCGCCTGGAGATCGACGGTGGCGTGAAGGCCGACAACATCGGCCAGATCGCGGCCGCGGGCGCGGATGCCTTCGTTGCCGGCTCGGCGATCTTCAACGCGCCCGGCTCCAACGAGGCAGGTTACGCGGACGTCATCGGTCGCATGCGCCAGGCCGTGGCGGAAGCGCGCGCCTGAAAAAGCAGAAGGGCGATGACTTTCGCCACCGCCCCGGAAGAATTGGAGGCTGATCCTGCCTCCGCCCGTCGTCCCTGCTATGGCCTCCCATGCTACGGATCGTCTGTGACGGGCCCATGACAGTGCGTTCGGCAGGGATGCTGTGGGAGCGACGTGAGTCGCGAGCATGTCGGTTCCTGTGTTCGCGACTCACGTCGCTCCCACGACGGACCGGCTATGCTCGCGCCACCCTCAAGGACTCCCCATGACCGCACCCCGCTGGCGCCTGATCCTCAACGGAAAATCCGCCGGCGATGACGACCTGCGTGGGGCCGTGACCGCCATGCGCGACGACGGCATCGTCCTCGACGTGCGCGTGACCTGGGAAGACGGCGATGCCGAGCGCTACGTCGCCGAAGCGATCGCAGACGGTGTGGACACCGTGATCGCCGCGGGCGGCGACGGCACGCTGAGCGAAGTGGCGACGACGCTCGCCCATCGCGACGAGCCGGCCGACGCACTGCCGTCGCTGGGGCTGGTGCCGATGGGGACGGCGAACGACTTCGCCACCGCGGCCGGTATTCCGGACGCGCCGCTGGCGGCTATGCAACTGGTCCGCGATGCGGCGGCAGTGCCCGTGGATCTGCTGCGCATCGACGCCGACGATGGCCCGCACTGGTGCGCCAACCTGGCCAGCGGCGGTTTCGGTACCGAGGTGACGGTGGAGACCGACGAAGGCTTGAAGAAGATGCTCGGTGGACTGGCGTACCTGATCACGGGCATCGCCAAGCTCGGTCGCATCGAACCGATGACGGCGCGTGTCAAGGGTCCGGAGTTCGAATGGCAGGGCGAATTCATCGCGCTGGGCATCGGCAACGGGCGCCAGGCCGGCGGCGGGCAGGCGCTGTGTCCGGACGCATTGATCGACGACGGCGCGCTGGATTTCACCGTCGTGCCGGAGCTGTCCGGTGAGGTCGCCGCCACGATGGGCACGCTGGTGAAGGACGGCAAGCATGCGGCCCTGGATCGGGTGGCCACCCGCGCCCGATTGCCCTGGGTCGAACTGGAGGCCGACCAGCCGCTGACGCTCAACCTGGATGGCGAACCCGTGCAGTCGCGGCGGTTCCGCGTCGCCTGCGTTCCCGGTCGCGTCCGCATGCATTTGCCGGCAACCTGTCCGTTGCGTCTGAAACCAGGCGCCTAGTGGCCGGCGGGTCGATGCGTCGGGTAAAGTAGGCCCGTGTCCCATCCCGCGCTCCCGCTTTCCAAAGATTCCGCACGCCTTGGCTGGCGATGGTGGCCCGTAGCCGTCGCCCGTACCGCCACCGTGTCCCGGAAGGAAAGCCCGCTTGATCTCGCACGCCCAGTTCCAGCAGTACGCTGCTGAAGGCTTCAATCGCGTCCCCGTCGTCCGTGAAGTGCTGTCCGACCTGGACACGCCGCTCTCGGTCTACCTGAAACTCGCCGACGCGCCGCACACCTACCTGTTCGAATCGGTGGAAGGCGGCGAGCGCTTCGGCCGCTATTCCATCATCGGCCTGCCGGTGCGCCGCGTGGCCACGTTCCGCGGCCACACGCTGCAGATCCACGATCACGGCCAGCTGGTCGAGACGCGCGAGGTCGCCGACCCGTTCGCCGAAGTCGAGGCCCTGCGTGCGGCCTACGCAGTGCCCAAGCTGGACGGCCTGCCCGGATTCACCGGTGGCCTGGTCGGCTGGTTCGGCTTCGAGTGCATCGGTTACATCGAGCCGCGGCTGGCGACCGGCGACAAGCCGGACGAACTCGGCACGCCCGACATCCTGCTGATGCTGTCGGAAGAAGTGGCCGTCTTCGACAACCTCAAGGGGCGGCTGTACCTGATCGTCCATGCCGATCCGCGCGAACCCGACGCGTGGGACGCCGCGCAGGCACGACTCGATGCCTTGACCCACAAGCTGCGCCAGCCGGGGTCGTATCCCACGCCGATCACCCGCGACGTGCTGGACGAGAGCCACTTCGTCTCCGGCTTCACGCACGACGGTTTCATCGCCGCGGTGGAGCAGTCGAAGGAATACATCCGCGCCGGCGACATCTTCCAGGTCGTGCTGAGCCAGCGCCTCAGCGTGCCGTTCAATGCGCGGCCGGTGGATGTCTATCGCGCGCTGCGCGCGCTGAATCCGTCGCCGTACATGTACTTCCTCGATGTCGGCGACGTGCAGGTGGTCGGGTCGTCGCCGGAGATCCTGGTGCGGCTGGAACAGGGCGAGGTCACCGTGCGCCCGATCGCCGGCACGCGTCCGCGCGGGAAGACGCACGACGAGGACATCGCGCTGGAAGCCGAGCTGCTGGCCGATCCGAAGGAGCGCGCCGAGCACCTGATGCTGATCGACCTGGGCCGCAACGACACCGGCCGTGTGTCGGAAGCCGGTACCGTGCAGGTCGGTGAGCAGTTCGTCATCGAGCGCTACAGCCATGTCATGCACATCGTCAGCGAGGTGACCGGCAAACTGCTGCCCGGGCTCAGCTACGCCGACGTGCTGCGTGCGACGTTCCCGGCCGGCACCGTCAGCGGCGCGCCGAAGATCCGCGCGCTGGAAGTGATCCGCGAGCTGGAACCGATCAAGCGCAACGTCTACGCCGGCAGCATCGGCTACATCGGCTGGCATGGCGATGCCGATACCGCCATCGCCATCCGCACTGCCGTCATCAAGGACGGCCGCCTGCACGTGCAGGCCGGTGCCGGCATCGTCTACGACTCCGATCCCGAGAAGGAATGGGACGAGACGATGAACAAGGGCCGCGCGCTGTTCCGCGCCGTGGCCGAAGCGGCGAAGGGGCTGTGATGGACGTCGCTACCGACAACGCGCGGATCAGCCTGCGCAACGACTACAGCGAGGGTGCGCATCCGCGCCTGCTGCAGGCGCTGGCCGTGGCGAGCACGGAGATCAACCGCGGTTACGGTCTGGACGTCCACAGCGCCCGTGCCGCGGCGCTGATCCGTGATCGCCTCGCCCGCGATGCCGACGTGCACTTCCTCGCCGGCGGCACGCAGACCAACCTCGTCGCGCTGGCGGCCTTCCTGCGTCCGCACGAAGCGGTGGTCGCGCCGGCCAGCGGCCACATCGCCACGCACGAGACCGGTGCCATCGAGGCCAGCGGCCACAAGGTGCTGACCGTCGTCACCCCTGACGGCAAGTTGACTCCGGCGCTGATCCAGCCCTGTATCGACGGCCACAGCGGCGAGCACATGGTGAAGCCGCGGCTGGTCTACATCTCCAACACGACCGAATGGGGCACGCTCTACAGCGCGATGGAGCTGCAGGCGCTGGGCGAGTTCTGCCGCAGCCGTGGCCTGTTGCTCTATGTCGACGGCGCGCGCCTCGCCTCGGCGCTGACCACGCCCGGCAACGATGTCGACCTGGCGCTGCTGTCGACGGAAGCGGATGCGTTCTACATCGGTGGCACCAAGAACGGTGCGCTGCTGGGCGAGGCGCTGGTCATCGTCAATCCGGCGTTGCGTACGGATTTCCGCCACGTCATCAAGCAGCGCGGTGCGATGCTGGCCAAGGGCATGGTGGTCGGCGCGCAGTTCGAGGCCCTGTTCGAGGACGGGTTGTACTTCGTGCTGGCGACGCATGCGAACGTCATGGCGGAACGCTTGCGCGAGGTCCTGCAACAGGCTGGCGTGCCGCTTGCGGTGGATTCGCCGAGCAACCAGGTGTTCCCGGTGCTGCCGGACGCGGTCGTCGAGCGCCTGCGGGAGCAAGTCGAGTTCGAGACCTGGGAACGGCGCGGCGACGGCACTACGGTGATCCGGCTGATGACGTCGTGGGCGACGCCGGAATCGGTTATCGAGGCGTTTGCAGCGACCTTATTCTCGATTTATCAGGACGGACCGGCCGCGCCTTCCGCCCCGCAGGCACAAGGAGCCTGAGCGATGCTGTTGATGATCGACAACTACGACAGCTTCACCTACAACCTCGTGCAGTACCTGCAGTCGCTGGGGGCCGAGGTGAAGGTGGTGCGCAACGACGCGATGACCGTGGACGAGATCGCCAAGCTGGCGCCCGAGCGCATCGTCATCTCGCCCGGCCCATGCACGCCGAACGAGGCCGGGGTGTCGCTCGAGATCATCGAGCGGCTTGGCGCCACCACGCCGATCCTCGGCGTCTGTCTCGGCCACCAGAGTCTCGGTCAGGCCTATGGCGGCAACGTCATCCGCGCCGGCCGCATCATGCACGGCAAGACCTCGCGCATCCGTCATGAAGGCAAGGGCGTATTCGCCGGCCTGCCGGATGCCTACGAAGCCACGCGCTACCACTCGCTGGTGGTCGAACGCTCCAGCCTGCCGGAGGCGCTGGAAGTCACCGCCTGGACCGAGAACGACGACGGCAGTTTCGAAGAGATCATGGGGCTGCGCCACCGTGAATTCCCGGTGGAGGGCGTGCAGTTCCATCCGGAGTCGATCCTGACCGAGCACGGCCACGCCCTGCTGAAGAACTTCCTCGAACGATGAGGTAGGGCGGGCCTTGGCCCGCCGTTGCCACGCCGGTGGGCCAAGGCCCACCCTACGGAGCCGACATGCCATTGACCCCACAAGAAGCGCTGCAACGCACGATCGAGCACCGTGAGATCTTCCATGACGAGATGGTCGATCTGATGCGCCAGATCATGCGCGGCGACGTGTCGCCGACCATGACGGCGGCCATCCTGACCGGCCTGCGCGTGAAGAAGGAAACCGTCGGTGAAATCGCCGGCGCGGCCACGGTCATGCGCGAGTTCTCGCGAACGGTGGACGTCGCGGATCGCACGCACCTGGTCGACATCGTCGGTACCGGCGGCGACGGCTCGCACACGTTCAACATCTCCACCTGTTCGATGTTCGTCGCGGCGGCGGCGGGTGCGCGCATCGCCAAGCACGGCAACCGCAGCGTGTCGTCGAAGTCGGGTAGTGCGGACGTGCTGGAGGTGCTGGGCGTCAACATCGAACTGCAGCCGGATCAGGTGGCGCAGTCGATCGCGCAGGCCGGCATCGGTTTCATGTTCGCGCCGGTCCATCATCCGGCCATGAAGGTCGTCGCGCCGGTGCGGCGCGAGATGGGCGTGCGCACCATCTTCAACATCCTCGGGCCGCTGACCAATCCGGCGGGTGCGTCGAGCATCCTGATGGGCGTATTCCATCCGGACCTGGTCGGCATCCAGGCGCGCGTGCTGCAGGAGCTGGGCGCAGAGCGCGCACTGGTGGTGTGGGGCCGTGACGGCATGGATGAGCTGTCGCTGGGCGCCGGCACGCTGGTTGGCGAGCTGCGCGACGGCGAAGTTCGCGAGTACGAGCTGCACCCGGAAGATTTCGGCATCGCGATGGCGGCCAGCCGCAACCTGCGCGTCGCCGATGCCGCCGAATCGAAGGCGATGCTGCTGGGTGTGCTGGACAACCGGCCCGGTCCGGCGCGCGAGATCGTGGTCCTGAACGCCGGTGCGGCTTTGTACGTAGCCGGCGTGGCGGAGAGCATCGAAGACGGCATCGCACGTTCGCGCGACGCCATCGCCAGCGGCCGTGCACTGGAGCGGCTGCAGCAGTTCGTCGCCACCACCCAGGCATTGGGAAAACAGGACACGCTCTGACATGGCCGCCAGCGGATTCGCCAGCCTGCCCAAGCCTCCTTACTACGCGGTGCTCTTCTCCTCGCAGCGCAACGGCCAGGACGATGCCGGTTACGGTGCCATGGCCGAGCGCATGGTCGAACTGGCGCAGCAGCAGCCCGGCTTCCTCGGCATGGAGTCCACGCGTGGTGCGGATGGCTTCGGCATCACGGTGGCGTACTGGGAGAGCGAGGCCGCGATCCTTGCCTGGCGCCAGCATGCCGAGCACACGGCGGCGCGCGAGCAGGGACGTCGGGACTGGTACGACCACTTCGAACTGCGGGTCGCCAGGGTCGAGCGTGCTTACGGCTGGGACCGCGAAGCCGCCGGGCGCCGCGGATAGTGCGAAAATAGGGGTCCCGCACAGGCGGGTGCCCGCCTGAGGACTGCATGAGCGACATCCTGACCACCATCCTCGCCCGCAAGGCAGAGGAAATTGCCGACCGCAGCGCACGCGTTCCGCTGGCCGACCTGCGTGCCCGCATCGCCGACGCATCGCCGACCCGTGGTTTCGCCGATGCACTCAACGCGATGATCGCGCAGGGCGATCCGGCGGTGATCGCCGAGATCAAGAAGGCGAGCCCGTCGAAGGGCGTCATCCGTCCGGACTTCCGTCCGGCCGACATCGCGGTGAGCTACGAGTTCGGTGGTGCGGCCTGCCTGTCGGTGCTGACCGATGTCGACTTCTTCCAGGGCGCGGACGATTACCTGAGACAGGCGCGCGAGGCATGCACGCTGCCGGTGCTGCGCAAGGACTTCACCGTCGACCCCTACCAGGTGTACGAGGCGCGCGTGCTCGGCGCCGACTGCATCCTGCTGATCGTGGCGGCGCTCGATGACGGGCAACTGGTCGACCTGTCCGGGTTGGCGATGGAACTGGGCATGGACGTGCTGGTCGAGGTGCACGACATCGATGAACTCGAACGCGCGCTGCAGGTGCCCGTCCCGCTGGTCGGCATCAACAACCGCAACCTGCGTACGTTCGAGGTATCGCTGCAGACCACGCTGGAGATGAAGACTGCGGTGCCGAAGGACCGCGTGCTGGTGACCGAAAGCGGCATCCTGGCACCGGCCGACGTGACGCTGATGCGTGATGCGGGCGTCAATGCCTTCCTGGTCGGCGAGACCTTCATGCGGGCCGAAGAACCCGGCGAGGCGCTGCGTCAGCTATTCTTTGCGGCATGACGGACGTTTCCTATCCGACGCCACGTCCGGACGCCCCGGTCGTCGTCTTCGATTTCGACCACACGCTGTACGACGGCGATTCCGGTGGTCACCTGGTCAAATGGCTGATCCAGCGCAATCCGCTGCGCACGGCGGTCGCGCTGGCCGCGTCGATCGTGCTGGGGCCGATGGTGGCCTTCCTGCCGACGCGCCGCCGGGGGATCTCCGGCTATATCTGGATCGGCACGTTCGGCCTGCACGGCCGGCGCAGCTTCGATGCGCTCATCGACCAGTACGTGGCGACGCATCGTGACGACGTGCAGCAGCGCCTGCTCCCGCACGCGCTGGAGGTGTTCCGCGACCACCGCACGCGGGGCGACAACGTGGTGGTGGCTACTGGCGCACCGCCGGAACTGGCGCGCGCGATCCTCAGCTTCGTCGCCCACGAGGACGTGCCGGTCATCGGCACCGCCGTCGGCCCGCGTTTCGGCGCGGTCGTGGCCACGCGTCACTGCCACAACGAAGAGAAGATGCGCATGCTGCGCGAACGCGGCTATGGCGAAGTCGCCGTAGCGTATTCGGACAGCAGCGCCGACCTGCCGTTGCTCAAGGCGGCGCGCGCGCCCGTGGTGGTGAACCCGAAGGCCGCGCGCGTGGCGATGTTCCGCCGCGTGCTGCCGCCCGGCACGCCCATCCTCAACTGGGGTTGCAAGGAACGCGGCGGGGCAGGCTCGGCCTGACCGCCTGGCGCCGGCTCAGATCCGTTCCGGTGCGTTCCAGTCCCTGATCAGGTCGGCGAACTCGATCTCCGCGAAATCCTGGTACTCGCCGGCATCGTAGAAGCGGCCGTAACAGTTCTTGCAGCTCTCGAACCAGATGTGCGGCTGCTGCGGGTCGACCATGCGGATCAGGTCCCAGTGGCCGATGCAGACCGGGCACTTGATCCGGTCCACCTTGTTGCATTCCTCGCCCTGCGCCGGATCGCCGGTGTCGATCTCCTCGGCCCGGTGCTTGAGCGTCTCGTGCGCCATCATCTCGAACCACAGCCCCTTGCAGCGGGTGCAGCGATGCGCGCTGGCCTCGGGTTCTACAATCAGCTCCATGGAGCCTTGGCACTTGGGGCATTGCATGGCGGCATCTCGGCGGGGCGGACGGCGGGATTCTACCCCGGACGTCCGCCGTTGCCAGCGATGGGGCCGCTACAGCCGCAAGGGTTCGATGTCGACCTTCGGCAGCAGGCGCTTGGTGAAGTAGCTGTCCTGGTAGTAGCGGACCTTCCGGCACAGGATGGGGTGGGCGAGTCCCTCGTACAGCACGATTTCCTTCTCCGGTCCCATCGCCTTCAGTTCCTGGGGTAGCATCAGCGCACGCTTCTCCAGCACCTCGTTGTCCGACACGTTGCGCCCTTGTCCGTGCGAGCGTGTGCGGGCGCGGCGCTTGATGGTGGTGTAGCCCAGCATCTCCGAGTAGTCGTTGGCATCCTGCTGTTCGCGCGGGGCGTAGATGATCTGCAGTGCATGGTTGGTGATGATGGTGCGCGACAGCTCCTTGCCGTAGACCGCGTCCAGCTGCGCCATCGACTGGATGATCGGCAGCAGGCGCAGGTTGTAGCCGGCCATGTAGGCGACCGCCTTGGCGATGATGTCGACGCGGCCGATCGCGGTGAACTCGTCCATCAGCAACAGGCACTGGTGCTTGAGCGTCGGATCGTTCTGCGGCAGCACCTTGGTGTTGACGTTGATCAGCTGGCTGAAGAACAGGTTCACGATCAGGCGGCTCTCTGCCAGCTTGTTCGGCTGGATGCCGACATAGATCGTCATCCGGCGTCGGCGCACGTCGTCCAGGCGGAAGTCATCGGCGCTGGTCGCCGCATCCAGCACCGGGTTCAGCCAGGGATTCAACGGCTCGCGGAAGGAGCCGATGATGGACGCGAAGGTCACGTCCGCCTGCGACAGCAGGCCGGCGAACGCGGTGCGTGCCTGTCCGCTCAGGAAGGGCGCCTCCACCAGTTTCTGCAGGTAGGGCTTCATCTCGCCACCGTCGCCCGACGACAGGCGCAGTACCGAGCCCAGCGTGGGCAGTTCCGCCGTGCTGTCGTGGTCGCGTCGTTCGAACAGGTACAGCGTGAAGGCGAGGAAGGCGTTGCGCGCCTGGCTGACCCAGAACTTGTCCTTGTCATCGCCATCCGGATACAGCATCGCGGCGATGCTCTGCAGGTCCGACACGCGGAAAGCCGGATCCGGCGAGACGTAGGTCATCGGATTCCAGCGATGGCTGCGACGGTCTTCGGCGAACGGGTTGAACAGGTACACCTCGTGGCCGATGGACCGCCGCCAGCCCGATGTCAGGTCGAAGTTCTCCTGCTTGATGTCCAGCACCACCGCGGATTCACGGTAATCCAGCAGGTTGGGAATCACGACGCCGACACCCTTGCCGGAGCGCGTCGGCGCGGCAAGGACGACGAACTGTTGCCCGGACAGGCGCAGCAGTTTCCCGTTCATCTGGCCCACCACGATGCCGGTGTCCTTGCCCGACAGGAAGCCCTTGTTCGCCAGGTCGATCATGCCGGCGAAGCGCGCGCGTCCGTGCAGGTTCCGGTAGCTGCGCAACTGGTAGACCATCACCGACAGTGCGGCCCAGACCAGCAGCATCAGTCCACCACCCACGGCGCCCGCCGTCTTGATGCGCCACGCGTAGGGCTGCACGCGCGGGTGATCGAGATGCTTCAGGTAGTCGATGTAGGTGCCGATGCCGACGAGCCCGCCGTCCAGACCCAGGAGCAGCAGCGCCAGATAACCGGAGAGATACAGGGCGCCCACCGCTGCGAGCGCGGCAAGCACCACGATGATCAGAATACGTGTACTGCCCACGCGACCCCCTGTCGTCGTTCCATGATGAATGCGGTGGCGGTTTCAGCGTCCGCCGCCCGCGGCTCCTTCCTGCTTCCCCGATGTGTCGATCAGCACGTACTGGTCGTTCTTCTGCCAGCGCGGCAGGCCATCCTGCAACTTGATGCAGGGCTGCCCGCTGCAGGAGGTGATGGTGATGTGCTGCAACGCTTCCAGTACCTCCGCATCTACCTTCGCGCGCTCCGAGCGCTGCACGTTGTGCCATGCCGCGTAGCCGCTGCCCGCCACCAGCAGCAGGCAGGCGACCGACAGCACGCCCAGCGATTTCCAGCCGAGGAAGCGCGCGCGCTGCGACAGGTGCGCCTGCTCGCGTTGCAGGTGGTCGGCTACCTGGCGAAGTCGTGCCGCCGTCTCACCGATGCTGTGCGTCGCCGCGGAAATCTCTTGCGCCAATGCGTCATGCACCGCGCCGCGCGCCTGCGCGCTCATCTCGCGCTTGCCGTCCTCGATGGTCTGCCTGACCACGATGGCGGATGCCTGAAGCTCATGTGCCGAGCTCTGTTGCGCGGCTGCGGCCTTGTTGCACTGTTCTGTCAGATGCGCCGCCAGCAACGTTGCATTGGCAACGAACTCTTCCATCTTCGACGGTTCCATATCGCTCCTTGTCGCCCGAGGAATGACCACAGCCTCATCGCCAGCATGATGCAAGAGGTGTTTTTCATTCAAGAGAGAAGCAGATCTTCGAGGCATGCCGTAGGAAATTTCCTACAGGCGTGACGAAGTTTCGTCTGTAGCAATCCGGCGACGTCATTCTTGTTCATCGCAGCGAATGTAGTTTTCACATTCGATGTGACGTCGTTCGTTCTTTCACATGCTTCTTCACGCTGATGATCGAACAGGCGCGTGAAGTTTCATCAAGTTGCAGTGCACGCGTTGTTTTATGGGCTTTAGTGGGTTTGGTTAATGACGGTGAAAATAGTCGTACACATGTTTACGTTTTTATTTTTGTTGACGACACAAAACCGCGTGGCTATGTTCGGCTCGACTGTGGTGATGCACTACGCGGATTCAACGTGCGATGCACGTGAGGTCGCATGAGCGTCAAAGGAGTGTGAGCGCATGGATGCGAGTACAGGGGGTAATGCGCAGGCAGGTGTCCTGCGCAAGGCGATGGCCTCGGGAAGCCTCTGGATCCCGACGCGCGCGGGCGTGCATTGCCACCCGGACACATTCATCAGTGCCGTGACGCGCCCCATGAGGGGCACGCATCGGATGTGTGTTGCCGAAAATTGCAGAAAGGTGGATTCGTGATCCGGAGCGTCGTTCTTCGCAAGGCGATGGTGTCGTGTGTCGTGATGGTGCCGGTGGTGGTCGCGGGATGCGCGACGCCGCAGGCCGCGGATATCAATGGACGCTGGCGTCCGGTGAACCGGTTTGCAGAGGCACCGCAGGCCATTCCCTTGCAGCAGACCTACATCTATCAGGCCTCGCCCGCAGATGGCACGCTCAAGACGATGCTGATGCGCTGGGCCAAGGACGGACGGCTCACGCTGGCGTACCTGCATCCGAACGATTACACGCTGCACGCGCCGGTCGCGCAGATCCGCACCAGCAGTCTGGACGACGCGGCCTCATCGCTGTCTGCCGCATATGCGGATCAAGGGGTCCAGGTCGTCATCGAACGCCCGCGCATCATCGTGAGCCAGGTGTCGCTGCCCTCGGCGGACGTGCGGCCGGCCACAGCGCTGGGTGACTGAGAACGACGGCCCGCGCATGTTCAAGAAGAAGACCTCTTCCCCCGATATCGATCGCGCCGTCACGCAGGGCGTCAGTTTCGAACTGACGCTGGCGGAACGCGCGCGAAAAAGCGAGCGGCGCGCCTGGCTGGTGGCGTGGTTGGCCATCGTGATGTCGCTGATCCTCGCAGGTGGGTACTTCCTGTTCCTGCCATTGAAGGAGAAAGTGCCGTACCTGGTCATGGCCGATCCGTATACCGGTACCGCCAGCATCGCGCGCCTGTCCGGCAACTTTCAGGATCGCGACGTCACCACCGAGGAGGCGATCAACAAGAGCAACGTCGCGCAGTTCGTGCTCGCGCGTGAATCCTACGATTCGGGCCTTATCGGTCAGCGCAACTGGCGCACGACATTGTCGATGGCGGGCCCGGCGGTGTCGCCTGCCTACATCGCGCTGCACTCGGAGAGCAATCCGGAGCGGCCGTTCCGTCTGTACGGCGGGGCCAGTTCGGTGCGTAGCCGTATCCTCAGCATCGTCCTGATCGGGGCAGGCACCGGTGCTCGTCCTACCGGTGCGACGGTGCGCTTCCAGCGCAGCCTCTACGACAAGGGACGAGGCCAGGTGCAGCCGCTGGACAGCCGCATTGCCACGCTGGAGTTCACCTACAACCCCGACCTTCGCCTGAGCGAGGAAGACCGGCTGTTGAATCCGTTGGGATTCCGCGTGACCAACTACCGCGTCGACGATGATTTTACCGCCACGCCAGTGCCGGAGCGCGAGTTCCCGGCGCCGCCTGCGCAGCCCGCCTCGCCCACCGTGGCCGCTCCTGCGCCTGTCGATCCCGTCGCTGCCGGTGCGCACGCAGCCCCCGCCGAGAACGACGTATCGACGGCGCCGCAGCCCGCGGAGCAGTCGGAAACCCGGAATGGACCTGGAGTGCCACAACGATGAGCTTGAAGGACGCCCTGCTGCGTGTGGCCGCCATCGGCCTGTTGCTGGCGATCCTGCCGGCGGTTGCGCAGGTGATCGAGGAGTACACGTATGCGCCCGACAAGGTGTATCCGGTGCGCACCGGCCTCGGCATTACGACGCAGATCGAGTTGTCCCCGCACGAGGAGATCCTGGACTTCAGCACGGGCTTCAGTGGCGGCTGGGACATCAGCCGTCGCGGCAATGTGTTCTACCTGAAGCCCAAGAACGTGGATGTGGACACCAACCTGCTGGTGCGTACCGCCGCCCACTCGTACATCTTCGAGTTGAAGGTCGTGGCGACGGACTGGCGCGTGCTCGACCAGGCGCGGGCGGCAGGTGTGCAGTACCGTATCAAGTTCGCCTATCCCGGCGATACCAGCTTCGCCGGCATCGACAACAAGCCGCAGGAAGTGGCGTCCGAACTCAGCACCGAGGTGCAGCCGGGGCGCGCCTACCACTTCAACTACGAATACGCGCAGCGCAAGCGCGGTCCCGCCTGGCTGGTGCCGACGACGGTCTACGACGATCGCCGCTTCACCTACATCCGGATGGGCGACCGCACACGCTTCCCCAGCGGCAACTTCCCGGTGGTGTTCGCACGGGAGAGCGAGGAAGGCGATGAGTTCGTCGTCAACTCGACCGTGCAGGACGACACCATCGTCGTGCACGGCACGTATCCCTACTTGGTCATCCGCCACGGCGACAACGTGGTGGGCCTGCGCAGGAGCCCGGAGCAATGAACCAGACGCCGAACGATCATCCGGACATGGGCCCCGAGCGCGTGGCTCCGCAGAGTCCGTACCAGACCGCGCGCCCGGCGCTGGAGCCCGACCTGGACGCGAACGCGCCCTACCTGCGCTCTGCGGACGTGCAGCGGCTCAACCGCAAGGCGCTGCTGTTCCTCGCCGGCATCATCATGCTGATGTTGCTCGTGGTGTTCTGGATATTCGGCGGCGGGCTGTCCTCGAAGGGCGACCGCGAACCACTGCCAGCGAAGGGCGAACAGGTAGTGATCCCCGCCGCGCCGCGCGATCTGCCCGAACTGCCGCCAGAGGCGATGCCGGTCGCGGTCGAACCGGACCTGCCGCCGTTGCCGGTGATGGATGATACAGGCCCATCGACAGCCTCGATGATGGCCATGCCATCCGGCATGCCGGGACGACAGGAGCCCACGCTGCGCGAGCGGCGCATGCTCGATATGGCCAGCACGTTCGGCGAAGGCGGACGGGATGCCGCCGCTCCACCGCAGGAGCCGGGCATGGCCGAGTACGCCGCGATGCTGGCCGGACAGCCGGGGCAGGGGCCCGCGATCCCGCGCGAGGCGCCGGATGGCATGACCAGCGCGAAGCCGCTCTACAACCCCAACACCCTGCTGCTGCGCGGGACCTACATCCGCTGCGTGCTCGAATCACGCGTGATCACCGACGTGCCGGGTTACACCTCCTGCGTCGTCACCGAGCCGGTGTACTCCGTCAACGGCAAGCGCCTGCTGCTGCCGCGCGGCTCGAAAGTGATGGGCAGCTACACCTCCGAAGCCATCATCGGCGAGCGTGCCGCGATCGTGTGGGACCGCATCACCACCCCCACCGGAATGGACGTCAACATGCGCAGCCCCGGCACCGACATGCTGGGCGCGGCCGGCAATCCGGGCCATTACTCCGCACACTGGGCGCAGCGCATCTCGTCCGCGCTGCTGATCAGCATGCTCAGCGATGCCTTCAAGTACGCCGGCGCCAAGCACGGTCCGCAGGAGACCTCGATCGTCAGCGGCGCCGTCGTCCAGAACCCCTACCAGAGCAACACCGCCAGGACCATGGAGCGCCTGGCCAACATGGCACTGGACCGCAACATGGCGCGGCCACCCACGGTGACGATCAACCAGGGCACCATCGTCAACGTCTACGTGGCGCGCGATGTTGATTTCGCCGCGGTGATGCGCTGACGGGCCTGCAGTCATGGATACGCAGAACGAGCCACTTGCCCGCGTCTCCAACGAGTTCCTGGACTACCAGTACCAGGTGCTCGGGATCGGCGAGCACATGCACTCCTCGGACGTCACCGAGATCTGCATCAACCGTCCGGGCGAGCTCTACCTCGAGACGGCGCGCGCGGGCTGGCTGAAGGCGGACGTGCCGACACTGACCTTCGAGCGCGCCCGCCAGTTCTGCACCTCCGTCGTCAACGAAAGCAACACTGGCCAGCGCATCACCGACATCGACCCGATGGTCTCGCTGACCTTTCCGACCGGTCAGCGCGCCCAGTTCGTGATCCCTCCGGCCTGCGACGCTGGCAAGGTGTCGATCACCATCCGCCTGCCGGCGAAATTCAGCAAGACGCTGGAGCAATACGAGCAGGATGGCTTCTTCGACGAAATCCTCGAGCAGCAGCAGATCCTCGGCGACCACGACCAGGAACTGCTGGAACTGCGCCGCAGGCGCAACTACGCCGAGTTCTTCCGCAAGGCCGTGCAGTACCACAAGAACATCGTGGTGGCAGGTGCGACCGGCAGTGGCAAGACCACTTTCATGAAGTCCCTGGTCAACCACATCCCCGACCAGGAGCGCCTGGTGACGATTGAGGACGCGCGCGAGCTGTTCATCCGGCAGCCCAACGTCGTGCACCTGCTGTACTCCAAGGGCGGGCAGAGCGCCAGCAACGTCACCGCCAAGAACTGCATGGAGGCCTGCCTGCGCATGAAGCCGGACCGCATCATCCTGGCCGAGCTGCGTGGCGACGAATCGTTCTACTTCATCCGCAACTGCGCATCCGGCCATCCGGGCTCCATCACCAGCTGCCATGCAGGCAGCACGGCGCAGACGTGGGACCAGCTTGCGCTGATGGTGAAGGCCTCGGCCGAAGGCGCCGGACTGGAGTTCGATGTCATCAAGCGCTTGCTGAAGATGACCATCGACATCGTTGTGCACATCAAGGCGCACGCCGGACGCCGCTACATCACCGGCATCGATTTCGATCCCGCCCGTGCGCTGGGCTCCTGAAGGACGCGTATGAAGCTCCCACGCACATCGATGGAAACAACGGCAGGGGAAAAGCGTACGGACGCCTGCATCACCTGTGGCCGGACGAGGAGGAACCGCTGATGTTGCCGGGCATGGAACTGATGGGATGCACCGGACTGGCGGTTCCGCCGACGGTGATGGAGCACGTCGTGAAAGTCGAATCGTCGTTCAATCCCTACGCGATCGGCGTGGTGGGAGGGCGGCTCGCGCGACAGCCGCGCAACCTTGACGAGGCGGTATCAACGGCCCGCATGCTGGAAGACCGTGGCTACAACTTCTCGCTGGGACTGGCCCAGGTCAACCGGTACAACCTCGCGCGGCAAGGTCTGCACAGCTACAAGAAGGCATTCGACGTCTGCCCCAACCTGCAGGCCGGTTCGCGCATCCTCGCCGAGTGCTATTCGCGCTCCGGCAGCGACTGGGGCAAGGCGTTCAGCTGCTACTACTCCGGCAACTTCACCACCGGCTACCGGCACGGCTATGTGCAGAAGGTGTTCGCGTCCTGGCAGCGGCAGGCGGGCGAAGGCAGCACGGCGGCCATTCCCGTGATCGACCGCCGGACCGCGAGCACTCCGGCGCGAATCGGGTCGCGGGCGGCCGCGACATCGTCGCGCGTGGCGCGACGCATCGAGGAAGCGCAGGGCGATCGCCCGGACGTGCAGCGCCGCGTCGCTGCGTCGGCTGGAGTGCCGCAAGCGCCCGCGGCCGTCGCACCCGCGGTGGCGAGGTCGCCGATTGCGGCCGCGGCGACGGCCACCGCCCAGGCCTCCGCCGAGGCGCCGGTTCTCGTGCAGGCCTACTACCAGAACACCGCCGAGGCGCCGCAGGCGCCACAGGCCGTGCAGGCATCCGGGAGGGACGACGCTTTCGTCTTCTAGCAGAACCCGCCAGGGATGGCCCATCGGCACGCGAAAGTGCCACACACCGTTGCAACCACCATTTGGGGTCCACTATGAACAACATCCAGGTTATCCAAGCAAAGCAGGCATCCGGTGCCTTCGTCATGGCGGTCGCCGCCGCCATCGCGCTGGCTTTCCCCGAACTGGCGTTCGCCCAGGACGTTACCGGCGCGCAGGGGCGCGTCACCAGCTTCTTCACCAACATCAACTCGCTGTTGAACGTGGCGTCGATTGCCATCGTGACCATCGCGGTGATCTTCGCGGGCTACCAGATCGCGTTCAACCACAAGCGCGTGGGCGATGTGGCGCCGGTGCTGATCGGTGGCTTCCTGATCGGCGCTGCCGCGCAGATCGCCAAGATGCTGCTGCCGGCAGATGTCACCTCAACCACGATGGTCGTGGGCCAGATGCTGACGCAGTATGCATAGGAACGTGCTGTTCAGGGGTTGCACGCGCCCGCCCATGTTCATGGGGGTGCCCTACGTGCCCTTCACGATCGGGGCGGGCGGCTGCCTGCTGCTCACGTTCTACTTCAACATGTTCTTCCTGGCCTTGCTGCCGCTGGTCATCTTCATCATGCGGCAGATGGCACGCCGCGACGAAATGATCTTCCGGCTGCTCGGCTTGCGGTGGCAGTTCCGGACCAAGGTCCGGAACCTCCGCCACCACGAAGGCATGTGGGTGTTCACGCCCAATACCTACCGCAAGCGTTTCGACGAATCGATTCCGGACTGATCCCATGCTCGCGCCCGACCCGTCCATCGCCGAGTTCGTTCCGCTGTCCGCCCATGTGTCGCCGCACGTGGTCAAGACGACGGGCGGCGATTTCCTGCTGACATGGCGGCTGGACGGGCTCCCGTTCGTGGGGCGCGAGGAGTGGGAACTGGAGCACCGCCACAACACGTTCAACCGCATGCTGCAGACCCTGCGCGCCCCCGACTTCGTGAACGTCGCGTTCTGGGTGCACGACCTGCGGCGACGCGGACGCGTGCGCTCCGGTGCGCGCTTCGGACAGGCATTCAACCAGGAATTGTCGGACGGATACCTCGACGCGTTGTCGGCGCAGAAGATCATGCAGAATGAGCTGTACCTCACGATGATCTACCGACCCATCGTGCTGGGAAAGAAGTTCGTCGAGAAGTCAGCCAGCGTGCCGCGCCTGCAGGCCGAACAGGAGCAGGCGGTAGGCAAGCTGATGGAGCTCGCCGGCAACGTCGAGGCGGTACTGAAGGACTATGCGCCGATCCGGTTGGGCATGTACGAGTCCGATGCGGGGGGCGTGTTCTCCGAGACGCTGGAGTTCTTCGGCTTCGTGCTCAACCGCATCTCGGAGCCGGTGCCGGTGTTGAACGCGCCGCTGTACGACTACCTGGCCGTCAGCCGTCACATGTTCTCATCGAAGACGGGCGACTTCGCGGTGAGCGCGCCGGACGGAAAGAACCACTTCGGTGCCATCCTCAATATCAAGGAATACACCGATGGCACCTGGCCCGGCATCCTCAATGGCTTGAAGTATCTGGACTTCGAGTACGTCATCACCCACTCGTTCAGCCCGATGGGACGCCAGGATGCCTTGAAGGTACTGGACCGTACCAAGGGCATGATGATTTCGTCCGGCGACAAGGCAGTCAGCCAGATCGTGGAACTGGACCACGCCATGGACCAGGTCGCCTCGGGCAACTTCGTCCTCGGCGAGTACCACTTCATCATGGTGCTATACGCGGAAGACCAACAGCGCCTCTCGCAGAATGTGGCCGTCGCACGTGCGGAACTGTCCAACGCCGGCTTTGTCTCGGCGAAGGAAGACCTGGCCGTCTGTTCGTCGTTCTATTCGCAGCTGCCGGGCAACTGGCGTTACCGCACCCGTCTGGCCAACGTCAGTTCACTGAATTTCTTAGGCCTATCGCCATTGCACAATTTCGCCACCGGAAAGCGCGACAACAATCCGTGGGGCGACAGCGTGACCGTGCTGCAGACCACCAACGGGCAGCCGTACTACTTCAACTTCCACGCCACCCATCCGGCGGAGAACTCGCTCGGCGAGAAGGCCATTGCCAACACGATGGTCATCGGCAAGTCGGGTACGGGCAAGACGGCGCTGATCAACTTCCTGCTCAGCCAGGTGCAGAAGTTCGATCCCGTGCCGACGATCTTCTTCTTCGACAAGGACCGCGGCGCGGAGATATTCGTGCGCGCCTGCGGTGGCAATTACCTGGCACTGGAGAACGGGCAGCCGACCGGGTTCAATCCGTTCCAGTGCGAGCGCACCGACGCCAACGTGCAGTTCCTCGCCGGGCTGGTCAAGGTCCTGGCGGGCAAGACCCACTACACCGCGCGCGAGGACGAGGATGTGTTCCGTGCGGTGGAGGCGATGCTGGACATGCCACTCCATTTGCGGTCGATGACCAATTTCCAGAAGAGCCTGCCCAACATGGGCGACGACGGCCTGTACGCACGCCTGCGCAAGTGGACGGCCGGGAATGTGCTGGGCTGGGTCTTCGACAATCCCGTGGACACCATCGACCTGAGCCGCGCCAGCATCATCGGCTTTGACTACACCGACGTCATCGAGAACGCGGAGATCCGTGTGCCGGTGATCAACTATCTGCTGCACCGGCTGGAGGAGCTCATCGACGGCCGGCCGCTGATCTACGTGATGGACGAGTTCTGGAAGATCCTCGACGGCGGCGGTGCGCTGAAGGACTTCGCGAAGAACAAGCAGAAGACGATCCGGAAGCAGAACGGCCTGGGCATCTTCGCCACGCAGAGCCCGGAGGATGCGCTGGCCAGCGACATCTCAGCCGCGCTCATCGAACAGACGGCCACGCTGATCCTGCTGCCCAATCCGAATGCGGCGCGCGAAGACTACATCGACGGCCTGAAGCTGACCGATGCGGAGTTCCAGGTGATCAAGAGCCTGGACGAGCGTTCGCGTTGCTTCCTGGTCAAGCAGGGTCACGCGTCGACGGTCTGCCAGCTCAACCTGCGCGGGATGGACGACGCGCTGGCGGTGATCTCGGCCAGCACCGACAACATCGAGATCATGCACAGGATCGTCGACGACGAGGCGCTGCGCCTCGGCATCGACAAGGCCGACCTGCTGCCCGAGCAGTGGCTGCCGCGTTTCCAGCAGGAGCGGAAGGGCTCGCGAAGCCGAAGGGAAACATCCGGCGCGTCGTCATCCACTCCGGAAGACCGTTCCACCGGCCCGCGCTCCACACGGCCCGCCTACTCCAGTATTCAGCGCTGAACGGATCGAAGAGGACACCATCATGAACCCGCTGACATTGCACCTCACCACACGCCATATCGCCATCGCCTTCCTTGTGGTGGGGATGGGCGCCGCGTCCATCGCACACGCGCAATGGCGGGTGGTCGACAACGCGGCCAACACCAAGCTCCAGGACATGAACGGCCGTATCGGCACGACCAGCGCCAACGGGACCGGCAATGGCACGGTCAACGGCAACCTTCGCGAGTTGTATCAGCAGCAGGTCTTCGAATCGTTCAACGGCAACAACGACGACAGCAAGGCCGCGCCCGAGCCGGAGGAAAAGCTGCAGCACGCGCAGCCGACCCGGAGCGGCGTCAACATGAATGCCGACAACCGCTGCAAGCAGGCCAGCAGCGGCATCGCCCAGCAGCAGTACCAGCTGTGCCGCGAGATCGTGGACACGGAGCTTGCGAAGTACAACTACTCGCTGAAGATGTACGAGGTGACCACGCAGCGCCAGCGCTACCTGGATGATCTCAAGCGCCAGCGCGGTGGCATCCGCAGCCACGAGGTCGGCAAGCTGCAGGACAACACGAACCGCATCCTGCTGCTGATGTCGCAGATGGAGATCGATCGCCAGCAGCAGCAGACTTACATGGACGCGTATATCGCCCGCATCGGCTACCTGCAGGAAGCGAGCAAGACGCTTTCCCAGCAGGCGCTGGACGGCAAGGGCAACGCATCGGGAGGTCCCGGTGGCGGCCTGGGCGGCATCATCGGGGGTGCCGTGGGTATCGGTACGCTGAAGATCGCGCTGGATGCAGCGCAATCCAGGCGCCGCAACTGATCTGATCCGGAACACGGGCGGCGAAGCAGGACGCATCGCCGCCACACGAAGGAATGAAGCATGGTGCATTTGCCATCATTGGATAACGGACTTGCCTTCCTGCTGCGCGGAATGGAAGCAGCGATCGGCGCCGTCGAGCGCTGGGCGTTCTTCAGGCTGATCTTCGATTGGGTCGACGAGGAGATCAACGTGTTCCGCGACAACCTGCTTGGCGCGATGGCCGAGTGGGTGGGCGGCATCGCGTTCGTCCTGCTGACGCTCTGGGTGCTGCTGCAGGGGTACCGCATCGTCACCGGCCAGTCCCGGCAGTTCATGATGGAGCTGGTGGTCAAGTCGTTGAAGTGGGTGATGATCATCACCGTCGCGACCACGTTCGCGCTGGGAAGTAGCAACATCCACCAACTGCTGACCGACGACATGCCGCGCACCATCAACGAGCTGGTGACCGGCGAGGACGAAGGGCCTGAGGATTCGATCGACGACAACCTTCAGACGATGGAAGTTGCAATGGTCGCGATCGACGCGCTCTACACCAGCTTCGACGAAACACTGCAGGCCGCCAAGACCCGGACCATGTGGTTCACCGGCGTCGGGGTTGCCGGGCCTTCGCTGATGGGCGGTGCAATTCTGCTGATGTACAAGATGGCCATGGCGCTCTTCATCGGCCTGGGTCCGTTCTTCATCCTGACCCTGGGATTCGAACAGACCAAGAGCATGTTCCAGAAGTGGGTGTGGTACGGCATCGGCACCATGTTCTCGCTCGCGGTACTGAGCTTCACGGTGTCGATGATCTCGAAATTGCTCGGCGTGGTCGCCGTCGCCTATGTCGCCCAGTACGTGGCGACGCTCGCGGCCAACACCTCGCCGCAGGGTGTCAGCAGCATGGCCATGCAGCAGGGTGGCCTGGGTCTGTTGATGACCCTCTTTCTGGTCACGGTGCCGCCGATGGCTGCTGCGTTCTTCCAGGGCACTGTCGGTCAGTTCATGGCGTACAACGCGTTCGGGCAGGGGCAGGCGATGCAGCCGACCGGCTCTGGCTACACCCCGGTTCCAAGCCAGCCTGCTACCGGCCAAGCGGATGCCAGAGCTACCGTTCAGGCCGGCGTGCCGAACGGAACTCATAGGAGCGCAGGTTAGATGCGCGCAACGATTTTTGTCACGACACTTGTCGCGGGGCTGCTTGTTTCCAGCGGTCACGCATCAGCTCAGATGGCATGTCCTCAGGGTGTGACGCCAGGAAGCTCCCAATGTTTACCTACCGGTGGTGCCGTCGCGCCTCCTGCACGCGCACCCCGCTGGGTGCTTACATGGGGGGCGATGGCCGAAGATCAGAGGTCGTCGATCGTGGGAACCTCGAGTGGTGAGCTGTCGCGTGGTGCTGCGCAGCGAGCGGCAGTGAGGAAGTGCGAGGCGATGGGGGGCGAGGGCTGCAAGGCTGTGTATTCCTACAAGAATACGTGCGCGGTAGTTGCAGAGCCGATTGCACTTTTGGAATTTATGCATGGGTACTATCAGAACGGACCTACGGTAGAAGAGGCAACCCGCCTGGTGATTCCCCAATGCAGAAATGGGAACGGCGGACACGATTGCCGCGTCATCTATTCTAATTGCACCGCGCCGATCCTGCGGAAGTAAGGATATGGAGCCGATCAATTCCCAATATTTGATTAAGCCGCCATGGAGATGAAGTTCATGATCTTCCTTCTATCGCTATGCGGGAGCTTGAGCGCGATGGCGAGTGCCCAGACTGCATGCCCGCAAGGCGTGAAACCGGGGAGCTCGCAATGCCTCCCAACTGGTGTGTCGGGAGAACAAGCAGCGCCACCGCTCCACTGGCGAAACACCTGGGGCCCCATGGCAGAAGACGAAGAGAACGGATACGTCGGTACGTCGGCAGGCCAGTTGACCAAGGCAGCGGCACGACGCGAAGCGAAGAGAAAATGCGTCGCGATGGGTGGGATCAACTTCAAGCCGGCCTACGAGTACAAGAATAGCTGTGCGGTCGTGGCAGAGCCCATCGATGCCGTAGGCAAGTCTATTGCTTACCATCAGAATGGCCGGGATGTCGAGGAGGCCTCCAGTCTTGCACTTCCGAAGCGCGTCGCACTGAATGCCAGAGTCTGCAAGGTAAATTACTCGAACTGTTCCCATCCAGTATTGGTCAACTACAGCGGAACATGATCGGTCGTCGCGCATGTCACTCCCCGATCTTGATGGCTGGCGTTGCTTTGGCTGCGGGTAGTGCTTCTGCTTTCGCGCAGACAGCCTGCCCTCAGGGCGTGACGCCTGGGAGCCAACAATGTCTACCGACCAATCAGGGCGCCACATCAGCGCCTATGACCCACCCCCAGAGAACTGGGCCAACGTAAAGTAGAGACTTTGTTCCGCATGG